>NZ_JACVWJ010000009.1:0-135272 GCF_020676075.1 Clostridioides sp. ES-S-0001-03 | reverse complement strand
ATAAAGTGGGTCAAGAAACATATAAAAGCTCTAGTATAAAAGACTTAGTATCTGTAGCTTATCAAAATGCAGATAAATTCAAGGATATGTGTACTAACAAAAAAGAAAAGGGAAGTTTTATGTTAGGAATTAGCACAGAATTTGAAATATGATAAATATTGATAGAAGAAGAAAAGACATAATAAGAACTATTAATATGAACCCCACCAATATTACTATAACTAGTATTAAAAAAAACGAAATAGATGGAGCTTTTGAAGAAACTGAAACAGAGATAAAATGTGTTGTTAGAATATTTAACGAAAAGACAGCAGAGAAGCAAACATCAAGTGAAAAGCAAGGTACATTTAGTTCTATTAGAACATATGGAATGTTAGTAAGTAATGATGTTATCTTAGAGGTTAACAGTAGAGATTCTTTGGAGTTTGAGTGCATATATGGGAGAATGAAAATAGTTAATATATATCCTCAAATTGTAAAAGGAGAACTTTGTGGGTATCAATGTTCACTCGAAAGGATTGATTAAAATGAGTGCTTTCACAAATGCAATAAATGATATAAATAGAAAAAAAGCAGGTATGTTTGTACTTTGCATGAGTGCAAGTGCAATGCTAGAAGGTGAAGCTAAAGCAAATGCAAGTTGGACAGATAGAACATCACACGCAAGACAAAGTTTAAATGCTAAAACTCTTGGAGGAGGAAATAATTTCATTATTAGATTATCGCATGGTGCAGAATATGGAGGAATACTTGAAGAAGGTTCAAAACCACATGTTATTACTCCAAAATCAGCTCAAGCTTTATACTGGAGAGGTGCTTCGCATCCTGTAAAATCAGTTCAACATCCTGGTACAAAAGCAATGCCTATTATAAAACCAACTATTGATAAAAATATAGGTAAAATAGGTAATATGATTTTTAGATATTGGAGTGATTAAATGAGGGCAGGAATAAGAAAAGCTTTAATAGATAATATAAAAGAATTGAAAGGTTGTTATGAACCTAATGTACCAAACAAGGAAACTAAAAAGCCTTATATGGTAGTTGTGCAAGGGCAAGACAATGATATTGGAGAAACAATAGGTTTTGAAAGAAGTATAGAAGTATGGATTTATGAAGGTAGAACTACATTTAAGAAGTTAGATAAATTAACTAAACAAGTTATTGAAATCTTAGATATGAATACTATAGTTGATGAATCTGAAAATGAAGCTTTTACTTGCATTTATAAAGGTACAAGTGAAAATGATATTGTTGTTGAGGAATGGGATGCTATAGCAAGAGGTATAAGGTTTAGTGTAATAGCTTTACATGATAAAGAGGATATAACTAATGATAGATGGGTAGAAGCTCTATCTAAGTACACAAAAGATTTATTGGAAATAGAGAGTTACAAAGATAATTGGAAGAAAAACTTTATAGCTCCAAGCTGTTTGTGGCGAACTACAAATGTTGAAAACAAAAGAATAAATTATCATCTGATTGAGATTACCAAAACTATGAAATGTCATGTTGTTAGCAAAAATAAAGATGAAATAGTTAAGCTTCTTGAAGAATTAGAGACTAAGTTAATGATAGATAAGAGAGTAAGACTTAGAGAAGATAAAAACATGTATTTAACTCTTGTTAGCGTAGTTGAGGATAGAGAATCAGATATGTTTTCTAGTGGTCAATTAACAGTTGTGTTCAAAATGATAGGCAAGATAAAAAGAGAAGGACCTATTATGAAGGAGATTTATAGCAACGGAAATTTAAGATAGGAGGTGCATGGGTTGGCTGAAACAAATAATAAAAAGATTAATGTAAGTAAGCAGGAAGAAAAATATTCAAAAGAAGATTTCTTAAAAAATAGTGAAGCACTTGGCTACAAGAAAGAAGTAGTTGCAGGTGCTTTATTTAATTGTAAGAAAGAAGAACTTACAAAAGTAGAGTTTGAGAAATTAATAAAAGATTTCTTAGAAAGAGAGGCGAAGTAGCATATGGCAACTGGAACATGGAATGAGAAAGAAAAAAAAGAGATACCTGGTTTTTATAACAGATTTAAGACTCAAGCAGAAAAATCTACAAACACAGGTTTAAAGGGTAGATTAGCAATGCCAGTTAAAGCTAATTGGGGAGATGTAGGTAAGGTAATAACAATAAAAAATGATTTGAGACAACTTAAAACTTTATTTGGTGATGATGTGAGTTATTCAGCTTTCAAACTAGGAAAACTAGCTTTATTAGGGAATGTAAAGGAACTATTGTTGTATAGACTTGTAGATGGAAATCAAAAAAATGGTACATTAATACTTAAAGATACTACAGAAAATACTGCAAAAGATGTAATTAAGCTGGAAACTAAGTATCCAACAGCTAGAAACTTTAATGTAACAATAAAATCTAATCTAGTGGATGCAGATAAAAAGGACTTTATATTCTTTGAAGGAACTAAGCAGTTATTTAGTTCAAGTATCAAAGGGACTATAGATGAAATAGTACTAGAAATAAACTCAAATTTAGATAACGAGTATGTAATCGCAACTAAAGTAGCTGATAGTGATACAACATTAGCAAACTTAGTAAATGTAGCACTTGAAGGTGGTAATGATGGTTGCACATCCATTACTAATGAGTCTTATCTAAAAGCATTAGAAGAATTTGAGACATATAGTTTTGATGGCTTTGCACTTGATGGTGTAGCTGAGGAAGCTTTGCAGGAAACTACAAAGGCTTGGGTGGCTAAAAATAAAGAATTAGGAAAAGACATACTACTTTTTCTAGGTGGAAAAACAGAGGATAATATAAAACAAATTAATGATAAATCAAAAAGTTTTAATGATGAAAATATAGTTAATGTTGGGAGTTCTGCTTATTATGAAAATATAAAATATATACCTAGCGAAGTAGCTGTCTACATTGCTGCTCTTTCTGTAAGCAAAGGTATAATAGGTAGTATATGTAATGCTAAGACTATATTTGAAGAAGTAGAACCAAGACTAAGCCAATCAGAAGTTAAAGAGTGTTTAAAGAGTGGTACTTTAGTTTTGGATTTTGATGATGGAGACGTAATAGTTGTTGATGATGTAAATACATTTAAAAAGTATGTAGATGATAAGAATGAAGCAATGGGATATATCTCTAATATCATGTTTATTAACACTATAAATAAAGATACTTCTCTAAAAAGAAAAGAGTTTGTAGGGAAAATATTTAATGATGCGACAGGGCAGACAACTGTTATATGTGCATTGAAGAAATATTTTGAAGAATTAATGAGTCAAGGTATTATATCTGAATTTAATGTTGATATAGATACAGAACTTCAAGCAACTGCCAAAGCAGATGAGTTTTATTGGAAATGGGATGCTGTCAAGATTGATGTAATGAAGAAAATTTATGGTACTGGATACCTAGGATAAAGGAGGTTATAGATTATGTACAATGATGATTATATAGAAGAAGCCAGTTTTCTGAATGGTTCCGATGTAGTTATACTTATTGATGGTGTAGAAGAGCTATACATGGAAGAAATAAAAGCTGATTTTGAGCAAGATGAGCAAAGTATCAAACTGTTAGGTTGTCAAAATGAAATATCAAGAGTTGGGACTACTAAGGGTTCATTCTCTTTAAGTGGATATAAAGTAAGCTCAAAATTCGCAAAGTTAGGTTTTAAATCTTTTGAAATAATATATAAATTAACAAACCCACAAACACTGGGATATGAAAGTATTAGATTAAAAAATTGTAGATTAAAGAAAATACCACTTATAAATTCAAAAGCTGGTGAAGATGTAAAGATAGAGCTAGAAGGAAGTTATAGAGGATATGATTTATTAAATGAGCTTTAAAACAAAACAGTGCAGCACTCAAAGCTATGAACAATTAATTTTGTTTGTAGCTTTTTAAAATTAAAAATATTGGAGGAATAATATGTCAGAGATATATAAAAGAGAGCTAGAAAATGAAGTAGAAGATAATGATTTAGATGAAGAAATAGAAGAAACAAATGAAGATAGATTGAAGATGAAAGAGGATGAAATAATAGCAAAGCTATTGGAGGATTCACCAGTGCCTGAGAGAACTGTGTTTTTAGATAGATTAGGAATACCAATCACATTAAAAGCATTAACAGAAAAAGAGATTAGTAAAATAAGAAAAGATTGCACTAAAATTGTAAAGGTCCAAGGGCGAAGAGAAGAAAAATTAAATGATGATGAGTTTAATCTAGCATTGATAGAAAAAGGGACTGTGAAACCTAACTTTTCTAATCAAAAATTACTTGATGCCATGAAAGTAACAAATGCTAGAGAATTTATAAAGAGAAAATTCTTAGCAGGAGAATTGAGTAAAATAAGTGACCAAATATTAGAATTATCCGGTTTTTATGATGAAATAAGTGACGATGATATAAAAAACTAATAAAAATGGGGGGGCGATTGACTGTTTTAAATAACATCTTTGTTAAGCATCATGTTCCCCCAGATATTTATGTCAAGAAAAATTTAATGTCTCAACGCTTAATGAAAGTATTTACTCAAAATGAAATAGAACAAGAAAATAAAGCTATGAAAAAATAAATATTTTTAGAAAGGTAGGTGAGGGAAATAGCTAAAAAGGAAATGTACCATATTGACGTTGTCATAAGTGCAAAAGGTGATGGAGAAACAAAAAGCAAACTAAGTGCAATGGAAAAATACATGAAGCAAACTGAAAAAAGGATGCAAACACTTAATAGAATAAAAGTTAATCCTGCTATAAAAGCTACAGATAAAGCTTCAAGTGTTGTAAATAGAGTTAATAATAACATGAATAAAGCAAAAAAAACTGTTACAGCAAGGATAAAAGCTACAGATAACGCTAGTCCAGTAGCCAATAGAGCTAGTAACAATGTTAATAAAGCTAGAAAGACAGTAACAGCTAGAATAAAAGCTACAGATAACGCTAGCAGTACTGTTAACAAAGTTAATAATAAGATAAAAGAAGTTGCTAAACCTACACCTCCGATAATCATACGAGGACAAGATGAGTCTAGCTCTATAATAGATAAAGTGAAAGCTAAGATTCAGAATCTAAAAGCTGATACTATTATAAAAATAAAGTCTCAAGCTGATGAAGCTATAAATACTATTTCTCGAACTAAAAATAAATTACAAGAATTTGTGAGTAAGAGATATGAAGCAGCAGTCAAAATTCGAGATGAAGCTAGTTCAGCACTTGGAGGAATTACAGGAAAAATAAACTCCTTTGTAAGTGGAGCTATTAGCAAATTTGCTCAATTGACAGCTGCCGCAGGAGCTTTGTTGGGAGGTATAGGAGTTGGTTCTTCGATAAAGACCTTTGCAAATTTCGAGCAATCAATGAAAAATGTTGAAGCTGTAACAGGAGCTTCTGGAAAAGAAATAGATAGTTTAACAAATAAAGCTAGAAATCTTGGGAAAACAACTGTTTATACATCAAAAGAAGTGGGGGATGCGATGTATTATGCAGGTATGGCAGGATGGAAAACTAATCAAATTATTGAAGGTATGCCAAGCATATTAAATCTTGCATCAGCAGGAGGAACAGATTTAGCACTGACATCCGATATAGTGACTGATGGTAAATTAAATTGCCGTCCTAAGTCAAAAATCACAGAAGGCTTAGGAATATGAGAATGGAATTAAGCGGGGATGTCGTAAAGCTTTTACAAGCAGATTACCCGAACCGAAGGCGACTAACAAAGTCTAAATTATGGTGACATAGTTTATATTTATTATTTTATAGATAGTCAGGGGCAACGCATAGGTAGTGGAATAATCTACCCACGAGTCCGTTCTACGTTGTGATTGAAAGAGTTTTATAAGAAACTACGTAAAAATATATGCTGGACTATGTTGTAATGACATAGAAATTAGGATAAAAAGCCTAATGATAACAACTTCGTTAACAGCACTAGGAATGACTGCTAAAGATACAGGGCAATTTGTTGATGTTATGACAGCGACTATAACAAATTCTAATACAAATGTTGAGTTAATGGGTGAAACATTTAAATACATTGGAAGTGTTGGTGGTGCATTGGGTGTATCTATGCAAGACTTAAGTTTGGCGACTGGATTAATGGCAAGTAGCGCCATTAAAGGTTCAAGTGCAGGGACTTCTTTAAGAATGGGACTTTTAAGACTTATAAATGAGCCTAAACGAGCTGCTAAAGCAATGAAAAAATATGGAATAGAAATGAAAACTACAAAAGATGGAAGCTTAGATTTAGCAGCAACAATAGATGAACTTAGGAGTAAATTAGGAGGTCTTGAAAATACTAAAGTAATGGGAGCTTTAAGTGATATAGTAGGAGTAAATGCTTCAAGTGGTTGGGCTGCAATAGTAAATGCTAGTGAAAGTGACTACAATAAGCTAAAAAAAGCCATAGCTGAAAGTGAAGGGATGGCAAAAAAAATAGCTGATATGAAGTTAGATACTCTGTCGGGACAATTTACTCTATTAAAAAGTTCTATAGATGGAGTGAAAGAAAGTGTAGGAAGAGAATTAGGTCCTATGACTCGTAAATTCGTAGAGGACTTGACAGCAAAAATACCACAAATTGGAGAAGCTATGGTAAGTACAACTGCTAAGTTTGTTAATAATTTCGACAAAATAAAGGCAGGATTCCAAGTTTTGTTACCTGGAATAATGTCTGTAGTTGGAGCAATATTAGTGCTTAAAACAGCTTTTGTTTTTGGTAGTGCAATAAGGTCACTAAGATTGCTTAAAGCAACTATAGGAGCCACAAGCATAAGTGCTATATTACTACCTGTAGCAATAGGAGCTATTGTTATAGCTTTTGCAGGAATGTCTGTTGCTATTTCTAACAATAAAGTGGCTATAATGTCTTTACAAGAGAGATTTGGTATCTTTGGCGATTTCGTAACAGGGCTTATGGAACGAGTTGGAGGAACAATAAAACTAGTTTTTGGTAATTTAATAACTATCCTAGGCGGTGTTGTTGAAGCTATTGGAATAGCTTTATCAGATAAAAGTTGGGATGAAAAGATGTCTGGAATAAAAAATGTATTTGGTAAGACCATGGCAGAGGTTAAGACAAATACAAAGGAAGCATTGAGTGATATAGCAGGAGAAACTTCAAACGCAACAGTTATGTTGAAGACTGCTAGCCAAAAACAATTACAAGGAGTGACAAAAGCTTTTTCAGCAGCTTTTGAACAATCTAAAAATATAACTGAGAGAAAGTCAGGAGAAATTGCAAAAGCATTAAGTAGTAGCTTAAATGGTATGGGTGAAGGTTCTCTTACTATGATGAGAGGTTTGAACGATAACATGGCTATAATTTTGTCGGGTGTAAGTGCTAATATGAAACCTAATGAAAAGGTTGCTAAAATTACTAAAAACTTGGATGATGCTTTTAAGGCAGGAAAATTAAATGCAGAAGATTACAGAAATAGCATACAAGAAACAATGAATTTTATAAATAAATATGGAGCTGGTTCTTCTAATCGTATTAAACAAGGTATGAGCAATGCTTTTAATGCTTTTAAGGAAGGAACAAATGTAGGTGGGTTGAAAGATGGAGTAACAGGGATGTTGAATTCTTTAAAAGCGACAGGACCACAAGCCTTAGAAACTTTAAAGGGTCTAGGAGGAAAAGCAAGTGAGATTTTCAAAGGAGTAGACTTTAATTCTTCTATAGATGCACAGAAAACTAAAGTATTGCAAAATTTAAATAGTTTAGGATTGGAAGGGACACAAGCTATAGATACGTTAAGAACTATTTTCTCACAAGCCTCTACTGCACTAGATACTACAAATCTAAAACAAGGTTTAAGCGACACATTTAATTCATTCAAAATTGGATTTAATCAAGATGGAATAAATGGAGCGATAAGTAACATGCTTGGAACTATAAACCAAATAGGACCACAAATGCAACAGACATTAGGCAAAATGGATGGGGAAATGGGGCAAATATTTGCTAATGTAGACTTTAGCACTCCAATAGAAACACAAGCTTCTAAAGTTTTAGAAAACTTAAATAATCTAGGAATAGAAGGACCAAAAGCTTTAGAAACTGTAAGAAGTATATTTGCTCAAGCTTCAAGTCAAATACAAGGTTCAGCTTCTCAAACTGCTCAACAAGCAAATCAGCAGGTTGTAGATGCTCTAACGCAAGGAAATCCAGCTGTGCAACAGGCAGGACAACAACTTGGAACAGATATAACAAATGGTGTTGTTAGTGGAGTTCAAGCAGGGGTACCAACAGTTCAGCAAAAAGGAAATGAATTAGGAGCAGCAACTCAGCAAGGTGTTACAGATGCTTTAAATAATGCTACACCTCAAATTAACAATAACAATCTTACAACTGGTATAGATGCAGCATTCAACCAAGCTACTGCAACAGTTCAGCAAGGAGCGACTAATATGTACAACGGAGCTAAACAAAGCTTTACGCAACTAGCACAAATAGGTAGAGAAGCAGGTTCAAGTCTTTATAATGGTGCTACAACTTCTTTTAATATGTTAGCGTCAAATGTAAGGGTTGCATGTAGTAGCATGTATAACGGGGCTAGGACGTCTTTTACGAGCTTAAGTAGTTCAGCTATAAGTGCCATTTCTGCTATGTGCAGTTCTGTAGTAAGTCAAGTTAGTGCTATGTCGAGCCAAATCATTAGTTACTGGAATAGTGTAAGAGCAACCGTTTCAGCACCAATCTCTGCATCTTTTAATGTTAAGACTACTCAAACAACTGTCAAAAGAACAGTAAATGAAGGAGGCGGGATACTAAGTAATATATTTGGTCATTTTGCAGAAGGTGGAGTTGCAACAAGAACTTCTATTTGTGGAGAAGATGGAGCTGAAATGGTTATTCCTCTTTCTAACTCTAGAAGAAGTAGGGCTTTGGGTCTATATGAACAAACAGGCAAAATATTAGGATTAGGCTCAACTCCTTCTCAAAAAGTTGGAGTAAGCTATTCTAATGTTGTAAATAATATTAGACAATTTCCTTTCACAAATGTTTTAGATACAGATAATAAAGAATATAGAGAAGTTACGCCAAATAGCGTTAATTCTTCTAATAACACTATAAATTTAGGTGGGATATCTATCAATGTTCAAAATCAAAATAGTGATAACAAAGAAGAAATGATACAAGAAATATTATCTCAAGTAGAAGATGGACTAAGAGAAGCGTTACAAGACATTGGATAATGTCGAATTATTGTTAAAAAAATCCCCTTCATAGATGATATAATATTGTTAAAATATGTAAAATTATGAGGGGGAAATTTTATGTGGCAGAAATTTAAAAGCCTAAATCTTCTAATGAGGGTTATTATAGCTTGTATGGCAATATGTTTTTTACCAATTACTCTAGTTATTTTTTCGATTGGATTCTTAGTAAAAGCTATTGGAGATAAAAATAAAGGGAAAATTGCTTTGGGGTGTTTTTTAGCTTTATTGACAATGAGTTGTGCTAGAACTGTTTATCTTACAAATAGAGGTCTAGATAACAAAGATTCTACACCAGTTAAACAAGCTTCATATACAGACAATAATGATTCTAAAAATAAAATAAATGAAAAAAACGAAGAGAAAACACAAGAGGAAGTCAAGAAAAAAGAAGAAGAAGATAAAAATAGCCAAGAAAATAATGCAGAAGATAATAATAATAAAAATGATGTAGGGACTAATATAAAAAACGAAATAAAGTCTATGGAAAAAGGTAGCGTATTGGATGTTCAATACACACAATTAGACGAAAACAATAAAATTGCAGTTATAAAAATGCAACTATTGGATAACTTTAGTCCTAAGGATATGTTAAAAAGTGGTTTTCTATCTGCAAAAAATATAATAAAAGCTACAGATGAAAAATATTCAAGTAGTATCACGCAATATCAGTTTTGGTTTGTAGCGAATTTAATTGATAGCTCGGGTAATAAAGACCAACAAAAAGTTTTGTCATTTGAGTATAGTAGAAGTACGCTACAGGGCATAAATTGGATTGCTACAACAACTGATGAATTTATGAACATGGCAGAAAATGTATGGTTACATCCAGCATTTAATAACTAATAATATAGACATTTTTAAGGAGTGCATATATGAAAAAACAAGAGGTATTATATATATTAGATGATAATATAAAAACTAGCTATATAAAAAAGTGTATAAAAGAAACTTTAGTTGAACCAACTCTTTTTAACATTGATATAGAATGGTTGACATGCAAGACATATAACGAGGAATTGCATCAAGATTACTTAGTCATGCTCAATGAGAAAATATATAAATTGAAGAAGTTTGCTGATTTTGTAGAAGGCCTAGGAGAAGTAAGTATAAATAATCTATCTAGTGTATACGATTTGGGAGTGTATGATGACTATATAATTAGGTGCATAAGTGGTTGGGAATGGGAAACAAACAGTAAAGACGAAGAAATAGACAACATTTTCGTGCAACAACTTATTGATGAAGCTTTAGAAAAAGAATATGAATAAGAGAAAAGCATTTACTTATTAAGAGTAAGTGCTTTTTTATTGTAAAAAAGAGGTGATAACTTGGTAATAGACATATACCTAAAAAATGAAAAAGAAAAAATAGATTTTCATTTTCCAGTAAATCCACAAGATTCTTTATCTATAAAAAAAGAAAAAAGATTTGAAACTGTAGATATAGTGAATTTAGGTGAATTTGACATTAAAAAAGAAGGGGAGAAGATAAGAGAAATATCATTCAAGACATTCTTACCTAACTTATATGATGCTTCTTATTGCAGATATAGCAAGTTAAAAAATCCAATCGAAGTAGTTGCAATGCTTGAAAAATGGGTAGACCAAGCCGAACCACTACGCTTAATAGTAACTGGTTTTGGTTACAATGGGTTAGTTACAATATCTAGTTTTAGCAATACTCAAACAGCGGGAAGAGAAGAAGATAGGGACATTGAGATAACATTTAGAACTTACAGAGAACTGAAGATAGAGACATTAAAAAAAGAGACTAAGAGTAATGCTAAAACAGACTTAAAAGATAATAGACCTAATACTCAAACTAAATCTAAAATATATACTGTTAAAGCAAGTGATACATTATATAAGATAGCTAAAAATCTTTTAGGTAAGGGTTCAAGGTGGAAAGAGATTTATAATATACCCGAAAATAAAAAAGTTATTGGTAAAAATCCAAATATTATTAAAAAAGGACAAAAGTTGGTGATACCTAGCAAATGAAAATAATACTAAATGGAAAATATGATATTGCAAATTTTAATGAGGGAATAACATTAAGTGAAGCTATAGATGGAGTTGCATATAAGATGGATGTATCATTAGTAGAACCTAAGCAACTTCAAGATATAGGAATTAAAAAAGGTGATAAAATAGTTCTAATTGATATTGCATATGAGAGTAAAAAAGAAGAAACTATATTTGATGGAGTCATATGGGAAACTAGAAGAAGTGAAAAGAGTAAAAAACTGACATTGTCTTGCAGAGAAAGGACTATTTACATGGAAGAATCAGAAGAACAATATAGTTTTAAAGAAAATACAGCAACACAGAGAATTGAGTACTACTGTAAACAATGGAATATACCTTACTACAATCTAGCTAACACAGGGAAGAAGCTTACTAAAGTAATACATAAGACTAATATACTAGATATGATTAAAAAGGATTTAAAGGAAACCGCTAGTAAGGGTGGAGATTTATTTAGAGTAAGAATGGATAATAAACTAAAATTATTCAAGCTTGGTACCAATGCAAATATATATAAATTAGATAGTATATTAGAAGATGCAAACTTTACAAGTAGTTTTAATGATGCAGTAACAAGTGTAAAAGTGTTAGGCAAAAGTAAGGATGAAAATACAAAAGCATCTGTAATTGGAACATATAAAAAAGATTCAGACAAATATGGAACACTACAAAAGATTAAACAAGATGAAAAGATAAAAAATGCTAAAGAAGCTAAGAAAGCAGCAGAAGCAATGTTCAATAGTGGAGAGGAAACAATAAGTGTAGATTGTGTAGTAGACATAAATAGAATAAGGGCAGGTGACAAGGTATCTCTAAAAGGAAGAGAATACTATGTTATAGATGTCACTCATACATTAGACTCTACACCAAAAATGAAGCTCAATATAGGGACTTTAGAATATATAAGGAGGAAATTTTATACTAATGACTGATGCTAGATTTAATGGGGTTGCTAGAATATTAAAAGAAAATATGAATAAAAGTGTGGCAAATGGCACTTTTGGAATGGGTTGCGAACTTGGAGAAATAACAGCAAACGGACTGAAAGTAAATGGTTATAAAGATGAAATGCAAGACTACCTAATATTAGAGAATTTAACATTGAAAGAGGATTATTTTACTTTTTCAGATGAAGCTTTAGGTGGAGAATATAGACATAAACATAAAATAGAAACTCCACAAGAATTAAAACCCTTGGCTATAGGAGATAATGTATTAGTAGCTATTATGGGGGCTGAATTTGTAGTAATTGGGAGGGTTGTAAATGCCAAACCTATTTCCACAAAATGAAACTTTTGAAACTGTAGAATTAAAAAATAACAATGAAAATGAACTGGACCTAAAGGGTTCTTTTTTATTTGACTTTATAAAAGGTGAATTTGTCAAAAATGCAGATGGAACATTAAAAAGATGTAACAAGGTAGAGGCATATAAACAATGGTGTCAAAAATCTATATTAACACCTAGGTATAAAAGGTCAGCTTATTCTAGTGTATATGGAAGTGAAATAAAAGATTTAATTGCTAGTAATTTGTCTCAAAGTGCTAAAGAACTTGAAATATCTAGGTTAATAAAAGAAACTATTTTAGTTCATCCTTACACAAAAGAAGTAGGAGAGTTTAGTTTTAATTGGTTGGAGAATAGCAGGTTAGTAGAATATGAATTTAATGTATTGACAATAGATGATGAAAATATAGTAATTGATGGCAATATAAAAAGGTAGGTGATTATATGGAAAGAGAACTACCTATACCAGTGTTTTTAACAGAAGATGAGGAAGCAATACACGAAAGAATGTTAAGTAACTTTCAAGATGTTTCTATCTTGGAAGGAGACTTTATTTATGATGCAACAAGACCTACAGCAGAAGAAGTTGCACAGTTAAAACAACTAGGATTACAAAATAATTTAAAGATTGCATTTCCTCAAACCAGCTATGGAACTTATTTAGAATGGTTGGGAGAATGTAAAGGAGTATTTAAAAATCAACCTACAAAAGCAATAGGAACAATTACATTTACAGGTATACAAGGAACTATCATTACAAAAGGAACTATATTAACTACTGTTGCAACTGATGAAAAGCAGAGCATAGAGTTTGAGCTTCTTGAAACTAAAACTATAGGAGAAAATGAAACAGTAGATATTAAAGCAGAATGCAGGATTGTAGGAACTATAGGGAATGTATCTCAAAATACTGTAACTGTTTTATTAGGTTCTATTAATGGGATTAAATCTGTTAATAATAAAGAGGATTTCAAAGGTGGAACAGATATAGAAGACGAAGAACATTTTAGAGAAAGAGTTCTTGTAGCAGAGCAAGAAGACAAACTTAGTGGAGCTAGTTCAGATTATATTCGTTGGGCTAAAGAAGTTGATGGAGTGGGATATGCTTATGTAGTTTCCGAATGGAATGGAGCAGGGACAGTAAAAGTATTAATACTAGATAAAAATAGAAAAGCAGCAACACAAGAATTAATAGATAAGGTCCAAGAATATATATATCCATTAAATATATCAGAAGAAGAAAATAGAGACGGGAAAGCTCCTATTGGGGCTTTAGTAACAGTTGTAACACCCGAAACACTACTTATTAATGTAAAAGCTAGTTTTATATTTAGTAACAGTTTTAGTGAAGAAACAGTATTAAACAATTTAAAAACTAAGATAGACAAATATTTAGATAAGATTGATTTAGGTGGAACAGTCTCATACAATGCTATACAAGCAATAGTAGGTTCTATGATGTTGACAGACGAAGGTATACAGGACTTTTCTAATCTTACTATAAATGATGTAAAAGAAAATATAAAATTGCAGGACCAAGTGGTCGGAGTAGGGGAAATAGTTAACGAGGTGGTTGGATGATAGCTTCTAAAAAAGGTAGAGAAATGCTTCTTACATTGTCACCGATATATGAACAATCTATTATAATGCAAAGCTTATATGAAGCTATAGGAAGCGAATTTGATAATTTAGAGTTATTAAATAAAGAAATAGAATTACAGTTATTTCCCCAAAGTGCAACATGGGGTTTAAGTTTTTGGGAAAATAGAGTAGGTTTATCTACTAACTTAGATGAACATATAGAAACTAGAAGAAGAAAAGTTATTGCTAAGCTCCAAAGCAAATATATTATGACGCCTAAAAGAATGTCAATGATACTTCAATCTTATACAGGTGCAAATATAAAAATAAATGAAAACATATCTCCATATACTTTTGGTGTTGAATTAACCAGTACTCAAGGTTTCCCTAGAGATTTAGAAGATTTATATAAGAGAGTAAATGTTATAAAACCTTCTCATTTATCCGTAAGTTATAAGTTAGTATCTTTATTAAAAAGTAAAACTTATTTTGCACAAACAACAATTATGAGTGAAGAAATAACAGTATATCCTTATTCAAGTAAAGAAGTAAAAGCTAATGTTAAAGCTAAGTTTGCATTAGCTCATAACATGAGTTCAGAAATATTAACAGTATATCCAAAAGGAGGTGGTATAAATGGCTGATGAACAATTTTACACTATACTTACAAATATAGGTAAAGCTAAGATTGCTAACGCAGGAATGCTAGGTAAATCAGTAGTACTAGAGAAGATTCAAGCAGGTGATGGAGGAGGAAGCTATTACAATCCAACAGAAGACCAAACAGCATTAAAAAATAAAGTTTGGGAAGGTAATATAAATGCTTTTGACAAGGATGAAAATAATCCTAATTGGATTATTGCAACAGCATGTGTACCTGGTTCAATAGGTGGATTTGCAGTTAGAGAAATGGCTCTCATAGATAATGAAGGAGATATGATTGCAGTTTGTAAAAGCCCCGAAACGTATAAACCAAAGGTTGGTAATGGAGCTATGAAAGATTTGTATTTAAAATTTATCATAGAGGTATCTAATGTAGAGAAAGTGACCTTAGTTGTTGACCCAACTGCGATATTTTTAACTAAAAAAGATGAAGAAAAAATATTAACAAATATCAATAAGTTAGACACTAAAATAGATACAACTAAAACAGAGTTAACAAGCAACATAGAAACTGCTAAGACAGAGTTAAACACTAAGATAGGTGATATAACTACTCTTAGTACAGTAAACAAAAATAATACTGTAAAAGCTATAAATGAAGTAGTAACTAACTTAGGAAATAAAGCATCTTTAACAACAACTAACAAAAGTAATCTTGTAAATGCAGTAAATGAGGTAAAAGCTAGTTTAGATAGTATACAGATAACAGCAGAAAGAGCAACTATAAAAGATATAGATAATCTATTTACGAGTAACAATGTTGAAGGAGCACTAAAAGAATTAGCAACAAATCAAAATTTGTTAAATGCAGAAGTAAACGGACAAAGGGCAAAAGGAATTAATATAGCAAATAATTTAATAGATATGATATAAAGTGAGGTGACAATATGACAGCAAAATTAAATGAAAATGCTAGTTTAGGAGAACTTATGACAGCACTACAAAGTATACAAACTGATTTCCAAACTGGCAAAAACAATATATCTAGTGCATTGGGTAGCCCTTTTGCTGGAACAGATAAACTAAGTTCAACTAAAACAAAAATAGAAACATTAAAAAATGCTTTTGCAGCTAATTTGACTAACAAAGGTGTAAATAGTGTCAATACAGAAACTTTATCATCTTTAATTAATAAAGTTTCAAATATATATATACCTACACCATTATTTTATGCAACTGGTGAATGTACTTTTCTTAGAGAAGGTAGTTGCAAAAAATATGCAGATGACCGCACAATGCCTGTTTATTACTATCAATTCGAGTTGAATTTTTCTCCAAAATTTATTTTTATGTATAATTCTAGTTCTAAAAGTTACATGAATACTTATTTCTGTATTTATGCACCTTTCATATCTGCTACTAGAGAAGAAACAGCAGCTTATGCACTAGATAAAAAAGACAGTACTATTCAAGTCCAAAATGGTAAGTGTATTTTACCCATACGTGGGAGTAGCTATCCAGGTTCTATAACATTTTATGCAGTAGGTTAAGGAGTGATTTTTATGAATGATTATATAGAAGTAGGAAGAAGAATATTTTTTGATGAAGATGGAGAGATAATATTCTATGAAGGGCAATCGAAAGGAAATGTTCCAGAGCGAAAAAATATTAAAAAAATAGAATATATAGATTTGCCTTATAACTATATTGACTATGAAAAATATAAAATAATAGGTATAAATATAGAGACTAAGCAACCAATTTTAGAAGAAATACCAATATTTATTACAGAAGAAGAAAAGAGAATACAAGAGTTAGAAAATCAAATTTTAATTGCAGAAAATGAAAAAGTAGGAGGATTATTATAATGAATATAAACAATGTTGTAGTAAGGATATTAGCAGAGAGGATTCTAAACAAGGGATTAAATCCGTTGAAAAATAGAGAATTTCAATTAGATGATGTAACTAATACAGAGTACAGAAAAGCAGTAGAAGATTATATTATAGAGCATAGTGGAGTAGTAGAAGGAGCAGAACCAACAGTATAGGTTCTTTTTTTTATTTCAATTAAATAGGAGGCTTACATGAATGAAGAACTTTTCAAAGACAATTTGAAACGACATGAAGCAACAATAAATAAACATAATGATGAAATAGATGAATTAAAAGTAGCAAATATAGAATCTAAAGCAGAGTTAAAGGCACTATGCGAAAACTTAAACTCACTTACAAGTATGCTAAAGTGGCTAATTGGAACAATGATTACAACACTTGTAGGGTTCTTTATATTTGCAATTCAAAGAGGAATATTTTAATTAATTAGGAGGATAAGAGATGGATAATTTAATAAGTTTCATACCAGAGCAGTTGCTAATTTTAGTAGCTGCTCTTTATGTTATAGGAGCAGGATGTAAGAAATATAAACAACTAGATAATAAATATATTCCAGTAGTGTTATTGATACTTGGGATAGGTTTTTCAGTATGGATGCTGGGATTAAATGCTGATGCAGTCTTACAAGGTGTAATTTGTTGGGGTATATCTATAGGTATAAATCAAACTTACAAACAGTTAAAGGAGGAAAATAAACAATGAAAATAGCAATAATACCAGGGCATACGCTAACAGGTAAAGGAACAGGAGCAGTTGGATATATAGATGAAGGAAAAGAAAACAGAATACTAACTGATTTAATTGTTAAATGGTTAAAACAAGGTGGAGCAACTGTATATACTGGCAAGATAGATAAATCGAATAATTATCTATCTGAACAATGTCAAATAGCCAACAGACAAGATGTAGATTTGGCAGTACAAATTCATTTTAATGCAAATAATACAACCCTAAATCCTATGGGTACAGAAACTATATATAAAACTAATAATGGCAAAATGTATGCAAATAGAGTCAATGATAAACTATCAATGGTATTTAAAAATAGAGGTGCTAAATCGGATGTAAGGGGTCTTTACTGGCTTGGTCATACAAAAGCACCAGCAATTCTAATCGAAGTATGTTTTGTAGACAGTAAAGCAGATACAGATTGCTATATTAAAAATAAAAATACAGTTGCAAAGCTAATAGCTGAGGGTATATTAAATAAAAAAATAGATAATGAGGGAGTTAAACAAATGTACAAACATACAATAGTCTATGATGGAGAAGTTGACAAAGTACTAGCACAGATAATTAGTTGGAACTACAAAGAAAATGAATGTAAAGTATGCGATATAAAAGATTATGTACCTGGCCAGACACAAAATCTGTATATTGTAGGTGGAGGAGCATGTAATAAGATAAGTTCTATAACGAAAGAACACTATACTATGATAAAAGGCAATGATAGATTTGATACACTTTACAAAGCGTTAGATTTTATTAATAGATAGATTGAAAGGTAGCAACTAGGGTTAGTTGTTACCTTCTTTTTTAATAAATTTAAAGTTTATATAACAATATACCTTTTCCTAATTAAATAATATAAGATTGCTGTTATAATAACTATTAATATAATTGCTATTATTGTAATATCTAATAAACCTATAGCTATATATTCAAAGCCTATTACATAGCGATAAAGCAATTCCAGTTTAACAGTTCTTTTCCTATCTATATTTCCATACATTGATTCTAATTTATTAAAATATTTTTCACTGCAAAAACTAGTTTTAGGTTTAATTAAAGATATTATTGTAGTTAATACTATAATTCCCACTCCAATAAGTATAAGATTGATATTCCCAAAATTCATAGTAGGATACCTCCTTCATAATTTAGCAAAATAGAGTTAATTTTCTTAATCAAAGTATATCAGCAATATAAGTATAAAGAGTATCTAAAATATTACAAATATTAACATGATACATAAAACTATAGTATAAGTGGTAACAATAAAACGAATGAAAATTATCATACTAAAACATAAGACATGTTATAATTGTATTAGATATATACATTAACATACACCAAAGCACTCTTTTTATAGGAGTGCTTATTTTTTTGAAATATATTAATAAAACTATCAAGAACATTACTCAACACACCTTAAAATTGATTTAAATAGCTCTTTTTCATACACAAAATTATATGATATAATAAAAAAATAGAAGTGTACTACCAATACACTTCTATATCTGTAACTAAGCATTCTCATGTTGGGGAGTGCTTTTTTCATTTCTCCAAACAATCTTGTTTCTTTCATCAATAATTATCAAATCAATCTTATTATCTTCTAATATTTCTGTTGCAGTAAAAATTAGATTATCTAAGTCAAAACTTCGAGTTATTTCTAGTTGCTTGTTATTTACAAGTTTTTTAAGTATATAAGTTTTAAAACACATTTATATTACTCCTTTAATTTTATTGTTAAGATTATTTCTGATTTAATAGAAATAATTTCTAATTTATTATAAATATAATATGTCTTAAAGTGTATGTCAATATAAAATTCTAATAAAATAGAAATTTATTTTGATATTATAGAAAATTGATGTTATCATTTATTCAAGAGAGGTGATAAGATGGTTTCATATAAACCTTTATGGAGAATGATGTTTGATAAAAATATTAAAAAAATGGAATTTAAAGAAAGAGCAAATATAAGTAATGGAACTCTTTCAAAATTAAGTAAGAATGAATATGTTGCATTAGCAGTGATTGAAAAAATATGTTTAGCTTTTGAATGTACTCCAAACGATATTATAGAAATAAAAAAAGATATAGAATAGATATTTGATAATTGTAAAATTATGTTATAATTAAAATGCAAGAATTGTCTTGTGGAACTACAATCTAAGAGTGGAGCTTCATTTTCTACATTCCATCCCTTAAAAGGAAGGAGGTGGAGAAATGAGCGAATTTTTACTTGGAGTGTTAGCTAGTTTAACAGCTAGCTTTATTACATATATTGTTTTCAAAAAAGTAAAAAGCCACTCTGAGCAATGAACTATACCCACTGTTTTATACAGTTAAAACATGTAAAAGTAGTTATAAAGTACTAGTGTCAATCATTAGTACTTTTTTTATTATATTCATATAATTAATATCTATATTTTAAAGTTTACTATCTAAAAAAGAGCGCGTCAAATAAAACCCTAGATATTTAAATTTTTTTAGAGCCACTTAAAATAAATTATGCTATCTCTGTACTTAAATATTTCCTAAATTCAAGTGGAGACATAGAATTTAATCTCTTTTGATATCTAAAATTATTATAGTAATATATATAATCATCTATTGCTTTGACTAATTGTTCGTATGTATCAAATTTCCTTAAATAGTACATTTCCACTTTTAAAATTCCCCAAAATCCTTCCATAGGAGCATTGTCAATACAATGACCAACTCTCGACATACTTTGTATCATGCCTTGTGTTAAAAGTTTTGATTTAAACACCCTGCTAGTATACTGATAGCCTCTATCACTATGAAAGATAGGTTTTGCATTTGGATATACTTCTATTGCTTTATTAAAAGTTTCGAATACTAAGTTATTGTTATTTGATTTTCCAATAACATATGAAACTATGCTTCTATCACCTAAATCCAGAATTGCACTTAAATAAGCCTTTGTCCCATTAGTTAATTTAAATTCAGTTACATCTGTTAACCATTTTTGAGAAGTTTTATCTGCACTAAATTTTCTATTTAATACATTTTCAGCAATTACTTCTGGTGTACATTTAACATAACTAAATTTCTTTTTTCTACAAATAGACCTTAAGCCTACGGCTCTCATTAGCCTGTACACTCTCTTGTGATTGACATTAAGTTTATACTCTCTGTTTAACTGCAAGGTCATCCTTAAAGAGCCAAAAACTCCATTCTTTTCTTCATATATCTTGGTTATCAAAGTTGCTAATTTAATGTTTTCAAGTTCTAAATTACTTTTATCTCGATTGAGCCATTTATAGTATCCAGAACGATTTACTTTAGCGATTTCACATAATTGCATAAGCGAAGCTTTTTTTTCATTGAATAAGGATTGAATAGCTTTATATTTATTTTCATTCTTGGATAGTGTAATTACCACCCTTTTTCTATGTTTTTTAACTTTTTTAAGAATGCATTCTCCAGTTGTAATTTGTGTTTTTCTGCTTTTACAATTTTCAATTCCAACTTTATTTCATCTAATTGAGTTAACTCATCTTCTTTTTTTGCTTTACCTCTTCGGTCTTCTAAACCAACTATACCATTTTCTTTATATTTAAGAGTCCATCTTCTAACTTGGCTGTATGAAACAAAGTATTTTTTTGCTATTAAATTGTAATTAAAATCATGCTCAATACAATCTTTAACAATTTCAGCCCTTTCATCTAATGTTGTTTTTCTAGTCTCCATAAAGAGTCCTCCCTTCGGGGTTTCTTTTATCTCCTTATGAAGATTATACTCCTTAACCCAAGCTTTTAGTGGATTAACAGACCTCATTTTATATTTTTTTGCTATTGTGTCATAAGAACCTTCGTCATTTAGATAATCTTCTATAGCACTTAACTTAAGCTCTTTAGAATAGTATGATTTATGATTTTGTTTAATTAAGCCATCATTTCCGAAAGTTTCATAACTTCGCATCCACTCTCTGAAAGTACGCTTCCCAATATTTAATTCTTCCATTATTTTTATTACTGACTTTTCACCTTTTAAATATGATTCAATCGCTTTAATTTTTTGTTCTGATGATACTTTAGTTTTGGACATAACAAAACCCTCCTAGTTTTAGACAGTTTTACATATTTCAACTGTCTCCTAAGAGGGGTATAGTTCACAAGAGAGTGACTTAGAGCTTGATGCAAAAATCAAGTTCAATAAAAAACGACATTAATATTTAGTTAATGAAACTTCACTCTAGGCTAATAGATTGTAGTTTCTTTTTTTGTTTTTGATACGATTTTACATCTTTATTATATATTAAATTGACAATATTGACAACACTGACAATAGAATATAGTTATAAATTATATGGAATAAATTGGAAAAATATAATTTAGATATTCTAATTTATTATAAAAAATATTTGTTATAATATTACATATGATTTAATATGCAAAAATTGATAAAAAAGGGGGTGCATATTATGTTAATTAAAAAACTTCCTGAATCAGAGTTGAAAGTCATGAAATTTATTTGGGGATTAGAAGAAGAAAAGATAGCTTCTGGAGAAGTTGTAGAAGCTATGAAACAAATATATGATTGGAATAAAAATACAACACTAACAGTTTTATCAAAACTAGTTAAAAAAAATTTTTTATATGCACAAAAAACAAATAAATGTACTTATTATATGATAGCTGTTAAAGAAAAAGATTATTTAAAATTTGAAACAAAAAAATTCTTTAGCTTTTTACATAATAATTCTTTAAAAAGTTTATTAACAGCATTACATGAAGAAGAAGATTTGCCAGAAGATAAAATAAAAGATTTAGACGATTGGATTAAATCTTGGGAAGATGATAAATAAAATTAATTTATGATACTAAAATGATACTATTTTTGTTGAAAAAATTAAAAATAAAATTGAGAATATAGAGAATATAAATAATACAAATAATATGAAACACTTGGAAACACTAGAGACAAAACTCACCCAATAGAATGGGAATAATTAATAATGAGCTAGAAAGCCTTTAAATAGGGTATTTCTAGCTCTTTTTCGGTCTATTTTTTACTTGTTTTAATACATATCGTGCTGTGTAACTATTCTTTTGGACTATATTTATGTTTTCAATGGAATGCATAAAATTCAAAGTCATAATACATATTAGTTGAGTTAAATTTTGTGCTATAAATAATTATTTTACTCATAGTATTTTTCTTCTCTTTCAACTCCTGTATATAGTTTTGTAATCATTTGATAAAACAGGCTGATTTCTTCATTTGAATAATCCTGAAATATATTGTTTAATTTCTCAGTATGGAGTTCCTGTACTTTTTGTGAATATTCATCTGCTTTTTTTGTTAGTACAATAGAAGTATTTCTTTTATTATTGGGTTCATGTTCAATAGTTATAAAACCTTTGTTTTCAAGAGAAACAGCTAGTTTTTTTATATTTTGACGTGAAGACCCTAAGAGTTTCCCAAGATAAGTAAAAGTAGTTTTTTCATCAGCATGCTTTACCATTGTAAGAAGCATAAATTGTTTTAAAGTAAGATGTTCATCTGCTTTATCAAAAATAGTTTGTAATCGGTTTTGTAAAATAAATATGCTTGCAAAAATACCACGAACTTCATTATTTCTTTCACCACTAAAATTTCTAATCATGTTTTTAATTTGCATAAGATACTCCTTTCATGTGAAATCTATTATTTATATTATAGTAATAAGTTGCTATAGTGTAAATAGTAACTTATTACTATGGATTTATACAAAAGATTTTTTAGTTATACTAACTGATAACATTTAGAGTCTTTAAACACTTTACCTTAGGGAGGAAATTAAATGATAAAGAAAAAACAAATGACCTGGCTAAATATTTCAGCAACCATTATATTTATATTATTGCTAATCATTACAGTTTGTGGAATATTTTCATTTTCTATAGATAATAAATATGAAGCAATAAACCTATATGGGCAGGTTATTGAGATGTATGGTACAGGTATTTATCAATATGACTCATATTTCAAGGCACCTATATTGATAGGTTCAGACTTAACAATGATTTTAATTATCGTTCCAGTCATTAGTTCATACATATTTCGTGATATAGATACAGTAGAACAAAAAACAAATTTTCTAACAATTCTAGGTATCATTTTGTATTATGCTTTTAGTATTTCATTTGGAGTTGCACATAATCAATTACAACTAGTATATATTTTGTTAACTTCAATTTCATTTTTCACCCTATTTACTTTACTGCTAGAGCTTTATGGAATATCATTTTGCTATAACTGTTCTTTCTATTTAAGAAAGATAGAATTAGTATTTTTGATATTAGCAGGTGCTTCAAATATTATTGCATGGTTACCAGATGTATTACATTCATTATTTAGGTAGTACACTTGCTATAATCTCTATTTATTTTGATAAGTTAAATAAAAAAAGAGTTACAGCGATTCTATCAAATAATGATTTTTAAATTCATATGATACAAATTCATATCAATTATTTAAAAATGACTAAATAAATAATATAATTATGAATTGTCATACAAATATGGTTTGTGTTATGCTTGGTGTATTGAAGATATAGTAACTACATACTTGTTAAAAAAAATCATTATAAAAAGAGACTGCATATGCTAACTGAAAGATGTAAAATCAGAAGATTTCAAGAAAGCTATATTGATTCTTTTATGTCTTACCGAAATAATGAACAAAAGTTTATACAAGTATTAGCAAGTGCTTTATCAGATAATCTGGCTTCAAATAATTTATTGAAAAAAGTAGATTTTAAATTTAGCATTTTTGATTCAATGAATAATGAAAATATCTATAGTCTAGGTTTAATTTAAGTAGAACCTATAATTATATACTAACTTTGTATTTGCAAGATGTAAGTAAATTAAATATTCAATAAGATAGTTTCATTGAGTATTTAATTTTTTATATTACAATATAAATATGGAACAATATTAATAACAAATATTATTTTTAGTTAATATACTAATATATTTTAGGAGGTTGGGATGACAGAACGTGAAAAGATGTTGGCAGGAGAATTGTATGACTGTGGAGATAAGGAATTATTATGTCAATGGCACAAAGCCAAGGATTTAACAAAAGAGTATAATAGTTTGAAATCAGATGATAGTATTAACAAGGAACGTATCTTAACAGAACTCTTAGGTGGAAAGGGAAAAAATATATGGATTACTGCACCTTTTTATGTTGATTATGGAAATAATATTTATTTTGGTAATAATTGCGAAGTAAATATGAATTGTACATTTTTAGATGATAATGAAATCATAATAGGTGACAATGCATTGATTGCTCCTAATGTACAAATATATACAGCATTTCATCCAACTAATGCTAAAGATAGATTTGAGGAAAGAACTGATGATGGATTTAGTTTTTGCAAAACTATAACTGCACCAGTGAAAATTGGTAATGATGTTTGGATTGGTGGAGGGAGTATTATTTTACCAGGAGTAACAATAGGAGACAATGTAACTATTGGTGCAGGTAGTGTTGTAACAAAGTCAATTCCATCTAATACTATAGCTTATGGGAATCCTTGTTGTGTTATTAAAGAAAATAAGTGAAGGTTTAATAATATATTTAGTTATGAGATATTAGAGATATTAAGTGTCTCATTAAAATAAAGAGCTATCTTAAAATATGGGATAGCTTTTTTGATATAAGTATATAGAATTTGTTAGTCTTGAATAAATAGAAACATAAACTTAGATTATGGAATTTGTTTTTAAACAATATTCTACAGCAGTTTAAGGAAAAATATTACATAAATAAAATCAATAAAATGCTTATTAATGAATTATTATTGAAATATAAAGGAGTTTTGTTGAATATTGATAAGTAGAATATTATAATATAGTGTGAATAGTTTTTTGGTAATGAAATTTGTAGAGTTAGTATTTATGCTAAAAATGGACTTATAGTTTGGAGGACAAAAAATGAAATTATCAAGGTACGAAAAAAACAATATGGTTTTGTCTGTGGTTTTATGTGCACTTATTATTTCAATTCTTGTAATTACTGTTTTTACTACTGTAAAACTGTACAACATATCTAATAAGCAAACTAAAAACTATCTAAATGATGTATCTACACAAGTTGTAACAAATGTTGATAATCAAATTAAGTTTATTTTATCTGATTTAAGGCTAATGGCAGATTTTATTAAACAATATGAAGGTGATAGTCGATATGATTACTTAGCAAAAAGAAAAACTAGTTATAAATATTCTGATATTGGAATAATAGATTTAAAAGGTAAAACAAAGTTTTTAAGTGGAAAAGAAGCGGATTTAAAGAATACTATTTCATATAAAAAGGGGATAGAAGGAAAGGAATACACAGAACTTATAGAGTCAATAGATGTTGTACTCTACAGTGTACCTATATTTGATTATAAACATGAGGTATCTAGTATTTTAGTAGGTGTTTCTCAAAAAGAAAGTGTGAATAATATTCTTAGTATTGACAGTTTTAATGGAGAAGGAACTATTGAAATTGTTAATACTAAGGGGAAACCTCTCTTTATAGGTAAAAATAGTGAGTTGATAAAGGATCTTAGTCATAAATATAAAGGTGCTACAAATGAGCATTGGGTTCCCAAAATAATGGATGACTTTAAGAATGAAGAATCAGGAGAAATTACAATAACTTCGTCAAAAAATGTAAAGTGTCTGCTAACGTATCATCCAGTAACAAAAGATTTAAATGATTGGTATTTCATTCTTATAGTGCCTGAAGAAGCTGTTTTAGGTGAATTGAATAAATTAAACATTTTTACAATAATAATGACCTTTATAATTATTTTTATTATTGGAATTATAACATGGATTTTATATACTATTAGAAGAAAATACATAAAACAAATTGAAGATATTGCTTATTTAGATAATATAACAAATGGTATTAATTCAACAAAATTTAGTATGTTAATAAAACCTTTAATTTCAAAATCTCCTGATAATACTTATATGATGATAGCAATAAATATAAAGGATTTTAAGCTAATAAATGACTGTTTTGGTAGTGAAAAAGGAAATAATACACTTAAATATATTTATAATGTTTTAGAAAAAAATATTGCTAATGATGAGGAGTTTGTATGTCGGCATGATGCAGACCTGTTCTATCTATTTATGAAGAATAGACCAGTATTAGAAGTTTTAGAATTACTGTATAAAATAGAAGATGAGATTAATTATTTTAACAAAGGAAAAGAAAACCCATACTTTTTAAGAATATCAGTAGGTATCTACGCAATTGAAAATCATGACGAAGATTTAATTACAATACAAGACCATGTGAATACAGCAAGAAAAAGTTTTAATAAAGCACATAAAAGTGATTTTAATTTTTATAGTGATATAGAAAAAAAACGATTGATATTTGAAAAGGAATTGTCAAATTTAATGGAAAAAGCTCTTGATGATAAAGAATTTTTTATATGCTTACAACCAAAGATTGATATAAAAACTGGAAAGGTTAGTGGTGCAGAATCTCTTGTTCGTTGGAATAGCCCAGAGAAGGGGATGATTTATCCTAGTGATTTTGTTCCCATTTTTGAAAAAAGTGGATTTATATGTGAGTTAGACCTATATGTTCTTGAAGAAACATGTAAATTGATTTCTAAATGGATAAAAGAATGTAAGGAGTTATTAATAATTTCTGTTAATGTATCAAGACAACATTTAAAGGATAAATCATTCTTAGAAAAATATGAGATGATATGTATTAAATATAATGTACCTACATCTTTAATAGACTTAGAACTTACAGAATCTATTTTTTTAGAAAATCCAGAAGCAATTTGTGTAATAGATGATATCCACAGTAAAGGCTTTAAATGTTCTATAGATGATTTTGGATTTGGATATTCATCATTAGGGATATTAAAGGAGTTTAAAGTCGATATAATTAAATTAGATCGTTCATTTTTTGTTAGTAAAAATAATATAGAACGTGGTAAAGTTGTTGTGGAATCTATTATTGAACTTAGCAGGAGACTTGGTATGAAAGTAATTGCTGAAGGTATTGAAGAAGTTGAACAAGTATATTTCTTAAAAAGTATTGGATGTGATTATATTCAAGGTTATGTTTTTTCTAAACCATTATCAATACATGAATTTGAAGAATTCGCATATAATGGTGATAAAGTAAAAAATTTAACAATACCTAATGATTAGGTTTATAAAATTAAATATTTAGGCAAGTTATATAATTTAAATATATAGCTTGCTTTTTTTATTTGTATTTTTAAATCTACAGATATAGTTTTACTTTTAAGTAAAACTTTTAACTATTTTGCTGTTACCCATATAGTTACAGATATGTAGCAGTTATTAGTAAAGCGTTGAAAATACTATGTAATGTTAAAATATATTGTAATTAGTAGGTGATATAAAGTTTTAAATATAAATATTATATTTTTTAATAAAAATATGTCTACAGATTTTGTAAAAACAATTTTCAAATATTGTAAGTTGTAGTTAAAGCTTTATTGTATTATTCTGAATATAGAAAGATAGTTACTATTTTTAGACATAAAAAAACTTAAATATACAGAATAACATAAAATTTGCAGTATTAATAACTCTAATTATTTTGAAAGGAGGGAAAATATGATAAGTGGAAGAATGTTACTCATTATGAATTTTCTAAAAGGAAAAGAGAAGACAAGTTATAAGGAAATTAGCCAACAATTAAGTATAGAAGAAAGAAAAGTTAGATATGACATAAATAATTTAAATATAGTTTTACAGTCATTAAATAAACCATTAATACAAAAAATAAATAAAGGTGTACTAATTATTCCTAAGAATTTCCAAGTAGTATATATAGATAATAATGAATATGTATTTTCTTTAACTGAGAGAGTATCTATTATGAAGATTATATCAATGTTTAAAATAGATAGGCTAAATTTAGAAAAGTTGAGCAAAGAATTCCAGGTTTCTAGAAGTTCAATTAAAAACGACCTTAATGTTCTATCAAGTGAATTAGAAAGAAACCAAATAACTATTACATATGATAAGACTTTCAAAATAAGTGGAGATGAAAACACTATATATAAACAAAGACTAAGTATATTAAAATTATATTCTTACCTATTTGGTAAAGAAAAGTCTGATTTAAGTGTGTTTGAGCAGTACTTAGTGAAAATTATTGAACAAATATTCAAGGGAATTTCCTTGAATAATATATATAATTGGTCAATAGATTTACTTTCCAAAATGGATTGGATTTTAAATGATGAATCTTTCACATGGTATGTTTCAAATATTTTTCTTTTTACATGGTACATACATTCAGATGAAAAACATCCTTTGGAATCTTCCTCATTAAGTGAACCATATTTTGAAAATAAATTTGACCAAGAATTTGAACAAATCATTCAAAAGAAATTGACTAAAGAACAAATTTTATTGTTAAAAAGTTTTGTGTTTTTTACAAATAAATATGCAAGTTTAAATGAAGATATGGATTTGATTAGTACAGAAATAATAGTTCAAGATTTAATTTACAATATGTCAGAAATATTGAGCGTTGATTTTAAAGAAGATATGATTCTTTATAAAGGATTGCTTAATCATATTGCCCCATTAATAGAAAGAATCAAGCAAAACATACAGATTTATGAAGAACTATTTCATGTAATACCAGATAAGTATCAATATGTACTTGAAGCTACTAAGGTTTCTGTACAAAAAAATAGGATGTTAAATCAAATAAAAAATGAAAATGAAATAATACTTTTAGCAATACACTTTTTAGGAAGTGTACAAAGAAATGAGAGAAACAATTATAAAAACATATTATTAGTTTGTGGATTTGGATATGGTGTAATTGCTATGTTAAAAGACACTATAATAAATGATTATCAAATAAATATAGTGGATAGTATTCCAGCATATAAATTACAAGATTATAAGGAATGGGAAAATATCGATTTTATTATAACAACATCAAAGATAGTTGTAACTTTGCCTAAAGTAGTTATTGAGATTAATCCATTTTTGCAGGAAAACGATTATTTAAAACTCGAAGAAAAAGGAATAAAAAGAAAGAATGTCTTGACTAACTATATATCAATCAAAAAAAGGCTGGATTTCTTAGAAGAAGATGCTCAAAAAAGAGTATTGAGTATCATATGGCAGGAGCTTGGATATAGTGATGAGAGAATATTATCTAGACAGCTTAAATTAAGTGATTTAATAGGTGCTGATACTATCAGTATAATTGATAGAGAAGTTAAGTGGGAAGATGCTGTTAAAATTAGTTCAAATATACTTGCTAATTGTGATTTTGTATCAACACAATATGCTGAGAATATTATAGATATTTTAAATGATGTAGGTTTCTATGCTGTAAAAGATGAAGAGTTTGCTTTATTGCATGGAAATGACAGTTCATTAGTTAAAGTAAGTTCAATAAGTTTACTAATATGTAAAGAGCCAATTAGTTTTGGTGATAAAAAGGTTAAAGTTATATTTTGTTTAGCAAGTAGAGATAAGAAAGAGCAAATTCCAGCAATAATTAATTTAACTAAAATGGTTTATAAGACTAATTTTATTAGTATGTTAGAAAGTGCAAGGACAAAAGAAGAAGCAGAAGGTTTAATTCATAAATATGAGGAGGAGGTCACTGTATGAGTAAATTAGTCAATGTAAAATGCTCATTCAAAATGAAAGCAGATTCAAAAGAAGAAGCTATTACATCATTAGTGGATGTAGTATCAAAAGAGGGGTATTTAAGAGATAAAAATCAATTTTTAGAAGATGTTTTAAAGAGAGAGGAAACATTATCAACATATATTGGGCATGGTATAGGTCTACCTCATAGTCAAAGTATAGGTGTCAAAGATTCTTGTATTACAATTGGAAAGTTTGATGTTCCTATTGAATGGACAGAAGAAGGTGAAAAAGTAGACTTGATATTTTTAATATCAGTAACAAAAGATAATGAAAATAATCTTCATTTAAAGATTTTATCAAAACTGGCACGTTTATTGATGCATGAGAGTTTTAGAAATCAAATTAGAGGGGCAGATGAACAAACAGTTTATAATCTTATAAAAGAAAAGATAGGGGAGGAAGATTAAAATGAGGATTTTAAAGTTTTTACAAAAACATCTTATGACAGCAACATCATATATGATTCCATTTGTAGTTGCTGGGGGAATATTATTTGCTTTATCAGTAACATTAAGTGGACAAGCTGCTGTTCCTGAAACTGGATGGTTAGCTAAACTAAATCAAATTGGTGCTGCAGGTCTAGCTTTATTCATTCCAATATTAGGCGGATATATAGCATTTAGTATGGCAGATAAGCCAGGGCTAGCACCAGGTATGATAGGTGCATATTTAGCAAAAGAAGTAAATGCTGGTTTTATAGGTGGTATTATAGCAGGGTTCATAGCAGGATTTGTTGTATTACAACTGAAGAAAATAAAATTAGCTCCTACAATGAGAACTCTAGGTTCCATATTTATTTATCCTTTGCTTGGTACATTGATTACAGGTGGTATAATTGTATTTTTAATTGGAGAACCTATAGCTTCTTTTATGGCATGGATGACGAACTGGTTAAATGGAATGTCTGGTGTTTCAAAGATTCCTTTAGGGGGTATTTTGGGAGGAATGATAGCTTCTGATATGGGTGGTCCTATAAATAAAGTTGCTGCGACTTTTGCTCAAACACAAGTTGATACACTTCCATACTTAATGGGAGGAGTTGGAGTTGCGATTTGTATACCTCCAATTGGATTAGGGTTAGCAACATTATTATTCCCAAAAAAATTTAGTAAAGAAGAAAGAGATTCAGGAAAAGCATCACTTCTAATGGGATGTGTTGGAATCACGGAAGGAGCTATTCCATTTGCAACAGCGGACCCTGTTAGAGTAATTCCTTGTATTATGGCTGGTTCAATTATTGGAAATATTATGGCTTTTTTACTGGGATGTTTAAATCATGCTCCTTGGGGAGGATTGATAGTACTTCCAGTTGTTGATAACAGGTTGGGGTATATAGCATCTGTACTAACTGGAGCAGTTGTTGTCGCAATATTGATGAAATTAGTAAAGAAAGATGTAAAAGAAGATGAAGAAATTGAAGAAGATATAGATGATTCTATTGAACTAATATTTGAAGAATTATAGATATATAAAATAATAAATTAATTTATATAAAATTGTAAGAAAATTATATAGAACTATAAATTTAAAGGAGATAAAGATATGAAAATTGTAGCAGTAACATCTTGTCCTAGTGGAGTAGCCCATACTTATATGTCAGCTGAATCACTTGAATTATCAGCAAAAAAATTTGGTATAGAAATAAAGGTTGAAACTCAAGGAAGCTCTGGAATAGATAATGAGTTGTCAATTAAAGAAATTGAAGAAGCAACTTGTGTAATATTAACTAATGATGTTGAGATTAGAAATATGGAGCGTTTTAAAGGCAAGAAAGTAGTAAGAATGAGTGTGTCTGATATTATTAAAAAATCTGATGCATTAATTAAGAAAATAAAAGATACTTTTCAATAAAGTTTGATTTATTTTACATATAACATAAAGATGTTTTTATTGAAGATTTTATTAAAAGCATCTTTGAAAACATCTTAAAAAATAGAATAAAAGGAGATATAGTAATGAAAAAATTACCAATAAAAACTGTCGTACAACGATTACTAGACTTACAAAAAGAGGGGAAAAGTGCAACACTTTTAGGGATTGGTCCTATGTCACCTAATTTGTTACAAGCGAGTTTTGAATTAGCAAAGGATGATGATTTTCCTTTAATGTTTATTGCAAGTAGAAATCAAGTAGATGCAGATGAGCTAGGAGGAGGTTATGTAAATGGTTGGAATCAAGAAACATTTACAAGAGATATTAAGAAAATAGCTGATGAAGTGGGATTTGATGGTTTATATTACTTATGCAGAGACCATGGAGGACCATGGCAAAGAGATAAAGAGAGAAATGACCATTTACCTGTTGACAAAGCTATGGAATTAGGAAAAAAATCTTATTTAGCTGATATTGAGGCAGGTTTTGATTTATTAATGATTGACCCTACAAAAGACCCATTTGAAATGGGAAAAGTGATTCCATTGGATATAGTGTTAGAACGAACTGTAGAATTAATTGAATATTGCGAAAAAGAAAGAAAAAGACTTAATTTGCCAGAGATAGGATATGAAGTTGGGACAGAGGAAACAAATGGAGGCTTAACTTCAACTGAGACATATGAAACATTTATAACTAGATTAAAAGTTGAACTTGAAAAGAGAGATTTGCCAATGCCGACATTTATAGTTGGTCAGACAGGTACTCTAACTAGAAAAACAGAACAGGTAGGCACTTTTAACTTTAAGAATGCTTATGATTTAGCTCAAATGGCTAAAAAGTATGGAGTTGGGTTAAAGGAACATAATGGAGATTATTTGGATGATGTGACTTTATTAGAACATATACCATCTAAAATTATTGCGACAAATGTTGCTCCTCAATATGGTACTGAAGAGACTAGAGCATACTTAAAGCTAGCAGAAGTTGAAAGAAAACTAAAGGAAGAAGGATTAATTGAAAAGACTTCAAATATTAGACATGTTCTTCTTGTAGATGCTATTGAATGTGGACGTTGGAGAAAATGGGTGATAGGAGAACAGAAAAATATAACTACTGAAGAAATCTTTAAGGATGAAGTTTTATCTAATGAAATATTAGATATTGCAGGTCACTATACATTCAATAATGATGATGTTAAAAGAGAGATAGAAATGCTTTATAGTAATTTAAGAAAAAATAACATCAATGGTCAAAGATTTGTTGTAGACCATATTAAGCGTCCTTTACGTGATTATGCAGAATGTTATAATCTAAAAGGTGTAACTACTAGAATTTTAAATAAATAATAGGACTTATAGTGGTAGGTATTGTTATACTAGGTATTTATAGTTATAATTATATTTACCACTATTAAATTTTGGAGGACTAATATTTTGATTAATTTAATTTTTGATGTAGATGATACTTTATACAATCAGTTAACACCTTTTTATATCGCATATGATAAAGTATTTTCTTCAATAAAGAATATTTCTGTTAAAGATTTATATATCAGTAGCAGAAAGTATAGTGATGAGGTATTTCATTTGACTGAGAGTGGAGAGATGCCAATTGAAAAAATGCATGTGTATAGAATAATGAAAGCTTTTGAAGAGTTAGGAAACCCCATTACAGAAAAAGATGCTCAAAATTTTCAAGATGAGTATATATATCAACAATCACAAATAACTCTAATACCAGAGATGGAGCAAGTTTTGAATTTTGCTAAAGAAAAAAATATTAATATTGGAATTATAACTAATGGACCATCTTCTCATCAAAGAATGAAATTAAAGCAATTAAATATTGAAAAGTGGGTTGATGAAGAGAATATTTTTATTTCTAGTGAAGTTGGCTTTTCTAAGCCAGACATTAATATTTTTAGATTAGCTGAGAAATTTATGGGTTTAGATAGGGCAAATACATATTATATAGGTGACTCTTATAAAAATGATGTAGTAGGTGCTAAAAAAGCTGGATGGAAGAGTATCTGGATGAATCATAGGGGGAATAGTTTAGAAGATTTGATTTATGAGCCTGATTTTGTAATTTTAGATTATCAAGAAATGAAATTGTTATATAAAAGATTATTTAAGGATGATTAACTATTGGCAAGATATGAATTTATTGATAAAATACAGAATTAAAAATGGCACTTTATATTTTTAAATTAACAACTATAAAATTATACACTAATGAAAAGGAAGATGATTTATGATAATTAACTTCCTTTTTTAGTATAGACTCTGATACAAGTATGTATAGAAATGAGTATTTTACTGAATTATAAATCTTATAATTTAAAAAATACTATGTAAGTTTACTTTAAAATTATATGAAATATATTTATTTATCAAAAAATAATAAATAAATGGAAAGTAATTTTATTAGGTATCAAAAAAAGCGAATAAAGTTCGGTATAGGGCGAATAAAAAAAATACAAGTAATATTTTTTTTAAAAAATTTCAAAAAAGAGTTGATAATATGTGTATATTAATATAAAATTTAAGGTGTATCATTCGTATAATGATACGAATGATTTAAAATGTAAAATAACTTATAAACGGAGAGGGGAAGTCTAATGAAAGTAGCAGTAGTTATGGGTTCAAAATCAGATTATCCAAAATTAGAAGAAGGGATAAAACTGCTTGAAAAATATGGAATAGAAGTTGTAGCAAGAGCATTATCTGCTCATAGAACACCAGAACAACTTTCAACATTCCTAAAAGAAATAGAAGATGATACAGATGTAATAATAGCAGCAGCAGGAAAAGCAGCACATCTACCAGGTGTAATAGCTTCACAAACTCTAATTCCAGTAATAGGATTGCCTATTAAATCATCAACTATGGATGGATTAGACTCACTTTTATCAATAGTTCAAATGCCAAAAGGAATACCAGTTGCAACAGTTACAATAGATTTAGGTTTAAATGCAGCTTTATTGGCATTACAAATAATGACTCTAAAATACCCAAAATTAAAAGAAGATTTGAAATCATATAGAGAAGAAATGGCACAAAAGGTGTTAGAAGACGACAAGAACTTAAGGGGGTAACAGAAATGTTATTATATGAAGGAAAAGCAAAACAAGTATATTCTACAGATAATGAAAACGAATATGTTGTTTATTATAAAGATGATGCAACAGCATTTAATGGAGAAAAAAAAGCAGAAATATCTTCAAAAGGTATACTAAATAATAAAATATCAACAATAATCTTTGAAATGTTAAAAGAAAATAATATAAATACACACTTTATAAAAAGTTTATCAGACAGAGAAATGCTAGTTAAGAAAGTAGAAATTTTACCATTAGAAGTGATAGTAAGAAATATTGCTGCTGGTTCTATCTGCAAAAGAGTTGGTCTTGAAGAAGGTGTAGTTTTCGATGAGCCAATCTTTGAAATAAGCTATAAAAACGATGATTATGGTGACCCAATGCTAAATGACGATTATGCAGTGGCAATGAAATTAGCAACTAGAGAAGAATTGAAATTCTTAAGAGAAGAAACTCTAAAAATAAATGAATTGCTAAAAACATTCTTCTTAAAATTAAACCTAAAGTTAGTTGACTTTAAAATAGAATTTGGTAAAGATTCAGAAGGAAACATAATATTGGCAGATGAAGTATCACCAGACACTTGTAGACTTTGGGATGTAAACACAAATGAAAAATTAGACAAAGACAGATTTAGAAGAGACCTTGGAGACCTTGTAGAAGGTTATATGGAAGTACTTTCGAGAATGAATAATAAATAGGAGGCAAATGTATGTGTGGAGTTTTAGGGATTTACTCTAATAAAGATGTAACTAAAGAACTATATTATTCTTTATATTCTATGCAACACAGAGGGCAGGAAAGCTGTGGTTTAGCTCTTTTAGATGATGGAGAAATTAAGTACAAAAAAGATATGGGATTAGTTGGAGATGTTTTTAAGGAAAGTGAATTATCTAAGTTAAAAGGAAATATAGGTATTGGACATGTTAGATATTCAACAGCTGGAGGAAGTCATGTTTCTAACTGTCAGCCTTTAGTTGGAAGTTGCAGAAAAAGACAATTAGCTATAGCTCATAATGGAAATCTAGTAAATGCAAATTATTTAAAAGATATGCTAGAAGAAGATGGATATATGTTCCAAACTAATTCAGATACAGAAGTAATTTTATATATACTTGCAAGATATTACAAAGGTGATATAGTAGAAAGTTTAAAAGTAACAATGGACTATATCAAAGGTGCATATGCCCTTGTAATAATGAGTCAAGATGAATTGGTTGCAGTTAGAGATCCACATGGATTCAGACCTCTTGTACTTGGTAAAAAGGGCGATGAATATATATTTGCATCAGAAAATTGTGCAATAGACATACTTGGCGGAGAAGTTATAAGAGATGTAGAGCCAGGAGAAATAATAGTAGTTAAAGATGGTGAATTAAAATCATATTTTTATTCAGAAAATTATAAACCAGTTAAGAAAAGTTGTATATTTGAACACATATACTTTGCAAGAAATGATGCAACTATAGATAATGTAAATGCATATGAGTTCAGAATTAAATGTGGGGAAAGATTAGCTCAAGATGAAAATGTAAAAGCAGATGTAGTAGTTCCAGTTCCTGATTCAGGTTGGCCAGGAGCTATTGGTTATGCAAATGCTAGTGGATTAAAAATAAGTGAAGGTCTAGTTAAAAATAGATATGTAGGAAGAACATTTATAAAACCTACACAAGAGGAAAGAGAAATAGCTGTAAAAATAAAATTAAATCCTCTTTCAACAGTAATAAAAGGAAAATCTATAATTTTAGTAGATGATTCAATAGTAAGAGGAACTACATCTAAACAGTTAGTAAAATCTTTAAGAGAAGCAGGAGCAAAAGAAATTCATCTTAGAATAACATCTCCTCCAGTAGCTTACTCTTGTTATTATGGAATAGATACTCCAAATCGCTCTAAGTTAATTGCATCAAGTAACAACGTAGAAGAAATGAGAGAATATATTGGATGTGATAGTTTAAAATTCCTAGATATAGAAGGAATGTTAGATGCAGCAGAACATAAGTCTACTTTCTGTAAAGCTTGTTTTGATGGAGAATACCCAGTTAAAAAAATTGATAAGGAGGAACTACTTTCATGTTAACATATAAAGAATCAGGTGTAGATATAGATGAAGGAAATAGAGCAGTAGACCTTATAAAAGGTAAAATTAAAGGAACTTATGATGGAAATGTAGTTGGAGATTTAGGAAACTTTAGTGGATTATACAGTTTAAAAGATTTTGTGGGAATGAAAGAACCAGTTTTGCTTGCATCTACAGATGGTGTTGGGACTAAGTTAAAAATAGCTCAAATGATGGACAAGCATGATACTGTTGGAATAGATTTAGTTGCAATGTGTGTAAATGATTTAATATGTCAAGGTGCTAAGCCATTATTCTTCCTTGATTATATAGCTCTTGGAAAATTAGTTCCTGAGCATATAGAAAAAGTAGTTGGTGGAATAGCAGATGGCTGTAAGATGTCTGGTTGTGCACTAATTGGTGGAGAAACTGCTGAAATGCCTGGAATGTATGGAGATGATGATTATGATTTAGCAGGATTCTCTGTAGGTATAGCTGACAAAGAAAAGATTGTTTCTGGAAATGATGTTAAATCAGGAGATGTATTAGTTGGTATATCTTCAAGTGGAGTACACAGTAATGGATTTTCTTTTATAAGAAAGATATTCTTAGAAACTTATGATTATAAGATGGAACAATATGTAGAAGAACTAGGAATGACAGTTGGGGAAGCACTTTTAACACCAACTAAAATATATGTTAAGTTAGCTTTAGATGTATTAGCTAAACATGATATAAAAGCTATAGCTCACATAACTGGTGGAGGGCTTATAGAAAATATAACAAGAGTTATACCTAAAGGATTAGGATTAGACATCAATAAAAAATCTTGGGAGAAGCCTCCTATATTTAAAATGATAGAAGGTTTTAATGCTGTAGATGAGAGAGAACTTCATAAGAGTTTTAACATGGGTATTGGACTAGTTTTAATAGTAGATAAAGAAAATGCCAACGATGTTGTAAACTTTATAAATAATAGAGAAAATGACAATGCTGCTTATGTAGATAAAAAGTATAGTGAATTATTAGAAGATAAAGCATATATAATTGGTGAAGTAGTAGATAGTCATGAAGGTGTAGAATTATGCTAAATATAGGAGTTTTGATATCTGGTGGAGGAACAAATTTACAAGCAGTTATAGATGGTACTGAGTCTGGAAAAATAAAAGGTCAGGTTAAAGTAGTTATCTCAAGTAAGCAAGATGCTTATGGTTTAGAGAGAGCTAAAAATCATAACATAAAGGCAATTTGTGAAACTAATGAAGACAAGATAATAGAAATTCTTAAAGAAAATAAAATAGATTTAGTAGTTTTGGCTGGTTATTTAAAAATAATCAGCCCAAAGCTGGTTAATGAGTTTAGAAACAAAATGATAAACATACATCCATCATTAATTCCTTCATTTTGTGGGGCTGGATTCTATGGAGAAAGAGTCCATCAGGGAGTAATAGATTATGGGGCTAAAGTAACTGGTGCTACAGTTCATTTTGTGGATGAAGGTGCTGATACTGGACCAATAATAATGCAAGATGTAGTTAAGGTAAATCAAGATGATGATGCAAAAACACTTGCAAAAAGAGTGTTAGAAGTTGAACATAGGATTTTGGAAGAGAGTTTAAGTCTTTTTTGTGAAAATAAATTAAAACTTCAAGGTAGGAGAGTGTTTATAAATGAGTAAGAGAGCTTTAATAAGTGTAACTGACAAAACAGGTGTAGTTGAATTTGCTAAAGAATTAAATAAGTTAGACTATGAAATTATATCTACAGGAAATACTTTTAAGACATTAAAAGAAAATGGAGTTAATGTAATGCAAGTTGAAGATGTTACAAACTTCCCAGAAATATTGGATGGAAGAGTAAAAACATTAAATCCATATATACATGGTGGAATACTTTATAAAAGAGACAAAGAATCTCATGTAGAAACTGTGAATGAACATAAAATACATTCAATAGATTTAGTAGCTGTAAATCTATACGATTTTGAAGGAACTTTAAAAGCTGGGAAAAGCCACGATGAAATGATAGAAAATATAGATATCGGTGGACCATCTATGATACGTTCTGCTGCTAAAAACTATAAAGATGTAATAGTAGTAGTAGATATAAAAGATTATGATTCTATAATAGAAAAATTAAAAACAGAGACAATGACATTAGAAGATAGAAAAAAATTATCATATAAAGCTTTCTCAACTACAGGAAGATATGATGCTTTAATATCTAGCTATTTTGCTGGAGAAGTAGGAGATACATATCCTGACATATTAAATTTAACTTTCCAAAAAGAACAAACTTTAAGATATGGAGAAAATCCACATCAAAATGGTTTCTTATATTCACAATCAAATGCAAAAAATCCAATCTTAAATTATGAACAACTAGGTGGTAAAGAACTTTCTTTCAACAACTTAAATGATTTACATGGTTGCTTAGAAGTTATGAGAGAATTTAAAGACAGTGAAGAAGTAGTTTCAGTAGCTATAAAACATGCTAATTCATGTGGTGTAGGATTAGGAAAAGATGCTTTTGAAGCATATACAAAATGTTATGAAGCAGATAAAGTATCAATCTTTGGTGGAATAGTAGGAATAACTTCCACTATAGACAAAGCTACAGCAGAGAAATTAAATGAAATATTCTTAGAAATAGTAGTAGCATACGATTTTGAACCAGAAGCATTAGAGATACTTAAACAAAAGAAAAATCTAAGAATCTTAAAATTAGCTAAGATAGAAAATAGTTTACAACCATATGAAATGAAATACTTAGATGGAAAATTATTGATACAAGATAGAAACAATACATTAGCAGAAAAAAGTGAAAATGTAACAAAAGCAAAACCAACAGATGAGCAACTTAAAGACATGGAATTTGGTATGAGAGTGGTAAAAAATATGAAGTCAAATGCAATTGCAATAGTAAAAAATGGTCAAACTCTAGCTCTAGGTTGTGGACAAACATCAAGAATTTGGGCATTAAAAAATGCTCTTGAAAATAATAAAGATAAAGATTTTACAGGAGCTGTTTTAGCATCAGATGCATTTTTCCCATTTGATGATTGTGTAACATTAGCTCATGAATATGGAATATCAGCAGTAGTTCAGCCAGGTGGTTCTATAAAAGATAAAGATTCAATAGAAGCTTGTGATAAGTATGATATGGTTATGGTATTTACAGGAATAAGACACTTCAAACACTAAGGAGGATATTATGAAGATATTGGTTGTAGGCGGTGGCGGAAGAGAACATGCTATATGCTGGAAATTAAGCAATGAAAAAAATGTAGAAAAAGTTTATTGTGCGCCAGGTAATGCAGGAATCGCAAATGTAGCAGAATGTGTAAATATAGGTGATACTGATGTAGAAGGGCTTTTAAAATTTGCCAAGGATAACAAAATAGGTCTAACAATAGTAGGTCCAGAAGTACCACTAGTTATGGGAATAGTAGATGAATTTGAAAAAGAAGGTTTAAGAGTATTTGGACCTAATAAAAAATGTGCTCAACTTGAAGGAAGTAAAGCTTTTTCAAAAGATTTTATGATAAAGCATAACATACCTACTGCAAAATATAAAGAATATACAAACTTAGAAGAAGCTATATCAGAAATAGATAGCTTTGGGTATCCAGTAGTAATAAAAGCGGACGGATTAGCTGCTGGAAAAGGTGTTGTAATACCTGAAAATAGAGAAGATGCTATAGCAACTTTAAAAGAAATGATGTCAGATAAGAAATTTGGAACTGCTGGAGATAAAATAGTAATTGAAGAATTTTTAAAAGGTATAGAAACTTCTATCTTGGCATTTGTAGACAATAATACAATAGTTCCTATGGCAAGTGCAAAAGACCATAAAAAGGTAAATAATTATGAACAAGGACCGAATACAGGTGGAATGGGAACTTTTTCACCTAGTGAAATCTATACAGAAGAATTAGCAAATAAAGTAAAAGAAACAGTACTAGAAAAAACATTAGAGGGATTCAAAAAAGATGGACTTAACTTTAAAGGTATTTTATTTGTTGGTCTTATGATAACTGATGATGGAGAGAAAGTACTTGAATATAATGTAAGATTTGGAGACCCTGAAACACAATCTGTTTTATTTAGATTAGAAACAGATTTACATGAAATAATGGAAGCTATACTTGACAATAAGTTAAAAGACATAGAAATAAATTATAGTGATGATGAAGCTGTATGTGTTATGCTTACATCAGGAGGGTATCCAGACAGTTATGAAAAAGGAAAAGTTATAACTGGTCTTGAAAATTTAGATGATGATATAGTAGTATTCCACAGTGGTACTAAGATGCTTGACGGCAATTTAGTTACTAATGGGGGAAGAGTAATTGGTATAACTACAAAATCAGCTACAGTTAAAGATGCAGCAGAAAAAGTTTATGAAAATATAAAAAAAATAAACTTTGAAGGAATGCATTATAGAACAGACATAGGTAGATAATTTTTCTAAAATGGAGGATAAGGTATGTTGAATACTGGAAATAAAGACTCAATGGTTAGAAGAGTACTAGTTGAAAAAAGAGAAGGTTTTGACCTTGAGGCTAAAGCTTTAAAAAAGGATTTAGTGGAAAGCTTGCACATAAGTAGTATAGAAGATTTAAGAATATTAAATAGATATGATGTAGAAGGAATATCAGAAGATGTTTATGAAAATGCAGCAAAGACAATCTTTTCTGAGCCAAATCTAGATGTAGTATACTATGAGGAAATACCAGAATTAAATGGAGAAAGAGTATTTGCAATAGAGTTCCTACCTGGTCAATATGACCAAAGGGGTGACTGGGCAGCTCAATGTGTCCAAATAGTAAATCAAGGTATAAGACCTGCCATTAATACAGCAAAGGTTTATATATTATCAGGTAAAATAACTGATGAAGAATTTAGCAAAATAAAGGATTACTGCATAAATCCAGTGGATAGTAGAGAAGCATCTTTAGAAAAACCAGAAACATTAAAAATGGAAACTGAGATACCAACAGCAGTTGAAATATTAGATGGATTTATAGATTTAAATGAAGACGGATTAAAATCATTTGTAAGTGACAAAGGATTAGCAATGACTTTAGGAGACTTACAACATGTTCAAAAATATTTCAAAGATACAGAAAAGAGAAACCCAACTATAACAGAAATAAAAGTTCTAGATACTTATTGGTCTGATCATTGTAGGCATACTACTTTTATGACTGAAATAGAAAATGTGAAAATAGAAGATGGTAAATTTAATGATATAGTAAAAGAAGCATATCAAATGTATCTTAACTCAAGAGACAATGTATATGTAAATAGACATAAAGATATATGCTTAATGGATATAGCTACAGTTGCAGTAAAAGAATTAAAGAAAAATGGTAAGTTAAATGATCTAGATGAAAGTGAAGAAATAAATGCATGTAGTATAAATGTGGATGTTGAAGTTGATGGAAAGATGGAAAAATATTTAGTAATGTTTAAAAATGAAACTCATAACCATCCAACTGAAATAGAGCCGTTTGGTGGAGCAGCTACTTGCCTAGGTGGAGCTATAAGAGACCCATTATCAGGAAGAAGTTATGTTTACCAAGCAATGCGTGTTACAGGAAGTGCTGACCCAAGAACAACTTTAGAGGACACTTTACCTGGAAAGCTTATGCAAAGAAAAATAACTACAGAAGCAGCTCATGGATATAGTTCATATGGGAACCAAATAGGTCTTACAACTGGACAAGTTGCAGAAGTATATGACGAAAACTTTGTTGCAAAAAGAATGGAAATAGGTGCAGTTATAGCAGCAGCACCAAAAGAAAATGTAGTAAGAGAAAGACCAGAAGCAGGAGATGTAATAGTTCTTCTTGGAGGAAAAACAGGAAGAGATGGTTGTGGAGGAGCAACTGGTTCATCTAAAGAGCATAGTGAAGAATCAATATTGACTTGTAGTGCAGAAGTTCAAAAAGGAGATGCTCCTAATGAAAGAAAAATACAAAGATTCTTTAGAAATAAAGAAGTTGCTCAAATGATAAAAAGATGTAATGACTTTGGAGCAGGTGGGGTTTGTGTTGCTATAGGTGAGATTGCTGATAGTTTGGACATAAACTTAGATTTAGTGCCTAAAAAATACGATGGGCTTGATGGAACTGAACTTTCAATTTCAGAATCACAAGAGCGTATGGCAGTAGCTATAAAAAAAGAAAATAAAGATAAATTTATACAATTAGCAGTAGAAGAAAACTTAGAAGCTACACATGTAGCTACAGTAACTGATACAGGATATTTAAGAATGTTCTGGAATGGAAAAGCAATTGTTGATATAAATAGAGAGTTTTTAGATACAAATGGAGTGAAACAAACTACTGATGTCCATGTTACTAAAGTAGATGAAGAAAACACATTCTTTAGCTCTAATGAAATAGTAAAAGATGTTAAGTGTGCAAGTATGAAAGATAAATTTACAAAAGTATTATCTGACCTTAATGTTTGTTCTCAAAAAGGATTAGTAGAGATGTTTGATAATACAATTGGTGGAAATACAGTACTTATGCCATTTGGTGGAAAGTATCAAGCTACTCCAACTCAAGGTATGGTTGCTAAGATACCAGTTCTTGGTGGAGAAACTAATACTTCTACAATAATGACTTATGGATATAATCCAAAAGTAGGGAAATGGAGTCCATTCCATGGAGCTTTATATGCAGTAGTAGAATCTGTATGTAAATTAGTTGCTATTGGAGGAAATTACAGTACAACAAGACTTACATTCCAAGAGTACTTTGAAAAACTTGGTAACAATCCAGAAAAATGGGGCAAACCATTCTCAGCACTTTTAGGAGCATTTTATGCACAAAGTAAGTTTGAAATACCTGCTATAGGTGGAAAAGACAGTATGTCTGGTACATTTAAAGATATTGAAGTTCCACCAACATTAGTTTCATTTGCTGTTGATACAGTAGATGCTAGAAAAGTAGTATCTCCAGAATTTAAAAAAGCAGATTCAAAAGTAGTAATGTTATGTGTAAATAAAGCAGAAAATAATGTTATAGACTTTGAAGAACTAAAGAAAAACTTAGATAAAGTAAGAGAACTTATACATGAAAATAAAGTTTTATCAACATATGCATTGGGATTTGCAGGTGTAGGTGAAGCAATAAGTAAAATGGCTTTTGGTAACAAAATAGGATTTAAGTTTAATGAAGAAGCTGAAAAAGTATATACAGATGATAAATTATTTGAAGCTAGTTATGGAGATATAGTACTTGAATTAGCAAATGATGATTTAAGCATGTTAGATGGATATAATTACATAGTGCTTGGAAGTACAGTTAAAGATGCTAGTATATTCATTAAAGGTGAAGAACTTTCATTAGATGAATTATATAAAGCACATTGTAGTACTTTAGAGCCTATATTCCCAACTAAAACAGAAGAAGTAAAATCAAAAATAGAGACTATAAGCTATATATCACAAGGAGAGGCTAAAAAATCATCATTAAGTATAGCTACTCCAAGAGTATTTATACCAGCATTCCCTGGAACAAACTGTGAATATGACTCTGCAAGAGCATTTGAAAGAGCAGGGGCTAATGCAAATATAAGAGTATTTAAGAATTTAACTTATAAAGACATAGAAGATTCTATAGATACAATAGTGAATGAAATAAAATCTTCTCAAATAATAATGTTACCAGGAGGATTTAGTGCTGGTGATGAGCCAGATGGTTCTGGTAAATTTATAGCTACTGTATTTAGAAACCCTAGAGTTCAAGAAGCTATAAATGAGTTTTTAACTCAAAAAGATGGTTTGATGTTAGGTATCTGTAATGGATTCCAAGTATTAATTAAGTTAGGTTTAGTTCCATATGGAGAAATAAGAGTTCCAAGTGAAAGTGCACCAACACTTACTTACAATAATATTGGACGTCATCAAGCTAAGATTGCTAGAACTAGAATTTCATCTAATAAATCTCCTTGGCTAGCTCAAACTAATGTTGGAGATATTCACAATATAGCTATTTCTCATGGAGAAGGTAAATTTGTTGCTAGTGAAGATGTTATGAGAGAATTAATTGCTAATGGACAAGTAGCAACTCAATATGTTAATTTTAATAATGAAGCTACTTATGATATTGAATTTAATCCAAATGGTTCATTCTATGCTGTTGAAGGTATAACTAGTGCTGATGGTAGAGTGTTTGGTAAAATGGGACATTCTGAGAGAATTGGTGAGGAAGTATTTAAGAATATCATAGGTGAGAAAGACCAAAAGATATTTGAATCTGGAGTTAAGTATTTTAGATAGGATTCTGGTAATTAATTGGTAATTAAAACATATGTTTTAAATATTTAGATTTAGAGAGATGTAATAATGTGATGATAATCATTTAATGTTACATCTCTTTTTCTATTTATATAAAAATAATATATATTCTACCTAAGTCAAAATATAAGCTATGTTATAATTAAGTATTAGGTAGATTTGAATATTTATTGAGGGGGTAAAAACAGTCAATGAAAATATTAATAACAGGGTCTAATGGTCAATTAGGGAGAGAATTGGTCAATCAATTAGAATCAATTAATCAAAGTATAAAACAAGTAAAATATGATATATTACCTACAACAAGAGATGATTTAGATATATCTAATCAAACTAATGTAGATAGTTTTATAACATATAATAAACCTGATGTAATTATAAACTGTGCAGCATATACAAAGGTCGATGCATGTGAAGACAATATAGAAACTTCATATAAAATAAATTCTTTAGGAGCTAGGAATTTAGCAATAGCATCAAAAAAAGTGAATGCTAAACTTGTCCACATATCAACTGATTATGTATTTAATGGTATTTCTAAATATCCATATAAAGAAGATAATAAAACTGAACCTAATTCTGTTTATGGAAAAAGTAAACTTATGGGAGAAAAATTTGTGGAACAATTCTCACATAAGTACTTTATACTGAGAACAGCATGGCTATATGGTGATGGAAATAATTTTGTAAAGACTATGATAAAATTTTCTAAAGAAAATAAAGAAGTTAATGTCGTTGATGACCAGTTTGGGAGTCCAACAAGTACAGTAGACTTAGCAAAGGTTATAATAAATATTATGGAAACAGAGAATTATGGAGTTTATCATGCCACATGTGAAGGTGAGTGTAGTTGGTATGATTTTGCTAAAAAGATATTTGAGTTAAAAAATATAGATATAAAAGTAAATCCAATTAAAAGTAAAGATTTTAAGAGTAAAACTCAAAGACCACAATATTCTGTACTTGATAATTTTATGCTGAAATTAATTGGATTAAATTCATTTAGAAAATGGGAAGAGTCTATAGAAGAGTATTTAAAAGAATATGATATCATTAGAAGGTAAATATTCTATTTATAAAAAATAAAATAAGATATTACGTAAAATATAAATATTTCTTTTATTTATCCGATAATCATTATATGACAAAGTAAATTTAAGGATGGAATAAATATGAAAGGAATTATTTTAGCAGGAGGGTCTGGAACAAGACTATATCCTATAACAAAATGTATATCAAAACAAACACTTCCAATATATGATAAGCCAATGATATATTATCCAATGTCAGTTCTTATGTTGGCAGGGATACAAGAAATACTTATAATATCTACACCAAGAGATATAATAGCTTTTGAGGAACTATTTGGAGATGGAAGTTCATTGGGACTTAAAATAGCATATGCAATTCAGGAAAAACCAAATGGGATTGCAGAAGCATTTATAATAGGAGAAGAATTTATAGGAAGTGATAGTGTTTCTCTTGTATTAGGTGATAACATATTTTATGGGTATGGATTTAGCGAAAGATTAGAGAATGCAGTTAAAAGAACTGGAGCAACCATATTCGGATATCATGTTAGTAATCCAAATGCGTTTGGTGTTGTGGAATTTGATGAAGAGTTTAATGTTTTATCAATAGAAGAAAAACCTAAAATACCTAAATCTAATTATGCTATACCAGGGTTATACTTTTATGACAATGATGTTGTAGAAATAGCAAAGATTGTTGAACCATCAGATAGAGGGGAACTAGAAATAACTTCAATAAATAATGAATATCTAAAACGAGGAAAACTAAAAGTAGAACTTTTAGGAAGAGGTATGGCTTGGTTGGATACTGGTACACATAAGGGGCTATTAGATGCTTCTAATTATGTTGAAGTAGTTCAGACAAGACAGGGATTGTATATAGCATGTTTAGAAGAGATTGCATATACAAAGGGATATATAAGTAGAGAGAAGTTAATTGAACTAGCTAGACCACTGATAAAAACTGAGTATGGCCAGTATCTATTAAAACTAGCCAATGAAGATATGTAATATGAAATAAAATTTATCATAAATTTTATTTCAATAAAGGAGTTTATTGTAATGGTAAAATTCAATTTTATAAAGACAAAAATAGAAGGGCTATATATAGTCGAACCAAATGTGTTTTATGATAATAGAGGATATTTTTTTGAGAGTTATAATAAAAAAGATTTTATGGAGTTTGGACTTGATATGTGTTTTGTTCAAGATAATGAATCTAGCTCAAGGAAAGGCGTATTAAGGGGAATGCATTTTCAAAATAGATATCCTCAAGGAAAATTAGTTAGAGTTACAGAGGGAGAAGTTTTCGATGTTGCAGTTGACTTAAGGAAAGATTCACAAACATTTGGAGAGTGGGAAGGAGTAATACTGTCTGATAAAAATAAAAAGCAATTTTATATTCCAGAAGGATTTGCACATGGATTTTTAGTTTTATCAGAAAAAGCTGTATTTAGTTATAAGTGTACAAATTATTATTATCCAGAATTTGATAGTGGTTTTATGTGGAATGATAAGCAAGTATCGATTGATTGGCCTTTAGAAGGAATTGAAGAAATATTCTTATCAGTAAAGGACAAAAAACAAAAAAGTTTTAAAGATATCTGTATAGAACGTTAATAAAATTTATTAGAATTAATATTTAGGAGAAAAATATGAAAAAAATACTGATAACAGGAGGAGCAGGATTTATTGGGAGTAATTTTGTACATTATATGCTTAATAAGTATCTAAATTATTCTATTGTTAATCTAGATTTATTGACTTATGCTGGTAATTTGGAAACATTAAAAGAAGTACAAGATAAGCCCAATTATAAATTTGTTAGAGGAGATATTTCAGATAGAGAGCATGTCTATAAATTATTTGAAGAGGAAAAGTTTGATATAGTTGTTAACTTTGCGGCAGAATCTCATGTAGATAGGTCAGTTGAAAATCCACAATTATTTATACAAACAAATATTATAGGAACACAAGTACTTTTAGATGCATGTAGAACATATGGGATAAAAAGATATCATCAGGTTTCTACAGATGAAGTCTATGGTGATTTACCAATTGATAGAAGGGATTTATTCTTTACAGAGAAATCAGCTATTAATCCAAGTTCCCCTTATTCAGCGTCTAAAACAGCAGCAGATTTATTGGTTAACTCTTACTATAGGACATATGGACTTCCAACAACTATATCTAGATGTTCAAATAATTATGGGCCATATCATTTTCCTGAAAAATTGATACCGCTTATGATTTTAAATGCTTTTGAAGACAAACAATTGCCAGTGTATGGAAATGGAGAAAATATAAGAGACTGGTTACATGTATACGACCATTGTACTGCTGTAGATTTAATAATACATAAAGGAAAAATTGGTGAGGTTTATAATATAGGTGGTCATAATGAAAGAAGTAATATAGAAGTAGTAAAAATTATATTAAATATTTTAGGTAAATCTGAGGATTTAATATCCTATGTAAATGATAGACCTGGTCATGACTTAAGATATGCTATCGACCCATCTAAAATAGAGAATGAGTTAGGTTGGAAGGCAAAATATGATTTTGATTCAGGTATAAAAGAAACAGTTAAATGGTATATAGAGCATGAATATTGGTGGAAATCTGTTCTATCAGTTTAATTTTGAAGTTTATAAAATTTAGAAAGGGGAGTTTTATATTGAATGAGATAAGTTCATTAATTAATATATTGGCATTAACTCAATTATCTGGTAGCAACACTACAAATCAGTGTAACTGTACATATAATAATTCATCTGGATTTGACATGGTTATGATGACATTGTTAAAAGCATTGTCACAAAATAATCAACAGACTTCTAATGGATATAATTTATTGTCTAATTCTGAAAATTTATTTAACGAGCTTGATAATGCAGTAAATAATACATCTAGTAGGTTTATAGATGTTGATACAAAAGATAAAAATTTAAAGTCAAGAATTGAAAGTGCTGTAGAGCAAGCATCAAAAAAATATAATGTGGATGCGAACCTTATAAAAGCAATAATTAAAGTTGAATCAGATTTTAATCCAAATACTGTATCTTCTGCTGGTGCGAAGGGTCTTATGCAACTTATGCCGGAAAATTGCAAAGATTTGGGTGTTACAGACCCTTTTAATATAGAACAGAATATAGATGCTGGAACTAGACACATTAAGGAATACATTGATATGTTTGGAGGGAGCATAGAAATGGGATTGATGGCATATAATGGTGGTCCTGGAAGGATGAAAAGCAGAGGGGTAGAATCAATTTCTGACCTGTATAAAATGCCAAAAGAAACACAAAATTATATTCCTAAGGTTATGAAATATTATAGAGGGTAGGCTTTATTATGGGTATAAATATAGATAAGCTAAACATAAGTCCAAGTAGAAATATAGAGGTTAAAAAACTAAAAGAGAATAATAAATTTTCTGATAACTTAAACTCTGTAAAACAATCTTCTTCAATGGAAGATATAAAACGAAATCTGGAAAGTGTAAAAAAGGCGGGGGAAAGGCTTGTACTTACTCAAAACTATGGTGATATTAGTATATACAAAAATGCAGTAAAAGAATACCTAAAATCTGTTGTAGATAATATGTATTCACTTGATAAAAATAGCAGTTTTTGGGAGCATCAATACTATAAGAATGTAAAGATTGTTGATGATAAACTTGAGGATATGACTAGTAAATTACTTAGTGAAGAAAAAGAAAACATAGATATTGTTTCTACTGTTGATATGATACAAGGCTTGTTGATAGATATGTATAGATAAGGTTATACAAGGAGAAAAGTTTTATGAATAGCAAAAAAGAGGATATATATGAATTGAATTTTGGGCAACTAATAGAAGAAAAGACTGGCGTTATAGAAGAAAATCAAAATGTTTTTAATGCAAAAGTAAATGTAGCTGTTTCTATAGGAAATACAACAGAAACAATAAAAAACATATTAGAATTAAAAGAAGGTTCTATAATAAAACTAAATAAGAATGTGGATGAAAAATTAGATATATATGCAAATGATAGATTGTTTGCTTATGGAGAAAGCATTATTACAAATGAGAAATTATCTGTAAGATTATCTAAAATAGAAGATTCAGATATAAATTAGCATTTTAAATAGTATCCCTTTAAGCTGTTCTGTATGAATTTAGCTAAGGGGATATTTTTATAAAAAATTTAAAATATGTTTGAATCATATAAATGTTTTTATTTTTTGAGCGATAACTAAATTATAAGTATGTAATTTTGGAGGTGAAAATATGGATATTAAAAATGTAAGTTCAAATATTGTAATAAATAATTATTTAAAGAATACATCAGGTGTAAAAAAAGTGGAAGAAGTTCAAAAAACTAGTAAAACAGACAAGATAGAGCTATCTAAAGTTGCAAAGGAAATGGCAAGTGTATCAAATATGAGTGATGAGACTATTAGAAATAAAAAAATCGATGAAATAAAAAATGCATTGGAAAATGGAACTTACAAAATAAAACCAGAAGAAATTGCGAAAAAAATGATAGAGGATATGCGAGGATAAAGTCATGATTACAGACTTAAAAGTTATAATATATGAAGAAAAAAAGATACTTAGTAATATGATGGAATTATTAAAAGAGCAATTTGACTATATAGTTGCAAAAGATATAGAAAATTTAAATAGGTTAAATCCTAAATTAGAAGATATTAGTAGGGAACTTGCATCTATAGAGATAAAGAGAAGACAACTTTTTAATGAAGATATTTCAATGAGTGAAGTTGTTGAAAATAGTAATGATGAATATCTAAAAGAAATATATACAGATTTAAAGCATATTATTGTTTTAGCTAAAAATCAACAAGAATCAAATGATTCTCTCATAAAGAAAGAACTGATTTTTACGAAAAAAATGATTAATTTTATAAAACCAGTTGATAAACAAACTACAACTTATAATTCTTATGGAGATATTAGAAAATAAATGTTGGGAGGAGAAATATGGCAGGATTATTTTCCATTTTAAATACAGCTAATTCAGGAATGAATGCGCATCAAAAAGCAATACAGACAATTTCTCATAATATAAGTAATCTAGATACAGAAGGTTATTCTAGGCAAAGGACAGAATTTGCAACAAATAGTCCAATGTATATGCCTAGCTTGAACAATGCAATTGGAAGAGGTCAATTAGGTACAGGTGTACATGTAACAAATGTAACAAGGGCTAGAAATAGTTTTTATGATTATCAATTTAGAGCAGAAGCACATAAATATGGTAATACAGTTTCAAAGTATGACTATTATAATACTATAGAAACTATAATAAATGAACCATCAGACTATGGAATATCTGCAGGTATAGACGACCTTTTTAAAGGATGGGAATCATTAGCAAAGGATATAAATAGTGATAGTAAAAAAAGTCTAGTGGTAGAAAATGCATCAAATCTGGCAACTTTAATAAGTGAAAGTTATAAGAAGCTTAATAAGTTAAAGGGAGATATAGATGATAATATAAACTCTGAAATAAAACAAATAAATGACATGTTAAAAAGTCTTGAAGATTTGAATAAATCTATTGATGTTATATCTGGTTCTGGCTCTACTCCAAATGATTTGCTTGATGAAAGAGATAGAATATTAGATTCCTTAAGTTTTAAACTAGACCTTGAAAATGGTGATGTTAAAAATATGCTTGCAGATGGTAAATTAGAACTTAATGAATTAAAAAATGTAGATGGAACTTGGAAAACAGGTGTATCAGGAACTTTACAAGGCTTGTTTGAAATACATGGTAAAATTGATACATATAAAAGCGATTTAAAAGATGTATCTGATGGATTAGCTAAACAGATAAATGATGTTTATAATACATCTGCTGGAATAACAGTAACAGATTTTTTTATAACTTCAAATGTAGATGGTGAAGATATCATAAAGGTAAATCCAGCTATAAAGAGTAATCCAAATGAATTAAAGCTTACTGCTGATGAGGCTTCAAAGATTGCTAAGCTAAAGGATGAAAAAATAGATATTGGGGTAGTTGGTGGAAAAGTAAGTACGATAAGTGACCACTATAAAGCTTTTGCAGAATCAATAGGTTTAGATTCTAAAAAAGTGAATCAAGATGAAGTGAATCAACGTAAAATTATAAATAATATTGATAGTTCACGAATGAGTGTTTCAGGTGTATCTTTAGATGAAGAAATGACAGAGCTTATAAAAGTACAACGTTCCTATCAAGCTAGTGCAAAAGTTATGTCAACAGCTGTGCAACTGTTGGATGTTGTAATAAATGGAATAATTTAATAGAAGGGGGAACTTATAATGAGAGTTAGTACAGGTATGATGTCTAGCAGTTATCTAAACTCGCTACAAGATAATCTACAAAGATTAGATAAGGTTAATAGACAAGTTAATACAACAAAAGAAATAAACAAACTATCCGATAATCCATATAAAGCAATAAAAATATTGAACTCAAAAAGTGAAATAAAAACTATGGAGACTTATGTTGAGAATTGTAAAGATACAGGAGATTGGTTAGAAACTACTGATACTGCATTAGATCAGCTTGGAAAATTATTATCAGATATAAAGAAAACTTTGGTGGCAAGTGGTGATGGTGCATATTCAGATGATGAACTAAAGACTCTTAGTAATGAAACTAATGAAAAAATGAAAGAAATTGCAAATGCTTTAAATGCAACACATGAAGGAAAGTACATATTTTCAGGTTCAAATACAGGTGTACCACCTGTTGAATGTATAGATAATGCTGACGGTTCAGTGAGTTTAAAGTTTAATTCTAGTCTAAATCTTAATAAATTAAATGACTCTTTGAGTATGGATATAGCTCAAGGGATAAGTGTAGATTATAACGTTAAATTGAGTAGTCTTGGATTTGACCCAACACAGGCTGACCCCTTTAAAGAGTTAAATAATATATCAAAAAAATTAGCAAATCCAGATGCGGATGCTATAAAAGAGCTGACAACAACTTGTTTAGGTGACATGGAACAACTAATAGAAAATACAGTGAATGTTAGGTCTATATATGGTACAAAAGCAAATACAGTAGAGGCTATGAAGGAAAAAAATAATGATAGTTTGATACAGTTAAAGGATATTCTGTCACAAAATGAAGAAATAGATTATGGAGAAAAACTTGTTCAATTAAAGGCAGCAGAATTAACTTATCAAGCTTCACTACAAACAGGAGGAAAGTTATTTAATGTATCTATATTAGATTACATATAGTAAAATAACGCAGATATGATGAAGGTTACATTAAAAAAAGGGATACTAGGATTTGAAAATTTAAGAGAATACAAGCTTTTAGATATAGAAGATAATGATATTTTAAAAGAGTTTAATTCTACTGAGGAAGATTGTATCGGATTTATTGTTGTATCCCCATTTGAAATTATTAAAGAATATGAGATAGTCCTAAATCAGGATACAATTGAAAAACTAGAAGTGAAATCTCCAAATGATATTATGTTATTGAACATAATCACTCTTGGACAGACGCTTGAAGAATCAACTGTGAACATGAAAGCTCCTATAGTAATAAATGTAAGAAATAATTTTGGAATGCAAATAATTTTACAGGATGAGAAATATTCAATAAGGCATCCATTACTGAGAGGTGATGGTGGATGCTAGTCATTTCAAGGAAAAAAGATGAAGCAGTACTTATAGGAGAGAACATAGAGGTCAAAGTTGTAGGAGTAGATGGAAATAATGTCAAACTAGCCATATCAGCTCCTAACAATATAAATATACTAAGAAAAGAAATATATGAGAAAGTAAAGAGTGAAAATATAAAGGCTACAAATAAAAATATAAAAATTTTAAAATCATTAAAATAAAATTCTTGGAGGAAGTAATATATGTATGGAGAAAACCCTTATAGTTCTTATAAGCAAAATGCTGTTTTTATGGCATCAAAGGAACAATTGTTGCTTATGCTTGTTGATGGGGCAGTAAAATATACAAAAATAGCCAGAGGAGCTATTGTAGATAAAAATACACAAAGAGCACATAGAGAGCTTATAAGAGTACAGGATATATTTACAGAATTAATGGTTACATTGGACCAAAATGCAGGACAATGGGCAAAAGATATGTACAAAGTTTATGATTTTGTAAGATATGAACTTTCAAGAGCCAATATTAGAAAAGACATTCAGATAATAGATAATGTGTTACCTGTAATAGAGCAAATTAAAGATACATGGCATGAAGCTGATAAAAAAAGCAAAGAAGAAAGAAGTAGGTATAAATAATGAATTTAAATTTAGATAAACTAAATGAGTTATCAAAAGAAGAACTACTATTAATGCTTGTAGATGCTACAGTAGAATATACTAATATATCAAGAGTAGCACTTTTAAATAAGGATTATTTGAAAGCACATAGTGAACTTGTGAGAGTTCAAAATATATTTACAGAATTAATGACTACATTAGACCAAAATGCAGGACAATGGGCAGAAGATATGTATAAGGTTTATGAGTTTATAAAAGCTGAATTAATAAGAGCTGATGTAAATAAGGAGATTAAAATAATTGATGAGATATTGCCAATAGTAGAACAGATTAGAGATACATGGCATGAAGTTTATAGTAAATTAGAAGTATAATTATGGATGGGGGGATAAATATATGTCAAGTATAAGTCCTATAAGAGTTACAGGCCTTTCAGGAAATTTTGATATGGAAGGTATAATAGAAGCTAGTATGACAAGAGATAAGGAAAAAGTTGATAAAGCGAAACAGGATCAACAAATAGTTAAATGGAAACAAGAAATATATAGAAATATTATACAGGAATCAAAGGATCTTTATGATAAGTATTTAAGTATAGAATCTCCTAACAGTATAGTAAGTAAAAATGCATACTCTGCTACAAGAATAACTAGCTCTGATGAAAGTATTATAGTAGCAAAAGGGTCAGCTGGTGCAGAGAAAATAAATTATCAATTTGCAGTTTCTCAAATGGCTGAACCAGCAAAAGTGACTATTAAATTAAACTCAAGTGACCCTATTGTTCAACAATTCCCACCAAATGCTAGTGGAGCTAGTTCTTTAACTATAGGTGGTGTAAATGTACCAATATCTGAACAAGATACTACAAGTACTATTGTAAGTAAGATAAATTCACTTTGTGCAGATAGCGATATAAAGGCTTCTTATAGCGAGATGACAGGTGAATTGATTATTTCGAGAAAACAGACTGGTTCGTCATCAGAGCTTGATTTAAAAGTAACTGGAAATGATAATTTAGCTCAGCAAATTGCTACTGATAATGGTATTACATTTGGAACTGATACTAGTGGAAGTAAATTTGCAGTGGTACATGGAAAAAATCTAGAAGCTGATGTAACTGATGAACAAGGAAGAGTAACACATATAAGTAAAGAACAGAACTCATTTAAAATAGATAATATTGATTACAATGTAAATTCAAAAGGAAATGCTAAACTAGTTTCTGTTACTGATACTGAAGAAGCTACTAAAAATATGAAGGCATTTGTAGATGACTATAATAAGTTGATGGATAAGGTTTATGGACTAGTTACTACTAAAAAGCCAAAAGATTATCCACCTCTTACAGATGACCAAAAAGAAGATATGACAACTGAAGAAATAGAAAAATGGGAAAAAAAGGCTAAAGAAGGTATACTTAGAAACGATGATGAATTAAGAGCTTTTGTTGAAGAGATTCAATCTGCATTTTTTGGAGATGGGAAAAATATTTCTGTATTAAGTAAATTAGGTATCAATGAACATGAGAATTATAATAAAAAAGGTCAAATATCATTTAATGCAGATGCTTTTTCAAAAGCGCTTATAGATGATAGTGACAAGGTGTACAAAACTTTAGCTGGATATTCTTCAAATTATGATGATAAGGGAATGTTTGAAAAACTGAAAGATATCGTATATGATTATTCAGGAAGTTCATTTTCTAAATTTGTTAAAAAATCAGGTATAGAAAAGACTTCTTCTGCCAGTGAAAATGTGTATTCAAAACAAATTGCAGAGCAAGAAAAAAATATAAACAGACTAGTTGAAAAAATGAATGATAAAGAGAAAAGACTTTATGCTAAATATTCAGCTTTGGAGTCTTTATTAAATCAATATTCTTCCCAAATGAACTATTTCTCACAAGCACAAGGTAATTAGTTATGGATAAATTAGAAGAAAAAATAAACTTATATAAAGATATATCTTTACAAATTATAACCTTGATTGAAAAAGAGGAGTATAAAAATATAAGTAATAGATTAAATGAGAGACAAAATATTATAAATAGTATAAGTGAAGTGGATAAAAATGACTTTATACAGTTTTATAATGATATGGAATTAATTGAAATTGATGATAGAATAAGAAATTCTTTACAAGAACAATTGTCAGAAGTAAAAAAAGAGTTACATGAGTACAAGCTTACTAAACAAGTAAACACAATGTATTATAGCTTAAATAGAGAAAAAGTAAATATTTTTAATAAAAAAGTATAAAGTTATAGGTTAACTTGTCCGATGATATAATTGAAGAATTAATATAAAGGTTAAAAGTAGAAATGACAAGGATGTCAACTATACTAAGGAGGGTAAAATAATGAGAGTTAATACAAATGTAAGTGCTTTGGTAGCAAATAATCAAATGGGAAGAAACGTAAATGCGCAAAGTAAGTCTATGGAGAAGTTATCTTCTGGGGTTAGAATAAAGAGAGCTGCTGATGATGCTGCTGGACTTGCAATATCTGAGAAAATGAGAGCTCAAATAAAAGGTTTAGACCAAGCAGGAAGAAACGTTCAAGATGGTATATCTGTTGTACAAACAGCAGAGGGTGCATTAGAAGAGACTGGAAACATACTACAAAGAATGAGAACTTTATCAGTACAATCTTCAAATGAAACTAATAATGCTGAAGAAAGAGAAAAAATAGCTAATGAGTTATCACAACTAAAAGATGAAGTTGAAAGAATATCAAGTTCAACAGAGTTTAATGGTAAGAAACTACTTGATGGAAGTTCTACAGAGGTAAGATTACAAGTTGGAGCTAACTATGGAACAAATGTTGCAGGTACATCTTATAATAACAATGAAATAAAAGTTGCACTAGTAAACACTGCAAGTATAATGAGTTCAGCTGGAATAACTAGTTCTACAATAGCAAGTATGAATGTAGATGGAACTTCAGGAACTGAGGCAGCTAAACAAATGGTATCTAGCTTAGATGCAGCTCTTAAAGAATTAAATACATCAAGAGCAAAATTAGGGGCACAACAAAATAGACTAGAGTCAACTCAAACTAACTTGAGTAATACTTTAGAAAATGTTACAGCTGCTGAATCAAGAATAAGAGATACAGATGTAGCTTCAGAAATGGTTAACTTATCTAAAATGAATATATTAGTTCAAGCATCACAATCAATGCTTGCTCAAGCTAATCAACAGCCACAAGGAGTTTTACAATTATTAGGATAAAATAATTTTGTATATTGGATAGAGAAGAAGAGTAGGGCTTTGCTTTACTCTTTTCTTTTTTAGAAAATATAGCTTTGAAAGGAAAATATATATGTTACTTAGTATAGTCATGATTGTCAAAAATGAAGAGAAGATACTTGAAAAAACTTTAAAATCATTAACCACATTAAGAAAATCTATAGACAGTGAACTTATAATAGTCGATACAGGTTCTACAGATGACACTATAAAAATATCTAGAAAATACACAGAGAAGGTATATGTTCATAATTGGAATAATGATTTTTCTAGTATGAGAAACATATCAATATCATATGCCAAGGGTGAATGGCTACTTATATTAGATGCAGATGAAATACTAATTGATTCTTCAACTATTGTAAGATTTTTTAAAGATGGACTTGATAAAAAATTTAATTCTGCATCTATACAATTAAAAAATCTTTATTCATATGATAAAAAATCATATGGATATTGTTCAGTACTTAGACTTTTCAAGAATGTTGATTTTAAATACCATGGGAAAGTTCATGAACAACCAATGTACAAAAATCCTATATTTAATAATATTGCTGACTTTGAACATTATGGATATTTGTTTGAAGATGAAGAAATAAGGTTAAATAAAGTAAAAAGAAATGAAAAATTATTGTTTGAAGAGTTAAAAGAGGATGAGAGATCTCCATATATAAATTACCAATTAGGGAAAAATTTTATTATATTAGGAAAATATCAAGAGGCTTTAGATTATCTTGAGAAGTCTTATGAATTATACTCTAAACTAGAATCGGCACCTGGTTACTTGATAACAAGCCTTGTAAAAACATATTTATACTTAGGAAAACATAAGAAGTGTGAAAAATTATGTTTAAAGTATATCAAGAAAGATATGAATAATATTGATATATATTATTATGTTGCACGAGCACAAGTTGATTTAGGTAAATACGAGAATAGTATAGATTCGTATAAAAGATATCTTTATTTATTGGATAATTATGAAATAAGTACACAAGCAAATAGCTTATTTTCAGATACTGATACTGTAGGGCTTAGAGATGAGGCTATTATTACATTGATAAAGGTCTATTATAAGCTTGAAAAATATGATTTAGTGATTTCAGAATATGATAATATTGAAGATATAGAAAAAAAGAAAAATGTGTATTTTAGCTTATTTATGTCCTTATATAAATTGAATAGATTTGAAGATATAAAAAACTATTATAAGGAAATTCCAAATTCTAAAGTTGAAAGAAATAGTTTTTATAGAAATATAGAAGAATTTATAAATAATATAAAAGATGATGAAAAAGAGGCTGTATATAAAAGCTTTTGTGATATTGAAGGTAATTATGGACTTTTAAATCAGATAAGAACAAATAAACATGTATCTGTAGATACATGCAAAGAAATACTAAATGAAGAGAAAGAAATAATTTATGCATGTATTATAAAAATAGCTTTTGAAGAAAAAATTGATTTACTAGATATTTTTTATGATATGGAATATGTTTGGATAGAGAAATATCTAAAATATCTTTTAGCATTGGAAAGAAGTTTTAATTTAGAATTATATAAGTACATAATTAGTCGTCCAAACACATCAGAAATAGAAAAGATAAGAGTATATAAAGTTATATCGAAAGTAGTTTTAGAAAATATTAGTTTAAGTGATGAAAAGTATAAGGATATTTTTTATCTTTATATAATGTACTCTTATAAATACATAAAATACATATATAGTAATCTAAGTGATTTTGAATTAATAAAGTTTGTGTGTAATGATTTAGATAAATTTACTATAGAATTTAAGAATCTACTTGATACTAAGAACAAAATAAATGATGCTAATGAAAAATTAGAATATATAAATACTATGAGGAAATTATTAAATGAATATCCTTTTTATAACAAAATAATAAAAATACTTATAAATGAATTAGAAGAAAATACAAAAGAAAGTCAAGAATTTAAAGAATTAAAAGATAGATTTATTATTAGTATAGAAAATATGATTGAAAATGGCAAAATAAATGATGCAAAATTATTGGTAGAAGACTATTCAAAAACATTTGTAGATGATGTCAAAATTTTAAATATAAAAGGGATTTTATATATGTTTGAAAATAAACTTGAGAAAGCTGATTTTATGTTAAAAAAGGCGTTATCATTAGATGTAGAAAATGAGGATACTATATATAATATAGAATACCTAAAAAGTTTAAAATAAATTTAAAAATAGGAGACTTAGAGAATGAGCATACCAATAACCGTTAATGAAGAATCTAAAAATATAATAAAAGATTGGCAATATACGTTTGCAAATGAAGATATAAAATTTACCAGTATAATAATATTGACATATAATCAAATAGAATATACCAAATTATGCATTGAAAGTATTAGAAAATTTACGCCAAAAAATAAATATGAAATAATAATAATTGATAATAACTCTTCAGATGAAACAGTGGATTGGCTAAAGGAACAATCAGATATAAAATTTGTATATAATAATAAAAACTTAGGGTTTCCAAAAGGGTGCAACCAAGGTATTGAGTTAGCTAAGGGTGAAAACATATTATTATTAAATAATGATGTAATAGTTACTCCTAATTGGCTTTATAATTTGAATAAAGCTTTATGGTCACAAGATAATATAGGAGCTGTGGGTCCAATAACAAATGCATGCTCATATTATCAACAAATTGATGTGGATTACAAATCAATTGAGGATATGTTTATATTTGCACAAAAAATAAATAAATCTAACATCAATTCATGGAAATATAGAGTTAAATTAGTTGGTTTCTGTATGTTAATAAAGAAATCTGTAGTAGATAATGTAGGTGTTTTAGATGAGCTATTTACACCTGGAAATTTTGAAGATGATGATTTATCTTTTAGAATGTTAGAAGAAGGATACAAATTATTATTATGCCAGGATACTTTTATACACCATTTTGGAAGTGTATCTTTTAAAGAAAATCGTAATAAATACACAGATATAATGGATATTAATAGAAGAAAATTTGAGACTAAATGGGGCTTTAATCCAGAATACAGTGGAATGATACGAACTGACTTAATTTCTGAAATAGATTGTAATGTAGAGAAAAATATCAATGTTTTAGAAATAGGTTGTGGTGTAGGAGCTACTCTTTTAGAAATAAAAAATATATATAAAAATTCATCCATATATGGAATAGAAATAAGTGAATCAGCAGGTAAATTAGCAAAAAACACTGGAGAGGTACTGATAGCAGACATAGAAAAAGTACAATTAGATTATAATAAAAATTTCTTCGATTATATAATATTGGGAGATGTACTTGAACATTTAGTTAATCCATGGAAGATAGTCAATGACCTAAAGAGATATCTAAAGAAGGATGGTCATTTGATATCAAGTATACCAAATATTATGCATGTGTCCGTTTTAAGAAACCTTGTGCAAGGTAATTTTACATATACTGATTCAGGAATTTTGGATAGGACTCACTTAAGATTTTTTACATTAAATGAGATAATAAGAATGTTTAATGATAGTAATTACATAATAGATAGTATTAGTGCTACTAGAATGAGGCTTTCAGAGGATGACAATAGATTCATCGATACAATGTGTAAAGAAAGCCATAAAGATATGAGAGAACAATATGAGTGTTATCAATATATAGTAAAAGCTTCTAACTGTGTAGATACTAGAAGATATTCTAGCGTTAGTATGGTTAATTTAAAATATGCTTTAATGAGAATTGATAATGAGTTAGATGTGGATGATAATTTAAGTTATATATTTGATAATTATAATATAACTGAACAATGTTTTATTGATGATATTGAATATTTAGTTGATATGTTTTCAATAAATAAGACAACTATACTAAATAGATTGGGTGCTGAGGCATTTAATAGAGGTCTGGGTGATTTTAGCATAAGTATGTTTATGATGGCTTTAAATATAGATAGAGATAACATTGACACAATATACAATATAACTACTGTATTGTGTGATTTAAAAGAATTTGAAATTGCTTATGACTTAATTAAGAATAGTAGTGAGAAAGTACAGAGTGAAAGTGATATACAAGATATACTTTATTTTATTGAAGGAAGAAAGAAATATGAATAATGAAAAGATATGTTTTATAACCTGTGTAAATGATGAAAGACTTTATGAGGAATGTCTTGTATATATAAATAGTCTAGATATTCCAAAAGATTTTAGTATAGAAACAATTGCTTTGAGAGGAGCTAATTCAATTTCATCTGCTTATAATAAAGCTATGAGAGAAGTAGATGCTAAATATAAGGTATATTTACATCAAGATACATTTATAATTAATAAAAACTTTATATATGATATTTTAGATATATTTAATAAAAATATTGATGTAGGAATGATTGGTGTAGCTGGAGTGAAAGACATACCTGTAAGTGGAGTTTGGTGGGATTCTAATAATAAAGTGGGGAAAGTATATGATAGTCATACAGGTAGAATAGATATTTATGAATTTAATAGCTTTGAAGGAGATTTTGATACAGTCATGGCTATAGATGGATTAATTATGATTACTCAGTATGATATATTATGGAGAGAAGATAAATTTGATGGATGGCATTTTTATGATTTGTCACAAAGTATGGAATTCAATCAAAATAACTACAAGGTTATTATACCAAAACAAGATAAACCTTGGTGCATGCATGACTCTGGGATAGCAAATATAAGTAATGGCTATGATGAATATAGGATAGAATTTGTAAAAGAGTACATAGAAATTGATTTGCATAGAGAAAATTTTTATGAATTTGATAAGAATAAAGCAAGTACCATACTTAAGAATAATAAGTATGTAGTGGATTGTATGAAAGATGAACTTGAGAGAGAATTAAAATTAAAGAATTATAGAACTGTTTTAGACATTGTTTCTAAAGTTGCTCGTTTTTCTGTTTTTAATCATACTGGTTTGTATTCTTGTGAAAAATGTGAAAAGGCATTATTAGAATGTGCCAATAATTTACCAAAAGTAAATAATATAAAATTATTTAAGAAAAAAGATTTCAAAAGAAAGAGAGTATTACATGTTTTAAGTGAAGTATACTCAACAGGTGGTCATACAAAAGTAGTTAAAAATTGGATCAATAGTGATAAAGATTCTGTTCATTCAATTGTAACTACATGGCAATCAAAGACATTGCCAGATTGGTTATTAAAATCAGTAAATGATAGTGGTGGTGAAATTATATCTTTGGATTCAATTTCAGATGACTATTTAGAAAGGGCTGTGGCTTTAAGAACAATAGCTTACGATTGGGCTGATATAGTTATTTTATATATTCATATGTGGGACACAATACCTGTTCTAGCTTTTGGAATTGATGGGAAAATACCTATTTTATATGTTAACCATTATGATAGTGCTTTTTGGCTAGGTGCAAGTATTGCGGATGTTGTTATTGATTTTAGTGAAGTTAGTCAATTAGTTACATTGAATAAAAGAGGCATAGAGAAGTCTGAAATATTACCAATTCCACTAAAAGAAAAAGAATTGTTTTCAAAATCTGAAATTAGAAAGCAGTATGATTTGGATGATGATGTAACAATAATTTTAACTATTGCTAGTGAAAGAAAGTATAATAGTGTAAATGATATTAATTATTTTAAAATTGCTAAAATGATAATCGAAAATACGGATGACACGATTATTATTGTTGTAGGAGTTGATACAAACAATATCTATTGGAAAACATTAAATAGTGTTACAAATCATAGAGTTTTATGCTTTGGAACTATGAAAGAGATAGATGATTTTTATAAAATCTCAGATATATATCTAGAATCTTTTATGGTGGGAAGTCATATTTCAAAATTAGATGCAATTTTATATGATTTAATTCCTGTTAAATTCAAAAACGAAGTTTCACCAATTTTTACAAATATGTGGGATTTTATAGATAAGTTTGATTATAATAATATCAAAGAGGTTATAGATATGATAAAAAGATATAACACTAATGAATTTGATAGGAATGAGCTAAAAGAAAAACAATCAGAAATAAAACATTTTGTTGTAGATAAACACTGTGTTGAAATAAAAAGTTATATAGACAAAATATATAATGAAGCTAATTATCATAAGGTTAAGTATAATTTACATAAAAATTATGAAATTGAAAACTATCAATTATTTGTAGCCTTATATGGTCATATAGTAGAAAATAAAACGAGTTATAGGTGATAAAATGTACAATATCTGTATCAAACAATTTGAAAATTTTTTTCAGGAGGATTGGGATTATTTTGTAGAAAATAAATCTATAAATGGGACATTCCTTCAAACTCGAAATTTCATTAATTATCATAAAGAAGACAAATTTTCTGACCATTCACTAATGATATATAAAGGTAAAGAGATAATAGCAGTTGTACCTGCATGTGAAGTTTATGAAAATGATGAAAAAATATTTTTTTCTCATTTAGGTAGCACCTTTGGTGGTATTTTAATAGGTCATGATTTCAATGATATAAAGCATGTAAAAGCTATTACAAGTACAGTAGAATTATATTTAGAAGAAGAAAATTTTAATAAAGTATTTCTAAAAAATGCATCGAGAATATTTTGGAAAGAGGATGCTTCATTGTTAGAGTATTTTCTATTTAAGAATGGTTATATGTTTTATGATGAATTAAGTATGTTTTTAGAAGTAAATAAGTATAAAGAAGATATATTAAGTAACTTTAGTTATAGTAAAAGAAGAGATTTTAAATATTCTTTAAAGAACAATCTTATTTTTAAGAGAGTGTATGATGATAAAGATGTAATCTCTTTTTTTGAATTATTATCTAACTGTTTAGATAGAAAAGGGGCTAAATTGATACATTCAATAGAAGAACTATTGGACTTTAAAAATAATAGATTAAAAGACATTGTAGAATTTTATGCAGTATATATTGGTGATATTATGATTTGTGGGAGTATGGTATTTAACTTTCAAGGAAGAGTTTACCATACTCAATACTTAGCATCAAATTCAGCATATAATAAATATTATCCAATGATATTTTTAAACTATAATCTGATTAAAAATGCCTCAGATAGAAACTTTAAATATTTTTCATTTGGAATTAGTACTCTAAATAGAGGAAAATATTTAGATGAAGGTTTGGCTATATTTAAAGAAGGTTTTGGTTCAAGTGCTGTTTGCAATAGGACATATTATAAAAATATAAATAAGTAATACTTATACTTTATAGAATTTCTTGATTGTAGTAAATCTATAGTATTTTAACTTTTACAGAAAAATAATTAACTTATAAAGAAGGTTTGTATATGAAAAGATTAATGATTTTAGGCTCAATTAAGTATTTTGAGAATATTGTTATGTCAGCTAAAAAAGAAGGAATATACACAATTGTTTGTGATAATAGAATTGATACTCCTGCAAAAAAAGTTTGTGATGAAGCAATAGATGTTGATGTATTTGATTTTGATAAAATAAAAAATATAGCCATAGATAAAAAGATAGATGGAATTTTGACTGGATTTACAGATTCTTTAATGAAGCCATATGTTTATATTGCAAATGAATTAAATTTACCATGTGTGATTTCTTGCAATCAACTTGAGTCTGTAACTAATAAGGCTGTTATGAAAAAATATTTTAAAAACAATGGAATACCTACAACTGATTATTGTATTCTTGAAAGTTTAAAAGATTTAGAAAAAATACAAGGGTTAAATTTTCCGCTTGTAATAAAACCTGTTGATGGTTATGGTTCAAGAGGTGTATATTTTGTATCAAATATAGAGGAATTAATAGAAAAATTTAAATATTCTAGGAAAATTTCACAATATGGAAAAGTAATAATTGAGGAATTTTATGAAAGTGAGGAAATACAAGGACTAGCTTGGATCCATAATGGAGAGTCACATGTATTTTATATCGGAGATAGAGAACTTGTAAATATACATGTAGGGAGAGCTGGAAAGCCAGACAGATTACTATATCCATCAAAGTATTGTTTTCAGTATGAAGAAGAAATAAAATCGATATATCAAAAGATAACAGAGGCTTTTAATATAAAGAATGGACCTCTTTATGTTCAGATGTTAGTGGGGGAAGATGGAATAAAGGTATCTGAAGTTATGCCAAGATTACCTGGAGGATGTGATTATTTAGCAATTTCACAGATAACAGATTTAGATATAGGAAGGCTATTTGCAAATTTTAGTGTGAATAATGACATCGATTTTAATGAAATAAAAAAATATAATATGCATTTATCAAAGTGTGCATACGCATTACCAATATACATAAGGCCTGGAACAATAAAGACGATAAATAATATAGATAAAATAGAAAAATTAGATTATGTAACTCAATTTCTATTACTAGTAAAAGACGGAGATACAATAGGATTATATGAGGATGAGAGACAGGATTGTGGAAGGATTTATGGAATAGCAAATAATATATTTGATGCAAATATAAAGAAGAAATATATTCATGAAATGATAGAAATACTTGATGAGAATAATGAGAATATGATAGAAAATTTTTAAATAAGGGAGCATGGTAGATATGAAGTTAATAACTCATGAACAAATTATGTCATTGAATATATCTCAGAAGCAAGGATATGAGTGGATAAAAGAATCATTTTTAACAAAAAAAGATTGTCAGTTACCACCAAAAATAAGTATGGTAGAACAAGGGCATGTATTTTACAATGTAATGCCATCTTTAAATCATAATCATATGATTGGTGGAATAAAAATGGTTACAAGATTGCCAGGAAGAAATCCAAGTTTAAATTCAGATATATTTCTATATGATATGAAGAATGCGAAACTAAAGGCTATTTTAGATGGTAATTATATTACAGCATTTAGAACTGCTGCCGTGGCTGCTCTAGCGATTGATACTTTTGCTAAAAAAGACTTTAATACTATTGCTATTATGGGGTTAGGAGTAACTGCTTCTTCTATAATGAATATGCTTTTGTATACCCTTAAAAATAGAAATATAAATATAAAGTTGCTTAGATATAAAGACCAAGCACAGTCGTTTGTACAAAAATATAAGGATAATGACCAGTTTAGTTTTAAGATATGTGATACACATAAAGAACTCATTATGGATTCAGATGTGGTAATTTCAACTGTTACGTATACAGATGAATACCTTTCAGAATTTGAATGGTTTAAAAAAGGTGCTTTACTATTACCTGTACATGTTATGGGCTTTGGAAATGTAGATTATTTATTTGATAAAGTATATTTAGACGATTATAATCATTTGAAACATCTGGAAAATATAGATAAATACAAGTATTCATGTGAATTTCATGATGTTCTAAGTAAACAAGCACAAGGAAGAGAACTTGATGACGAGAGAATAGTGTCTTACAATATAGGCCTATCAATACATGATATATTATTTGCAAGTAAAATCTATGAATTATGTGAAACTCTAAATTGTGAGGAGATAGACTTAAAAGAGCCAAAGGACAAATATTGGATGTAGTATATTTTTTATTAACGAGAATTTATTGTAAATTAAAATATGAAGTAATATCTTATTAAAAAGTTATTATAAACAGGGTAGGGACATTTATGGAAAAGTACAATTTAATTAAGTTTGAATCTATTGGAAGTGAGGACGTAGGAAGTTTAATTGCATTAGAATCAAATAAGGCTATACCTTTTGATATAAAGAGAGTGTATTACATATATGATGTACCACATCGTGTAAGGAGAGGTTTTCATGCTCATAAAACCTTAGAGCAAGTGTTAGTTTGCCTAAATGGAAGTGTTAAGATAAGATGTTTTGATGGTGTGAGAGATACAACCATTGTTCTAAATAGAAATGATGTGGGACTGTATATAGGACCAGGGGTATGGCGTGAAATGTTTGATTTTGATGAGAAAACTGTTTTAATTTCAATAGCTTCTGAATACTATAATGAAGATGATTATATCAGAGATTATGAAGAGTTTTTAAAATACATAGATATTATCTAGTTACTATGCATACAGATATCTTATTAATTAAATGAATTTAGCATAGCCACATAGATAATAGATAGATAAGGGTGTAACTTTATGTTAGTTAAGTTTAATAATTTATTAGAACAATTTAAAATCCATAAAGAAGAATATGAAAAGAAGGTTATGGATGTAATGGAAAGTGGATATTATATCCTTGGAAAAGAAGTAAAGTACTTTGAAGAAGAATTTGCTAGATATGTAGGTAGCAAATATTGTGTAGGTTTAGCTAGTGGTTTAGATTCACTGATAATTGCATTTAGAGCATTAGGGATAGGTAAAGGCGATGAAGTAATAGTGCAATCAAATACATATATTGCTAGTGTCATGGGAATAAGTATAAATGGAGCTAAACCAGTATTTGTAGAACCTAACGAGTATTATAATATAGACTCATCTAAGATAGAAAAAAAGATAAATAGTAAGACAAAAGCTATATTAGTAGTACATTTATATGGTCAGGCAAGTAAAATGAAAGAGATACAAGAATTATGTGAAAAATATAATTTGTATTTAATTGAAGATTGTGCTCAATCTCATGGAGCTAAATATGATGGAAAAATGACAGGGACATTTGGAGATGTAGGATGTTTTAGCTTTTATCCAAGTAAAAATTTAGGTGCATTTGGAGATGCAGGTGCTATTGTAACGAGCAATAAAGAAATAGCTGATAAAGTGAAAGTGTTTAGAAATTATGGTTCAGAAAAGAGATATCATAATAAATTTGTTGGATATAATTCAAGATTGGATGAAATTCAGGCAGGTTTGTTAAGAGTAAAACTTAAATATCTTAATGAAATTGAAAATGAAAAGTCAAAAATCGTACATAGATATCTTAATGAAATTAACAATTCAAAAGTTATACTTCCAAAAATAGAAAAGAACTGTACACATGTATGGCATTTATTTGTTTTACAAGTTGAAAAACGAGAGACATTTATGAAATACTTAAAGAAAAATGGTATAGAGTCTATAATACATTATCCTATACCACCTCATTTATCTGAAGCATATTCTTATTTGGGATATAAAAAGGGAAGTTTTAATATAGCTGAGAATTATTCGAATAAAGTTGTTAGTATACCTTTATTTGTTGGTATGAAAGATGAAGAAGTTAGCTATGTAATTAAAATTATAAATGAATATTAAATGAATTGTAATAATACCATAAATAAATTTTTTGTGTATAGTTTATTTAAGATTCGTTAATTAATATTTTTAGATATTGATATATTATATAAATAAAATTGAAATATATGGAAAAATATACAATAAAGATGAGATTTGTCTTATATTTTTCTAAAATAAAAATATTTTCAGATAATTTATTATAAAATTGTAGAATATAGTATTTATAATCTGTATAATTAATAATAACTAAGTTTTTAAAATAAAATGTTTAAGTATACATAAAAAAAATATTTAAAAAAATTGTTATTTATTGTATACTTAAATTAAAACTAAATAGGCAAAACTAGATAAATCTAGTGACGCAAAGCTATAGGGGCTAAGGTTTGTATATACGAACTATGTCAGCCAGTTGCCAAAAAGAATCCTAAGTATACTGTATATGTAGAATTAGTCGAAAATGACTGCCTTTTTGGCAGTCATTTTGTTGCTAAAGTTCACTTTATTACAGTAGAAAATATAAATTCTAACATATTTTACCAAGTATAAGTAAAAATAAAAATGCACTATCTAGAAAAGTTGCTATTTTACAAAAAAGAGCAACTTTACGTAGAAATATTTAAATACATATTAAAATTTTTTTTTATTTTCATTGAGGTTAATTAAAAAAAGATTTGTTTTATTACTAAAAAATAAATCGTTATATTGAATATAATAGAAATGTAATAAATTTAGATGGGTAAAGAAGTCATTTTTTGTAATATAGCAACTTCAACTTTAATCACTAAATATAGTAGATAAATATATTTTGAGGAGGAGTGAGTATGAATACATATGACATTATAAAAATGGGATTAGATGCAACTAATCTAAGAAGTCAGGCAATAGCGAATAATATAGCAAATATAAATACTGAAGGCTACAAAAAACATTACGTAACTTTTGAAGAAACATTAAATGATGCCATACCTAAAATAGAAGAAAAAACAGACAATTCCAAGGGATTAAGAGTGGATGGAAATAATGTGGATATAGAAGAAGAAAAAGTAAATCAAGCAATGACAACGTTACAATACAATGCTTTGATAGGTTTTGCAAATGGTAAAATAGCAATGACCAAATCAATAATAAGTGGGAGGTAATTAGAAGATGAGTGTGTTCAGTGGAATGGAGATCTCTGCTAGTGGTTTAACAGCAGAAAGCTTGAAAATGGATATCATATCATCTAATGTAGCTAACATAAACGCTACAAGAGGTCCAAATGGAGAAGCATACAGAAGAAAAATTGTTTCCTTTGAAGAAAACTATGATAACAAATTAGGTATGCTAGGAGTAAAAGTCACATCTGTTGAAGATGATAAATCACCTCTTAAAGAAGTATATGACCCATCTCATCCAGATGCAAAGCTAAATGGGTACGTAGAATATCCAAATGTAAATATATTGGTTGAAATGACAGATTTAATAACAGCTTCACGAGCATATGAGTCTAATATAGATACATTAAATGCTCAGAAGTCTATGATAGCAAAAGCACTGGAAATAGGAAAGTAGGGATAAATTATGCCAATTACACAAATTAACAATTTAATGCAAGGTGCAAAGTTAGATAATTTAATTGGAGAAACAAAACCATTAAATTTTAATAATAAAGAAGAAAAAAAGAATTTCGAAGATGTAATAATGGATACTATAGATAAAGTCAATTTTCAGCAAGTTACAGCAGATAATATGAAAGAAAAATTTATAAAAGGCGAAGATGTTTCTATGCATGAAGTTATGTTAAAAGGTCAAGAAGCACAACTATCTATGCAATATTTAATAGAAGTTAGAAATAAGATTCATGATGCATATCAAGAAATGAATAAAGTACAAATTTAGCCTTTTGAACAGGAGTAATAATCAATGATAGCCAGTTTTAAAAATAAGATTAAGGAGCAAGTTGCTAAATCTAGGACAAAAATAAGTTCTCTAAAAAAGGGAACTAAGATAGCATTAGGTATAGGGATTGTTGCTATATGTTTAGCGCTAGTATTTACAGCAATATCTGCAAGCAAAAATAAGTATGCAGTCTTATTTTCAGAACTAGATGTTCAAGATGCTGCAGATATATCAGCAGAATTAGAGTCTAGAAAGATAGATACCAAGGTAAAAGGAAGTACAATTTATGTTCCTAGAACAGAAGTTGATAAGTTGAGATTAGAGTTAGCTCCAAGTTTGACAAGTGGTTCTAAAGGATTTGCACTTATGGATGATAGTTCATCAATAGGTCTTACTGATGAAGAGTTTCAAATTAAGAAGCAACGAATGATACAAGGAGAAATAGAAAAAACAATTAAGAGTTTTCCTCAGGTGGAAGATACTAGAGTACATATAACATTTGGTGAGTCTTCTGTATTTGAGAAGGAAGCTGTTCCAGGAAGTGCAGCAGTTTATTTGATGCTAAAGCCAGGAACTACTTTAGAGAAAAATCAAATAAAATCTGTTATGGCACTTGTATCAGGAAGTGTTACAAATATACCAGAGAAAAATGTTCAAGTTATTGATAATAAAATGAACTTATTATCTGAAGGCATCTTAGATGATGAAGAAGTTGATGAAAACAATCAATCGATAAATGGTGCTATTAGTATTGATAAAAATAAGGCATCTGAGCAGGCACTAAATAAACAATTAGAAAAATCTATTTTAGACATGTTAGAACCAATATTTGGTACCGGAAAAGTAAAAGCTACAGTAAATGCTGATTTGAGTTTTGATACAGCTGAAAAAACTGAAATAAAAATTGACCCTGATAAAGTTGCTATAAAGGAAACCAGGTCAAAAAATTCATCTAAATCTGCGACAAATAATGTCCAAGGTGTAGATGCTAATATGAATAACCAAGGAAATAAAAATGGTACTAATACAGAAGATAGTTTGGATGAGAGTTTTGAATATGAAACAGGTAAGATTGAAACTCATACTATAGTTGCGCCTGGAGAACTTAAAAGATTGACAGCTTCTGTTGCTATAGATGGAAAAATAGCTAAAGGTGTTCAAGCTGATGTGGAAGATATTGTTAATAATGCTATAGGCATGGATGGAGTTAGGGGAGATACTCTTAGCGTTGTTTCAATGGTATTTGACCCTAAAGGTAAGGCAGAAGCTAAACAAGAAATGGAAGATATTAAAAAAGAAGGATTCAAAAACAATATAATAAAAGCAGTTGTTGGAGTAATAGCAGTTGTTGCAGTAGGTGTTATTGGATACTTGATATATAAAAAGAGAAGCGAACAAGAAGATATGGATTATGAAGATGAAGTTTATAGTACTAATTCTAATTCTATTGATAAGAAAGATAATCCTCTATTAGGGGATGACCCAGAATTGACATTAGAGGAAGCTGTTAAAATGTATGCAGAAGAAAAACCAGACCAAGTCACAGAGATAATAAAAACTTGGTTAAATGAGTAAGGGGGATAGAAAGTGTCCGCGGAAATTACAAATGTTAGTGCGTTTGATTTAAGTGATATAAGTGAAAATGATAAGAAAGAGAAGGTAGAAGGTGAAGGTTTAAAAAAAGCCGCTGTACTGTTAATGACATTAGGTCCAACTGTGGCTAGTGATATAATAAAAAGTCTACCAGATAAACAAGTTCAAAAAATAGGTTTGGAAATTGCAAATATTTCTTCAATAGCTTCAAAAGAAAGAAGAGAAATATTAAAAGAGTTTGTAGAAATAAATAAAGCGAAAGATTATGTTATAGAAGGCGGGCTTGAATATGCCAAAGAATTGTTAAGTAATGCTCTGGGAAATGCCAAAGCAAGTAAATTACTTGAAGGTATATCAATAGATACAAGTACAAAACCTTTTAAACATATTATAAAACTAGATGTAAGGAAGATATTAGAAATACTTAGAAATGAAAGTGCACAGACTATAGCTATTTTACTTGCACATATGGAATCTGAAAATGGTGCAGAAGTTTTAGCTTATTTAGATTTTGATTTACAAAATGAAGTAGCTATGAGAATAAGTTCAATGGGTTCAATATCTCCAGATGTTATAAGTGTAATTGAAAGCTCATTAGAGGATAAATTACATTCAATAAGTGGTGAAGATTTTAAAGACTATGGAGGAATATCTACATTAGTTCAAATATTACTTAATTCTGATAGAAAAACAGAAAAGAATATTTTAAATACTATTGAAGAAAAAGACCCAGCCTTAGCAGCTCAAATTAAATCTAATATATTTGTATTTGAAGATATTGTCAAGTTAGATGATATAAGCATACAGAAAGTACTGAAAGAAGTAACTATGAAGGATTTAGTATATGCTTTAAAAGGTGTGGATGATGAAATATCAGATGCTATATATAGAAACCAATCTTCTAGAGCAGCAGAAGCACTTAAAGAAGAAATGGAAATGGTTGGTGTCATAAAGGTTACTCAGGTTGAAGGTGCTCAACAAAAAATAGTAAGTATTGTAAGGAAACTTGAAAGAGAAGGTGCCATAACTATTGTAAGGAATTTTGGTGATGACTTTGTCGAATAATAAAATTATTAAAAGTAAAAAAGCATCATATAAAGGAGTGCTGGACTTATCTATAATAGATAAAGCTAGATTGGGAGAATCAAATATAAACGAGGATAATGATTGTAGATTTAGAGATGAAGTAATAAAAGAAGCTATAGAATCTGCTGAGATAAAAAAGAATGAGATATTGGAAGAAGCAAAAATAAACGCACAAAATATAGAAAAGCAAGCATATGAAAAAGGATATAGTCAAGGTCAGAAAAATGGATATGAGGATGGATATAAAGAGTCGTATAATGAGTATACCCAAAAAGCTAAAGATGAAGCAGATTCTATAAGAAATCAGGCAAATTTAATCTTATTACAAGCTAATGAGAAAATGACTGAGTACATAAAAGAAAAAAATAAAGAGATTATAAGACTTGCTATCAATATGGCTAGTTCTGTTCTAAAAAAGCACTTTGAAGATGAAAAATCTATGAGTGATTTGTTAAAGCAAATTATTCAAGATTATGAAGGAAGTAGTTCATTCATAGTAAGATGTAATTCTTTCTATAAAGATAATATAGAGAAAGAGTTTGAATTATTCAAAGAAGAAACATCATTAAAGTCGAGTGTATTTGTTATTGCAGATGATAGTATAGATAAAGGAAATGCTATTATACAAAAGGAAAATGGAAGAATAATAGTTGGTATTGATTGTGCTATGGAAAAACTAAAAGAAGAATTGCTTGGTGAATAAATTATGTATAAAACTGATATATCTATAGATTTTGACAAAATAAATAAGAAAATAGAAAATTTAGAACTCACTATATCAGAAGGTAGAGTTAAGAAGATAATAGGACTTACTGTAGAAGTTGAAGGAATAAAAGCTTTTGTTGGAGAGTTATGTGTTATATATAATCAAGTCAATAAGCCAGTGAATTGTGAGGTAGTAGGATTTAAAGATAAAGAAGTAATATTAATGGCATTAGGAGAGTTAACATTAATATCACCTGGTTGTAAAGTTATTTCTAAGGGGATACCTCTAAGTGTTATGTGTAGTGATAATTTACTAGGTAAAGTACTTGATGGTCTTGGAAATCCTATAGATAACTCAGAAGTTGTTTTAGGAGATAGATACAACTTGAATAATGAACCTCCTGACCCAATGAAGAGAAAAAAGATACGAAATATAATGGAAACAGGTGTAAGAGCAATAGACGCATTTACTACTTGTGGTGAAGGACAGAGAATAGGAATATTTGCAGGAAGTGGAGTAGGTAAGAGTACAACGCTAGGTATGATTGCTAGAAATGCAAAAGCTGATGTGAATGTAATTGCCCTTGTTGGAGAAAGAGGAAGAGAAGTATTAGACTTTATTGATAAAGACTTAGGTGAAGAGGGAATGAAAAAATCTGTTGTTGTATGCGCAACATCAGATAAAGCACCATTAGTTAGACTTAAAGGTGCCCTTACAGCCACTGCAATAGCCGAATACTTTAGAGACCAAGGGAAAAAGGTAATACTTATGATGGATTCTGTGACTAGATTTGCTATGGCGCAAAGAGAAGTAGGAATAGCCATAGGAGAGCCACCAGCACAAAAAGGATATACACCATCTGTATTTGCAATTTTACCAAAACTCATGGAGAGAACAGGGACATCAGATAAAGGCTCTATAACCGCTTTTTATACAGTATTAGTTGATGGAGATGATTTTAATGAGCCAATAGCAGATACTACAAGAGGAATACTTGATGGTCATATAGTTCTATCTAGAGATTTAGCTAACAAGAATCATTATCCTTCTATAGATGTTTTAAATAGTTTAAGTAGACTTATGAATGAAATTGCTTCAAAAGAAGATATAAAAGTAGCATCATTTGCAAGAGATATGCTCTCTGAATATAGAGAAGCAGAAGATTTGATAAATATAGGTGCATATGCTTCAGGTACCAATAAAAAAATAGATGAAGCAATCTATTATCATGAGCATATTATCAATTTTTTAAAACAAGGGATAAATGAAAAGAGTTCTTTTAACGAAACTATAAGTAGTTTGAAAAGAATATTTGAATAAATAACTTAAAAAAATATTTGAATAGGTTGTGATAGAGTTGGATAAGAACTTTAAGTTTAGATTACAGAAGGTTTTAGACTTAAAAATGAAAGATGAAGAGAAGATAAAAATGGAATTTGCTAAGATTCAACAAAAAAAAATAGATATAGAAAATAATTTAGAAAACCTGGAAAGTAATTATATCAAGTATTCAATAAGTAAAAATAATGATAGTATTCAAAATCAAAAAATAACTATTAACTATTTGTTAGCATTAAATAACTCTATAAAAGATTTATCAGAGGAATTGGACAAGTCAACAAATGAACTTGAAAAGGCTAGAAAACAACTTATAGATAAGCAGATAGAAAGAAAATCATTAGAAAAACTAAAAGAAAAAAAATATGGTCAATATTATAAAGAAGAAAATTTAAAAGAACAAAAAACTAATGATGAGTTTGCAAGCATGAGTTATTTGAGAAAGAGACAAGTTCTATAAGAAGAGTAGGAAGTGAGGATATTATTGTATGAAGATACAAGCAGATTCTTATAATGTTATCAAAGATATTGGGAGTAAAAAGAGTTCATCCAAGAATAAAGATGTGAAAAATGATAAATTTGAAGATAATCTATATAAGGCAACAGACAATAGGAAAGTTGAAGACAAAAAAGAAACAAGTAATCAAAATATCAGCTCAAATAAATCAGAAGATAGTGATAATGAGTGTCATTCAGATGTAGATAAAAGTAATCACTTAGAGGATGAAAGTACATATGAAAAAGATTGTAGTAAGAATAATGAGATTTTACAACAATTATTGACTCTTTTAAAAAATAATAATGAAAAAGATAAAGATATAAATTCTATATTGAATGGTATGGAAAAACTAAACATATTGGATGAATTGAAACAAGGGCTTAAACTTAATAAAAATATATTGAATAATATTGTAAAGCAAAATGCAGAGTTAAATAAGGCTGACATGAATAACTATAATGATATGCAAAATTTAGACATGATGAAGTTAAGAGAGTTTTTAGATAATAATGTTAATGAAAACTTTGAAGTAATTAGTAAAACTACAGAGGATGATAATAAAAGCATAGATTTATACAACTTTGATAGTAATAGAATGGATAACCTTAATTCAAATAAGAAAAGAGATGATAACTCTGATATTTTGGAAAAACTAGCAGGTATTAATGGAAATAAAAGTGGAAACTTTGGTCAAGTAATAAATAAAAGCATGGATATAAACAAAGTTAAAAATGATAATGTTGACTTAAAACATATAGAATCAAATGTTATGGATGATTCTATCAAAGCTATTAAACATATGAAAACAAATGACATCCAAGAATTAACAATTAGATTAAGGCCAAAAGAATTGGGAGATATGAACATACAATTATTGAAAGATAACGAAAGTATGAAAGCTGTTGTGACTGTTTTTAATAAAGATGTTTTTGACTCTATAAATAAAAATATAACAGATTTAAAGCAACATCTTGAACTTACGAATGTAAATATAAAAGATGTATCTGTGCAAATGCATAGTGATAATAGAAGTACATCAGATACTTTTGATAAAGCATTTGAACAACAGAATAGACAAAATAACCAAGAAAATATGAATAAGCAAAATACAAATAATAAGCGTAACAATATGGTCATAGAAGATGAAATTAAAGAAAATATTGATGATGATAGAGTAGATTTATTAGCTTAATAAGGGGGAAATACTGTATGTATGGAGTGGCAACAGCTTTAGCAGGGGTTCAAGGAAACTATAGGTCAAATAACTTGAGCCAACTTGAAAGAAATATTAATGATATTGCTAATAAACAAGTTCGAAGTAAAGGAAATCAGACAGTAACAGATAATGGAACTCCAATTATAGGACAGGGTGATGATGCTGATAAAGACTTGTTTATGAAAATACTTGTAGCACAAATGGGTAATCAAGACCCAATGAATCCACAAGACCCAACAGAGTATGTATCACAATTAGCTCAGTTTGCAACTTTAGAAAAGATGTCAGCTATGAACGACAAGCTAGATATACTCTTAGCTTTAAGTAACTCTACTCTAATAAACTCTGCTTTGAGTATGGCAACGTCATTAATTGGTAAAGAAGTAGAAGTATCCGGAGAAGAGAAGGAAGATGAAAACATTGTAGGTGTAGTAAAGTCTACATATATAAAAGATGGAGAGGTACACTTAGAACTGAAAGTAGATGGTAGTGATAAAACTGTAGATGTTAAATATGAAAAATTACTTAAAATAGGAGAAGTAGATACAACTTCAGGAGAAGAAAATAACCCACCAGAGCAAGAATCTCCTGAACAAGAATAATATTAAATTAGAAAAGAGGTAAATTCATGATAAAAGCGATGTATTCAGGTGTAAGTGGAATGAAAGCAAATCAAACTAAACTAGATGTAATAGGTAACAATGTAGCAAATGCTGGGACTACTGCTTTTAAGAAAAGTTCAGCTAGAATAACAGATTCATTTTATCAAACTGTACTATATGCAAGTGCTCCAACAGCTGCATTAGGGGGAACAAACTTAGGACAAGTAGGTGTAGGTAGTAAGATATCAAGTATAAATAAAGATATGACACAAGGAAATGTACAGCCAACTAATAGACCATCAGATTTAATGATAGATGGAGATGGGTATCTTCCAGTAGTAAGGCAAGGTACAGTTATGTATACAAGAGATGGTTCTTTTAACTTAGATACAGGATTTAAAGCAACAGCTGGACCTCTGAACGGTGTCAAAGGTGGAAGACTTGTAAATGGAGATGGGTATATGTTACAAGGTGAGGTTTATAAGGGTACATATAATGCTACTACTGGTGAATTTACTAAAAATGCTACTGCAGAAGGAAAAGAACCCATTGTAATTCCTCTTCAAAGTATAAGTCCTAAAGATGGTACAGTACAAAATGTACTGGAGTACAATATATCAAAAGATGGAACAGTAGAATTTTTATTGAGTGATGGTCAAAGAACTCAGTTTGTGTATGATATTCCTGACAATTCTGAAGTAGGAAAAGTACCAAATCCTGCAATAGCAACTAATGATGGAAAACTTCAAAAAGTACAAACATATGTATTCCAAAATCCAGCAGGATTAGATGCAGAAGGAGGAAACTTATACAAGCCATCAGCAAACTCAGGAGACCCACAAATAGCAGGAGCTACAGGAACAATAATACAAGGAGCAATAGAAGCTTCCAATGTAGACATAGCAGAAGAATTTACAGAAATGATAATAGCAAGTAGGTCTTTCCAAGCAAACAGTAAAATAATATCTACATCAGATGAGATACTTCAAGAAATAATAAGTCTTAAGAGATAGTAGGTACATAGTATGATAAGAGTAACAGACTTAAACGGAAGAAGCTACATATTAAACTCAGACCTTATAGTAAGAATTGACTCCGTTCCAGAAAGTAGAATATTACTTACAACAGGAGAAAAAAATCTTGTAAAAGAGTCTGTAGATGAGATAGTAGATAAAGTGATAAAGTATAAAAGGAAAATAAATGTAGGTTATATTAGGAGCGAAAAGTAATGAAAAAAACAGATTCACTGACATTCATTGGACTAATATTATCTACAGTATTAGTTTTATTTGGAGCAGTAAAAGGAAGTAGTTCAGGATTAAAAAGTTTCTTTGATTTTTCATCAATATTAATAACAGTATTTGGGTCATTTGGAGCGTTGATGATTACATTTACTATTGATGACATGAAACTTATAAAAAATGCATTACAATACTCATTTAAAACAACGAGTATATCAAGATTAGACTTATTGAATCAATTTAAAGCACTTTCAAAAAAAGCAAGAAGAGAAGGTCTTTTGTCAATAGAAAGTGATGTAATGAAAATACAAGACCCATTTATGAAAAAAGGATTAGAGTTATGTATTGATGGTCTGGAAGTCAATGAAATAAGGTCTATATTAGAATTAGAGATAGATTCTGTTGAAGATACAAATAACAGATATTCAAAGATATTTAAAACTTGGGGAACATTTGCACCTGCATTTGGAATGTTAGGGACTCTAATCGGTCTTATACAAATGCTATCTGACCTTACGTCACCAGATTTGATTGCTTCTGGTATGGGAAAGGCGTTAATTACAACATTTTATGGTTCTCTACTTGCAAATATTGCTTTAAATCCAATTGCATATAACATAGATGAAAAAACGGAAAAAGAAGTTTACATAAAAGAGATGATGCTGGAAGGTATAATAAGCATACAATCTGGTGAAAGCAGTATAGTAGTTGAGGAACGTTTAGCGACATACCTTTCAAAAACTGAAAAATTACAGTTTATGAAATCCAATAAAAATACAGAAAGAGCAATGAGTAATGGCGCGTAGAAAAAATAAAAAAAAAGATGAGATAAATCCAGATGCATGGTTGGCCACTTATGCAGACACAATAACTCTAATTCTTACATTTTTTGTACTTCTATATGCAACATCAGTTGTAGATATGGAAAAATTTAAAAATATATCAGATGCATTAAAAGGTCAGTTTTCTGGAGTAAGTATGTTTAACACAGGTTCAAGTACAAGTGCAAAGTCTCCAATAGATAGTGGTTTAGTGGATAAAAATGATAAGTCAGATTTAGAACAAGATTTAAAAGATAAGGTTAATAATTCTAACTTGCAAAATAGTGTAACAGTTAAGGATGATAGTAGAGGGATTTTATTAGAGTTAGATGACTCAATATTATTTGACTCTGGGAGTTCGGAGTTAAAAGTTGATAGTAAAGCTACTCTAAATAAAGTATATGACATGATAAAAATGATGAAAAATAAGATAGTTATAGAAGGTCATACTGATAATGTACCTGTAAAATCAAGTACACATGAGTCCAATTGGGATTTATCTTCTAGTAGAGCAGTAAGTGTTGTAAGATACTTTGTAGAAGAAAAGGGCATGGACCCTAAATTGTTTTCAGCAACAGGATGTGGAGAGTATCAACCTTTAGTTTCAAATGATACAGCAAAGGGAAGAGCTGAAAATAGAAGAGTTAATATACTTATAACTATCGACTAGGAGGAAGAGTTTTGTTCAAAAATAAAAAAATTATTCTAATTATTTTGATACTGATTGTTTTCTCAGCAGGAGCAGGGTTTTTTATATTAGGTAAAGGTGGAAGTGGACAAATTGATAAGATTATAGGTTTGTTTATTCCAACAGGAAAAGCTAAAGATGAAATAAAGACAGAAAATCTTGATTTAGAAGAAATGGTATTGAAGCTAGCTGATGAAGGTGTAAGATATTTAAAGGTGTCAATAACTGTATCTTATGATGCTTCATATAAAGATATAGAAAAAAATACACCTTTAATTAGAGATAATATTATAAATTGCCTTATGGCAAAAAGAGCAGATGATTTTGCTGCTGAAAACCTAAATAATATAAAAGATGAAATAAAAAATACTTTAAATACAAATTTAGGTGGAAATGTAATACAAAACATATATTTCACAAATATATTAGTACAATAAAAGGATGGTAAGACATGATACTTTATTTATTAAAGATATTAATATGTATTCCAATAATTTTAATATTGATAGTCTTATCTTTAAAAATTAGCCAGGGAACTTTATTAAAAAAATACAATGACAAATATGTAAAAATACTAGACATTGTAAGTATAAATAAAAACAATAGCATAATAATTTTAAAAGTAGGTGAAGAAGGATGTATTATTGCATCTTCTTCAGCTAGTATGAATAAGATAAAAGATTTGACCAAAGAAGAAATATCAAAAATAGAAGATGACATTAAAGAGAGAAATTTTAAAATCCAAGATTTTAAAATGGAAAAAATCAAAGCAAAATATGATTTCAGTAGATATATTGGAAAATTTACAAAAAAGGAAGATAAGTAAATGGAACTATTATCAAAATTACCTTTGTCTGACGTACCATATACAAGTTCAATGCAATTGTTTTTATTTCTAACGGCATTAATGTTTTTACCATTTGTAATGTTCATGATGACAAGCTTTGTTAGAATAGTCATAAGTTTATCATTTTTGAAATCAGCATTAGGAGCACAACAAGCAATTCCAAGTCAAGTTTTGGTAGGGCTTGCGATAGTATTGACAATATTTATAATGAGACCAGTATTAAATGAAATAAACGAAAAGGCATTACAACCATATATGAAAGAAGATATTACTATGGAAAAAGCCATGAAAGAAGCAGAAGTACCTATTAAAGAGTTTTTACTAAAGCAAACTAGACAAACTGACTTAGATTTATTTGTAGAACAAGCAGGGTTAAAAGAAAAAAAATTAACTCGTGAAAATATACCCTTATCTGTTGTAGTTCCAGCTTTTGCAATAAGTGAACTAAAAACTGCTTTTCAAATAGGTTTTTTAATATACATACCATTTTTGATAATAGACCTTGTTGTAGCAAGTGTTTTAATGTCTATGGGGATGTTTATGTTGCCTCCAGTTATGATATCATTACCATTTAAGTTGTTATTATTTGTAATGGTGGATGGATGGAACTTGATAGTAAAAACATTGATATTGGGATTTGGATAGGAGAAAAATAATATGAGTGAATTTATGATAATGAGTGTTCTTAAAAATGGTATGTTTACAGGAGCTATGATTGCAGCTCCAGTACTCATTGTTTCTCTTGTAGTTGGACTTTTAATAAGTGTATTTCAAGCTACAACTCAAATTCAAGAGCAAACTTTGACATTTGTACCAAAACTAATAGCAATTCTTTTGGTAGTAGCTATTGGTGGAAGCTGGATGTTACATACTCTTATTAGTTTTACTTCTGAGATATTCAATATGATGTCTCTTATAACTAAGTAAGTAGGATACATATGATTTTTGTATTTATTAGAATAGTAGCCTTCTTTGGAACATTGAGAATGCTATTTCCAGCTGGTACGCCTGCTTTATTTAAGTCACTCTTTGCAATCATTATATCAATATTGATTTCAAGTACTATGCAAATTGAATATGTAACAAATATAGACAATATTGTAATGTTTACTTTATATGGTATAAATGAGACTATAACAGGGATTATTCTTGGATATATAACGAATCTATGTTTTTACAGTATCAGAATGGCAGGTTCTATGATGGACCAACAGATGGGATTATCAATGATTAATATGTTTGACCCAAACTCAATGACTCAAACAACTCTAATTGATAATCTTATGAACTGGACAGCAATTATGATATTTTTTAGCATGGATGGTCACCATATTTTAATTCGAGGTATAAGGTATAGTTTTGAGTTAATTCCAATAGGAAAATCATTTGTAGATAATAATATAGATTATATAATAAACATATTTGTGCAGTGCTTTATAACTGGGTTTAAAATAGCAATACCTATTGTACTTTGTCTGCTTATGGCAGATTTTATATTAGGTCTTATATCAAGAAGTGTACCTCAACTAAACGTAATGATAGTTGGTATGCCATTAAAAATATTGGTTGGTATAGCATTATTTATCATATCAATACCTTTAATTGTCAACCAAATAAGTCATTTATTGAGTCAAATACCAAAGATGTATGAGGGAACTTTTGCACTAGCCCCTATGTTTTTTATGGGTTCAACAGACAAAACAGAAGACGCTACTCCAAAGAAAAGGGGAGAACAAAGAAAAAAAGGTAATATAGCAAAAAGTAGAGAATTACCTGTTGCAATGACCTTATTTGCATTCACTTTGTTAGTCCCTACATTATTTTCATATGTAGTGGACACACTTAAATCTTCACTCAATCATTTTTTAAGCGTGAATTTTTATATGAACATAAATTATTCAAACCTAGAAAACTTAATTATAGTAGGATTAATGGATTTTTTCAAGATATTTTTGCCGATAGCTATTCCATTTTTGGTCTTAGGTGTAGTAGCTAACCTATTTCAAGTGGGAATATTATTTACTGGGGAAACTTTGAAACCAAATTTATCAAAATTAAATCCAATTAGTGGATTCAAAAACATGTTTTCTATGAGAAGTTTATCAACTTTAATAAAGGATACAGCAATTATATCTGTCTTAGCTTACATAGGATATAAATTTTTTCAAGATAATTATTTAGATATCTTAAAACTAGGGAATATATACTTACCAACTTTAATGTATACAGTTAAAGACTTAGTATATTCCATATTAAGTAAAATTTGTATAGCTATGATAGTTATAGCAGTTGCAGATTATTTTTGTCAAAGGTATAGTCATAAAAAACAACTGAGAATGACAAAACAAGAAGTTAAAGATGAATATAAAAACTCAGAAGGAGACCCAGAAATAAAAGCTAAGATAAAACAAAAACAAAGACAAATCTCATCTCAAAGGACTATGCAAGCAGTACCAAGCGCTACTGTAATAGTAACTAATCCAACTCACTTATCTATAGCAGTGAGATATGAAAAAGGGAAGGACCAAGCTCCAGTAGTAGTGGCAAAAGGTGCAGACTATTTAGCTTTTAAAATAAGGGAAATCGCAAAGGGAAATGACATCCCAATAATAGAAAATAAACCCATCGCTAGGTTGTTATATAAGCAAGTAGAAATAGACCAAGAAATTCCAGAGGACATGTATCAAGCTTTTGCAGAGATATTAGTAGCAGTATATAAAATCAAAAATAGATACAAAGTCCCAAAAAGGTAGGATAAGTAATGAATAAGTTTAATCTAAAAGAACATATGGACGTAATAGTGGCTTTTGGTGTTGTAGGAATTGTTCTTATGATGATAGTGCCATTACCTACATTTATATTAGATATTTTACTGGCAATTAACATAAGTTTATCTGTGCTAATTTTATTAATGACATTATTTACAACAAATGTACTTGATTTATCTATATTTCCAACAGTGTTACTTGTTACAACACTATTTAGATTGGGATTAAATCTTTCATCAACTAGATTAATTTTAACTCAAGGATACGCAGGTGAAGTTATAGAGGCATTTGGAAGTTTTGTTGTAGGTGGAAATTACGTAGTAGGGATAATTATATTCCTAATTATATTAATTGTTCAATTTGTCGTTATAACTAATGGTTCTGGAAGAGTATCTGAAGTAACAGCTAGATTTACGTTAGATGCCATGCCAGGGAAGCAGATGAGTATAGATGCAGATTTAAATGCAGGAGTTATAGATGACAAAACTGCTAGAAAAAGAAGAAAAGAACTCCAACAAGAAGCTGATTTTTATGGTTCTATGGATGGTGCAAATAAGTTTGTAAAAGGAGATGCTATAGCAGGTCTTATAGTAACAGCAATAAATATAATAGGAGGAATTGTAATAGGAGCTGTAATGCTAAACATGACTCTTATGGGTGCAGCTCAGACTTATGTAAGACTTACTATAGGTGATGGACTTGTAAGCCAGATACCAGCTCTACTAATATCCACATCAGCTGGTATAATCGTAACAAGAGCTTCGACTGATGAAAACTTTGGTGACTTAGTAGGTAAGCAATTAACAGCAATACCAAAAGCAGTAATGATGACTGGTTGTGTTTTAATTATACTTGGTATGATGCCTGGATTACCCAAGCCAGCGTTTTTTTCACTGGGAATAGGTGCAATAGCAGCAGGTTACTTCTTAGGAAGAGAAAAGAAGGATACCTTAGAAGATTTAGATTTTGAAAAACCTGATATGGTAAATCCAGACAAAAACGAAGTAGAAGATGTAACAAACTTAATAAATGTAGAAGCTATAGAAGTAGAAATTGGATATGGCTTAATATCTTTAGCTGATGAATCAGCAGGAGGAGATTTACTTCAGAGAATAGCATCAATAAGAAGACAATGTGCCATAGACATGGGTATAGTTGTACAACCTATAAGAATAAGAGATAATTTACAACTAAATCCAAACCAATATAACATAAAGATAAAAGGTAATGTAGTTGGTGGATATGAGATAATGCCTAATATGGTTTTATGTATGGACCCTATGAATCAAGGTTTTAATATATTTGGAATAAAGACAATTGAGCCTACTTTTGGAATAGAGGCACTTTGGATAGAAAGTGATAAGGTAGAAGATGCAGAGTTAAAAGGTTATACAGTTGTAGATTCATCCACAATACTTATAACCCATTTACTAGATATAATAAAATCCAATGCACATGAGTTACTGGGAAGACAAGAAGTTAAGACTATTATAGATGCAGCAAGAGAAAATTATAGTGCTGTAGTTGATGAGTTGATACCAGACTTAATGACACTTGGTGAAGTTCAAAAAGTACTTAAAAATCTGTTGAGAGAAAAAGTAAATATAAAGGATAGGGTTACAATCCTTGAAACACTTGCAGACCAGTCCAGAAACACAAAAGACATAGAGCTTCTTACTGAATATGTGAGAATAGCTTTAGCTAGAAGTATTTGTACGAATTTGGTGGATGAAGATAAGTCAATTGTAGTGGCTACATTATCTCCAGAAACAGAGGAATTGGTATCTAATAATTTACAAAGGTCTGTAAATGGAACTTATCCAGCTGTTGACCCAGAAAACACAAACAAAATATTTGAGAGTATACAAGATGTAATAGGTAATGTATATTTCAATCATAATATACCAGTAATAGTAGTATCACCAAAGATAAGAGCACCATTTAGAAAACTAGTTGAGATTGTATATCCTAATTTGACTGTACTATCATTAAATGAAATACCTAATGATGTTAAAATCAAAGCAGAAGGTGTGGTGAGCATATATGATGACGAAAAAGTATACAGCTAATACAATTCAGGATGCTATGAATCTAGCCAAAATGGAATTGGGTGACAATATTACATTAATAGATAAAAAAGAAGTAAGAAAATCTGGAATACGAGGTATTTTTTCAAAGAGAGATATCGAATTAACTGTTGGATGGGAAAAGAGAGATAATGTAGAACAAAATGACTTGAAACGAGAAGTAGAACAATTAAAGTCAATTATAAGTAATATGGGGTTTGATAATAAGAATGACAATGATATAGATAAAATATGTAAGAACCTACTAAATCTAGAGTTAAATGAAGAAATTGTAGAGTCCATAAGAACTGACTTACAAGAAATGAAGTTCAATGGAATTGATACAAGTAAAAATTTAGTAGAAAGTCTAAAGAAAAAGATTAAAATAGAAAATCCAACGATAAATGGGAAAATCGCTCTAGTTGGACCACCAGGAGTAGGTAAGACAACTACAATAGCAAAGTTAGCCGCAAAATTAGTATTTGAGGAAAATAAAAAAGTAGGTGTAATAACTATAGATACCTATAGAATTGGCGCTGTGGAGCAGTTAAAGATATATACTGACATAATGAATATTCCTTTTAAAGGAGTAATAAGCCCTGATGAGATGGAGTTGGCACTTGATGAGATGAAAGATTGTGATGTTGTATTAATAGATACTACAGGTAGAGGATATAAAAATTCTATGCAAATATTAGAAATCAAAAATCTCATAGATAAAGCTGAAACTGATAATATACACTTAGTTTTGAATTGCACAACAAGAGAAAATGATACAAAAGCAATTATAGATTCATATAGAAATGTGAACTTTAAAAGCTTAATAATTACAAAGCTGGATGAAACAATCACATATGGTTCCATCTTTAACATAGTGAATTATGCACAAAAACCAATATCGTATATTACAATAGGGCAAAGTGTTCCTGATGACATTATAAAACCTAATGAAGATAAGATTATAAGATTACTATTAGGAGTTGAAAGTATATGATTGACCAAGCTCAAATCTTGAGAAAGATGGCAATAGAAAAAAGAGGACTTGATGAATTTATAGTGGAGAATGGGAATGCACCTAAGATAATTACAATAGCTTCTGGGAAAGGTGGTGTTGGAAAGAGTAATCTCGCTACAAATTTGTCTATCTGTTTGACTAGGCTTAATAAAAAAGTTCTTATATTAGATGCAGATATAGGAATGTCAAATATAGATATAATAATGGGTGTAAATGTAAAAGGTACGATAATTGATGTAATTAATGGAGAAAAAAATATAGAAGATATAATTTCACGTACTAAATATGGTGTGAATATAATTTCTGGAGGTTCTGCACTTAATCATATAGAAGATTTTACAGAAGCTCAAAGAAATAAGTTTATACATAGCATAGAACAGATTCATGATGTCGATTTTATAATAATTGACACAGGTGCTGGTATGAGTAAAAGTCTATTGTCATTTATATATTGTAGTACTGAATTTTTCTTAATAACAACTCCAGAACCAACATCATTAACTGATGCATATAGCTTACTAAAGGCCATAAGTAATTTTGGGATAAAGAGAAGTGCAAACATAATAATCAACAGGGTAATAAATTTAGAAGAAGCAAAATCTACATACAACAGAATAAAGATGGTTGTAGACAAATTTTTAAATCTTAATTTAGAGTTATATGGATATATAATAGATGATAAAAAAGTAGGAATATGTGTAAAAAAGCAGATACCATTTATTCTGGAATATCCTACAAGTAGCGCTTCAAAGTGTATTATATCTATAGCAAAGAGAATGGTAAGTCAGTCAAGAGAAGATATTGATGAGAATAAGGGTCTACTAAGAAAAATGTTTAGTATATTTAAAAGCTAAGGAGGCGTAGTTAATGAATAGAGAAGAATTAATAAAAGAGAATATGCCTCTTGTAAAGAGTATAGCAAGAAAATTTTTTATACCTGGGAAAGGCTTTGAATATCAAGATTTAGTAAATAGTGGAGTTATTGGATTGATTGATGCAATAAATAAGTTTGATGTTGAAAAAGGAGCAAAATTTTCTAGTTACTCTTATATAAAAATAAAATCAGCTATATTAGATGAAATTAGAAATCAAAGTCCAATCTCTAAGCATAATTTAACTAAAGTAAATAAATATAATAGAGTAGTAGAAAAATTGCAGGCTGAGTTATTAAGAGAGCCAACTTCATATGAAATTGCGAATGAATTAAATATTTCAGAAAAGGAACTTTATGATATCGAAAATAATATAGACATGCTAAATATTGTATCATTAAACCATGTAATCTTTGAAGATACAAATGAAACTGTACAAGATACAATAAGTGACAGAGATGAAGATATTCCAGCAAATGTAATAGAGGAAGAAGAAAAACTAGAAATTTTATCTCAAGCAATTTGTAATTTAAAGGAAAAGGAAAAATTAATACTTTCACTGTACTATTATGAAGATTTAAATCTAAAGGAAATAGGAAAAGTGCTAGGTGTTTCAGAATCAAGAGTTTCACAACTCCACAGAAAATCAATAAGAAACTTGAGAAGCAAAATAAAAGAACTTAAATATTCTATATAGATGGTGATTGATGTGATGATACAAATTATATTAATAGTAGTGTCTATTTTGATAATAGTAACTATAATAGCAAATTTACATAAGGAATCGAAAAACAAAGATAACAGGTACTTTGACAAAATATTTGAACAGGAATATGAGGCAAATGATAGATTGATAGTTGCAGAAAAAAGAAGATTCTTTTTAGATAAAGTACTTGCTGAAATAAGAAGTAATAATCATATAAAAGTTTATGAAAATTATAACTTAATAAAAACTAATGAAGAAAAAAAAGACAGTATCTTTATAGAATCAAGACAGGAAATAAAACAAGAAAATGAGCTATCTCTTAAAGTGAAACATCTTATAAATTCTGGTTATGATGATGTGGAAATATGCAAGATGCTACATATTGGAAAGGGTGAGCTGTCATTAATAAAGAGTTGTTACAAAATATAAGAATATTATTATTTGATAAAAAAGTACTTTTAGGAATAGGAATTGGTATATTAATATCGACTTTATGTATAATGCTTTTTAGTAATAATGATATGAGCAAAGCAGAGATAGAAAAAAAGGCCAGAGCATTAGGGATGAAATATTCAAGTGAGATGAAAGTTTTAGAATAAATAATCTTGTTAAACAATTTACGAAAAAGGAGGTCATAATGTGATAAGAGGATTATATACAGCAGTTTCGGCTATGATAACAAATCAACAAAAGCAAAATGTTGTTGTCAATAACCTAGCCAATATGGACACTAATGGATATAAAAGTAAACAGCTTTTAACCAAGAGTTTTGATTCATTGAAATTAGAAGCTTACAATAACTACGCAAATGGAACTAAACAAAAGCAAGAGATAGGTGAAATAAGTCCAGGTATTTCCATGGATGAAACTATTACAAATTTTAACCAAGGTCCTATAAAGCAGACTGATAATAAAATGGATGTAGCTATTCAAGGTAAGGGGTTCTTTTTGGTTAGTGATGCAGCTGGGAATCAGTTTTATACTAGAAATGGTAATTTTAGGACAGATAATCAAGGAGACCTTATAACTAGTGAAGGATACTATGTTCTTGGAACAAATACTGTAACTGGTGCTGTGGGTCATATAAATGTAGGAAATAAGAAATTTGAAGTAGCAAATGATAATACAATATCACTGGACGGAAATGCTATGTACAAATTTAATATGGTAGATTTTAATGACTATAATAAGCTAAAAAAAGAAGGCAATAACCTGTATTCTGGAGAAGGAGCTATAAAAGCAAATAATGCATATACAATACAAAATGCTATAGAGTCATCTAATGTAGATATGGTATCTGAAATCAATAATATGATGACAATTTCAAGAGAATATGAAGCAAATCAAAAGATAATTCAAGCTATGGATTCTAAATTAGCAAAAATAGCAAGCGAGATTGGTTCAGTAAGATAGATAATAGGAGGTGAATTTTTATGTACACAATGTTTTATACTAGTAAAACAGCTTTATCAGCAAATCAAAGTAAACTAGATATAATATCTAATAATATAGCAAATACTGATTCCACAGGATATAAAAAGCTAAATATGGAATATTCTGATTTAGTAGATGAAGTACTAAATAGACCATCTTACCCGACAAATGGTAAAGATATATCAACTGGAACTGGCTCTAAAGCCTCAGCTCCTATGAGAAATTATGAACAAGGAGCATTAGCTCCAACAAATAGTAAAAGTGATTTGGCAATAGATGGAGAAGGATTCTTTAGAGTCATAAGAAATGATGGGACATATGCATATACAAGAAATGGTGGATTTAATGTAGATGCTTTAGGTAAGATTGTAGATGATAGTGGAAATATACTAGATGTCCAATTTGATGCAGGTTATAACTACAATAATACAAATATAACTGATACAAACTTAACCGTTTCAAGAAATGGAGATTTATTTGTAGATAATAAAAAAATAGGAACGATAAATTTGTATGAGCCTACAGGAACTCAAAATTTTATATCTGAAGGAGATAGCCTATTTGTTGCAACTGATGCAGGAGAAGTCAAACAAGTTGGAAAAGTTGATATAGTTCAAGGCTACAGAGAAAGGTCAAATGTTTCTTTACAAGAAGAATTTGTTGATTTAATAGCTACTCAAAGAGCATTTCAAATGAATTCAAAAGGAATAAAGACAGCTGATGAAATGTGGCAAATAGCTAATAATTTAAGAGCTAAATAATTATGTAAGGTGAGGAATATTCATGTATGATATGAAAGATTATGATTTCGGCAAACCTCAGAGTTATTCAAGAGAAAATTTAACTTGCTTAAATTTTTTATTAGCTGAATTCTGTAAAAAATATAAAAACTATATAGTTTATGAACTTAAGTGTAATTCTAGTATGGTGGTTGAGAATATAGACCAAGTAAATTATCAAACTTTTTTAGATAAAGTGACATCTTCATGTTTAGTAGTACAAAATTCGATGGAACCTATTATGAAAAACTTTTCTTTTAGAATAGATAGAAGTGTAGCTGATATGTGGATTGATATAACATCTGGAGGAAATGGAGTTACAATAGATACTAACAGAGAACTTACAGAACTTGATAAGAAATTACTTTTACATCTTATGGAGGATTTAGTAAGAAATATGCATTTATTTGAAGGCTTTGAAAACATACAAGTGTTAGATACACATACACATATTAATTTACCACAATTGTGTTCACCAACTGCACCTGTATGTGTTGTAGATTTAAAAGTGCTAAATGATAATAAGCATATTGGTAATGTTTCACTTTGTTTCCCATACAATGCTTTAGAGGCCGTTTTGGAAAATATTTCTGTAGTAGAATTTTTAGATATGGATGCAGGGGATAATTCAGAGGAATTCACTAAGAAAATCTATGATAGTGTATCTAATATAGAATTATCAGTTATTGCAGAGATAGGTAAAGTATCAATTAATGTTGAGGATTTACTTAAACTAGAAGTTGGAGATGTAATAGTAACAAATAAAAAGATAAATGATTATATAGATGTATATGTAGAAAATTCAAAATCATACACAGCAACACCAGGATTTATATCAAGTAAAAAGGGTGTGAAAATAAGTGATGCTGTCAAAAAAGAGGTGTAGTTATGGATAATAGTAATCTTATTTCAGATGAAGAAGCAAAAATGTTACTGAATGATAAAATTGAAAAAGAAATTAGTGGAGATGATGAATTAGCTTTAGAAATTTCTGAAACTAATAGAAATAATATAGATAGAATACTTGACCTTAAGTTAGAGTTATCTGTAGTTATAGGAAGAACTAAGATGAGTTTGAGAGATATTTTAAATCTAAATAAAGGTTCTCTTATTGAACTTGATACTTTAGCAGACCAAGATGTAGAAATACTAATAGACAATAAAGTACTGGCTTATGGAAAAGTGGTAGTGGTAGACTTAAACTTTGGTGTAAAAGTAACAAGTATAGTAAGTGAAGAGGACATGGTAAAATCTCTTGTTTAGAAACAAAATCAATTAATACTTATGGCATGAGGTGGTATTTATTTTAAACTTAAATGATGTAAAGAAAGATATATTAAAACTCAATAAAAAAGACTCATGTGTTCTATATAATGAATCTATCGATAATATAAATAATAATTGTATATCAAGTGGATTAAACTTTTTAAAAGAAGCAAGAGATTTAAGCCCAAATGATGTAGATATTTTAAATCTTATAGGTCTTGTAAACCTACTAAAATGTAATTTTGATGAGGCTGTAGAAAGTTTCTATAAGAGTTCCCTTTGCGAAAAAACTGCTCTGTGTGAAAAGTATATAAATATGCTTACATCTGAGGAGTTTTTAATTTTCTTTGAAAAATATAATCAGCTTATAAGATTCATAAATAAAGGAATGTACAAAGAAGCTATACAAGGTTTTAAATTTATAACTGAGCAATATAGTGACTTAATAGAGCCTTATGAGTTACTTGCTTTGATTTATGATAAAGAAGAAGATTACATAAAATTTGATGAATGTTTAGAAGTTTTAAAAAGAATTGATAAAGAAAATCATTTATTAAACCAAGAGAATAATATATTAGATACATATAATAAAAAAATTAAAAGTAATGCAGACGTAGATATTTATGAAAGTGAATTTTCACATAAAAATATTAAACACTCTAAATTTGATGGAACTAAAGATGTTGTTAAGAAAGATAATATAACTGAAAAACAGAAAAATTTAACTTCTAATGAGAAAAAAAGTATTAAAAAAAATAAATATCTACATTTAGCAATAATATTAGGTATATTATTAATAGGACAAAATATATATAGCTCTTATAAGATGAATAATTTAAAAAATCAGATGTCTGAAAACACTAGTGTTAAAAATGAAGAAAAACTAAATTCTATCTTAAATGATAAAGAAAATAAGGATAAGACTTCTAATGCAAATAATAATGATAGAAGTGATGACAAAGAAGATGTAAATTCTGAAAAAAATACTGTAGACAATGAAAGTGATAAAAATACTGATTTATTTACAGAAGATGAATTGATGTCTAAAGCGAATAATTTAAAGAAGGAAAAGAAAACCAAGTCCTCTATACAATTATATAAAAAGGTAGTAGATACTGGTGAAAATAAAGGCAATACATCAGAGGCAACTTATCAAGTAGCTATTCTTAGTGAAAAATTAAAAGACTATAATACTGCTGAAGAATATTATAAAATGTATGTAGAAAATTACTCAGAAGAAGATGCCTATTTTGATGAATCGTATTATAATTTAGGTATGATGTATTATAATAAAGGTGATTTAAAAAACTCTAAATTGACATTAAAAAAACTAGTTAATAAGGTTCCTAATAGTATGTATAATAACTCAAAGGTAAAGGAAATTTTAAAAGAGGAATAAAAAAATAACTAAGAAAAATAAATTATTTTATTTTAAAATAATTTGTTTATAATATATTGACATACTATTTTAAAAAATTTAAAATAGTAATTATAAAATGAGGAGGGATAAAAATGGAGTTTGAAAAAGGAAGTATTTCAATTCATACAGAAAATATTTTTCCTATAATTAAAAAATGGTTATATTCTGATAAGGACATATTTATAAGGGAGCTTATCAGTAATGCATGTGATGCAGTAAGTAAACACAAAAGACTTATATCATTAGGAGAAATATCAGAAAATAATCCATCAGATTATAAAATTACTGTATCTGTAAATAAAGGTGAGGGTACACTTAAATTTATTGATAATGGAATAGGTATGACTGAGGAAGAAATAAAAAAATACATAAACCAAGTTGCCTTTTCAGGTGCAGAAGATTTCTTTAATAAATATAAGGATAAAATGGAAGAGTCAAATGACATAATAGGTCATTTTGGGTTAGGATTTTATTCTGCATTTATGGTGTCTAAAAAAGTACAAATAGATACACTTTCATATATGGAAGGAGCAACTCCTGTAAGATGGATATCTGAAGGTGGTACAGAATATGAAATATCTGAATCAGATAGTAGACATGACAGAGGAACTACGATAACACTATTTATTGATGATGATAGTAAGGAATTTTTAGATGAATTTACTGTAAGAGGAATAATAAACAAATACTGTTCTTTCCTACCAGTAGAGATATATTTAGAAGATGTTGAAAGGTTAGAAAGAGAAGCTAAGGAAGCTGAAGAAAAAGCTAAAAAGCAAAAAGAAGATGGAAAAGAAGAAGAAGTTATAGATGCAAAGGTAATTGAACCATTAAATGATACTAATCCTTTATGGCTTAAATCTCCAAAGGATTGTACTGATGATGAGTATAAAGAGTTTTATAGAAAAGTATTCAATGTATTTGATGAACCTTTGTTTTGGATACATCTAAATGTTGATTATCCTTTCAATTTAAAGGGTATACTTTATTTCCCTAAATTAAAAAATGAATTTGAATTGACAGAAGGAAAAGTAAAATTATATAACAATCAGGTCTTTGTAGCTGACAACATAAAAGAAGTTATACCAGAGTTTTTACTTTTATTAAAAGGTGTAATAGATTGCCCAGATTTACCACTAAATGTATCAAGAAGCTTCTTACAAAATGATAGAGATGTAAGTAAAATTTCTAAACATATAATTAAAAAAGTAGCAGATAAGTTAAAATCTCTTTGTAAAAATCAAAGGGAAGAATACAACAAGTTCTGGGATGATATACAAATATTCATTAAATATGGTTGTTTAAAAGATGAGAGCTTCTATGAAAAAGTGAAAGAATGTATATTATTTAAAACTATTGATGATGAGTATATAACACTTCAAGATTATTTAGAAAAATGTAAAGAAAAACATGAAAATAAAGTATTCTATGTAAGTGATAAAGAGCAACAATCACAATATATAAAATTATTTAAGGAATATGACCTAAATGCTGTGGTATTAAATTCATCAATAGATACTCATTTTATTTCATTTATGGAATACAAAGAAAATGGTGTTAAATTCAACAGAATAGATGCAGACCTTTCTGATGTATTAAAAGACAAAAATGAAAATAAAGATAGTGAAGAAAATAAAGAAGAGATAGCTAAGATAGAAGGGTTATTTAAAGAAGCTGTCGGAGAAAGAGTGAAAAATTATTCTGTAGAGGGATTAAAAAACGAAGAAACTCCAGCTATGATTTTAGTATCTGAACAATCTATTAGAATGGCAGAAATGCAGTCAAGATTTGCTGGAATGGATTTAGGAATGAGCTTTGAGGAAGAAAAGACTCTTGTAATAAATGAAAACAGCCCGATTATCAAAAAATTAGTTTCTCTTAAAGATGATGAAGAAAAGAAAGATAAAGTAGCACTTATATGTAATCAAATAGCTGATTTAGCTTTACTTTCTAATAAAGAATTAAAGCCAGGAGAATTAGATTCATTTGTACAAAGAAGTAATAAACTTATGAATATGTTAATAGAGTTATAGACTTAAAATATAGGAAAATAAAGTTTAAAAAATTTGTATGATACAAAAATGAAAAGAGTTGTCTTAAGATGATTGAAATTATCTTTAGATAACTCTTTTTTATTTTTATAATTTTTAGTTAAGTTTTAATCATTTAACGGTACTTCAGCAAGAAATATATTTGATTAAATAGAGTTAACTTGATATGAAATAAAATAATACATATAATTAAGTAAAAGATTATTTTATAAATTATGTTTCAATACATAATTATACTTTTATTAAAAAATAAAGTTATTACTAAAGTAGAAAAATAGGAGGTTTTAGCATGAATTTTAATTATAGTTTGCCAGTAAATATTTTATTTGGAAGAGGAAGAATTAATGATGTAGGAATAGAAGTATCTAAATATGGTAAAAAAGTATTAATTGTAACTGGGAAAAACAGTACAAAGAAAACAGGGTTACTTGATAAGACAATAGATTTGCTAAAAGGTGCTAAAGTAGAATATGAAGTTTTTGATAGAGTAGAGCAAAATCCTCTTATAACTACTATATATGCAGGCGTAGAAGCTATAAAAGAAACTGGTTGTGATTGTGTTTTAGGTCTTGGTGGTGGAAGTATAATGGATGCAGCTAAAAGTATAGCTTTTTCTTATAAAAATCCAGGTGATTTAAATGATTACATATTTGGAATTAAACAAGGTGAAGAGGCCCTACCTATAGTTTTAGTTCCAACAACATCAGGCACAGGTAGTGAAGGGAATTGTTTTGCAGTGCTTACAAATTCAGATACTAAAGATAAAAAATCTATAAAAAAGAATAGCATGTATGCAAAAGCCTCAATAATTGACCCAGAGCTTATGGTAACAATGCCAAAACATATAATTGCATCAGTTGGATTTGATGCACTTGCTCACAACATAGAAGCATATCTTTCTAATGGAAGAAATCCTCTTGCAGATGTACAGGCTATCTATGGGATTGAACTTATATCAGAAAGCTTAGTAAATGTATACAATAATTCTGATGATTTAGAAGCTTGGGAGAAAATAACACTTGCAAGCACTATTGGTGGGATGACAATTGGTACAGCTGGAACAACTCTTCAACATGGAATGGAGCATCCTGTAAGTGGTCTTAGAGATGTAATGCATGGAAAAGGGCTTGCAGCTTTAACACCAACTATTGTAGAAAGTTCATGGGATAGTGATATTGAAAGGTTTGGAAATATATCAAAACTATTGGGTGGAACTTGTGCAGAAGATTGTTCAGGTGCAGTTAAAAATTTCCTTAAAAAGATAGATTTAGATATAAAGCTAAGTGACTTAGGTATTGTAAAATCAGATATTGATTGGTTAACTGATAACTGTATGAAAATATCTGCTGCAAATATTAAGAGACATCCAAAGACTTTTAATAAGGAACAAATAAGAGAAATATACTATAAATCTTTGTAAATTAAATTTATAAATTAAATTTTAGATAAAAATTGGTTGTGTTAGTTGTTATAAGTAAATAAACTTGTAATTAGTTAATGCAAAAAAATAAATTTATCTCAAATGTTTATTTTACTTTCTGATAAATAAAGAAACTTAAAAAGGGGAAGATTAACTAAGTAATATTTTATAAAAATCTTCATTTTAAAAACTTTAAGTAGAGGTGAAATAAATGTTTAATCCTAAAAGAATAATATTTGAAAAGGGTAGCTTAGATACTAATATTGGGAAAAACATATATGATAAATTTAAGGATAAAAAAGATGTAGAAATAATTAAGATATCATCAAATAGGGTTAAGGAACATATCCCAGGAGAAAATCTATATGAACAATATAGAAATGGAAAACAAACAATGGTAGTTGGCACTAGGAAAAGCTTAAAATTTCAAACATGTAAACCTTCTGCTAATTATCAACTACCACTTGTCAGTGGATGTATGGGAAGATGTGAATATTGTTATTTAAACACACAACTAGGTGATAAACCCTTTATAAGGGTGTTTGTAAATATAGATGAGATACTTGAACAAACAAAGAAGTATATTGAAGATAGAAAACCACAAGTAACCATATTTGAAGGAGCAGCTACATCAGACCCTGTTCCAGTAGAGCCATATACTAATTCATTGAAAAAGACAATAGAGTTTTTTGGAAAAGAAGAAAAGGGAAGATTTAGATTTGTTACTAAATACAGTGATGTAGATAGCTTGTTGGATGCTGAGCATAATAACCATACAGAGATAAGATTTAGCATAAATACACCTAGAATTATAGATGGACATGAGCATTATACAGCTTCTGCAAAGAAAAGAATAGAATCAGCTGTAAAGCTTGCAAAAGTTGGATATCAGATTGGATTTATAATAGCTCCTGTGTTTTTATATGAAGGTTGGGAAGAGGAGTATAGAAGTCTGATTAGAAGTATAAAAGAAGCTCTTCCAAAAGATTTTGACAGAAAAATTATATTTGAAGTTATATCTCATAGATATACAACTAAAGCTAAAAATAGAATATTAGAAATTTATCCAGACACATTATTGCCAATGGAAAATGATGATAGAAAGTTTAAATATGGTCAATTTGGATATGGAAAATATGTATATACTAAAGAGCAGTTGGATGATATGAAGGAATTTTTTAGTAAAGAAATAAATACAGTGTTTAAAAACAATTTAATAAAATATATAATATAGCAAATCTTCAAATAAGATTTGCTATATTTTATTTTTACTGCAATACTTTATGTTTACAATAAAATATTGTAATTGTCATATAGCCTATTATTAATATTACAATATTTAACATAGAGTAGAGAACTAATAACCACTTATGATATTACTTAGAAGTGGGAGAATACTTGTCTAAAGACAAGTTAAATAAGTTTAAATAATCTTGTTGGTAAGTATTGTAAAGATTAAAAAAGGCACTGTATATCAAGAAGAATTTTTATGATTTTGATAATATAAATATAGAAGCTTAAGATAACTATAAGGAGGAATTATAATATGCATGCATGGGAATCCATTCAAACTACACTAGAATTGATAGAAGAAAGGTTATCAGAAGAAATATCTATTGATGATTTAGCAAATGCAGCTAATTTATCACCATTTTATTATCAACGATTATTTAAAAGGTTAGTTAATAAGACCGTAATGGAATATATAAAGCTTCGTCGCCTTGCAAAAGCTTCTGAACATTTAGCAGAACATAAGAATCGTATACTTGATGTAGCCTTAAATTTTGGATTTGAAAGTCATGAGACATTTACACGTGCTTTTAAAAAAGCATATGGATTAACTCCAGAGGAATATAGAGCAAATCCAGTAAAACTTAATCAATTTGTTAAGCCAGAATTAATTTTAAATTATATTATGGTTGATGAAGGTGTGCCACTGATTGCTGATGATATAGTAATTGAAGTAACTCGCAGAAGATTGAGTAACCCAAGGACTTTTATTGGAATAGAAAAAGAAATACCTATTTGCCAGTTGATGGGTGGTGAGACAACTGGCATAGCGATAGCAAAGGAATTATGGATGAAACTTGGAAGTCAAAAACACAATATACCAAATAAAATCCCAGGTGGAAATGAATTTGCTGCTCTTTATATGGGAAGTGCAAAAGAAGGTAATTGTATGTATATGGCAGGTATAGAAGTGGAGCCAGGTACATTGGTGGAAGGATATAGTATTTTTGAGTTACCTGCTAAAGAATATTTAGTGTGTGGATTTGAAGCAGAAAATTTTAATGAGTTAGTTGATTCAGCTGTTTTTAAAGCGGATAAGTTTATGGAAAGATGGATGAAGAATCATAATTTAATAGCCACTGATTTTGCGATTGAAATGTATTATCCTACTACACCTGAAGTGGCATATATGGAACATTGGACTATTCCAGTGTCTATTGAACAATAGAAAGGGTGATGAATATGGATTGGCAAGATACATTTTTCCAAGATAATAAACCAACCTTTGAACAAATCAAAGAATTTATTAATAGTCCATTGTGGGACAAGCTAAATAGTATATTAAGTTCAACATATAGTGTGGAACCAAAACTCGAGTATAGCAAATGTTCAATGCAAAGAGGTTGGAATGTAAAATACAAAAAAAGAGGAAAGTCATTATGTACCTTATATCCTCAAGAAGGTTCCTTCAAAGCTTTAGTCATTGTAAATGAAAGTAATAGAGTTGAGGTTGACTTATTTATTAACACTTGTTGTGATTATATAAAGCAATTGTATAATGAGATAAAATTCTTTAATGGAAGTAAGTGGTTAATGATTCAAATAGATAGTATGTCAGCATTAAATGACACACTTGAGCTTATTAAATTTAGAGTTTAATATATAAAACAGGGTGACTTATATACTCATCCTGTTTTTATATATTAACTTTTAAAAAATATTTAAAATATAATATGGTAGATACACCATTTCAAATTCTTAATTATTTTTCTAAGCAATATAGTTTTAATTTTATCATCTATTAATTGTAATATTGAAATTATTTAGTTTTTTATAAAATTATAATTTAAACTAAAAATTTTTGTAAACGTACTATAAATGGCTCAATCAATATAAAAGTAATTTAGAACTTGAAAACATTAAATTAGCAGCTTTGATAACTAAGATATATGAAGAAAAGAATGGGTTTTTTTTGCTCTTTAAGGATGACTCTGCAGTTAAACTGAGAGTATAAACTTAATGTCAATCACAAGAGAGTGTACAGACTAATGAGAGGCGTAGGTTTAAGGTCTGTTTGTAGAAAAAAGAAATTCAGTTATGTTAAATGTAAACCAGAAGTAATCGCTGGAAATGTATTAAGTAGAAAATTTAGTGCAGATAAAACCTATCAAAAATGGTTAACAGTTAAATTAACCAATGGGACGAAGGCCTATTTAAGTGCAATTCTAGATTTAGGCGATAGAAGTATAATTTCATATGTTATTGGAAAATCAAATAACAATAACTTGGTGTTCGAAACTTTTGATAAAGCAATAGAACTATATCCAAATGCAAAACCTATTTTTACATGTTTTAACTGTATAAAACAGTGGGTACAGTTCACGAAAGAGTAGCTTTAGTTTTGAACTAAAAGTTAAGTTCAAAAAGAATAATCAATAATTTCTGGACTCTACTCTACAACAATAAAGTATAGTCCTTCTTGATTTTTATTATACCACAAAATGTAAAATAACGATTAGATTTTGAAGAGCTACTTCTATATCCATATTTAAATTTATGAAGTCCTTTATTAGATTGATTTTTGCCGATTTAACTGTTCTATATAAATTAAACTAAGAAATTATTTTACTTAAAATAAAGTAAGGTATGTATTATTTTTATTATACCATAAAACATAAAATGGCTATTTTTAGATTGATATAAATATATAATAATCTGTTTTAGATAAGAATGAGCTAAAAATTAAATGTAGAAATATTATTTTAAAAACCACTTTTTTACATCTAATGAAAAGTGGTTTTTAAAATGAGCAAATTATTAAAATTTACATAAAAAGTAATTTTATTTTACTTATATACCATAAGGACTACTCTTATATATATTAAAACAGGTATTTTATCAATATTATGGACAAATATAAAAAGCCTCTATGTCTAGAGATTTACGTATTTATAGACTAGTTAGAACTTTCATCATAGTTATTAGTTTTGTACTCTCTAGTAAATAAGAATGGTAAAAACAATATAGCATCAACTAGAATACTCCATAATAGTGATTCTAATGTAAATATAGATTCGGTACCTCCTTTAAGTATAATATAAACATTGTTATTTACTAAGTGGATTAATATTGGTGCCCAAAGGTTTTTGGTCTTCATATAGGTATATCCTAAAAATATTCCTATAAAGGTACAATATGATATATGGGAAATAACACAATAAAATGGGGTTTCGGGACTGTACAAAGTGACACAAAGAGGAAAATGCCAAATTCCCCATATAAAACCTAAAATTAATACACCAAATTTTTTGCCATAAATCTTTTGTAGTCTAGGTTGAAGAAAGTATCTCCATCCAAATTCTTCTCCAAAAAATAAATTAAAACCAAAACATAAATTTATAATTATATTTATAAATACTGTGAAAAATTTATTTACAATATTAATTGATAAACCTTCTTTATCAATAATACTTCTAACTATAATTAATATCAAGAATATTAATAGAATACCTAAAACTTTTTTGAAATTTTTACTTAAAGATAAATTTAAAACTTCAAATTGAAATTCATTGTAAAGAACAACCGCTAAAAGATAAAAAGATGTTAATGTATCTATTGTTGAAGAAATAATACTACTATGGATTAAAAATGTTTCAGCTATAGATATTACTATTCTCACAATTGTAGTTATAGCAAAAAACTTTAAAAATTTATCCACTGTTGAATCAAACTTGTAATTAGAAACTTTTTTTAGAACAACAATTGCTGAAAATGCAGGAATATACATAAATAATACAGAGAAGCTTGATATAAGTTCACTATTATTTGGTTTTGATATTGACCAAAATAAAAATATTGATGTAAAAGCAATCAGTAAAAAATTTATTAATAAGAAATAGTTTATTTCTTTTTTTATAATTTTGATATTATTTGACATATTAATTCCCCTTATCTTAAATTTTAAAATTATATATAATAACAAATTTTATATAGAAATAAATATATATAGCAAATATTGAAAACTAACAAAAATATTTTTATATATTATTAAAGAACTAAAAAAAAGTTTGTAATGATTGTATATTATATGATTAAGTTATTTTTCGACATTCCTTACAATTAAGTCCGCATGTGTTTTTCTCCTGCATATTAATAGCGCCCCAATTAGCAAACTGTCGCAAAATAGGTACAATACTTTTACCTTTATCCGTTAATGTATATTCAACTTTTGGAGGAATTTCATTGTATTGTTTACGATGAACAATACCATCAGACTCTAAATCTTTTAATGATTGAGCTAGCATAGTATTTGTAATTCCATCTAATTTTCTTTTTATACTACTATACCTAATTGGATTATCAACTGCTAACATACATATAATAGGCAATTTCCACTTTCCACCAACAATATCTAATGCGTAACGTATAGGGCAAGTTAATTCTTCAGCATTTTCAGTTATATTATTTTTATTATACAAACTCATTTTAATTCACTCCTCAATTCCAATAGTATCTTTTTTATACTTTATCAGAAAAAACTGCATACTTGTTTTTTTCTTATTTTATATTAAAATTATATCAAAGGATAATCCTTAATACAAGTATTTAAAAGGGGTGTAGTAATTATGAAAGTATTAGAATTTTTGAACAAAGCAGGAGTTTATTATTTAGCAACAGTTGATGAGAACAATCAAGCACATGTGCGTCCTCTAGGATTTGTTATGGAATATGATGGCAAACTTACATTTTGCACATCTAATCAAAAAGATATGTTTAAGCAACTTATTTTTAATCCAAAGGTTGAGCTTTGCTGTATAGACCAAAAACTTAATACTCTACGTATTTTGGGTGAAGCAGTATTCGTTACATCAAAAGAAACACAAGCTAAGGCACTTGAAATAATGCCAAGTTTAGGTCAGATGTACTCTGTAGGAGACGGTAAGTTTGAAATATTCTCTATTGATAAGGCAAAAGTTAGTTGTTGTTCAATGAGTGGTAAAAAGATTGATGTAGAGCTTTAATTATAATAGAATCGACATTCATATTGAAAATGAAGAAAACGCTATTACTGAAATGTCGATAAATTTAACTTAAATTCAATAAAAAAGATTTTTAAATAGTGAATGTATAAAAATATTTAGTTATTAGAGTTGTATTTCAACAATGACATATTGTCTTGAATAATTACATAATAAAAATAAGAACAATTAAAATTTGTTTTCTGATGAAGTAAACTTTCTTTAAAAAAATATTTTAACTACGAGTGACTTTTCTTAAATATGAAGAAAATATGATAATTATAAAAAATTGCTACTTATTATTTGTATATTTTTTCATATAAATAATAAGTAGCATAACTTTATAAATTAATAGTGATAGAATATAAACTAATAGATAAGATATAATTTTAAAAGGAGTGATATAAAATGAGCAAATATAGTTCTTTATGGGAATATGTCAAGAAAAATAGTAATCAATCATTTAAATTAACTTTTGAAGAAATAAAAGATATTGCAGGAATAGAGATAGACCATTCGTTTTTAAAATATAAAAAAGAATTAAATGAATATGGATATCAAGTAGGAAAAATCTCTTTAAAAGAGAAGACTGTTATTTTTAATAAAATTGATTAATATATTAATAATTACATATAATAAAATAATTTGTATTGACTAACATTAAAATTAAAAATAAAGTAAATCTTATATAAGACTTACTTTATTTTTAGTTGATGCCTTTTTAAGTTTTATACTATAAGGTATATATAAAACTGCACCTATTAAAAATGTTATAATTTCTGTTACTGTCATAGACCATATTAGCCCATCAAGTCCATAAAAATAATTAAGCAATATTACTATAGGTATATACAATCCACCTTGGCTTATAGACATTATACCTGTTTCAATGCCTTTTCCTGATGCTTGATATATTGTCATAAATAAAGATGTAACTCCATTGAATAAGGCAGATACTAACATAGCTACCAATACATACGTTCCTATTTCAATAACTGACGTATCAACTGAGAATGTTTGTATTACTTGAGTTCTAAATATATAAACAACTCCTGAAAATACAACTGCGATTACAAATATGAATAAAGCAGAATACTTTATACTTTCTTTTAAACGAGGTATATTCTTATTAGAAAAATTATATGCTATAAGTGGCATTACACCTAAAACAATACCCATAACAAAGAATTCTGGAATTTGAGCAATTCTAAGTGCTATACCAAAACTAGCAACTATGTTATTTCCATATTGCATAGAGTAGTTATTGGATAATAATGTAGTCACAATTAAGAAAGAGCATTGGATTAATTGGGATACACCAACTTTATATATTTCAACTTGACTGTTTATGCTGATTTTTATGTAATGTAAAAACCCTCTAAGGTTCTCGCTTTTAACATTTAAATACCAAACATAATAAGCACTAGATGCAATGTTAGAAAGTATCATTGATAATGCAGCACCATACACATGCATATTAAGAACTAGTATAAATAAAACATCTAATATGATACTAACTATTACACTTATAAACATACCATACATAGATTCTTTTGATGCACCTTCAGACCTTACAATTTGTTCAAGAGAGAAGTTCAATATAATAGAAAATCCGCCAACAAATAGTGTAATTGCATATTGTTTTGTATATTCAAATGTAGTCATATCGGAACCTAATAATCTAATAATAGGATTCATTAGTAAGTAGCCAATTAGACCTATCAATAGACCTGTTATAATACTTGCATAAAAAGTATATCCAGCAATTTTCTTGGCTTCATCACTATTATTTTGTGCAATTAGCCTAGTTATGAATGTACTACCACCAACGCCAAACATATTTCCAAAAGCCATTAGAATTGTAAATATAGGGAGTCCCAATGTTATTGAACTAAGCATAGCTGTGTCATGAACTAAACCTATAAAGTAGGCATTAATTACATTATAGATAGTTCCAGCTGACATTCCTATCATCATAGGAATAGATAAATAAAGAATAGTTTTTTTTATTGGTTCTTCTTTTAAATATTTAATGTTTGATTTTTCATTTTCCATGTTATCCTCCTAAATAATATGATTTATAATGATAAGGCACCTTATGAAATATATTATACAGGTACCTTAATAATTTTGCAACATGTTTATTAAGGTACCTGTATATTTATTTTATATTTAGACAACATATGGATTTAAAAATGAGGTTTTTGAAAATAGGAGTTATTTTAATGAATATGGAATGTAGGGTATTAAAGAGATGTATAAGACTTTAAAATAAATAAAAGAGTAAAGTGATAAGATAATAAATATCTAACCATTTACTCTTTTTGTTTTATTTATTTAACTCTTTTTATTTTGAGTTTTAGAAGTGAATAAAATATACAATAACTATGGTTTCTTTTATATTTTATGACTACAATACATTTTATTCAAAGTAAAATAAATCTTCAAATTTTTTATCTAGAGCTATACATAAAATAAGTGCTAATTTTGCTGTTGGATTAAACTGACCTGTTTCTATTGAACTAATAGTGTTTCTTGACACGCCGACCATTTCAGCTAGCTGACTTTGAGATAATTTTTTCTCTGTTCTTGCTATTTTTAAGTGATTTTTTAATATTAATTCTTCATTCATATTGCTTACCTTAATGATGATAAAACAAAATTAGTTAATGAGAATATAGTTGTAATTAAGAAACCAATAGCCAGAATTAAATTCTTTTTTTCATGTGTGAATTGGTATTTTGCTATATTTTCAGCAAGGCCAAATGTCCAAAATAAAGCAGATACTGCATCACTCTTTTGTCCAATAAAGGCGTTAAATATTACAATGAAAGCGAAGACACATATGAAAATTGAATATCCTATTTTTCTGCCTTTATTTTCAATATACTCTAATCCTTCGTCTTTAGTAGATTGACGACTCTTACTTAAAATTTCTTCTTTATTCATGTAAGATACCTCCTATTTGGATGCCAAGTTTACTTGGTACTTTTATTATACTTATGACAAGTTTACTTGTCAAGAACTTTGACAATAAAACTTGAAATGAGTATAATAAAAATCAATAAAAAAAGACAAACTTAATTAAATTAAGAATGTCTTTTTTATTGAAATACTATAATAATATTCTATTGAACTAATAACAAAACTTCAATTTAGAATCTAACATACAGTCTTTATTATCTTATCAGGGACACCTGCAACCACAGTATTTGGAGGTACATCCTTTGTGACTACTGCTCCTGCAGAAACAACAGTATTTTCACCTACTGTAATACCTGGCATAATCATTGCTCCTGCACTTAACCAAGCATTCCTCTTTATAACTATGGGTGTAGACACAGTGGAATGTCTTTCTGAGGGCTCTAAAGGAGGGTTTATTGTTATAAGATTTACCTTAAGGTCCAATCAGTACATCATCTGCAATCGTAATTCCACTTCTATCCATGAATGTACAAGCATGGTTAATAAATACATCCTTTCCAACTCTTATATTTTCTCCAAAATCTGTATAAAATGGTGGTATTAAATATAGGCTTTCATCAACATTAACACCTGTAAGTTTAGAAAACAATTCCCTTATTTCCTTTTTAGTATGATATGATTTATAAACTGTACAATATCTCTACATAAAACTCATTATGTTTTACTCAATTCTTAAATAGAGTATACTACTTGGAGTTGACTACAACACAAGCCTTTTTTATTATTTAAGAATAAATAATTAATTTTTATTAAAAAATCTATAATTAAATATTAATATTAGTATTGTTCATATAGAATGATTCATCATGTATGTAAATTAAAGTTTACATATTTCAAACTTTGCTTTGTAGAATCATTGAGTTTAATACTTTATAATTGAAATATAATTATTTTTACCTTGAAAGGAGTTTAATATATGAATTTAGGAGACAAGATTACAAAACTAAGAAAGAAATATAATTATTCTCAAAAATTGTTGGCTGAAAGACTAAATGTATCTAGACAAACTATTAGCAAGTGGGAATTAGGGCAAGCTAAGCCAGACTTAGAAAATATAAAAAATATATCAAAGCTATTTAATATTACTTATGATTACTTAATCGATGAAAGTAATTTATGTTCTAAAGATGTAACTGATAATATTAGTAAGGATGTTGACTGGACAAAAGCATGGAGCTCTAAGTATCCTATTTTAGAAACATATGTTAACATAGAAGGGATAGAAAAGTATCAAATAGCTATTGAAGAATTATATTCAAGATTTGAAAAGGAATACAGGATGAGCAATGAGAATAATGTACTCATATTAAAAGATATTTTATACAAGACGTTTAAAAAACATGATAAATAAAAAATATATTTGGATATATTCATATGTGGTTTTGTATAAAAATGTGGAAATGATTGGAATAAATAAAAAATTATATAAATTGAATTTAAAAATATATTTAAGCAGGTATCTAAGATACCTGCTTATTTGTTTCTCTATGGTTGATTTTTTCATCAAAAGTCAACTTCAAATCGCTTGTTAGGTTTATGTATTTAAGGATATAATTATACAAAGGAGGCGTTGATATGAATGAATTAAACATTGCAAAAACACTAATTTTAAAGCGTAAAGAAAAAGGAATTACACAAGATGAACTTGCAAATTATATAGGTATCTCTAAAGCTTCTGTGTCTAAATGGGAAACTGGGCAAAGTTATCCTGATATCACTTTTTTACCACAACTCGCGACATATTTCAACATTACAGTTGATGAATTAATTTGCTACGAACCACAAATGATTAAGGAAGATATTAATAAACTATATCAGCGATTGTGTAAAGATTTTACTGTTAAACCATTTGATGAAGTTATGGATGAAATAAGAGAAACCATAAAAAAATATTATTCATGCTTTCCTTTGATTTATCAGATGGGTATTTTGATAATTAATCATTATGACCTTGTAGATGAAAAAAAACGTGAACTATTAATTAGTGAAGCATTAGAAATTTTTATTCGAATACGAGAAACAAGTGATGATATAGAAATTTGTCGTCAGTCAAAAGGTATGGAGGCAACTTGTTATATCTTGTTAAATCAACCTATAGAAGTTATTGATTTATTTCAAGATAGCAATTTTCCCATGGTAAATGAAAGCATACTTCTTGCACAGGGACAAATGATGAATGGTCAAACTAATGAAGCTAATGAAACGTTACAGATTGGAGCATATCAGAATCTTACATTATTAGTTCAAGATTTAGTGGGACTTCTGCAAAACTCAGATAAATCACAAATTGAAGAAATAGAAAGACGTATTTTAATAATTTCAGATACATTTGACCTTAATGAATTATCTCCTGGTGTTATGTTTTCTGTATATTTGACTCAGATACAAATGAATTTAATACATGGAAATACTAAAGAAGCTATTAAGTCGTTACAAAGATATGTAGATTTGGCAATAAGTGATATATATCCAATTATGCTACATAGTGATGACTTTTTTAATCATATTGATTGCTGGATTTCTGAGATTGGAACAGGTATTACACGTGATGATACAATTGTAAAGGCAGGTATTGTTGCTGCTATTAAGAATAATCCTATGTTCTCTGTATTAAATGAGAACAAAGAATACAGATTTCTTATAGAAAAATTATCTTTATTGGAGGAATAAGATTATGGAAAATTTAATGGAATATCTACCACTTTTACTTCCTGTTATTATTTTAAATTTAATACTTGTAATTACTGCACTTATTCATATAATAAAACATCCAAATTATAAAATTGGTAATAAGGCAATATGGATTATTTTAGTGCTATTTATAAGTATAATAGGTCCAATTTTGTATTTCACTATAGGAAGAGGTGATGAATGATGAATATTGTTTCAATAAATGGGTTATCAAAAAGTTTTGGTAATCGAAAGATAATAGATAAGCTAAATCTTACTGTACCAGAAGGGTCAGTATTTGGATTTGTAGGTAAGAATGGTGCAGGCAAGACTACAACAATGAAAATGGTGCTTGGGTTACTTGAAGCAGATAGTGGAACTATAAATGTTTTTGGTGAGAAGGTGACTTATGGAAGAACAAGTTCTAATCGCCATGTAGGTTATCTACCTGATGTTCCAGAGTTTTATAACTATATGAGACCACTTGAATATCTTTCTCTTTGTGGAGAAATCACAGGGCTTTCAAAACAAGAAATAAAGTTAAGAAGTGAAGAGTTGTTGACACTTGTGGGACTTGGAAATGAAAAGAAACGAATAGGTGGATTTTCTCGTGGAATGAAGCAACGTCTTGGGATAGCTCAAGCATTACTTTCACGCCCTAAATTACTTATTTGTGATGAACCAACAAGCGCACTTGACCCTGTTGGGAGAAAAGAAATATTAGATATTATGTTTAAAATCAAAGACTCAACAACTGTAATATTTTCAACACATATACTGTCTGATGTTGAAAGAATTTGTGACCATGTAGCTATATTAAATAACGGAAGCATTGCTCTTAGTGGTACACTTTCAGAAATAAAAAGTATGCACGGAAAAGATAGACTTTTATTGGAGTTTTCAAGTAATGATGAAATCCAAGCATTTAAGTCTAGTAGTAGCATTAAATCCTTACTTAAAGATTCAGAAGAGACTAATATGGAAATTATTTTCCATGGTAAAGATATAAAATCAATACAACAAACAGTCATATCTACACTTGCAGAAATGAATCTTTGTCCAATAAAGATGGAATTAATAGAATTGTCACTTGAAAATTTATTTTTGGAGGTAGTAAAGTGAGAGAATACATAGCATTTACAAAAAAAGAATTTGTAGAGAACGTAAGAAATTATAAATTATTTAGTTTGATTATTTTATTTTTGATATTTGGAATAATGAGTCCTCTTTCTGCTAAATTTATGCCAGACTTGATTGCTCATTTTGCCCCAACTTTAAAAGTTACTGCTCTACCAACTGCTTTAGATTCTTGGACACAGTTTTCTGGCAATATTTCTGGTCTTGGAATGAGTTTAACTCTAATTATTTTTTGTAATATTTTATCAAACGAATATTCTAAAGGGACACTTGTCATTATGTTGACTAAAGGATTGTCACGTTCGTCTGTAGTATTGTCTAAATTTTCTATTGCAGTAATTATTATGACCATTGGTTTCTGGTTGAGCTTTTTATGTACTTATGGTTATACAATGTATTTTTGGCCAACTGCAAATCTTAATCATGTTGTATTTTCAGCATTTAACTTATGGATAATTGGTATTATGTATATTACTATATTAATTCTTGGATGTGTACTATTTAGACCAGCATTTGCAAGTGTATTACTTGTATTAGTAGTAACTCTTGTTTTGAGTTTAATTTCTATTCCTAAACAGGTTGCACCTTATACGCCTAATTTCATATTATCAAAAAATATAGATTTGATTTCAGGGAAAGTGACGGCTCCAGAATTTATTATTCCAATCATTGTAACAATCATTATTTCAATAGTGTGTCTGTTATCAGCTGTTATTTTATTTAATAAAAAACCAGTTTAATTATATCTTTATTATAAATGTAAATAGCACTATATTGTGTAAAAATATACTTAGTAATATATAAGAATATATCTAAGTAAAAAAGACTTGAACTTAAGTTTCAAGTCTTTTTTTGTTTTAGTCGTACTCATTATATTTTATAATAATTAAATTATTAGCTTAAGGAATTGTTTAAAAATAAAAAAGGAGATAGATTATAATCTAGTGATTATCAGTTATTTAAGATATGCTATAGTATATAGAGCCTAAACTAATAAAGAATTAAAAAATGTAGTAAGGAGATAAAATAATATTGTTTTTATTAAATAAAGATAAGAATCTTTAATTGTGGTAAAATATACTAAAAAATTACTTTAAAAGTGATAAAATTAATTCAAGTAAATATTTTAAAGGGGTGTAGATATGGAAAAGTCAAAAGTATATTTTTGTGACTTATACTCAAATTCGCAAAATAAAAATGTGCCAAACAATGTAAAAAAATTATTTGATACAGCAGGATTCAAAGATTTAATAGAAAAGAATGACCAAGTAGCAATCAAACTTCACTTTGGAGAAAAAGGAAATACTACATATATGAGTCCTGTAGCAGTTAGACAAGTGGTTGATAAGATTAAAGATTGTGAAGGAAAGCCATTTTTAACAGATACAAATACATTATATACAGGGAGTAGAACAAATTCTGTAGACCATCTTACAACAGCTATAGAAAATGGTTTTGCCTATGCAGTGGTAAATGCGCCAGTAATAATTGCAGATGGATTGTACAGTAGAAATTATGAAAATGTACAAATAGATAAAAAACATTTTGAAAGTGTGAAAATAGGTGGCGAAATTTATAATTCTTCTGCAATGATAGTAATGAGTCATTTTAAAGGTCATGAAGCAGCAGGTTTTGGAGGAGCATTAAAAAATTTAGCTATGGGGTGTGCAAGTGCAGCAGGAAAGCAAATGCAACATTCTGATGTTACGCCAGTAGTAAAAGAGAAGAAGTGTGTAGGATGTGGAAAATGTGTTAATTCTTGTCCTACAAAAGCTATAAGTATAGTAGATAAGAAGGCAATTATAGATTCTGATGTGTGTTATGGATGTGGAGAATGTCCAACTGTCTGTCCAACTAGAGCAGTAACTATACAATGGGAAAGTGACTCAGATGTATTTGTTGAAAAGATGGCAGAATACGCTTATGGAGCAGTATCAAACAAAAAAGATAAGGTAGGATATATAACTTTTGTTATGAATGTGACTCCACTTTGTGATTGTGTGCCTTGGTCAGGTAGACCGATTGCACATGATATAGGAATATTAGCATCAACAGACCCAGTAGCGATTGAACAAGCATGCTATGATTTGGTTTGTAAGGAAATGGGTCATGATGTGTTTAAACATGAGCATCCTCATGTAAATGGAACTAGAATAATAGACTATGCATGTGAAATGGGAATGGGAAATAAAGAATATGAATTAATAAAATTATAAGAATAGTAGGACTTAAATGCATATAATTATTGTAAGAGAAATTTAAAAGTATCAAAGGAGTATGCATTTATGAAAATTTACTATGAGAAAGAAAATAGCAAGAAAGCTAATGTAAACAATATTCCAAGTGTATTTGCATTTAATTTTCTAAGAAACTTTTTAACTAGCAAAGAGTATGAGGAAACTAGAAAAGAATATTTTATAAATAATCTAACAAAAAGTCAGGTTAATCAAGCTATGAAGGATTTAAAATGGCTATTTAGAGAGTATGAAGGCTTAGAGGTTGTTACAATGGAAAGCTTGGATGGAGTTAAGACAAGAATAGTTTTATAAATTAATAAGAATGATTCTTTAATAAAAAATACTGTTTTAATAATGATATGTATAAGATATTATACAAATACTATTTTAGAACAGTATTTTTTTTCGTAATAGTAAACCTACATATAAAATAAAGTTGACCAATAAATGTTGTCTATGTAATACTATATATAATAAGTAAACTATATAAAAAATATAAGTTGACAAATAGGAGGATATATGGAAAAATACATAGTCAAATTAAAAAATAAAATATTGAGTGGAAAAGAAATAAATTATGAAGAAGCTCTTAATTTAATAAGTATTGACACTAATAACAAAAACAATTTTGATATCTTATTAAAATCTGCAAATGAAATAAGAGAATATTTTATGGGAAGAAAAGTAGATTTATGTACAATAATGAATGCTAAGTCTGGCAAATGTAGTGAAGACTGCAAATTTTGTGCACAATCATCCCATTATAAAACTGGGGTAGATGAATATTCATTGCTCGAGTACAATGAGATTTTAAAGAGAGCCAAAGAAATGGAAAGTAAAGGAGTACATAGATTCTCTTTAGTTGCAAGTGGTAAAGGTATGACAGGAAAAGAGTTTAATGATATTTTAAATATCTATGAAGGATTAAGAGAAAATACTAATTTAAAATTATGTGCATCTCTAGGAATTATAGATTATGAGCAAGCTAAAAAGCTAAAATTAGTAGGTGTGACTACATATCATCATAATGTCGAGACATCTAAAGATAATTTTGATAATATATGTACAACACATACTTATCAAGACAGAATAAGAACAATTAAAGAAGCTAAAAGGGCTGGATTAGATGTATGTGTAGGTGGAATAATTGGGATGAATGAAAGTAAAGAACAAAGACTACAAATGGCTTTTGAAATACGAGAATTAAATACCAAATCAATTCCAATAAATATTTTAAACCCTATTAAGAATACTCCTATGGAAAATTATGATGTATTAGAGCCTATGGAAATATTAAAAACAACAGCAGTATTTAGATTTATAATTCCTAATGTATACATAAGATATGCTGGTGGAAGGCTATCTTTAAAAGGGTATGACAAAATTGGATTTAATGGTGGTGTAAATTCTGCAATTGTAGGTGATTATTTAACAACTGTAGGAAATGGAATTGAAAATGATAAAAAAATGATTATAGAACAAGGACTTGAACTTTAATAAAGATTACTTAAATTAATTAATGTACTTTTAAATAATTATAAAAGTATATTAATTTTTTTTTGTATATTAATATAAATATTAAATTTGAATTTATAAATTGCAATATTATGAAAAATAAGAAAAATATCAAAATTTGTATAAAGTAGTTGCAAAGCGAAAAAAGATATGATAGTATCTAGGTAACCGGTTAAGTAAAACGGTTTCCTAAATTGTGGGGGTGAACTTCTTGAGTATAACTATAAAAGAGATTGGCGAATTGGCTGGTGTTTCCAAAACAACTGTATCAAAAGTCGTTAATAATAAAGATGAAAATATAAGTCAAGCAACAAGAGAAAAGATTTTAAAAATAATGAAGGAAAAAAATTATGTTCCAAATAAATTAGCACAAAGTTTAGTAACTAAAAGAACAAATACAATAGGACTTCTTATACCAGATATACGAAATCCATTTTTCACAGATGTATCAAGAGGTGTGGAAGATAAAGCTAATGAGGAAGGTTATAATATAATTTTATGTAATACAGATGAAGATGCCAAAAAGGAATATGAAGGGATAAGAACATTATCAGAAAGAATGATAGATGGAATTATATTTGCAGCATCATCAAATACAAACTGGAAAGAGGCAAATTACAAAGATATAAAAATACCAACAGTATTAATTGATAAGAAAATAAGTATGAATAAAGAAACCTTAAAAGGCATAGTTAAAATAAATAACTTTGAGGGTGCATATATAGCTACAAAACATTTATTAGATATTGGAAATAAGAAAATAATATACTTGAGTGGTCCACTTCAAAATGAAATAGCAATAGATAGATTAGAAGGATATAAAAAAGCTTTAACTGAGTGTAATTTAGATTACAATTCTAATTATGTATTTGAAGGAAAATATAAGATTGAATGGGGGCAAGAATTTATAAAAAATTTAGAAGTGATAGATTTTAATGCGATATTTTGTGCAAATGATTTAATTGCAATAGGTGTTATCAGAGGTCTTCAAGAAAGAGGATTAAATATACCAAACGATGTAAGTGTTGTGGGATTTGATGATATTCAAACTTCTAGTTTAATAAGTCCTCCACTTACAACAGTACGACAACCATCTTATGATATAGGATATAAAGCCAGTGAAATATTAATAAATTGTTTAAGAGGAGATAAGAAAGAATCCTTTGATGAATTAATTTTTAAGGCAGAACTAGTGATAAGAGCTTCAACTAAAGAAAGTAATTAACAGCATGAAAAGCATAAATAGATATGTAAAGGAGTAATGTAATGGGAAACATAGTTGTCATAGGAAGTGTAAATATGGACATGGTATGTTCTGTAGATAAAAGACCAGAAAAAGGAGAAACAATACTAGGTAATAGCTTTTTTACATCACCTGGGGGAAAAGGTGCTAACCAAGCAGTTTCAGCATCTAAGTTAGGTGCAAATGTAAAAATGATATCTTGTGTAGGGGAAGATAGCTTAGGCGAAGAATTGATACGAAATTTTAAAGAGAATAAAGTTGATTATAATTTGATAGCTAGAAATAATCAAAAAAGTTCTGGTGTTGCTGTCATAACACTATGTGAAAATGATAATAGTATTGTTGTTGTGCCAGGAACAAATGAACTAGTAGATATAAACTTAATTAAAAAGAATGAAGAAGAGATAAAGAATGCAGATATAGTATTACTACAGTTAGAGATTCCACTAGAAACAATAAAATATGTAGTAAATTTCTGTTTTGAAAATAATATAAAGGTTTTATTAAATCCAGCACCAGCAATAAGATTAGATGAAGATATAATAGAAAAAGTAACCTATTTAACACCAAATGAACATGAATATAAGATAGTTTTTGACACAGAGGAAAGTATAGAAGAAGTATTAAAAAAACATCCAAATAAACTTGTAGTAACAGAAGGAAAAAATGGAGCTAGATTTTATGATGGTAAAGAAGTAAAACATGTGTCTTGTATAAATGTTGATGTTCAAGATACTACAGGGGCAGGTGATACTTTTAATGGAGCATTGTCAGTAGCTATAACAGAAGGCAAAGACTTATATACAGCAGTAGGGTATGCTGTAGTAGTGTCAGGACTATCTGTAACAAAATTAGGTGCTCAATCTGGAATGCCTTATAGGGAAGATGTTGAAAAATATTTAGATATTAATAAATAAAAATTAAAATTGTTCAAATCTAAAACTATTAAAAATGGAGGGTAATTATGAGAAAAATTTTATCTTTAGGAATTGTTGCAACACTAGCAGTAGGAATGTTAACAGGATGTTCAATGGATGGACCAGGTAAATCAGAAAAGAAGGATAATTCAGCTAAGAAAGATTTAACTATAGGGGTATCTACAATAACTCTTCAACATCAATTTTTTATAGACATTGATGAAGGGATAAAAGAAAAAGCTAAAGAACTAGGTGTAAAAGTCATAGTAAATGACCCAGACCAAGATGTAGCTAAGCAAACATCAGCTATAGAAGATTTTATACAACAGGATGTAGATGGAATGATAGTACTTGGAACAGATAATTCAGCTATAGTACCAGCTGTAGAGGGAGCATTTGAAAAAATGCCTGTAGTTACAGTAGATGCTGTATTAAATACTGAAAATATTACAAGTTATGTTGGAACAGTTAGTTACGATGCTGGTAAAAAATTAGGCGAATACACTAAAAAGTATATAGATGAAAACTTAGGTGGAAAATCAGAAATTGCAATAGTAACAGATTTAAAATCTCAAATACAAATGCAAAGAATAGATGGGTTTAAAGAAGCATTAAAAGGTTCAGCTAATGTTAAAATATTAAACTCACAACCAGGATATGATAGAGAAGAATCTCTTAATACTGTAGAAAACTTAATTCAATCTAATCCAAATGTAGATATAATATATGCAACAGCTGAAAATAGTGTATTAGGAGCTAAAGCTGCACTTGAATCTGCAAAAAATAAGGATGTTAAGATTGTAGGATTTGATTTAACTGATGAAGCAGCAACTGGAATAACAGATGGAACTGTTCTTGCTATGATTCAGCAACAACCTAAAGAAATGGGACGTTTGGCAGTAGAAGCAGTAGTAAAGGCTATAAAAGGTGAAAAGGTAGAGAAAAATATACCAGTACCAGCCTTACTTTATGATAAAGAAAATATAAAAGACTTTAAGAATTAATAAAAAATAAGATTATTTAAAAGAAATCCTATCTAAAAAGGAGTGTCATTATGAGTAATATAATTCTAAAGTTAAGTAATATTGCTAAGGAATTTCCTGGAGTTAGGGCGTTGGATAATGTTAATTTTGAGTTATTTCATGGCGAAGTTCATGCACTACTGGGTGAAAATGGTGCTGGTAAATCAACAATGATAAAGATTTTAACTGGTGCACATGCAAAGACTGCTGGTAAATTTATTTTTGAAGGAAAAGAGATAGAAAATATATCACCAGATATTTCTAAAAAAATAGGTATAAATGCCATATATCAAGAATTAACAGTATTTGATGAATTGACAGTAGCACAAAATATTTTTATGGGAAAAGAAATAAATGGCAAGGTCTTAACTAATGATAAAAAAATGAATGAAGAATCTAAAAAGATTTTTGACAATATGGGAATAGATATAAATCCAAGTAGCTTAGTCAAAGAACTTAGTATAGCTCAAAAGCAAATGGTTGAAATAGCAAGAGTTTTATCATCAGAAACTAAGGTATTGATAATGGATGAGCCAACATCTTCAATAAGTAAAAAAGAAACTGAGATACTTTTTAGACTTATAAATGATTTAAAGAGTAGTGGAGTTAGTATAATATATATTTCTCATAGAATGGAAGAACTTTTTGAGATTTGTGACAGAATAACTATAATGCGAGATGGGAAAACGATTTCGACTTTGAATACCAAAGAAGTATCATCTGAGGAAGAATTAGTTAATTTAATGATAGATAGAAAATTAGACCAATTTTTCCCTAAAAGAAAGGTAGAAATCAAAGAAGAAATTATGAGGGTAGAAAATCTAACTAAAAACAATGTTTTTAATAATGTCAGCTTTAATATAAGAAAAGGAGAAATTTTAGGAATAGGTGGATTAGTTGGAAGCAAGAGAAGTGAAATCGTAGAGGCTATATTTGGACTTAGAACATATAGTTCTGGGAAAATATATTTAAATAATAAAGAAATTAAATTTAAAACACCATCGGATGCAATTGAAAATGGTTTAGGTTTGATAACAGAAGATAGAAAGGGCACTGGATTATTTTTACAGATGAGTGTCAAAGAAAATACAACTATGGCAGGATTAAAGAAAGTATCTAAATTTAAATCAGTTATAGATAGAAAAAAAGAAAAAGAAGTTTTAGAAAAATACATAGAAGCTTTAAAAATAAAGACTCCACATATGAATCAGGTTATACAGAGCTTAAGTGGTGGTAACCAACAAAAAGCTATAATAGCCAGATGGCTTTTATTACAACCAGACATATTAATTATGGATGAACCGACTAGAGGTATAGATGTAAATGCTAAAGCAGAGATATACAATCTAATGGGTGACTTGGTAGAGGATGGCGTAAGTATCATAATGATATCTTCAGAGATACCAGAGTTGATATCAATGAGTGACAGGATAATGGTTATGAGAGAGGGTCATATAAGTGGCTTTTTAGAAGGTGAAGAAATGGTTGAAAATAATGTATTAAAATTGGCTTTTGGAGGTAAAATTAATGAGTTCAATAACTAAGCATAAAGAAAATGCTTCATCTCCATTATTATCAAAATTAACAAGTGTATTTAAAGACCAGGGGAGTGCAGCTATAGGACTTGTAATAATTTTTATAATAATGAGTGTAGCTTCATCTAATTTTTTAACTTTAGATAATTTAATTAATGTTGGAAGACAAATATCAATAAATGCAATTCTTGCAGTAGGGATGACTTTTGTAATAATTACAGGAGGAATAGACTTAAGTGTAGGAGCAGTAATTGCTTTAGTAGGTACATTTTGGGCTACAACAGTAGTGAATTACAATGCACCTGTATGGGTGGGTATGTTACTGGCATTAGCAATTGGAACAATACTAGGTATCATAAAAGGTGCAATTATTTCAACACAAAAATTACCACCATTTATCGTAACTTTAGCTATGTTGACAATAATAAGTGGAGCAAGCTTTGTGTTTACAGGAGGGAGACCTATATCAGTAAACACAGATGCATTTAAGATGCTTGGTAGAGGATATGTTGGACCAATACCAATACCAGTTATAATTATGATTATAGTCGTAATAGCAGGACATTTTCTCTTAAAAAGAACTGATTTTGGACGCCATGTACATGCTGTAGGTGGGAATGAAGAAGCAGCTAGACTATGTGGAGTAAAAGTAAATAAAGTCATAGTTAAAGTATATGCCTTAGCTGGATTATTAACAGCTTTAGCTGGAATAATATTATCTTCACGTTTAGCATCAGGTTCACCAACTGTTGGAGATGGAGCCGAATTGGATGCTATAGCAGCAGTTGTGCTTGGAGGTACTAATATGATGGGTGGTTCTGGTTCTATAGTAGGTACATGTATAGGTGTTGGAATAATAGGAATATTAGGAAATGGATTAAACCTATTGAGTGTATCTTCATATAATCAGATGATTATAAAAGGTTTGGTAATGTTATTTGCTATATGGATAAATAACATAAAATTAAAAAAATCAGCTAAAGTAAAATAATAAATATTACTTAACTAGTAAGCTATAAGAATTATTAGTTTTGCATAGGTGCTAAATAAAAAGGATAGGTATTAAATAAAAAGAAAGATTGTAATTTAAGCAGAGGATATTAACTTTGAAATCTTAAATGTGAAAATAAATCTTGGGAGGAAATATGAAAAAAATTCTCTTAGATACATTAAATAGCAATAAAAAAGAATATATAGACTATTTAAAAGAGCTTGTAAGTATCAAAACCGAAGATGTAGGTCATGGAATACTAGGTGGATTTGAAAAGGAAGGTCAAGAATATATTGAAAAACTTGCAAATTCCATAGGTTTTAGTGTAAATAGACAAGAAATGAGCGAAGATTTAATTAAAAAGGCAAAAGACATATATAAAGAAGGTAATCTAGGTCACAATTATGATGATAGATATAATTTAATATGTGAGTACAGTGATAATTTGCCTGGAAAGACAATAGTTTTTAATGGTCATGTAGATACTATGCCACCTGGTGATATAAAAAAATGGAGATATAATCCATATTGTGCTACAGAAGATAAAGGGAAGCTTTATGGACTTGGAACTGCAGATATGAAATCTGGTCTAATGGCTTCAATATTAGCTGTAAAACTTATAAAAGATAGTGGCTTAAATATACCTGGCAATATAAAGGTAATGTCAGTGGTAGATGAAGAAGGCGGAGGAAATGGAACTATAAATGCAGTTATGAATGGAATTGATGGAGATTACTGTGTAATTTGTGAACCATCAGAGAAAGACATAATAATTGCACATATGGGATTTGTATTCTTTGAGGTTGAAGTTAAAGGTGTATCTCTCCACTGTGGAAGTAAGTGGGAAGGTGTAAATGCTATAGAAAAGGCAATGTTATTACTCCAAGATATAAAAGAGTTAGAACATAATTGGCTTATGAGATATAAACATGCTTTATTACCTCCACCTACAATAAATCTAGGCGTAATAAATGGTGGAACAGCAGGCTCTACTGTACCAGATAAATGTGTATTTAATTTATGTGTACATTTCTTGCCAAATACAATGAGTTATGAGCAAGTTGTGGAAGATATAACTAAGGTTATAATGACAAGAGCTGATGGAGATTTGTGGCTTAAAGATAATAAACCAGAGATAAATATATATCAATCAGGATTAGGTTTTGAGATGGACAAGCAATCTGAATTTATAGTTAATACTCAAAAGATATTAGAAGAAACCTTAGAAAGAAAGCTAAATATAAAGGGGTCAACGGCTGGAAATGATGCAAGACTGATGAAAAACTTAGCTAAAATCCCAACACTAATATTAGGGCCAGGTTCAATAGAACAATGTCATTCAATAAATGAGTATGTTGAAATTCAAGAGTATTTAGACAGTATACTTATGTATGCCAGTCTAATATTAAACTTATAAAAGTAGGAGGAATATATAGATGAAAAAAGTATTAATAGTAGGGGAATCGTGGGTAAAAAATATAACTCATATAAAGGGATTTGACACATTTGTTACAACACATTATGAAGAAGCAGTAAAATGGTTAAAAGAAGCAGTAGAGTCTGGAGGATATGAAGCAGTTCATATGCCTGCACATGTAGCAGCAGACAGTTTTCCATATAAATTGGAAGAGTTAAATGAGTATGATTGTATAATATTATCTGATATAGGTTCTAATACATTCTTATTATCTAATAGTACATTTATAGATTGTAATAGTAATCCAGATAGACTTGAGTTAGTTAAAGAGTATGTAAATAGCGGTGGAGCATTAATCATGGTAGGTGGATATATGTCATTTACAGGTATAGATGCAAAAGCTAGATTTGGAGAAACTGCTATCAAAGATGTATTGCCAATAACAATGATAGATAAAGATGATAGGGTTGAAAAACCAGCAGGAATAACTCCAGTCGTTGTTGATTCTGAACATCCAGTTTTAAAAGATATACCAAAGGAATGGCCACAGTTTTTAGGATATAATAAGACAATAGCTAAAGATAATTGTCCTGTGCTAGCGACTATTGGAGGAGACCCATTTGTAGCTGTTGGCGAATTTGGAAAAGGAAAATCTGCTATCTTTAGTTCTGATTGTGCACCTCATTGGGGTCCAAGAGAATTTACTGATTGGAAATATTATAATAAATTATGGGTTAATATGCTTGATTGGTTAACATGCTAAAAATTTTATAAATTTAAAAGACCTCTTACTTGATAAAGTGTAATTTACAAGTCAAGAGGTTTTCTTATATAAAATGATTATAATATAGAAGCTATTTAAAAAATAATTATTTTATATAATCAAATAATATAATTATTAGTCTTATGGAGGAGAATATGGTTAATATAAATGATTCAAATAAAAAATTTATAATGGATTATATAGATAAAATACAAGGAGAGTTAAGAGATATATCAGATAAAATATGGAAAAATCCAGAACTTCAATATAAAGAATATTATGCTTCAAACTTACAAAAAGAATATTTAAAAAAACATGATTTTAGTGTAGATGAATTAGAGGATATGGATACAGCATTTGTAGCTAGCTATGGAGAAAGTAAGCCAGTTATAGCAGTTTTAGGTGAATATGATGCATTAGATGGTTTGTCTCAAAAAGTATCCATTACAAAAGAATCTATTTCAGATGGTGGTGCAGGTCATGGTTGTGGACATAATTTACTTGGTACGGGTTCAATAGGAGTTGTAATTGCAATAAAGGAACTAATCAAACTAAAAAAATTGAAAGGAACTATAAAATATTATGGATGTCCAGCAGAAGAAGATTTGTCAGGAAAAGTATTAATGATAAAAAAAGGTTTCTTTAATGGAATTGATTGTGCATTTAGTTGGCATCCATTTGATATAAACACTCCAATAAGAATTCCAACTCTTGCTAATTATTCTGTAAAGTTTAGATACAAGGGTGTTAGCGCACATGCAGCACAAGCTCCTTATAACGGAAGAAGTGCACTTGATGCAGTGGAACTTATGAACATAGGCTGTAACTATTTAAGAGAGCATATATTTGATAGCTGTAGAGTTCATTATGTAACTACTAATGGTGGAAAAATGCCAAACATAGTTCCAGACTTTGCAGAAGTATGGTATTACATAAGAGGAGTTAAAATGGAGCATGTAAGAGATGTGTTTGACAGAATTGTTGATATAGCAAAAGGAGCAGCATTGATGACTGGTACTAGTATGGAATATAATATTGTAAGTGGAGTATATGACTATATTCCAAATACAATATTAACAGATGTTTTATCAAAAAACATGAAATTGATAGGAGTACAAAAGTATGATGAAGATGACTACTATTTTGCAAAAAAATTAGTTGAAACAGTTTCTATAGATAAAAGAATTAGTGTGTCTAGTGTATTAAGTGGAAACAAGGAAATTACTAAGATGAATCTACATGATGAAGTTACAGATGATACCTTTACTCATAATAACTGTATATCACTATCATTAGATATTGGAGATGTTAGTTACATAACTCCCACAGCACAATGTTCTTGTTCAGTTTGGCCTATTGGTATTTCTGCTCATACATGGCAATCTTGCGCTAGTGCAGGTTCTGACATGGGATTTAAAGCGATGTTGTTAGCATCAAAATCTATAGCATGTTCAATAAATGATGTAATGCTTGATGAATCTATTGTAGATAAAGCAAAAAAGGAATTAAAAGATACTTTAGGCAGTTTTGAATATACTCCAATTATTTAAAAATTAACTTAATGTAAGTAAGATTGAATTGTATGAATTAGTATAAATATATATTGAGAGCCATAGGAACGATTAATTCTAAGACACAAACAAAAGTAAAAATAATTGATTATGATGGTATACATATACTTTAAAAGAAATACAGGAAAGTTATTTACCAGGGTTGAAGGAAAAGAATTTAATTTCAGGCTGAATAAAAGGACTTATAATTTATAAGTCCTTTTATTATATTTATTCTTTGTTTGTAATTAATTTGATTATCTTAGGCTCAGTTAAATTATAGATTCCTCTGAGAAACAGCATGTAATCTATTATTAAAAATATGTAAGAATAGTTTATAAATATTTGGTTTTCAATATTATTTATTATATCCATTTTATTGATGGATGAGGAATGGCTCTGCCTTCCTTAATTACAGATGTTGTAGGGAAACCGATTGTACAGGCATCAAAGCCATATTCATCTGTTGGTACTCCTAAAATATCGCAAAAATCTTTATTATTACTTAATCTTCCTATTACACTAACAAGTTCAAAACCTAATCCTAAAGCAGTTGCTTTAAGCCACATATTCTGCATAACATGAGATAATGACTTTTGTTCTATGGCTGGTATTCCACGACGTTCTGCCACAATAATAAGATAAGGTGCTGACCCTACACCAAGAACCCCTTTTTTAACTTGCATCTTTAAAGAAGTAATGAAGGATTGTAGAGCGATGTCGTTCTTGGCCTTCTTCTCATGGGTTGATATTTGAGTTTTAATAACATCAACAAGAATAGTTTTTATTTTATCCATTTGTAAACTGTTATTAGAGATAACAAAGAAATGTCTGAAATCTGTTTGTTTTGCTACTGCAAGTATTGCATAAGGTGCAAGTCTTCCAGTTTCAATTATTTTTTCAACCAGTTCTTTTGAAGGTACTTCTTTTGTAAAACTTCTTATGGATCTTCGAGTTCTTAATAGCATATCCAAAACTTCATTAACATTGTTTTTATCTAAATTGTTCATTTTTATCCTCCATTAATACTATTCTTAAGATATCCCATAATGCATCCATATAAAGGCGAAATTTTAGGTCATATTAAACATTTACTTCAAATCAATTTGCTATTTTTTATGAACACATTGTTGATTAATAATCTATATGTATATTATAATATGTATATTGATTTATGCAATGAACAATAATATTTAAATTGTTAAGTAATAAACATTTAATATAAAATTGTCAATTAAAATTAAAAAAATTTATATAGAGCGAGGAAATAATTCATGAAAAAAGTATCTGTTGATAGAAGAACAATACGTACTAAAAAAATGATTAGGTCTGCATTAGCAGAGTTAATAGATGAGAAAGGATTTAACAATATATCAGTTACTGACTTAACTCAAAGGGCAGATATAAATAGAGGAACCTTCTACCTGCATTATGTTGATAAGTATGACTTGTTAGAGAAAATTGAAAATGAAATAATACAGGAAATTGAAGAAGAGACTAAGCACCTTGATTCGGTCAACATGATGAACATGGATGCCTCAAATGAACCTCTTCCATTTATGGTAAAGCTTTTTGAATATTTTACAAAAAATTCAGTAATTATTAAATCTATTTTAGGTCCAAAAGGTGACCCTACCTTTGAAAGAAAAATAAAAAAATTTATTGAAATCAATTTGTTTGAGAAACAAAAGTTAAAAAATTTTAACATAGATGAGGCAATAATTTCGGAAGAATATTTTATACAATATATACTTTCAGCAGACTTAGGTGTAATTCAATATTGGCTTGAAAAAAACATGAAAGAATCTCCTGATGAAATGGCACTGATACTTGCTAGAATGTCATTACTTGGTCCATTAAGAGCATTAGGTATTCGTAAAGACTCATAAAAACCCTCAGAAAAATAATTCTAAACAATGAATTATAATTTTATTAATGATATAATAATAATTAATAAAAAATGGAGAAATAATGACTTGTTCAAATGCAAAGGATATACTACTGTTAAATGATATAAGTAACTTAGAGATAACACATAGCAAGTCAAAAGGATTATAACATTAGTAAGTAAAAAAAAAGTAAAAACTTACATAATGTACTATATAATAAATGATTTAGAAAATAAATATAATGAGTTTATAGATAACAAAGTAAATATTTATGTAAGTCACAATACTTTTTATAAACCATAAAGAAGTATTGAGAATATAAAAGAGTTAAATGCGATATTTATAGATATAGATTGTTACAATACAAATTATAATTTATTATATAAAAAGTAGTACAAGAAGGAGTATTTATGTTTGGATATGTTAAAATAAACAAAATGGATTTAACATTTAGAGAATATGACCATTACAAAGCTTATTATTGTGGGTTATGTAAATATCTAAAAAGAAATCATGGAGAAATCTCAAGGTTTTCTTTAAACTACGATATAACATTTCTAATTATCTTATTAACTTCAGTATATAAGCCAGAGTCTATAAGTACAGAAGAAGTGTGTGTAGTCAGTCCATTTAAGAAGAAAAAGATAATAACAAATGATATTACCGAATATGCAGCAAGTATGAATGTTCTTTTAACGTATTATAAATTGGAAGATAATTTAATGGATGATAAACGCATAAAAGATAAATTAGCATATTATATATATAAAAACAAATTAAACTTAGCCTATGAGAAATATCCTGAAAAAGCTGAGTATATAAAGCAACAATTAAATGAATTAAATAAGTTGGAAAAGGACAAAAATATAAATATAGATGAAGTGTCTAATGTCTTTGGAAATATAATGGGAGAAGTATTTGCATATAAAAAAGATGAAAATGAGAGAAATCTAAGAATGATAGGCTTTAATATAGGTAAATATATATATTTACTAGATGCATATGAAGATTTAGATGAAGATTTTAAGAAAGGAAGATATAATCCTTTTATAGAATATATAGATAAAAATGATGAGTTAAAAGAAAAAGTAAAAAAAATAATTGTAACATCATTAGGTTTTTTAGCTAGGGGAATTGATAATTTAAATCTAAATAAAAACGTTGGAATAATAGAAAATATAATTTATTCTGGAGTTTATTTAAGATACATGAATATATTAGAAAGTAGAGGTGGAAAGAATGTACAGTAATACTTATAATAATGAAAATTTTATGAGAGCAAGAGCTTTTATGGAAAATAGTGAATTTAAAAAAGCCTATGATTTTTTAAAAACATTAACTGACAAATGTGCAGAGTGGTATTATCTAACTGGTTTTTCTGCGATGAATATTGGATATTATGAAGAAGGAGAAGACTTCTTAAAGAGAGCAAAATTCATGGAGCCTGAAAATCAAGAATACAATGATGCACTTAGAAGTTATACACAATATAGAAATGAATATAACAATAGAGCTGATAATTATAATAGAAGAAGACGTAATGATTTAGATGGATGTTGTTGCTGTTGTTGTGATGACTGTTGTTGCTGTCTAGGTGATGATTGTTGTGAAAACTGCGCTAAACTGTGGTGTCTAGATTCCTGTTGTGAATGTTTTGGTGGAGATTTAATATCTTGTTGTTAGGATGATAAATATGAGTATAAAAGTTGCTTATGGAGGAGTTTTATTAGCATTAAATGTGATACTGTTAACTCTTACAAATATTATTCCTGTAAATACATTGTTTATTATGGGGTTAGCATCGCTTTTAGTATCAATTGTAATAATGGAATGGGGATTTAAAAGTGGAATTGCTTTTTATATAGGTTCTGTAGCATTAGGATTTATAGTAATGGCAAGTAAATCTCAATGGATTGTATATTCTCTTACTTTTGGGATATATGGTATTGTTAAATATTTTATAGAAAAAGATAGGTCAATATATATTGAGTATCTTATGAAAGTAGTATTTGCAAATATAATGATAGTTATATTGTACTTTATATTAAGGACAATAGTTTATATTCCAATAAATATTATTATAGTAGCTTCATTTGAGGTAGCCTTTATAATATACGATTATGTATATAGTTCTTTTATAGATTATTACAATAATAGACTAAGAAAGATGTTATTTAAAAATAACAACTGACTTAATGTTTTACTTTAGAATGGTTTTAATTTTTATATGAATAATACATTTGCAAAGGTACATTGAAATATAAAAATAAAATTAACATATGTATGAGTTTATTTAATAAAAAAGGCTTTGATTTTTATATCAGAGTCTTTTTATGTTGTTATACAAACTTTTAATGTTTTAGCAATAACAATTTTTATATTTGAAATAGATACTTACCATCTATGAACTAAAATATATAATATGAATAAAAATAAAGGATATCACTTCAATGATGACATCCTTTATTATAATAAGACTTTTGTTGTATAAGTCTTTAAAAGAGCTAATATAAATTAAATATCTACCATATTCACATCTGTAGATAAAGAATAGATAATGTCTTTTCTTTCTACTATTATTTCAACATTTTTAGAAATTTCCTTATTAAGTGATATTTGAGCCAAAAGTTCTTTTGTAGGATTTATTGCGATTGGATTTCCAACTCTTTTTAGCATATTTATATCGCCATTAGTATCTCCATAAGCGTACGAATTTGATAGGTCTAAATCATATTTTACAACAAAATCATTTATAGCGTTATTTTTACTTATAGAATCCCACATTGGTATGACTGTTCCTGTAAATATATCATCTTCAAATACATAATCACTTCCTAAGAAGTCAGTTACATTGTATTTTTTAGCCATTTTTTCAACCAAAAACCCAGGGCTGCCAGAAATAAAGATAACTATGTGACCTTGATTTAAATGCCAATCTATTCTTGAACGTGTGTATTTATAAACTCTATCTGCTTTTAATTTAATTACTTGGTCACTTGTAAAATTAATGCAAGTTTTGTCTAAGCCTTTTAAGGAGTCAACATAAAGATTACATATTTCTAGTAAGTAATCATCATAGTTGCCTTGTCTTTTATCCCAATCCATAAATGTATCTCTGGCGTGTTTATACCAATTTTTTTGGTCAATTATATCATATTTAATTAATTTCTTAAAATGTTCAACCATAAGAGAGTCCCTATAAAGAGTACCATCTATATCAAAAAAAGCTGCTATATTTTTCATAAAAACCACCTCAATTAATCATTTCCTTATATTATATTATAAATTATACCTAAGTTGTTAAAATATATGTATAATAATTTATATATTAAAAAACAAAGATTTTAAATTTTAAAGGACGTGATTGTATGAATTTTAATTTTGCAAAGGTTACAAATTCTAGACTTATGGGGAGCTTGGGTCTTATAATAAATTGGATAGACAATAAAAACAATCACTTTTGTCAATATTTTTTATTGGATGCAGAAGGATTAGGTCTGGCGGATTATGTGAGTTTAAAAAATCCAACACAAGAAGAAGCTTATAGGGAAGAAGAAAGATTAATGGGTGGATTTGGCTCAGATAGAATTGGATTAACAGAGGAGGAATCTCTGTTTTTAGTATCTTATTTTGGAAATAAGAATATTTGTTATAACAAGATATTGCCAGGAGATAAATGTGAATACATTGACATTATAAAAAATTATAAAACAGATTTAACTATAGAAAAATTATATAATAAAATATGTAAAAGAGTTGATGAGGAAGTTGAATTCATAAACTATATGACTATGAGGTTTATAGCATGGGATAGAGAAAGCTTAAGATACTTTTCAGGAAGTGAAGAGATTGCAAATATGCATATTACAAATATCAATGGTACATTACTTAAAAATACAGTAAGCAATAAAGGACAAGGTAGGTATATTAGTGAGGCTTTATATGAAGATAATGATGGGTATTATACATGTAAAATAGCCTTTTGTATAAGTAAATGTAATGATACTGGTTTTAAAATCAATTCTATGCTAGTAACAGATAAAGAGCCTATGTACGATTTTGAAGTTTTTGATGAAATTTCTAAGAGTGAATTTGTAAGTGTATATAGCGTAAGTTCACCTGAGGAATTTGCAAAAGTATTTTATGAAGAAAATCCGTTCTTATTAAAAAGTAATATGAATGAAGGTATATTTTTTACTAGATTTAATTTTAATAATGACCATGTTAAAGAAAATGTATATATAATAAATAATGATATGAAAGCTATATATTACTTAATGGGAAACAAGTTTTTTATAGGGACTTATAGTGATAATGATTGTAATTGTATTAATGAAATAAGTCAGTCTAATTATAGCAAATATATTAAATTTGAAGAGAAATTTTTCTTTGAGCAAAATGCTTTATACGATTTTGCAGAGTCAGATTCAATAGACTTTGATGATTTTTTGGAATAGTATATGATTTTTGACATTATTTAAGCGAGATTAACTGAATTTAATCTCGCTTAAATTTATTTCTATAATATTGGGGGAATATTATGAGGAATACATTTATTATTGTGGTCAATTATTAAAATTTTATACAATTTATATAAAAATATTTTATTTCTTTTTTTTATAATATTTGCCAATATTGGTTTTTAGCATACCGTATCTAAACATATTACTAGATATATAGGGAGTAAGATATATTTTATGATTGTTATATGATGAAGCAATGAAGTTTTATAATGAAAATAAAATAATCTTAAAGAGTTATGAATGATAGTTATAATAAAATTACTAGCTTTTATTTATTTGTAAATATATTAGAATCATACCAGTTCCAGAAAAGTAAAATACACATATTTTATTCAAAATAATGCCTACTATAAACAAGATAATGACTTGTTAGAGTCATTATAACATAGAGTTAGTAAACTTAAGTTGAGAACTGCCAAATAAATCCAAAAACTATGAGAAAGAGTGTAGACCATGTATCCTTGACAATCTAAAAGAGAAGAAAATGCCAGCATGTTTTTTGGTATAGTTAATGAAGATATAAGTGATGTAATTGATTACTCCATTCAAGGATTTGTGGGTTACTTCCATAAACATCAAACAAATAGTGATATGCAGGGACATTTTTTAAGTATTAAGTTAAATGTAAATAAAAAATCAGATAAAATTTTATTTTATCTGATTTTTTATTTACATTTATTTTATTAGATTATGTTAATATTTTTTGACTAAATAAAAGGATATTCAATCAAAATTTTATACCTATAATAATATTGGGGGAATATTATGAGGAATACATTTACTATTATGTTCAATTATTAAGGTCTTATACAATTTATTTAAAAAATAAAAATATTTTACATTTCTTCCTCATCAAACTCCTCAATATTAGTTTGTGGCATGCCTTGTATAGACATATTACTAGAACCATAAGGAGTCGGATACATGTTAGAAGGCATATTACTAGGCATAACTACAGGCATACCATTCATTGTATTATGACATATAACACCTGGTATCATCATAAGTACATTAGGAGGCATATTTTGATTACATGATAAGTTAGGAATACCCATGTTATTCATATTATATCCCATATTATTCATGTTGCCAGACATGTTATTCATATTATACCCCATATTATTCATGTTGCCAGACATATTGTTAGGCATACCCATATTGTTATTCATGTTACCAGACATGTTATTAGGCATACCCATATTATTATTCATATTACCAGACATGTTATTAGGCATACCCATATTATTATTCATGTTACTAGACATGCTGTTAGGCATACCCATATTATTATTCATGTTACCAGACATGTTGTTAGGCATACCCATATTGTTATTCATGTTACCAGACATATTAGTGGGTACACCCATATTGTTCATATTATTAGATGTATTATAGTTCATGTTGTTAGGCATATTGTTTGGAGTAGATGTGTTGTAGTTCATATTTCCAGATGTATTATTTGTGTTAGGCAAGTTGTTTGGAGAATTACTACTTTTAGGATAATTATTTACGCTATTAGGATAAATGTTACTTATATTCTGATTATTAGGTATTTTTGTATAACCACTAGGGATTTGTGGGTCATTTCTCAACTCATCTTGAGGAATTTCTTCATTAGTAATATAATCTGCATAATTAGCAGGGTCTAAGTAAGGCATGTAGCTAGTATCTAAGTTCTTTTTTTTCTTATTACTCATATTAAACTTGCACCTCCTAGAAAAACTATAAAAAAGTTTACAAAAACTTATTCTAATAATATATATATTAAAAAACTCCATAATATGTGCATTCTAATTATTATTAAATAAATAAAAAAATATTGTTGCGAAATTAGATATAATAGCATATAATGAACATATGAACAGTTATTCATATATTAAAATAATGGAGGATTATATAATGAGAGAAGAGATAAATGATTGTAGTTGTAATATAATACATGAGGAAATAGTAACAGAAGCTAAGTCAACTATGCCAGATGAAGAAATGTTATATGATTTAGCAGAATTATTTAAAGTATTTGGAGATACTACTAGAGTAAAGATATTATATGCATTATTTGCAAATGAAATGTGTGTATGTGATATAGCAAGTTTATTAAATATGACTCACTCTGCAATATCTCACCAACTTAGAGTATTAAAACAGGCTAGGTTAGTAAAATTTAGAAGAGAAGGAAAGACGGTATATTACTCATTAGATGATAGCCATATAAGTCAAATATTTGACTGTGGATTAAATCATATTAGAGAGACTTATAAATGATAAATGAGAGGAGTGAATATATATGGAAGCAAATAATATAATTAAAAAGGAATTTGTATTAGGAGGATTGAATTGTGCGCATTGTGCAGAAGAGATTAACAACAAAGTTTCTAAGCTACAAGAGGTTAAGTCTTCTAATCTAAATTTTATAAATAAAAAACTTACAGTAAATATAGAAAATAGTTTTGATGAAGAAAATACTATAGAAAAGATAATAGAGATAATAGATTCAACAGAACCAGGACTTAATATACAAATAAGCTCTAAAGACAATACAATAGCCAACAAAACATCAGCTAAAAAGGAGCTTATATTAGGAGGGTTAAATTGTGCACATTGTGCAGAAGAGATTAACAACAAAGTTTCTAAACTAAAAGAGGTTGAATCTTCTAATTTGAATTTTGTAAATAAAAAACTTACAGTAAACATAATAAGTACTTTTGAAGAAGATGCTGTTATAAATAAAATAAAAGAAATAATAGACTCAACAGAACCAGGACTTGATATACAAGTAGAGTCTTCTGACAAAACAAAATCTAGAACGGTTGAAAAGTCAGAAACTGTGAGCGATACAAATAAAAAAGAATTAATTCCACTTATAATAGGAGCTCTTGTATATATTTTTGGTATATATCAAACAGCAACAGGATTCGAAAGTCAATTTAGCAATATAGTATTTATAGTTGCTTATGTGATAGTAGGTGGAGATGTACTTTTAAGAGCAATAAGAAATATATCAAAAGGAAGAGTATTTGATGAAAACTTCTTAATGGCTCTAGCAACAGTAGGGGCATTATTAATAGGAGAACTATCAGAAGCAGTAGGAGTTATGCTTTTCTATAAGGTAGGAGAGTATTTACAAGGTGTTGCGGTTGGAAAGTCTAGAAAGTCTATAACTTCACTTATGCAAATAAGACCAGATTATGCAAACCTAAAAGTTAACTCTGAAGTGAAAGTAGTATCTCCAGAAGAAGTAAATATAGGTGATATAATAGTAGTAAAACCTGGTGAAAAAGTGCCATTGGATGGTGTAGTAGTAGATGGAGTATCTATGTTAGACACTTCTGCACTTACAGGTGAGTCTGTATTAAGAGAAGTTGAAAAAGGAGACGAAATTTTATCAGGTGTTATAAATAAGAATGCTTTACTTACTATTGAGGTTACAAAAAGCTTTGGAGAGTCAACAGTTTCAAAGATACTTGACCTTGTTGAAAATTCTAGCATTAAAAAATCAAAAACAGAAAATTTTATATCTAAATTTTCAAGATACTATACTCCAGTAGTAGTTATAGCTGCTTTATTGATAGCATTTGTACCACCACTTGTTATTTCAGGTGAAGTATTTAGTGATTGGCTATACAGAGGGTTGATATTCTTAGTTGTTTCTTGTCCTTGTGCATTAGTTTTATCAATACCACTTAGTTTCTTTAGTGGGATTGGATTTGCATCTAAAAATGGAATACTTATAAAGGGAAGTAATTACTTAGAGGCTTTAAGAAGTGTAGATACAGTAGTGTTTGACAAAACAGGAACTCTTACTAAAGGTGTGTTTAATGTAACTAAGTTAAATCCTGTGGGAATATCAGAAGAAGAATTATTGCAATATGCAGCTCTTGCAGAAGTAAATTCAAATCACCCAATAGCAAAGTCTATATTAAGCTACTATAATAAAAAAATTGATTTAAATACAATAGATAGTTATGAGGAAATAGCAGCCTATGGAATCAGAGTAAAATACAATGGTCAACTTATATTGGCAGGTAATGAGAAACTTATGAAAAAGGAAAATATATTCTATTCACCAGCTAAAGAAGTAGGAACAGTAGTGTATATTGCTGTTGATAAAATGTATAGAGGTTATATAGTTATATCTGATGAGATAAAAGAAGATAGTAAAAATGCCATAAGAAGTTTAAAATCAATAGGAGTAAAAAAAGTTGTAATGTTAACTGGAGATAATGAAAAAGTAGCAAAAAACATTGCTAAAGAGTTGGAGTTAGATACAGTTTACTCTAATTTACTTCCTAATGAAAAGGTAGATAGACTAGAAGAGTTGTATGAAGGTAGAACAGAAAAAGAAAAAATAGCTTTTGTTGGTGATGGAATAAATGATGCACCAGTTTTAGCCAGAGCGGATGTTGGTATAGCAATGGGAGGTTTAGGTTCAGATGCAGCTATTGAAGCAGCAGATGTGGTACTTATGACAGATGAACCAAGTAAAATATCTAAAGCCATTGAAATAGCAAATAAGACTAATAAGATAGTATGGCAAAATATAATATTTGCTCTAGGTGTAAAAGTTATAGTTATGGCATTAGGAGCTGGAGGAATAGCTACTATGTGGGAGGCTATATTTGCTGATGTAGGGGTAGCACTTATTGCAGTACTAAATGCTATGAGAGCTATGAGATAATATGTAAGTTAAAAATGAATAGATTATAATATTAAAAGATAGATAATAAAAGAAGAAGTATTGATAAGTTTATTCTAACTGTATTAATACTTCTTCTTTTATTATTATATTTATTTACATTTATTTCTATATTCTTATTTATTGTCTGTATTTTCTACTGTATTTTTTCAATCTATATAGGGATAATTCTATTATAACTGTTGAATTTGTATATAGAAATATTTAAAATATTAATAGTTAAGATAAGCAAATGTGATTTTTTATAAAAAATTATAAATATATTAAAATTGATTGAGACTATGGTATTACTACATTATGATGGAATATATGACAATGGAAATTAAAAAAACTTAAAAAAATAATTTAAAAAGTGTTGACGAATTATTTTTAAGGTGATATAGTATTACTTGTCCTTAAGAAAAGGGCAAACATGAAAAATGAACTTTGAAAATTAAACAGTAGGTTAATTTATAAAAACAAGAAACAAACCATAAAGCCAGATATTTAGATAACAATAGTATCTGAGCCTGATAAACTTTTAT
>NZ_JACVWJ010000008.1:0-135304 GCF_020676075.1 Clostridioides sp. ES-S-0001-03 | reverse complement strand
TGTGGTTACAATAGCAGAGAGGATACACCTGTTCCCATTCCGAACACAGAAGTTAAGCTCTCTAGCGCTGATGGTACTTGGTGGGAAACTGCCTGGGAGAGTAGGACGTAGCCACGTAATTTTTTTTATTTTTTGTTGTCAAGTTTCTTATTTTCAAATTTCTTATTAAAAAAACATAAGTCTGTTATAAATGCTTTATATAAACACATATAATATTTTAAAGAGTTTTTTATAAATTAATTTTTATAATGTAGGATGTGAGGTTTTATAGGTATGTACTTTTAAATAAGAAAGGAGATAGATAAGTGGGTGTCTGTAATCAATAGTTTTATTTTACAATATGGATTAATATCTGTATTTGTATTAATTATGATTGAGTATGCTTGTTTTCCATTACCTAGTGAAGTAGTTTTGCCACTTTGTGGTGCTATTGCAGCAAGAAATCATTTTGGTTTTCTAACTATTTTAATTTTAAGTATAGTTGCAGGGATACTTGGTTCGATATTTTGTTATACAATAGGTAATTGGGGAGGAAAATCTATCATAAATAAGATAGTAGAGATATGTCCAAAGGCAAAAAAGGGAATTTTTACATCACAAGATTATTTTAACAAATACTCTTCTATTTCTGTTTGTGTATGTAGATTAATTCCTCTATGTAGAACATACATATCTTTTATAGCAGGTATTGCAGGTCAGAATATTATAACTTTTATTGTATCCTCTATTGTGGGTATCACCATATGGAATACTTCGTTAATTAGTATTGGGTATATTTTTTCAGAGAGTTGGGTAAAAATAATGTCACATTATAATGATTATAAATTTATGGTTCTAATTATACCAATAGCTATAATTATTGTTGGTTTTGCTATTAAGTCACATATACATAAAAAACACAATAGAATAAGATTATAAAAATATATATGGACAGCCCTTTTTGTAGAATACAGAAAGGGCTGTTATTAATTTATAAAATTAATTTTAGGCTATATCCTTTTGTGCTAAAATGGTGTTAAGAAATAAAACAAATACTATTTTATATAAAAGGGGTAAGGATATGGATATAATAGATAACTTAAGGATACAAGGGGTAGATGAGAAACTTATTGAAGATGTATTGCATTTCAGAAATTATTATGGCTTAGAAAAAGATTTAGAATACAGAGTAACAAAATCTAAAACTTATTTTTATGGTAAAGATATATTATCTATGTGTATAACAGCTATTTTAGAAGAAGAAAATATTTTATTGTCAGGGCCAAAGGCAACAGGGAAAAATTTACTTGCTGATAATTTAGGCGAGATATTTAATAGACCCCAATGGAATACCTCGTTTCATATAAATACAGATAGTTCAACACTTATAGGTACAGATACATTTATAGATAATGAAGTTAAACTTAGAAGGGGTTCAGTTTATGAGTGTGCTGTTAATGGAGGATTTGGAATATTTGATGAAATTAATATGGCAAAAAATGATGCCATAGTTGTAGTTCATTCAGCCTTAGATTATCGTCGAGTGATTGATGTACCAGGTTATGAGAGAGTTAATCTGCACCCAGCAACAAGATTTATTGGAACTATGAATTATGAGTATGCGGGAACAAAGGAACTTAATGAAGCTCTAGTTTCTAGGTTTATGGTAATAGATATTCCTCCTGTAGAAGAGGAGAAGTTAATGATGATTTTGAAAAATGAATTTTCAGATGCTGATGAAGAAAAATTAGCACAATTTGCAGGGATATTTTTAGATTTACAATTAAAATCTCAAAATGGTGAAATATCTAGTAAAGCTATTGATTTAAGAGGTCTTATGGCATCTCTTAAAACTATAAGAAGAGGATTAAAGCCAACTCTTGCAATTAATATGGGGCTTACAGGAAAGACTTTTGATATATATGAAAAAGAAATGGTTGGAGATGTAATTAAAACAAGAATACCTAATAAATGGGAGAGTGCAGATATATTTCCAATAAGTCATATTTAATATAGGTGAGATTATGAAATGGATATATGATGATTATGAATTTGAAAATAGAGCAAATAACTTATCTTGGACAATAGCTGGTGATTATAACGAAAGTATAGATATATCAGAAAAAGATTATTCTTCAAAGGAAATAGGTCTATACTTTGCAATAATTGCAGGAGCTAGAAGAAAATATGTAGACTGGGATATAGTTAAAAAATACCTCACAAATAGAATACGAAAAGGATATGATAAGGATGTTATATTAGGTCTAATTCAAGTTATACTAAATACAATTGTTGAAGAAAAAGCTATTAAAGATAGACCTGGAATAGAAGATATTAGAAAAAGAGCATATAAAGATATTGTTTCACGTTTTACCAAGATATACAATAACAATATGATGGACAAGATTAAATATGCATTTGTACTTTATAGCATGGATAAACATCCAGCATTAGATAGTATAACTAAAAGAATAGTAAATGATATAAGGCTTATAGATACAAATCAGGATATTATGGAGATTTTAAAGGCATTAGATGTTATATATTTAACTTATTTTGAATATATATTGAATAGTGAAGAAAATAATTCTACATATGATGAAAACAATGTAAAAAATGTTGAAGTAAACTTTGATACGTTTGCTGATTTTATGTATGAAGAACTATATAGCGATGAAGATGAAAATATCGTTGAAAGTGATATAGATTCAATCTCCTCATCAATGCTTATAGAGGGAGTAGGAGACTTTGATAATTCTCAAGCTAACAATTCAGCAGATAGAGTTATATATGTTGATGAAGAGACTGTAAATAAAATATACACTAAAATAGAACATTACTATGGGAAAACTTATTTAAGTAAGGGTGAAATTAAAAAGCTTGAAACACAAAATTGTAGAAACGTACATGAAGGATGTAGAATTCACTTCACAGATGGTGTTCTTAGAAGTGAATGTAATAATGTTTTTCAGCTAAAATATGTGACAAGACAAAAAGAAAATAATTTAGGCAAATTTAGAGAACATGCTAGGATGTATAGACAACAAATAAAGCGATTAAAAGAAAGCCTTTCTAGGATTTTAGTAGAAGAAAATGCTAAAAATAGAGTATATTCTGATTGTGGTACTATATTAGCAAATAGAGCCTGGAGAGTTGGAAGGAGTAATAATAATAAAATATTTTATAAAGATATAGAAAATGAAAAAGGAAAATATGTTATTGATATATTGTTGGATGCAAGTGGTTCTCAAAGTAGAAACCAAGGAAATGTAGCAATTCAAGCTTACATAATTGCAAATGCTTTGACGGAAGTTGGAATACCAAATAGAGTTATGGGTTTTTCTAGTTTCTTAGATTATACGATATTAAAAAGATTTAAGGATTATGATGACAGTATTAAAAATAGTGAAAACATCTTTGAATACTTCTGCGCTGGTAACAATAGAGATGGTTTAGCTATAAAATCTATATGTAGTGGTTTGATAAATAGAGATGAAGAAAATAAAATTTTGATAGTCCTTAGTGATGGAAGACCAAATGATGTAAAGATAGGAAAAAACAGTGAGAGAACTTTAAGAGGTGAAAAAGCTTATAGAGGTGTTGTTGGTTTAAGAGATACAGCTAATGAAGTAAGAAAAGCTAGGAAACAAAATATATTAGTATTAGGAGTATTTACAGGCAAAGAATCAGAACTTGAAGCTGAAAGATTAATCTATGGAAATGATTTTATATATTCAAGAGATATAACTAGATTTTCTGATGTAGTTTCAATGTATTTAAAGAAAATAATTAGGAATTAATAGATTTATAAAAAAGAATTTATATACATAAAAATATAAAAATGAATAAAATTTGTAAAAAATGTAGAAATTTTCACAGAAAAGGTATACAATGATTTATATAGAAAATGAATTAAAAATAAAGTAATATTAAAAATTAAATATATAATATTATAGGTTCTTTAAGCAAGATTAATAGGGAAGAAGGTTAAATTCCTTTACAGCCCCCGCTACTGTGATGCAGACGAAACTTTTGTTAGCCACTATGATAATATGTTTTTATATTTCATGGGAAGGAAGAGGAGTAGGATGAAGCTAAGTCAGGAGACCTGCCTAAAATATTAAAGTGATTTCTTCGGGGATGGAGAAAGTTTCTTATAATAATTATACAGATATGTTTATTTTATGTGTTTGTATTTAGATTGTCGAAAATTAGAAGCCTAGCCATCGAGTTAGGCTTTTTTATTTTGCTATAATGAAGGATACATGTATTATTCATATTTTAATTATTAGAAAGGGAGAGAGGGGATACTCAAATGAAACAAAATATCAAATTAGGGGTTATAGCTGCACTTATGTTAATAATTTTAACTCCAGTTACATCAAATGCAATGCATATAATGGAAGGTTACTTACCAGTAAAATGGTCTATAGCATGGGGAGTTATATTTATACCATTTTTCTTAGTGGGATTAAAATCAATAGGTAAAATAGTAAAGCAAGACCCTAAGAAGAAAGTTTTATTAGCTCTATGTGGAGCATTTGTCTTTGTATTATCAGCATTAAAAATACCTTCAGTAACAGGAAGTTGTTCACATCCTACTGGAGTAGGTCTTGGAGCAATAATGTTTGGACCAAGTGTAATGTTTGTTCTTGGAACTATAGTTTTAATATTCCAAGCATTATTACTAGCACATGGTGGAATAACTACTTTAGGAGCTAATGCTTTTTCAATGGCTATAATAGGGCCAATTATATCATTTTTAATATTTAAAGCATTAAAGAAAAAGGATGGAAATAATGCTATACCAGTATTTCTTGCAGCAGCAATAGGAGACTTAGCCACATATACAATAACTTCAATACAATTAGCACTGGCTTTTCCAGACCCATCTGGTGGAGTGATGGCTTCAGCAATTAAATTCTTAGGAATTTTCTTTATGACTCAAATACCAATAGCAATAGCAGAAGGTATCCTTACTGTAATTGTATATAATTTAATTACAGAAAATGGAGAAAAAAGCATACTAGAAAATAATGATAAAGGAGTTAAAGCTAATGAGTGCTAAAACAAAAACAAAAACTAACATATTATTACTTTTATTAGTAGTAGCTCTTATTATATTCCCATTACTTGTAAATTCAGGTGCTGAATATGGAGGAGCAGATGGTCAAGCTGAAAGTGAAATTACTAAGATAAATCCAAATTATGAGCCTTGGTTTAGTAGCCCATATGAGCCACCAAGTGGAGAAATAGAGAGTTTATTATTCTCTGCACAAGCAGCTTTAGGTGCAGGTGTAATAGGATACATATTAGGTATTCAAAAAGGAAAGAGAAGTTAATTATGCTTATAATTGATAAATATGCATATACAAATAGATTGAGTAAAGTAAATCCAAATAAAAAAGTAGCCATAGGAGCAATTTTTCTAATTGCTTCTATGGTAATAAAAAATGTATTTATCTTAAGTGGAATTATGATTTTAATGAGTATTTTAGTTGTTTGTGTAGCAGGGATAGATTTAAAAAATTATTTGAAATTACTTCAAATACCAATGTATTTTTTATTTCTTAGTATAGGTATAACTCTTGTAAATATATCTTTTAATAAAGTAGATTTACTATATAGTTTTCAATTTTTTAGTTTTTATATAGGAATATCAAAGGCATCTATTGACATGTCTATTCATGTGTTATTTAGAGCTATGTCTTGTTTAACTTGTGTGTATTTTTGTATACTTACAACACCTTTTAATCAGTTAATATTTTTCTTCAAAAAATTGCATTTACCAGACACCTTTGTTGAATTATCAATGTTAATATATAGATTTATATTTATATTTTTAGAAGAATTTTCAGAGATATATAAATCACAAGAACTAAGATTTGGGTACATAAATTTAAAAACTTCATATAAATCTTTAGGGATTCTTGGAAGTATGCTGTACAAAAGGCTTATGACAAGGTATGATGATATGTGTATATCATTAGACATAAAATTGTATGATGGTAAATTTCACATAGTAGGGGATAATGATGTTTAAAATAAATAATTTAACATATCAATATGAAAAAAATGCTAGTGCATTATTGAACATTAATATGGATTTCTCAAAGGGAAATGTTATAGGTATAATAGGCTCAAATGGTTCAGGAAAGTCAACTTTATTTATGAATTTAATGGGAATATTAAAGCCTACATCTGGAGAAATACTTTTCAAAGAAGAAAAGTTAAAGTATGATAAGAAGAGTTTGTATAATCTTAGAAAGAATGTAGGGATTGTTTTTCAAGACCCAGAAAAACAAATATTTTACTCAAAAGTATATGATGACATAGCATTTGCGATGAGAAACATTGGAATGGATGAAAAAATTATTAAAGAGAGAATAAACAAAGCTTTGATAGCTGTTAATGGAATAGATTTTATAGATAGACCAGTACACTTCTTAAGTTATGGTCAGAAAAAAAGAGTAGCAATTGCATCAGTTATAGCAATGGAAAATGAAATTATATTGCTTGATGAACCTACAGCTGGATTAGACCCAGTAAGCACTAGGTCTATTGTAGATATAATAAAGGGATTAGATAAAAATAATATAAAAATAGTAATATCCAGTCATGATATGAATTTAATGTATGAAATATGCGATTATATATATGTACTGGATAAGGGGATTTTAATTGATGAAGGAAATGCAGAAAGTGTATTTGTAAATGAGAACAATATTATACAAGCTGGATTAGAATCTCCATGGTTAGTAAAGGTACATAAAAATATGAATTTACCTTTATTTAAGAAAGAAGAAGATTTGTATAAGTACTGGAAAGAAAGAGACTTAGTACAAATAAATAATTAAGCCCTAAACCTATTTTAAAAAAATAGATTTATATATAATAACCCTTAACCTAGACCCCTTAAAGGTGCCTTATGATTCCCCAAATCATAAGGTTATTTTTTTATAGATATAAAAATAAATTTTATAAGTAAGTGTTATCTAATTGTTAAAATTTGACAATAATCTATTAATATAATACATAATTATAATTTGAAGTAATTCATATTTTAGATTAAAATATATTTATGGCTGTTAACAGGAGGAGAAATATGAATTTAGATACATTAAATCCTGCTCAAAGAGAAGCAGTAGAAAAAACTGAGGGGCCAGTACTTATATTAGCTGGTGCTGGTTCAGGTAAAACTAAGGTACTAACAACAAGAATAGCATACCTTATGGAAGATAAAGGTGTACAAGCACCTAGTATATTAGCTATAACATTTACAAATAAAGCTGCAAATGAAATGAGAGAAAGAGTCGAACAAAATATAGGTTCGGAAACTAAGGAAATGTGGATAAGTACATTCCATTCTTGTTGTGTTCGTATACTTAGAAAAGATATAAATAAAATTGGTTACAATAGAAGTTTTGTAATTTATGATGCTGCAGACCAAGTAACCTTAGTCAAAGATTGCCTTAAAGAATTAAATTTAAGTGATAAAGTATTTGAACCAAAGGCCGTTATAAGTGCTATTTCAGGAGCAAAAGATAAGCTTTATACACCAAAGCAGTTTAAAGATATGAATATGTCGGATAATAGAATGGTTAAAATTGCAGATATTTATGCATTATATCAAGACCGTTTAAAGAGAAATAGTGCACTTGATTTTGACGATTTAATACTTAAAACTGTAGAACTTTTTAAGGTTAATGATGAAGTATTAGCTTATTACAGAAGTAGATTTAGATACATAATGGTAGATGAGTATCAGGATACGAGTAAAGCTCAATATGAGCTAATAAAATTATTAGCTAGAGAACATCAAAATATTTGTGTTGTTGGAGATGATGACCAAAGTATTTATGGATGGAGAGGCGCAGATATAAGAAATATACTTGAATTTGAGAAAGATTATGATAATGTACATGTTGTGAAACTAGAACAAAATTATAGATCAACACAAGTAATATTAGATGCAGCTAACAAAGTTATATCAAATAACATAGAAAGAAAAAGAAAGAAACTTTGGAGTGAAAAGAAAGAAGGAGAACTTATAAAGATACAACTAACTGGCAGTGAAATAGAAGAAGCTGATTTTATAGCTGACTCAATTGCACAAATAGCTAGAAAAGAGAATAGACCATACAAAGATTTTGCAGTACTTTATAGAGCAAATGCACAAGCAAGACCTGTAGAAGACGCTTTAAATAGAAGTCAAATACCATATAATATATATGGTGGTACAAAGTTTTATGAGAGAAAAGAAATAAAGGACTTAGTAGCGTATTTAAGAGTTATTCAAAATCCACAGGATGACATATCTATAAAAAGAATTATAAACGTTCCTAGAAGAGGTATAGGGCTTAGAACTATAGAAAAAATTGAAGATAGAGCCAATCTGAAACAAGAGAGTATATATTCAGTTTTAATTGATATAGAAACAAACTCCGATATATCTACAAAAGCTAGAGCAAGTATAAGTGGATTTGTTGATATTATAGGTACACTTAGAACTATAAAAGAAGTCTATCCTGTTAGTAAGTTAATAGAAAAAGTTTTAGATACTACAGGATATATGGATGAACTTGTAGATATAAAAAATAAAAATGAAAAAGATTTAACTGGTAAAGGTGAAGAAGCTCAAGATAGAATTGATAATTTAAGAGAATTTATATCTATAGCACTAGAGTTTGAAAGTAGTAGTGATGATACTTATGAAAATAAAGATTTAGAGACATTTTTAACTAGTATAGCACTTACATCCGAATCTAATGATGAAGAGGACAATGATAGAGTTTCTCTTATGACAATTCATACATCTAAAGGATTGGAGTTTCCAGTTGTATTTTTAACAGGGATGGAAGAAGGACTATTTCCTATATCAAGAGCTATAAAGTCTCTGAGTGAATCTCAAATAGAAGAAGAAAGAAGGCTTTGTTATGTTGGTATAACTAGAGCTAAAGAAGAGCTATACATGTCACTAACTGAAAAAAGAACGCTATATGGTAAAACAAATGTTGCAATAGCTTCAAGATTTATGGAAGAGTTACCAGAAGAATGTATAGAAAGATTGTACAAAATGAAAAAAGAATTAAGTTATTCTAAAGCAAGTTATAATATGTTAGATAAATATACTAAAAAGTATATGAATACTATAAGTAAATCTAAAGTTGCAGATAATGTTAACGCTACAATAAAAGATTCAAATAAAGAGACTAATCCAGAAGATATAAAGCTTGGTTCTAAAGTACATCATCCTAAATTTGGGGTTGGAACAGTCGTGTCTATAACTGGAACAGATGTTACTATAGCCTTTGATAAGCAAGGAATTAAAAAAATAAATAAAGAATATACAACACTAGATATTTTATAATGGAGGAAAATTAGGAATGGATAGTATAAGCTTTGCTAAAAATTTAATAGATTTCATATACGATAGCCCATCATCTTTTCACGCAGTTGATAGTGCTAAAGAAGTTTTAGATAAAAATGGATTTGAAGAGTTAGCTTTAAATAAGAAATGGAATCTAAGAGTAGGTGGAAAATACTACGTGACTAAAAATTTATCTGCTATAGTAGCTTTTGTAGTTAACTCAGATAATATAGAAGAAGGTGGGTTTAGAATAATAGGTTCTCATTCAGATTCTCCTACATTTAGTATTAAGCCAAATGCAGAAATAGAAGCTGAGAAAGCTTATTTGAAGCTGAATACAGAATGTTATGGAGGAGCAATATTAAGTACATGGTTAGATAGACCACTTGGTATAGCTGGAAGAGTAGTCTTAAAAGGAGATAGTGTACTTAAGCCAAAGGAAAAACTTATCGACTTTAAAAAACCAATTTGTATAATACCAAATCTAGCTATACATTTGAATAGAAGCATAAATGATGGTCATTCATATAATAAGCAAAAAGATATGTTACCTTTAGTTGGATTATTAAATGATACATTAGAAAAAGATAACTTTCTTTTAAAACAAATATCATCTAATTTAAATGTAAAAGTGGAAGATATAATAGACTTTGATTTGTTCTTATATGAATTTGAAAAAGGAAGTTTAATAGGGGCTAATGAGGAATTTATATCTATTGGAAGACAAGATAATCTTGCAATGGTACATGCTAGTTTAAATGCTTTAGTTGATGCTAAAGGACAAAGTGGTGTAAATGTAATGGCTGTATTTGACAATGAAGAAGTTGGAAGTTCTACTAAACAAGGTGCAGATTCAAATATGCTATTAAATATATTGGAGAGAATATGTTTATCAATAGGGAAACATAGAGAAGGATTTTTTGAAGCTATTTATTCGTCTTTCATGATATCATCAGATTTAGCTCATGCTATTCATCCAAATACTCCAGAAAAACATGACCCAACCAATAAACCAGTTATGGGAAAAGGGCCTGTTATAAAGATAAATGCAAGTCAAGCATATACAAGTGATGGATATTCTATAGCTGTTTACAAAAATATATGTAAGGAAGCTAATGTCGAGTATCAAGAATTTGTAAATAGGTCAGATGAGAGGGGTGGAAGTACTATAGGTCCAATATCCTCTACTCATGTAGATATACCATCTGTGGATGTAGGAAGTCCAATTTTAGCAATGCATTCTATAAGGGAATTAGGTAATGTTGAAGACCATTATAGTATATATAAAACATTTAGTAAGTTTTTTGAAATATAAATATAAGATAAACAATTTGGAGATGAAACTATGAAACTAGGACTATGCTTAGAAGGTGGAGGAGCAAAGGGAGCTTACCAAGCAGGGGTAGTTAACGCTTTGTATGATAATGGAATAAATCATTTTTATTCAATTTCAGGAACATCAATAGGAGCAATAAATGGATATTATTTATACACAGGTAATGTTGATAACTTGAAAAAAATGTGGACAAATATAAAAGATATCCAGAACGGAAATGTGAAAATAGTAAATAATACTGTGGATAATTCTCCAGCTATAGATAATCTGAGAGAACTAGATAGTAGTAAAATAGAGAAAATGAACTTCTATGTTAACTATGTAGAAGTTAATAATAAGGTAGTATCAGAAAAGGTTGTAAATGTGTCAAAAATGCCTAAAGACGAAGCAATTTTAAGCATTTCATATAGTGGATTGTTACCATCAAATCCAAATGCTACTCTTGGATTTAAAGAACAATTCATGAAGGATGTGCAAGATGGTATTTATGATGGTTTTAAATTGGATGGAGGTCTAATTAGGAGTGCGTTAATTGAGCCTTTAATTGTGGATAATGTGGATAAAATTATTCTGATATCCACAAAGTATAATTATGATTTACCAGATGACATCAAAAAAATATATAATGAAGATAAAATAATAGTAGTTAGACCTAACACTCAATTTGCACCTAAAGATACTCTTAACTTTGATGATGAGTTTTGTAAAACTATATATCAAGAAGGATATGAAATAGGAAAAAATATACTTGCTAGAGTTTAATTTAGAGTATAATATAATAAATGTAATTGTGTAATTTAATTAATAAAAAGGAAGGTAATAAGTCATGGAAAATAAAAATCCTATAGTAACTATAGTAATGGAAAATGGAAAAGAAATAAAAATTGAGTTGTACCCAAATATAGCACCAAATACAGTTAAAAATTTTGTATCATTAGTAGATGATGGATATTATAATGGAATAACATTTCATAGAGTAATACCAGGATTTATGATACAAGGTGGATGCCCAAATGGTACTGGAATGGGTGGTCCAGGACATTCTATAAAAGGTGAATTTAGTGGAAATGGATTCACTAACAATTTAAAGCATGAAAGAGGCGTTATATCAATGGCTAGAACTATGGCACCTAATTCAGCTGGTTCTCAATTTTTTATAATGCATAAAAATTCACCACATTTAGATGGTCAATATGCAGGTTTTGGTAGAGTTATAGAAGGTATGGATACAGTTGATGAAATAGCATCAGTTAGAACAGGAGCAGCGGACAAGCCACAGACTCCGCAAGTTATGAAAGCTGTAACTGTAGAAACTTTTGGAGTAGATTACTCAGACGTTGAAAAAAACTAGGACACAGATAAAAGAAAAAATATATACAACTTAAAGATAAAGTGAGATGTTATTATATTTTCTAGAGAATATAATAACATCTCACTTTTTAATTTATTCTATTATAATTTGTTTTACTGAAATTTAATTATCTATTAAATTTTTATTATACTAAATAACTCCAGTAATCTTATCAGAACATCATCTTAAAGTATTATAGAAAAATAATTATATTAAATTATTTATGATTAAGTTTTTAATATATAATATATTAAAATAAATATAGAAGATAGATGGAAAACATTTATTTTAACATTTTTTAAAGCTATTTTAGCGATTTTATTTAAGAAAAGAAAGTTATTTGTATATTTTTATTTAAGAAAAAACATTATAATGGTAATATATTCTATTTACAATTTCATAACTTTGGTTTACAATAATAGAGACAATAAATCCTAAAGAACATAATAAGAAAAAAGTGCTTAATATTTGAGAGAGACTGGTTTAGTTTACACCAGCTAAACCAGTCAAGGAATAATTTAAAGTGTAATATATAATAAGAAGAGAAAAATACACTATTAGAGTTTTCTAATAGTGTATTTTTTTATGGAATTTAATATTGTTATAAAAGAATTTCAAACAGTAAATTTTTAAGTGACATATTGTAACTAAGTATGTACTTTAACAAAGACATTAAATATATTGAAAGGTTTAATAAAAATATAAAAAACTGTTTCAAATTTAAATTTGAAACAGTTTTTGTGTTGTTTAAAGATTTTATATTATTTAAAATTTTTAATTGCAGTAGTTAAGTTAGGTACTAATTGTTTCTTTCTAGATACAACACCTGGAGCAAATGTTCCTTGAACTCCTTCAATACCAAATGCATCAGCAATCAATCTATCTTCTGCTTTGTAGATTAAATAAGAACCTTCTTTTATTATATCTGTAACTGCAAGAACTAATTTGTCATAATCAGTTGAATTTATATAAGATAAAAATTCATCCTTCTTAGCAAATATAGAGTCTGTGTCTAAAGTAAATACTTGTCCTATACCAACTCTATGTCCACTCATGTTAAACTCTTTAAAGTCCATATTTACTATTTGTTCTATAGTAAACTCATCTAAAGAAGTACCACATTTAAACATATCCATAGCATATTTTTCCATGTCTACTTTTGCTATTTTACTTAATTCTTCACAAGCTTTCTTATCCATATCAGTAGTTGTTGGAGATTTAAATAATAATGTATCAGATAATATAGCAGATAAAAGAAGACCAGCTATTTCATAAGGTATCTCAACATTATTTTCTTTATACATTTGATAAATTATAGTGCTATTGCATCCAACAGGCATAACTCTAAAAGACATAGGAACATCAGTAGAAATACCACCAAGTTTATGATGGTCAACTATTTCAACTATATTTGCTTGTTCAATTCCATCAGCACTTTGAGCATATTCATTATGGTCAACTAAAACAACATTCTTTTTAGATGGATTTAATAGATGCCCTTTTGAAATTAATCCTAAAAACTTATTGTCATCATCTAATATAGGATAAGATCTAAAATTTGTTTCTAACATAATTTCTTTTATTTCATCCATATAGTCATCTTCTTTAAATGTAATCAAATTATCTGTGGCTTCTATAGAATCTAAGAAACTACATTGATTTATGACATTAGAAGTTTTGTAGTTGTCACTTTCAACAGAAACAACAGACACTCCATTTATTTTAGCAAGAGCTAGTAAGTCTTTTGAAATTTTTGTATGATTAGTAAGTATTAAAAGCTTAACTTTTGTATCAATTGCGTATTCAATACTATCATATCTATCGCCAACAATAGCTATATCCCCTTCTTTTAAAGTCTCTATCAGGGTTTCCATACCAAATGATAAAGTAACAACTCTACCTTTTACATCTTCACCACAATCTACAAGGATATTACCATTAAGGTTTTTGCAGATATTTGATAGTGATGTGTGTATAGTTGTAAAATGTTGATGAAGAAGGTTTTTAGCTATTTCTTTCATGGTAATAATACCAGCAAAAGTTCCATCCTCATAAGTTACAGGTAATGTTTTAACATTTTTTTCATCCATAAGATTATAGGCTTCTAATATAGAAGAAGTTGGAGTTAAAGGTACTACCTTATCATAATTTAAATCTCTAACTTGTATTCTAACGTTATCTAAGATTTTAGGTGCATCTACCTTAAAGTAATCTAAGGCGTATTTAGCTTCCTTTCTGATGTCTCCTAAAGCATAAGCTGTTGCTTCTATCCCTAATTTGTTTTTTAAATGTGCTAATGAAATTGCAGAACATATTGAATCTGTATCTGGATTTTTATGTCCGAAAACTAATAAACTCATTTTAATACTCCTTTCAAAACCTGAATATAATAACTGATAAAAATATTATATCAAAAGGTAGTAAGTATTTGTTGTAAAAGAAAAAATTTAATGAAAAAATATTATAGGAAATTTTATCTCTTATATAAGTACTACAAATTTAATATAAAATTTTTTATGATATCTACTTTTACCCAATTAAATTAATTTTTATTCACAATTAATTGATTGGATATACCTGAGAAAAAATTAATTAATATGATAATAAACTAAGAATTTATAAATAATTTTGTGCTGTAAAATTTTTTGTATACATATTGTAAGTAAAAAATTAACGAGGTTGATATAAAAATTGTTTATCTACATGAAAAATATTATTTTAAGATATTGACTTAAAAATAACTTATAGAAACTAAAATATTTTTAATTTATATATTTTTAAAAATTACATAGTCATTATCAAAAGAAAAAATGCATATAAATCAAAAATAAGTGTTATTTTATGAAAATATGACAAAAATATTATGTCTTACTTGTAAAAATAACATATAAAATTTAATAAATAAAAAAAGTGAAAGATATAAATTATCATTTTAGTAGTTTATTTAGTCAAAGTAAATTATTCAAATGAAATATATCTTATTTAAATAAAAAAATTTAATAAAAGTAAAAAAAATAATATATTTGTTAAAAAATAAATTGACGAAATATTCAGAAAAAAACTTCTTGACCTAAAGGCATAAAGTAAATAAAATCTAAAGTATAGATATGAAATCTATAAAATTATTTTAAGTATAGGTTAAAAATATAATAGATGATGCATTTAAGATTTATAAAAATAGGAGATGCATAATTATTTAGGGAGGTTTTTAGTTATGGAGAAAAAAGAAAAGGTTGTAGAAACAGTAGCTGTTGAAGTATGTAGCCCTGAGATTGTCAATAGTGTTGAGACATTAAGAATGAGGCTAGAGGAAATTAGATTAGCACAAAAAGAATTTGCAACATTTACACAAGAGCAAGTAGATAAAATTTTCTTAGCTGCTTCAACTGCAGCAAATCAACAAAGAATTCCCCTAGCAAAAATGGCAGTTGAAGAGACTGGTATGGGTATTGTTGAAGATAAAGTTATAAAAAACCATTTCGCTTCAGAGTATATCTATAATGCTTATAAAGACACTAAAACTTGTGGTGTTATAGAAAAAGATGAGGCATTTGGATTTACAAAGATTGCTGAACCAGTAGGTGTATTATCAGCAGTTATACCAACAACTAACCCTACATCAACTGCAATATTCAAGTCCCTAATAGCACTAAAAACTAGAAATGGTATAATTTTCTCCCCTCATCCAAGAGCTAAAAACTGTACTATAGAAGCGGCTAGAGTTGTACATGATGCAGCAGTTAAGGCAGGAGCACCAAAAGGTCTTATAGGTTGGGTAGATGTGCCTTCAATTGAATTGACTAATGTTGTTATGGCAGAAGCAGACCTTATATTAGCTACTGGTGGACCTGGAATGGTTAAATCTGCATATTCTTCAGGTAAACCAGCTGTTGGAGTTGGACCTGGAAATGTACCAGCAATAATAGATGAGAGTGCAGATATAAAAATGGCTGTAAGTTCAATATTAGTATCAAAATCATTTGATAATGGTATGATATGTGCTTCTGAGCAAGCAGTAATAGTACCAGAAAAAATATATGAAGAAGTTAAAAAAGAATTTAAATATCGTGGAGCACATTTCTTAAATAAAGAAGAAACAGAAAAGGTAGGTAAAGTAGTAATAATTGATGGAACTTTAAATGCAAAAATAGTTGGACAACCAGCTCATGTAATAGCAAAAATGGCAGATGTAGAAGTGCCAAAAACAGCTAGGATAATAATTGGCGAAGTTGAATCTGTTGAAGTAGAGGAACCTTTTGCACATGAAAAACTTTCTCCTGTCCTTGCAATGTACAAGTCTAAGAGTTTTGAAGATGCAGTTGCTAAGGCTGAAAAATTAGTTGCTGATGGTGGGTATGGTCATACTTCATCATTGTATGCAGACTCTATCAATCAACCAGAGAGAGTAGAGAAGTTTGTAAATGCTATGAAGACTTGTAGAGTATTAGTTAATACTCCATCATCACAAGGTGGTATAGGTGATTTATATAACTTTAAATTAGCTCCATCTCTTACTCTTGGTTGCGGTTCTTGGGGTGGAAACTCAGTATCAGAAAACGTAGGAGTTAAGCATTTACTTAATATCAAGACAGTAGCTGAAAGGAGAGAGAATATGCTTTGGTTTAGAGCCCCACAAAAAGTTTATTTCAAAAAAGGATGTTTAGGTGTAGCAGCAAGAGAATTTAAAGATGTCATGAACAAGAAGAAAGCTTTTATAGTAACAGACTCTTTCCTTTACAATAATGGTTATACTAAAAAACTAACTGATTTATTGGATGAAATGGGAATTAAGCATACTACATTCTTTGATGTTGCTCCAGACCCAACACTAGCTTGTGCAAGAGAAGGGGCTAAGGCTATGTCCGATTTCCAACCAGACTTAATAATATCTGTAGGTGGAGGTAGTGCAATGGATGCTGGTAAGATAATGTGGGTAATGTATGAGCATCCAGAAGTAGATTTCCAAGATTTAGCAATGAGATTTATGGATATAAGAAAAAGAGTATATGCATTCCCTAAGATGGGTGAAAAAGCATACTTTGCAGCTATTCCTACTTCAGCAGGAACTGGTTCAGAAGTAACTCCATTTGCAGTTATAACTGACCAAGATTCAGGTGTAAAATATCCATTAGCAGATTATGAATTAATGCCAAATATGGCTATAATTGATGCAGATATGATGATGGAAATGCCACCAAGATTAACAGCAGCATCAGGTGTTGATGCATTAACACATGCACTAGAGGCATATGTATCTATGCTAAGAACTGAACCAGCTGATGGACTAGCACTTCAAGCAGGCAAAATAATATTTGAATATTTACCTCGTGCATATAAAAATGGAAAGACTGATAAAGTAGCAAGAGAAAAAATGGCAATGGCATCTACTATGGCTGGTATGGCTTTTGCAAATGCTTTCTTAGGAATTTGCCACTCTATGGCACATAAACTTGGTGCATTCCACCATGTTCAACACGGTGTTGCAAATGCATTGTTAATAAATGAAGTAATTAAGTTCAATTGTGCAGAGGCTCCAAATAAGATGGGCGCATTTTCACAATACAGATATCCTGATTGTATACAAAGATATGCTGAATTTGCTTCTTTCGCAGGAATTAAAGGAAATACAGACCAAGAAAAAGTGGATAATCTTATAAAAGCAATAGATGAATTAAAGGCAAGAGTGGGTCTTCCTAAGACTATAAAAGAGGCAGGAGTAGATGAAGCTAAATTCTTAGAGGGATTGGATGCTATGGTTGAACAAGCATTTGATGACCAATGTACAGGTGCAAATCCTAGATATCCATTGATGAGTGAATTAAAAGAGATATATTTAAAAGTTTATTATGGTAAATAATATTTCTTTTAGAATATTAATTCTATTAGACTTGAATATAAGTTATTAGACTTGTATATAAATTATTAGATTTGCATATAAATAGAGTTTTATTAGAGCTATATATAAATATTTGTTAATGATAGATTATAACTTAAAACCTAAATAAAAATGATAAAAGGTAAGAAAATTTATATTGATTTTGAATATGTATATTTAATCAATTAACTTTAAAATTAGTCACAAAATTTTTTTATTACATATAATTTTAAAGTATAATATATAAAAAACTTTATGAAAAAATTATAAAAATATTCAGAAAATTCTATTGACTAATCTATTTATCATGATATAATAGGTATAGAAAACAAAAAAACTGGGGCCTATTAAGGCCCCCTTATTACTTTTTGATAGATTTATTTAGAATAACTTTCTCATTTTGATTTTTTATATTTATGACAGAGTCGTTGTAATCTACCTCGAAGTTAGCAAAGGCAGAAAATAAATCTATATCTCTTAACAAATGAATTGTCATACATTGCTTGTTCTTATTTAATCTTAGAATTAATGCTCTTACAAATGGAAATTGGATTCTAGAATTAAATAAGTTAGAACCATCAGTATCTATATCTAAGCTACGATAACTAATATCTATAAATATATCTACATCATCATTTTCTTCTCTTATTATTCTGTAGTCAAAATCCAAGTCTAAATTTAAATTACCTAAAACTAATAACATTTAAATCCTCTTTTCTATAAATGATTTTAGAGTGTTAGTTTAACTAAGCTCTCCATCTATTATAGATATAATTCTATCTGCTTTTCTAGCAATATTTTCATTATGTGTTATTATTATAAGCGTTTGGTTATATTTTTTTATTGAACTTTTTAGTAAATCCATGACTTCTTCTGTAGTTTTGCTGTCCAAATTTCCTGTTGGTTCATCTGCTAGGATTATACTTGGTTTTGTAGATAAAGCACGTGCAATAGCAACTCTTTGTTGTTGACCACCAGATAATTGATTTGGAAGATGATTTTTCCTCTCATTAAGCCCCAATAAATTTATAAGGTCTTTGATGTATTCTTCATCGACTTTTTTATTGTCTAACTTTAGTGGTAATTCTATATTTTCTTTTACATTTAATACTGGAATTAGGTTATACTGTTGAAAGACAAATCCTACTTTTTGTCTTCTATATTTTGCTAGTTCTTTATCTGAAAGGCAACATATATCTTTACCATCGACTTTTATAGTTCCACTACTTGGTCTCTCAAGACCACCTACTAAATGTAGAAATGTGCTTTTCCCACTTCCACTTGGGCCAATTATTGCAACAAATTCACCCTTATTTATTTTTAAATTTGCATCCTTTAGTGCATGTACAGATGTTTCTTTTTTTCCATAAATCTTACCTAAGTTAAGAATCTCTAATATAGGCATAATTACTCCTCCTATTCTGTAATGTTTATAGCTTCGACTATACTAATTTTATTTATCTTCCTTGATGGAATATATGTAGCTAGAATACCTACAATTATGTTTGCTAAAACAACTAGGATATATATTTTGTAATCTATTGAAAATCCCAATCCATATGATACAAATCCCTGCAGGTAATACATTTTAAATTGTATTATAAGACCAGCCACAATGGTAATTATACTTGAGAGTGCTCCATATAATATTCCCTCATAGAGTATCATATTTTTAAATCCTTTCTCAGAGATACCAATAGCTCTTAACATTCCAAATTCGTTAGTTCTTGAGGTTAAGTTATAACTTATGTTATTTATTATATTAAATACACTAATTATGAACATCACTGCTACTATACCATAATTATAAATCATGGACCTAGATGTCATCTTATCAGAGTTTTCTTTTTCTACCATCATATCTACCGTTGTAGTTCCAGGAACTTCACTTCCAATTTTACCCAAAAGTTTATTTATTTTTTTCTTGTTTGCATTTTTATTAAGGTCTATATAAACTAAGTTATACTTATCTACATCAGTTAATTTTTTTAGATATTCGCTACTCGTTATTACATCTACACCCTCATCTCCAGAGTACATACCATTATCTGCAAAAGGATAACTTACAATAGCTCCAACTTTAAAGTCATATTCTAGATATTCATAATTATCTTTTTGACTTTCATAAAGTCCTGTATCTATTCCAACTTTTGGATATTTGACCTTTATAGTATCGCCTACTTTTATATCTACAGCTGGTGTGCCTGCGCCAGGAGTAAAAGTCTTTGAATATTTCTGTGTTTTAGAAATTTCTGGTACATATACTATAGACAAGTTTTCTTTTTTCATTTTTTTCAAATTTATACTTCCACTTACTAAGTATTTTTCTAATGATTTTATCATCTCATCATCATAACCTCTTAACTTTTGTTTTAGTGTATATTTTCCGGTAGTCTTATTTTTTGTGAATAGAGGAAATTTCTTATAATAAGGAGCTGAATTTATAGCTTCGTAGTAATCTAATCTATTTATTGTATCTACCTCTATTCTCGTGTTCAATATGCTAGCAGTTTTGATTTTGCCAATTCCATCTATATTTTTTATTTTGTCTATCTGATTATCATTAAAACCCTTTATATCCTTGAAAGAAGTGCTGTTGCCAGTTTCATTTAGAAAAACATTTGATAGAATAAAATCTGCATTCATATATGTTTGCTCTTGACTACTTTTGTTTTGGACATCTAAAAAAGAAGATTTATAATTGTCTTTTATGATGATTATACCTCCTATGCTCATAGATAATATAATTACAATGAAGCCCTTTTTATTTCTAAAGATGTTTTTCGCAGATATAGATTTTGTTACTGATATATTTAAAGTTAATTTGGATATTAAAGAATTAACTTTGGTTACATTTTTATCAGTTCCAAAAGTTTTTCTGATAGCATCAATAGGGGAAATTCTTCTTATTTTTAAGTATGTAAAGAAACTTATAATCAGTATTGTTAGTATTGTACATGCAATTGATAAGAGGATTATTTTATCTGGAATAACAAAAGGTGTAACATTTATATTTCCTTCAAATTTAATATTTCCTGCAGACCTATTAAATATTTGTGCTCCCCCCATACCTGTACATATACCTATAGGCATTGCTATCAAAGCAAGTATGAAAAGTTCATAAAACATAAATTTGAAAATCCTAAAATTAGTGGCTCCAATTGCTCTTAAGACACCATATTCCTGTACTCTTTGGTATATTGATATAACATAGATACTATATATTACAATACCAGCAAATAGACTCATAGCAATTGCAACGAATTTACTTGAATCATCTAAAATACCATTTTCCATAGTAGAGTCTATAAGCATTGAGTTTTTTCCTATACTATTCTCATTCAACATAGCATTTTTTGCTATATTGTCTATGTTTGTATTTATATCACTGCCCTCATTAAATTCAACATAAGCTGTAAACTTATCCAATTTTGATTGATTGAGATTCAAAAAAATTTCACATTTTCCCTTGCTTTTTTCTATATATCTATCTTCAAGTATTCCTACAACTTTAAAAGTCTCTGGATTTTCTTTTTGATATAATTTAAAAGTAAGGTCTTGATTTATCTCTGGTTTTAAACCCATACTATTTAAGACCCATTTCTCTACTACCACCTCATTGCTAGCTTTTGGAAAGCTACCTTTTATAAGTTTAGAATGGCTAGTCAAGTAATTTTTATTTGCATATTCTATGTTTATAGGTAATTTTTCATTAACATCTGTGGATGCATAGTAAGATGTTATACCCAAATTTTTAATATCTTTACTAGATTTTATGGATTCTAATTGATTTATCTTTATATCTTTAAAGTATGCATGGTCAGTTCCAAGTTCTCTTCTCAATCTATCTACATCTGCTTGCTGAGAACTTCTTGAGAGGGTACCAATACCGACAATGAGTGATGTGGCAAGAATTATACTCACAGCAATTGCTAAAGACCTAGCTTTATAACTTTTTATATACCTTAGTACTATTTTCAAATTATCTTTCATGTTTACCACCTTCCTTTCTTAACTAAATCAATTATATATTTATCTAAAATATATAGCAAAGTAAGTATTTTCAAATTTTAATCAGTTAATTGTACAAATTTATATGTGTTTTTACAAGTTTAGTTAATCTATATGTAAATTTTGACTTTTTACATAATTTTTTTAAAATGATATAATTTTCATATAAATTGTAGATGGGAGGGAAATTATGGAGAATAACTTTATATTTCCTATAGTAATACTAACCTTATTTATATTTAGTAACCTTATAATGAATAAGTATAGGTTTTACAAAGAATTAGACATATTAAAAAGAGGACTACTAACATTTTTTTTATCATGTTTTGTATGGATTTTATTCATGGAGAGTATTCAATATATACAATTAAGTTTAGGATATAATTCTTTACTTGAAGGAGTATTAAACATTATATTTTTTCTAATTTTAATTATTTTAAGTTGTTATATAGGTTTTAAATTTATAAGATTGATAAATAATAACAATGAACAAGAATCCAAGTTACAAAAGCTAGATAGTAAAATAAATCATAAGGATAATATAATCGTCAAATTAAGAAGTCAAAAACATGACTATTTGAAACATTTGCAAGTAGTGTATTCTCTATTAAATGCTGGGTTAGATGAAGATGCTAAAGGATATATAATGAATATATCAAATAACTTTAAATCAAAAAACTCAAGGTATGGGAAAGTATCTTATTTAGATGCTATAGCTTCATTAAAATATGAGGAATGCCTTGAAAAGAATATATCTTTTGATGTCTATATTCAAGATTTTATGGATAATTTAGAGATTGAACCTAACGACATGAGTTCAGTACTATTAAATATAATAGACAATGCAATAGAGTCTTTGTCTGCTATAAAAAAGGAAAAGAAGTATATAAGATTGCATGCATATGAAGATGAATTTCAGTATATTGTAGCCATAAAAAATAATGGTCCTAAAATACATAATGTTGAAAGTATATTTTTGGATGGGTTTAGCACTAAAGAAGGACAAGATAGAGGTTTTGGGTTATATCTAGTTAAAAATATATTAGATAAGTATGATTATAGTATACTTGTAAATAGTGATGATTTTTTAACTGAATTTGTAATCTTAATACCAAAATATTATTAGTTAGGAGGAGAGAAGTCTATGATAAAAGTTTTGATTTGTGATGATGATAAAATTGTAAGAGATGATATAGCAAATATAGTTAAAGAGTCTGGATATGTAGATTATGTTAAGAAAGTCAAGGATGGTATAGAAGCAATTAAATTTATAAAAAGTGAGAAAATAGACTTATTGATTATTGACATTGATATGCCATATAAAAATGGTATTGATTCTGCTAAAGAAATTCTTTCTATAGATAAAGATATACATATAGTTTTTGTAACAGGTTTTGCTGACTATAGTCTTGAGAGCTTTAAAGTACATCCTATAGATTTTATAGTTAAGCCGTTTAAAAAAGAAAAAATAATTGATTCAATTAATATAGCAATAGACCACATTAACTCTCATAAAATTGCAAAAAATAATTTTATAGAAGATACTCTTTTTGTATATAAAATAAGGAAACAGATACATATGATTAATTTTGATGATATAGTCATGTTTGAGAAAAATTCAAGAGCTATTAATTTATATACTAGAGATGAAGATACGATAAAATTTTATGAGAACTTTGATGATTTAAAAAACGCCTACCTCCTAATTTCTTTATGACTCATAAACAATACATAGTAAATTTAAGGCTTATACATAAGGTTATACCTATAAATAAATCTTCCTTGGAGATAAGGTTTATAAATTTTCAAGAAAATGCCATATTAAATAAATCTCTAGAAAAAGACTTTCTATATAGATTTTATAGAATTAAAAGATTCTAGTGAAAAGAGAGAAACAAATTCCATTATACAATAAGTATTATAAAGATGATATATAAGAAAAGTTTATATAAAAATTATTTATAATTATGAGTAAATTTATATAAGTTATAGTGTAAAATATATTGGACTTTCTTTAAAAAATTAGAAAGTCCAATATATTTTAGAGATAGTTTTATATTTATAAATTGCTTAAGATACTAGGGTCTTTAATCTTATTATCTTCAGCAAGTAATAATATTTTAGACATAATCTCAGCAGTCTTAGGGTCTTCATCAGCAAATGGAAGGAATATCTTACCTCTACTTTGAGAATGTACAGGAAGTATATTTAAAGCACCCATTCCTTTTTTATGTACAATACCAGAACCCATATGTACAGAATAATCACCTAAATTACCTGATATAAGAGCATGAGAGCCTTCAAAATTGACGTTCTTAATCTTTAATAGCAATAGTAGTTCTTTAGCAATAGCTATACGCATCTCTACAGTAGAGTGGCTTGTCTCAGGGTCAACACCACCAGCATGAGCAACACTTACAACAAGGTCTATATCACGCATAACTTCAGAGAAAAGAATTGGCGGTATATAAGCTAGCTCTAAGCTTTTATAAGTCTTTCTATTAAAGAATTCTACTGTTTCAATAGTTGGAGGTTCAATGTCTGCTGGTGAAAACCAATCTGCAAGTGCAAACATCTTTGCTACTATATTTTCTTTGTAGAATACTTTTTGTAAACCTTCCTCATAGTCAACAGTCCAAAGTTGATTTCTAAGAAGTGCTACAGTTTTCTTTGGCTGGATTTGATGGCCAGCATATCTACGAGATATAGTTTTTTCAGATAATTCGTCAGCATTTATTCTATAATATTCACGGAACACTTGCTTAAATGGTTGAACAATTTGCTTATCAAATAAGTCATGTTGGAATTCACTCCATTTACCAGATTCAAACAGATGAACTGGATGTGCAAGCTTTAATTTATTTTTTGCAGTTAATCTATAAGGTTCACCAGTTGTATCACAAATAAAGAACTTAGACTTATCATTATATATATATCCGATAGTATCATCACATAGCCAAACTAGATTTTTAACTAAAGGACAAATAACTGGGTTTTTATAAATATTGGAGATTTCCTTAACTGTAAATACTGTTTCATTTTTCATAGCTTGCTCTAAACTTTGTTTTGCACGAGAATACTGACTTTTTAAATCTCTTTGTACTGATTTAAGTTCAAGTACATATGGATGTTTTGCAAGAGCTTTTGGTACACTTTTTAAAGTCTTATCACCTTTTTGGACTTTTATAGATGTTTTTCCTTTTTCATCAACATCTATCCAAAGTGAAGTTCCATCAATATTCTTTGGTTTAAATATATGAGCAACCTCATTTAGTTTTTCCGTTTCAAGAGCCCACATCATACGATTGATATCTTCAAAACCAGCACTTCTAGCTAAGTTTTCCATTGCTATAGCACAAGCCTTTGATTCACTTTCACGACGTTGTGCACCAAATTGTTTACTTTCTTTAGCAAACTTTTGAATAAATTCATAACGGAAAGTTGCTTCTTTAAGGTCTCCTTTTTTCATAGGAAGTAAAGAGAAACTTCTCAATTTATCTTGATTTCTATTTGTTTCAATTTCTTTCATCAGCATATCTTTATCAAGTTTTCCAAGTGTAGCATCAGCATAAAGTTGTGCACGTCTGTGAGAGTTTCCACCACTAGTTATGTATTTAGCTGATTTGTAAAGGAGATTGAATCTTTCTTCTCCAATAGTTTTATATGAATCTAAAAACCAATCCACATCAAATGCTCCATCCATGAAACTCTGTGGTGATATAGGAGAGAATAGAGCAACTTCTGATTCTTTTTGAGCAGAGAAGCCTTCATTTATATGTGCATGGAAATACCAAATTGTACTCTTTAAACCTTTCCAGTTTAAACATTTTTCAATTATATTTACCCATTGAGGAGCATACATAGCAGCTTCTATTAATCTTAATTCAGTAATATCAGTAGTTTTAAGTAATTTTTTTAATTCTTTAGAATTATCTTCTTTAGTAGGATAACAATTTTTAAGTAGAGAACTCAAAACATCTTTTTTTGAATAATTACTACCATATGAATATCCTCTTTGGAAAGTTTCTTTACCAAGAGCAACTAAGATATTTACGAAATAATTCATACCCTCAAAATGTTGTATATTATCAGCTAGATGAGAAACTTCTGTTGGCATATCACCCCTACGTGATTCGATTTCTATAATTCTACTTGTAACTGTTTTTATATTGTTTTCAAGCCATGGATATTTTTCTAATGTATCACCACCCCATCTAGGATTTGTCAAAATTCGTATTATATTTGTTGCATTGTATCCAGTTACAATTTCTCGATTGATTTGTTCCTCAGTCATTAATCCCAATTCATATGCACGAGCAAATATATCTATATTAGTATAAAATGGGAATTTATATTCTAAAAGTTGATAATTTGCAAATGTAGTATAGAAGAACTTAGTAAAAGAAATATCATCATAAATAAATGAATGTGCTTTTCCAAGCCAATAGTTTAAAATTGGTGCATCTAAAGCAGGGCAGTATTCATTTTGTCTATAGTAGTTTTTAGTAAACTCAACTCTTTGCTTTTTACATTGTTCAGTAGTTAATAGGTTTCTAAGTTTGTAGTATGTATCTAAACAGTATTCAAACATTTCTTTCTGGTCAAATTCATTTAGTAATACTGCAAGTATTTTTCTTGTAAGAACATCAAATTTTAATTTATCTAATTTTGTATATAATTTTTTTTGTTTTTTTTCATCAAGGACATTTGAGTATATAGATGAAAACCAACTTTTTTCTATTTCATGATAAGAGCATGAGCGTATGCTATAAAATAAAATATCAAGGATTATTTTATAATCTAAATTAAGTTTCTTACTAGTTTCTCTCCAAAGTTCAGCTAATGGATAATTATCAATAGTATCCTTATTATTTCCAGTTATATGTTTAATAGGAGTTAGATTATATGTAGAGTAACCTAAAAGTATTTTATCCATATTACCTGACCATCTCTCAACCTCATACTCATAATCTGCATTTTCAATAATAAGTTCATCAAATTTTTCATATACTTTTAATATTTTATTTATATCTACATCGAGAATCTTCTTAGCTTCTTTTTTAGTTGATATAGAAACAGAATCCTCATTAGAAGATAAGCTTAAATTGGAAATAATCTTATTAAGTTTTGATGGAGTAGAGGAATCGTATTTAAAATCAAATTGTTTAGGAATTTGAACCTTATTTTCAGGATTGTATATCCCAAATCCATTTTCTTTACAATAATCATTTTTTGCTTTACCTAATAAATTATCAATTAATATCTGAACTTGAGATGTATTCTTTTTAGACTTATCAACACTTTCCACTAATGAAATAAGTTTATTGTATAGTTCTTGTCTATCAGTATTGTCTTTTAATAAGTTTACAATTTCAAGTCCTCCAAGACATTTTTGCGAATTTGAAGATTTTATTAGAGAAGAAGCAATATTTTCTAGTTTTAAATCATCTTGTTCAAGTAAAATCTTTATTACTGTTTGTCTGATAGAGCTTGTTTTTAAAGTAAGTAAGTTGTTTATTCTGTCTAACTCTACATCTGATAAGTCAAGTTCTTTAAGTAAACTTAATACAATTTCTCTATTAGAAACACTCTTATCGCTCAAACATTCTAATAAGAAACTACGTTGTTTATCTGTTTTTGGCTCATTTATAAAATTAGCTATAAATGAAGCTCTTAAATCAGAACTCATAAGAAGATAGTTGTCCATTAGAACATCCATAAATTGAGTATTCATATCATATGCTGTTAATGTCATCATGCATCTAAGGATACTGTAAGAAGAAATTTCGACCCAAGACCATGGAAATACACTGCCAGAAAATTCCTTAGTTTTTGAATTTAAAAGTTCTAAAGTATGTTTTAGATTTTCAAATTGTTCCTTTCTAGCATCAAAGTCCTCATCAATAGGAGAATTTGATAAGTCAAAATCAACTTTTTGGTTTTGCCAATTATAGTAGTAACCAACAGAACTTTCTACATAGAAATTTCTAACTACCCATGCAAGTATCTCTAAATCGTCGCCTTTAATATTTTTAGATGCAACAGAGTGTTTAAAATATGTACTTTCTGTATTTGATAAGAAGTAAAGAGCTACAAGTTTTTTGTACTTTTCATCATATGAAAGCAATTTTTCAATAAGAGTGTATGAATCATAGATATTGTAAGTTGCAGCTGCCCATAAACTAAAATAAATTTCAAGGTTATCCTTACTGTTAATTGATTCTATACGAAACTCTTCATCAGTCAATGATTTATATGAAAGTTCTAAGCACTTACTAATTATTCCAGGTTTTTGGTCTGAAAAACCAAGCCCTGTCCATGTATCTAAAGCTCTTATAACAGAACTAAATCTTTCTAAATTGTTGTCTAGGATAGTTTTTAACATATAGACAGATGCAGGAATTGTACCTTCATCTAGGCTTTCTACAATTTGTTGTCTAAGACCTTCTTGTTGCTTAGCAGCCAAAAGAAGTTTAGAAAGCATTTCATAGCATTTTTCACTATGACTTTTCATAATACCAATTATCATTTGTCTAGTAAGTAGGGCAGTTTGATTTTCTCCAAAAATTACTTCTTCTAAAGCATTGATTACATCATCATTTCCATTATCTATTTCTAATGCGATTTTATCACTCATTATATAATCATATTGAAGAACTTTATCTGGAAGTGTAAGATAATCTAATACAGAAAAATCGTAATATATCAAACTCACATAATGTGAAATAAGCCTAATTATACTTCTAAAATAATCTTTAAGTTTATTTGAGCGATACCCTTTACGATAGTATCCTCCTGAATATGTATAATTCATTTTTCTTTTAATTAATTGACAAAGTTCTTCTACTTGCTCAGAAGTAAACATTAATTCTAAAGCATTTTTTAAAGGGCCAGAAAGTAATGTGTCTACACTTTCAATTTCATAGTAATAACAATTATAGTATTTTTTTATCATATCTAAGAATTTATTTTCATCTTTTACATCATAATAGTATGATTCGTCTTTTACACAATCCCAAAGAGCTTCAGTTAAATCGTAATATGGTTTTGAAGAAGATTTAGTAAGATTGTTTTTAAAATCTTCAATTATTTTAGGATTTTTTTCTACTCTAGTACGTTCTGACATTTATGTACCTCCAATTTATTTATTTTAAAACATCCTTCCAGCAAGTAGAGTGAGTCTTATAAAAGTGAATATATCACTATCTTTTAAATTTATAGGAGAATTGAGTTCTTCAATAACATCTTCGTTTATAAGAACTTTATAGATTCCATCTTCAAATGCTTGTAGTGCAACTTCTATAGCTTTTTCTATAGATTGTTTGTTTTCATTGTAGATAGAGCCGAATCCAACTTTTCCAATAGTAGCTTGAGACTCAATATCTTCACTAGTTAAAAAGCTTATTATTGATTTTTCTGGGGTCTTTTCATTATATTCAAGAACATTTTTAGATACAATTTCAGAGATAGCCTCTTTTAGGCAATTGATGTTGTCAGATAAATCAAAGGGGGTAAGTTCTAGCATAGGTCTACGTTTGCTAACAGCTTTAACTCTAAAATAAATTTGCATAAAATCACCTCGCAAAATATTAAGTATTAAGAAACTTAAAAAATTTATCTATTTGTTATATTATATCATTTTGTGAAATATTAGTGTGTATTATGGAATTATTTTACAAAAAATAGAAAAAAAGCTATCTTAAAGTCTAAAAAAGAGATAAAAGATAACTTTTAATTATGAAAGCATATAATAATAACTTGTAGTTATTAAAATTTAATTTAGATGTTTAGTTTTAATAACTATCTTTTTTTATTTATAAATTTTACTCCTAAGTATTTTTTGATATCTTCTTCAGGAGAAAAATCGTCAATAAGGATTTCTTTGCCAGTATCTTCAAATACTACTAGAACTTCACAGTCACCTTGTAAGAAAAATTTTCTGACAGTATCCTCTTTAACTTCTCTAACTTTTATTACATTCTTTTTTTCTTTTTCAAAGTCTTTTGTATAGTAACTTCCCATCATATTAATGATTTTTGTATATCTATTCATAAAACGCCTCCTCATGCGATTAAATTTAAAAAATATGTTATAATAATTGTTTGTATTAACTTAATAATTATAACAAGGAGTAATAATAATGACTAGTATAAAAAATAAAGATATTTTAAATTGTATAGATTATTCCACTAAAAATAAGCTCTTTAATAAATTAAATGATGTATATGAATCTTTACCAACTGGAAATTGTTCTGGTTGTGGTAATTGTTGTATGGAATCGGTAGGTATAAATTTAATTGAGTTTTTGAATATATTTTGTTATCTTGAAGATAGAGCGGATTTAAGAAGAAGATGTATAATTAAAATAGTAGACTATTATTTTGAAGAGTATTCTAAAAAAAATTCATGTCCATTCAAAGATGATAATAATAGGTGTTTAATATATGAAGTCAGACCACTAAATTGTAGATTATTTGGACATTGGAAGAAAGAGGACTATAACAAAAATCTAGATAATGTGACTAAGAAAAATAATGCTTATAAAGACTTGATGAAGAGACAACATGGATTTGAAATAAATGATGAAGTGGTAAATTATAGAATAGATTATTGTGAAAGCTTTATTCCAAGTAAAGATTATTTGAGTAAATCTGAGAGATTAAGCTTTTTTGATGAACTTATGATACTAGATTCAAAACTATATTCTAATAGCATTATAGATATAGATTTTAAGGATAGAGGCATAGTTGAATATCTTATAGAATCGCTATTTTACAGAGATTTAGCATATAATGTAAAAATAAGGATATCTAAAGAACCGAAAATAAAAAAAAGAACTATTAATAGAATAAAAAGACTTATTCTACTAGAGTCTTATATTAAATAAATAATAACTTGTAGTATAAATATTGTCAAAATGAGGTGAAGATGGTGAATCTAACAAAAGTAAAAGGAAATACTTTTTTTATAAAAGGTGGTACAAATACAGGAATATATGTGTTTGAGGATAATACAGCACTTATGATAGACCCAGGATTATGTGGTTCGAGGCCAAGAAGAGTAACCAAAGTATTAGATGAAAATAAAATACAAGTTAGATATATTATAAACACTCATGGTCATGATGACCACTATGGGGCATGTAATCAATTTAAAGAATACTATAAAGATGTGTGCGTAATGTCATCAAAATACGATAAGTTATATATAGAAAACCCAGAATTATTTTCAAAGTATATTGTTGGGGGGAAAAGCAATATATTTATGGATAGTATTTTAAAAAGTAAAATGTTAGATGATATAGAAATAGATAAAACTATAGATGCAGGTAGGCTTGAATTAAATAATGAAATGTTTGATATAATTGAATTTCAGGGACATACACCTGGAAGTATAGCTGTTTTAACTAAAGATAAGGTGATTTTTGTGGGAGGCCTTTTGATAGGAGATGAAATTCTATCAAAATTCGATTTCTTATTTTTATATGATATACAAGAGCAAATGAACTCGTTAGAAAAGTTAAAAGGTATAGATTTTGAGTATTTGGTTTTGGGACATGGAAAACAAGTGATATCAAAAGAAGATGCTTATAAATTAATAGAAAAGCATTTGAATGCTTTAGAGAAATATTTATACCAAATAAGACAATTACTTGAAAAACCAAAATCTTTAGAAATTTTACTAAAAAATATTATAAATAACAATAATTTAAGCAATAATTATAAAGAGTATCATTTTTTTAAATCTTCATTGATATCTGTTATAAGTTACCTAATTGATTTAGACGAAATAGGGTATATCTTAGAAGATGGAGAATTGCTTTACTATACAAAAACAAAATAAATTATGATAAAATAAAGAAGGTCATAAAAAACAAATAAAGGGTGAGCAATATGGAATACGAAAAATGGAATGAAATACTAGCACCTTATGAACATGCAGTAGAAGAATTGAAAATAAAATTTAAAAATATAAGAAAAGAATACTTAGCAAAAGGCGAGTATTCTCCCATAGAATTTGTCACAGGAAGGACAAAAAAAATATCTTCCATAATATCTAAGTTAAAAAGGCTAAATGCGAAAGATATAGAAACTGAAATTGATGATATTGCTGGTATAAGAATAATGTGCCAGTTTGTTGAAGATATATATTATATAGTTGATTTGATAAAAGTAAGAAATGATATGACTATAATAGGAGAAAAAGATTATATTACAAACTACAAAGATAGTGGTTATAGAAGCTATCATGTTATAATAAAATATCCTATAAACTCAATTGCGGGCTCAAAAGAAATTATATGTGAAATACAAATAAGAACTCTTGCAATGAATTTCTGGGCTACAATAGAACATTCATTAAAATATAAATATGACCATTACATACCTGAGACTCTAGCAGAAAGACTTAGAAGAGCATCTGATGCTGCGTTTCTCTTAGACCAAGAAATGAGTGAAATAAGAGAGGATATAATGAAAGCTCAGGCTATGTATCAAATGAAGTCCATAGCAATTAGAGACACTCTAAATAGAATACAAGAGTTATATGACTTAGGTGATACACATAAAGCTATGCAGTATCAAAGAAAGTTGGATAGAACTGAAACAGACAAAAACATAACCGAAATTTTAGAATTAAAACAAGAAATAGATATGTTATTAGAGCAATATAAGGATAACAAGGTAGATGATAGAGTGGTTCAATAAAGCTACTTATAGAGAAAATTTACTAAATATTAATGGGGCTGCCTCTTAATGGAAAATAATTTCTAAGAAGAGACAGCCTATTTAGTTTAATCAAGGAAGGAATGATGTTATGAGTTTATATGCAATAGGTGATTTACATTTTTCAACATCAGTAAATAAGCCAATGAATATCTTTGGCAGTAATTGGGATGGTCATGAAAAAAAGATTATAGATAATTGGAAAGAGGTTGTTACAGAAGAAGATGTAGTATTAGTATTAGGAGATACATCTTGGGGAATTAATTTATCAGAAGCTAAAAAAGACTTAGATATAATAAATGAACTTCCAGGTAAAAAAATACTTATAAAGGGAAATCATGACTATTGGTGGACAACAGTTACAAGTTTGAATAAGCTATATGAAAATATGCGTTTTATTCAAACAAATTTCTATGAATATAGAGAGTATGCAATTTGTGGAGGTAGAGGTTGGATATGTCCCAATGATGTTAAATTTGATGAGACGGATGAAAAAGTTTATAGAAGAGAAGAAAATAGATTAAGGCTGTCATTAGAGTCTGCCCGTAAAAAAGGTTATTCCAAAATAATAGTAATCACTCATTATCCTCCTACAAATGATAGATTAGAGGAGTCTTTATTTACAAAATTATTTGAAGAATATAATGTTGAAAAGGTGATTTATGGTCACTTGCATGGTAAAGAGTCTTTTAAAATGGGTCTAAAAGGAATTCGAAATGGAATTGAATATATATTAGCATCTTGTGATTATACAGAATTTAATTTAATAAAAGTTCACGATTAAAAAACATAAATTGGTAAATACTATAAGATACATGATTAAAAATAAATATTTGAGGGATTTCGGTTTTGAGAAAGGAGACACGATTTATGAGGTGGATATTAGTTTTTATATTTTTATATCTTATTCCTTTGATAGTGATATTCAGAAATTACAAGAATTTTAAGAGGTCTTGTATCTACAGTAGTATTTATGTAGTATTAGCTACAACAATAATGATAAGTAACATCTATATGAGTGGACTTAATAAGATAAAAGAATCTATGTATTATCATAATTATATTTCTGATGAGACATATGATGAGAAATATGTATCAAATTTTAATGAAAAAGAAGAAGAAGATTTAAAACAAGATAAAAAAAATAGCAAAGAATCAAACAATAAAAAAGTAGATAATAAGCAAGAGAAAAATACACAAAGTACAGAAAATAATAAAGAAGAAAATCAAAAAGATGTAACAAAGAATAATGATTTAGAAAGAAATACTTCAACAAATAGTGAATCAGAAAAACAAGTAAATACTGGAGAAAACAAAGATACTTATACAAGTAAAGAAAATGATAGTGAAGATATAAAAAAAATAGACCTAGAAAGTATAGGAATTTTCAAGAAAGAAATTTATAATATAGAAAGAGTAGCTTTAGTACCAATGAGAGAATGTATACCTTATACTAAGGATATTGCAAAAAATATAACTAAATTATCTAGTATAAAAAAAGATGTTACAAATGCTAGAAATAAATGTAAAGAAGTTATAGAAGAATATGATAATATGCAAATCCCAGAACTTTCTAAGGATGAATATACAAAGGTATTAAGTAGTGCTAGAGATGATGTAAAAAAGGCGTATGAACTTAGACAAAAGTCCATGGATAGTGCCTTAAAATTAATAAATACTAAAAGTCCTAAATATATAGGCAAGATAACTGAGTATCTTGATTTATCAGATAAGCAGATAGAAAGTTTTAAAAATAGATTGAATGATTTAAATGAAGAAATAGATGGGTCAAATACTATTGATTAAGAGTTAAAGAGATAAGTTAAAAGGGAGATTGGTATGAATAAGCAGAGTATAGGAAAACTAAATATGTTTTTTATGGGGATTACTCAGAGAAACCTTGAAAATGAAGATTTTTTTATTGAATTAGAAGTAGTTTTTAAATCAGGAAGAAAAGAATTTAAAGGAATTGCAATAGAAGAAGAAGGTAAGTACAAATTTAATTTTAAAGGCAAGTCAGAGTTACATACATTTAGTGAATTGTTAAAAAATATATCTAAAGAAGCGGAAAATTATGATGGGCTAGTATTTAGATATATTGAAAGAGGTACTATTGTCGTAATAGAAGGAGACAATAAAAAAGTAAATGTAAAGTATCTAGATAATAAAGAAGAAGTACCGAAAATAGATGAATTTACAGCATCTCAAATAAAAAACAGAGAGTACTATGTAAAAGTAGGACAAGCAAATGCACTTTTAAAAGAAATTGGAGTACTTACAAAAGATGGTAAAATAAAAAATGATAAAATAAGAAAGTATAATCAAATAGACCACTTTGTGGAGCTTATAGACAATATTTTAAAAGAAATAAAAGACAAAGACTGTATAACAATATTAGATTGTGCTTGTGGTAAATCATATCTAAGTTTTGTACTAAATTTCTATATAAAAGAAGTATTAAAGAAAAACTGTTATTTTATAGGAATAGATTATTCAGATGTAGTTATAGAAGCGTCAAAGAAGATGGCTAAAAACTTAGGCTATAAAAATATGTCATTTATAAAAGAGGATTTAACTAATTATACACCTAATAGAGATGTTGACCTTGTAATAAGCTTACATGCTTGTGATACAGCAACAGATATGGCTATAGGATTAGGAATTAGAGCAAAATCAGAAGCTATAGTAGTAGTACCATGCTGTCATAAGGAGTTATTAGGACAATATAAATATGAAGCTATGGAACCAATATTAAAACATGGAGTATTTAAAGCTAGATTTGCAGACTTAATAACTGATGGTTTAAGAACGTTATTGCTAGAAGGAAATGGATACGATACTTCTGTGGTAGAATACATATCCCCATTAGATACACCAAAAAATTTAATGATAAGAGCAATAAAAACTAAAACAAATAATGAAAAAGCATTAAATGAATATAGAGAACTAAAAACACAATTTGGAGTAGAACCAACTTTAGAAAAACTTATATATTAGTTGAAAATGTAAAATTTACAAAAAGCTTGCTTAAATATGCAAGCTTTTTGGTATTATATAGGTATAGTCATATATATGATTTTGATTTATAATTAAAGCTGTGCTATAATATTTGATTAATAAAATCAATAAATGTTACATGGAGGTAAAAATGAACAAATTAAATATATGTATTGATATAGATGGAACAATAACTAGCCCTTATCATTTTCTTCCATACCTAAATGATATATTCAATAAAAACATTACAGAGTCAGAGTGTATAACTCACAATTGGGAAGAATTATATGGTTCAGGAATAAGGGATGTATATGCAGAATTTAATGATAAGTATGTACATTCATATGATGAAGCAGAAATTGTAGAAGGAGCTATTGAAGTAATAGAGGAATTATCTAAGGGGCATAATTTATCTTTTGTAACAGCTAGACATGAGTGTTTAACTGATGTAACTAAAAACTGGTTAATTAGACAAGGAATTTTAGATATAGATGTTTACTTATTAGGAAGTGATTATAAAGTTGAAAAGGCAAGAGAACTGAGTTGTGATATATTTATAGAAGATAACCCTTTAAACTCAGTCCAATTGGCTGATGCAGGTGTTAAAGTAATACTTTTAGATACTAACTATAATAAAGATATTGAACACCAAAACGTAATTAGAGTTAATAACTGGATAGATATTAAAAAGATTATAGAAGAAAGTAATTAAAAGACTTATAATTTGAAAGGGGGAGCATATGATAGATTTAAAACTAGAAAACAGAAAAGGAAAAATTCATGTAAAGAGTAGTGAGATAAAAGACATTTTAGAATTACGTCCAGACTTTGAATATGTACAAGATATATCAAATACTATAAATCAGGAGAATATATTGGTGTTTGATTGTCAATTGACAGGAAATTCTTTTGATATGGATGATTTAGATATAGAAGAAATATTAGAAGAATTGGGTGAGGAAATAGATGAGTCTTATTTCAATGTCTTATTTGAAGATGTAAGAGCATATTTAAAAGATGCTACTGATGAAATAGAAGCAGATTTGCAAGAAAATTACCTATTTGATAATTTGAGATGCTATTTTGATATATATAATATAAATCAAGAATTCACTGATTTTAAGTTTGTATTTTTAGTTTCTTTTAAGGATATAAAAATATCTTCATTAGCTAATCTAGCTAAGATTGTTTCCAAAAGACAACTGATAGGAGCATCTAAGTTTTATAGTTAAAATACAATTTTATGATAGCAAAAGCTAGTAGTCTTGTAAAAACATAGACTTCTAGCTTTTTTATTTGCTTATTTTTAAAGAAAACTTTAGAATAGTATTTACATTCTTAAAAAAGTATTATATATTAAACATAATGTACAGTATATTGTCTAGAATGTTTTAAAATAAGTTACTGTCTTTAGATAAAATAATTAAATATGCTTATGATTGTATAAGTATAGTCGAGGTGAATTTATGCAGAATTTAAATGAAATAATTGCTGAAAACTTAAAAAAAATAAGGAAAGAAAAACATCTTAGCTTAGATAAAATTTCTCAACTTAGTGGAGTAAGTAAGAGTATGTTGTCTCAAATTGAAAAATGTGAAGTGAATCCAACTATATCTACTATCAAGAAAATAACGAATGGATTAAAAATATCATTTACATCATTGATGGAAAGACAAGAAAGTGAGATAGAATTGGTTGATAAAAAGGATGTAGACCATTTTATTGAAGATGATGGAAAATATGTAAGTTATCCTATATTTCCATTTGATTCCAAGAGAAGATTTGAAATATTTATGATTGAGATAGAAGAGGGTGGAACGTTGGATTCAAATGCGGAACTTCCAGGAACTCAAGAGTTTATTACAGTTTTTAGTGGTGAAATAACTATTAAAATAAATGGAGAGGATTATATTGTATCTAGTGGGAATTCTATAAGATTTAAAGCTGATGTATCACATGTATATAGAAACTCAGGGAGAGGTGTAGCTAAAATAAGTATGGTAGTATATTATGTATAATAATTGAATGGAGTATATAGTAATATTTAGATGATTTTAAGTAGGAGAGTATATAATATTTAAATAATAGGAGTGTGATTTATAGATGAATAACAAAAAAGCAGTTTTCTTCTTTTGTAATAATTTAGATAAAGACCCAGTGGCTAAAAATGTAATTAACTGTTGTGAGGAAGTAATGGATTTAAAGCAGACTGATATTATTGTTGATGATAACTTTGTATTAGAATTTATAGATGAAAACAATAACTTATTCCAGTTTGTAAAAACGGAAAATGTAATAAGTCATGATTATAAATATTATCTGCCAATTTTAAATAAGTATTTCAAAGATTTTGATTTTGCAGGAGTTGTGAATTGGCATGAAGGAGAGAATGCTCCAGAAAATATTCTAACAGCTCATACTATTGGAGATGTACCAACAGGCGAGTTTGGAAATTCAAATCCAAAATATTTTAGAAACTTAATTAATGCAATTGAAGATATAAAAAATGAAAACTCCCTTGATGAATTCACTACATTAACAGAAGCAACTCACTGGTCTGGAACTACATATGGTGAAGTAGCTAAATTAATTACAGAATATTCTGTACCTATGTTAGATATTGAGATAGGAAGTAATAGTAATAGTTTTAATAATAAGACAGCAATACAAGTATTATCGAAGTCTCTAATTAGAGTATTTGATAGTGATGAGCCTATAAAAACTTTACTGTGTGTAGGAGGAGTTCACTTTGAAAATTCTTTTTCAGACATTATAAAAAATGGAGAATACAATATATCAATTGGGCATGTATTACCAAATCAATGGATTGTAAGTGGAATGTATGATAATGAAGATGGATTTGAAAAATTAGAAAAGTGTGTAGACAGTATTGATGGTGGAATTGATGGTATAGTTTTTCATGATAAATTAAAGGGGACTTATAAAGAACAATGTCGTAAGTTAGGGGAAAAGCTTAAGGTACCTGTATTTAAACATAAGATATTGAAAAACCCAAAAGATTTGCCTATATGGTAGATTTGATTTATAATAATGAGATTTAGTAAGTATATTCAGTAATTCAGATTAATTTTTAAGTGAGGTCAAAAATGATAATATCTTATTTTGCACTATTAATTAGAGTAGTGCTGTTAGCCTTTGAAAGAGTAGTTGTAAGATTATTAGGTGATGAGGAAGGCGATATTTATAAAAATATAGCTTCATCATTTTTATTTTTCTTTATAGGTGGAGTATGTTTACTACCATTTAGTATAATGAGTAAGGTTGGAGATTGGTCTTTTTTAATACCATGCTATATAAGTAGCTTAGTTTATTCGATTGGGTCAGTAGCATATGTAACATCTCTAGCAACTGGTGAAGTTTCACTTGTAACTCCAATAAACAGTTTAAACTCACTATTTCTATTGCTTTTATCAGTTGTATTTTTAGGCGAAAGTTTTAGTTTAGCAAAAGTTGCAGGAATTATAATTATGATAGGTGGAGTATTTATATTAAAAAATGTAAGTTCTTTATTAAAAAATGCATCTGCCATTCTAAATAATCTACCATGTAGATTGATGTTTTTGTACATATTTTTTCAATCAGTAGGAAGGGTATTAGATAAGGCATTTTATGTTCAAGTATCTCCTATACTATATTCAACGATACTTTACTTTTTTGTTGGATTAAATCTATTTGTCTTTTTAGCATTTAAAAAGAAACAAAGAGTAATCTATGAAATATTTAGTAATAAGAAGGGACTTTCAATTTTAAGTGGTGCTATTAATGGATATTCTTATCTAGCATTATTAATTGCTTTAAATAATTTAGAACTCAGTATAGCAGAACCATTTTCTCAAGTTTCTATGATAATAACCTTAATACTTGCTCACTTTATATTTAAAGAAAATATCAAGGAGAAAATACCAGGTTCAATTCTTATATTAATTGGTGGATGGTTGTTATTGCTTTAATTGATAAATCAGAGAGATGATGGAAGTCTATAAAGGGCTAGATAAACAGAAACATGATGGGGTAAAACATGTTGTAGCTGGTGCAGAGAATTTGCACCAGCTCAGACTTTAGACAAACTATATATTAATATTTTCTGACTTTTCATTGTGCTTATTATTCAATGCTTCAGACTATAATTTCCATACCATCATAGGGAAAGGAAATATTATCAAGTTTTTTCTCTAATTCACTACTTTCTATTTTTTCTATTTTTTATGTATTTTCTTAAAAAGTTTTCTGGTCTTGTTAGACATAGTCATATTTCTTCTGACTTACATGTGGGTTATAGCAAAGAATGATTCTGTTATCAAGAAAGGTATTAAAAGTAATAAAACATTAACTAAATAGATAATATTTTATTACGTTATTTTAAAGACCCACCTATAGTTAACTATTTTCATATGTCAACTTTGTATTAAGGTTTTAAATACTAATTTATAATTGTTAGTTTTTATGTCTAACTCTAAGTGGTATATCAAGTTCTTTTGCTAATTGTTTAGATTCTTCTATTTCCTCTGGAGATATTTCATCTACTACTGAAAAGGCAACTTCTTTTATATATTCTTTGCAATCTTTTGCAAAATCTAACATGTAGTCAAATGATTTTTCTCCAAACTTTGGTTGAGTAACTCTATTATAAGCTTCTTTATTTGGAGCATTAAGACTTATTGATACTGCATCTATCACATCTTTTAACATAATAGCAGTTTTTTTATTGTGTATTAAATCACTTAGACCATTTGTATTTATTCTTGTTTTGATATTACTTTTCCCTTTTACAAATTTAGCAACTTCTATTAATTCATTTATTCTCATTAGTGGTTCACCATATCCACAAAATACAATTTCATCATATTCATCTAAATTATATTTGTCAAAGGCTTCTTTTACTTCATTAATACTTGGTTCGTGTTCTAACCATAAGCTACCACTATTTGCTACTTCATCTTTTTCATTTCTTATGCAAAACACACAGCTACATGGACATGTATTAGTTATATTTACATAGATACTGTTTTCAATTGTATATAAGATATTCATAATTTTCCCTCCATAAATTTAAGTTTTTAGTTAAAATAACGTCTTTTAAAATCAAGTTTATCAAGTGCTATCCCTAGAAGTACAAACACAATAAAGCTTCCTATTGGCTGTAACAAACCAAGTAAACTCATTACAAAAGCACTTGTAAAGCTTCCAATAATTATTCCCTCAGCAAACATATATAAAACTAGACCTACTATGCCTGCTACAAATGAAGCAATTATATTTCGTTTATTTATTATCTTGTCACTTTTAGAAGTGAAAAATAATACGAGTATTGGCTTTATAATTATAGTTGGTATTACCCATATTGCAGCTCCTGTAGATAAATCAGCTAGACCAGCGCCTATTGCAGAGGCTGCTATAGCATAGTTTGTTGGTAAAATAGTTGCAGCTAGATAAATAAAGGCATCTCCTATATGAACATATCCATTGTTTCCACCAACTGGAATATGTAATATATAAGCTATTGTCAAACATATTATAGACGCAAATAGCGCTGAAGTGACGATACAGGTCGTCTTTTTAGAAGTAGCTTTATTCATTTTTTCCAATATAATCCCTCCTCAAAAATCCCAAACTAGTATTCTTGTAATGTTTTCTTATAAATATATTAATATTAATCATACAATTTTCATAGTTTGTTTGGTATTTTTCTGGTAAAAAGTGAATTGTACCCATTCAAAGTCTTTTGATGGAAAAGTAGATTGTAATTAGGATAATTTAATAGGATAATTAGAAAGGTTGTTGTAAATTTGATATAAAATATAACAAATAGTAGGTGTATACAAATAATATAAAATAAGAAAAATAATATAAGAGAGTCATACTCAATGTATATTGAATAGACTCTCTTATATTTGGGAAATTAAAGGCTATTTTGTTAGATAATAGCTAATTAATGAAAAAATATATTTATAAAATACTAATTTACTCTATTAGCAGCAGTTCCTGTGCTTATAACATCTACAGCACTACTTAAACTAGAATAAACTATATTTTCTATCGCTGTACTAGTGAAGAATCCAAGGTGATGAGTAAATATAACTTGCTCCATAGAAAGAAGTTTGTTGATTTCTGGGTCAGTTAATTCACCTGGGTTCATTTTTTTATTTAAGAATAATCCTTCAGTTTCAAATGTATCAAGGGCAGCAGCTCTTATTTTTCCAGCTTCTAGTGCTTCTATTAAGTCCCCTGTCTTAATTAAACCACCACGACCAGTATTTACTATGTAAGCGCCATCCTTCATTATAGCTAAAGTATCTTTATTTATCATATGTTTTGTTCCTTCAAGTAAAGGAGTATGTAATGTTATAAGGTCAGCTTCTTTAAGAAGGTCTTCTAAAGAATCTTTATAAGTTAATATATCATTTAAATCTTTATTTGGATATTGGTCAAATGCAATTACATTAGCTCCTAAGCCTTTGAATAATTTGGCAGAAGTAGCACCTATTTTTCCTGTACCTATAACACCAACTGTAATAGATCTAACTTCTGTTCCAAGAAGTTCAGCTATCCAACGATAGTCACCTTCACAGACTTTTTTCTTTACTAAAGGAGTCTTTCTTAAAAGGTTCATAGCTTGAGTAACAGCTAATTCAGCTATTGCATTAGGTGAATAAGAAGGAACATTTGTAACAATAAGTCCATTTTCATTAACTAAACCAAAATGTATCATGTCCATCCCTGCAGTTCTTGAAGCTATAACTTTAACCCCAGCATCTTTTAAAGTTTCATAAATATAAGGGTTATCTATATAGTTAGTTTGTTGTATAGATATACCATCATATCCTTTAGCTTTTACTACATTTTCTTCAGTCATGTTTTCAGGATAAATATCCACTTGAACATCCTTATGTTCTTCAGACCATTGTTTTATTACTGGTTCTTCATAATCGCGTGCTCCAAATACTAGTATTTTCATATCAATACCCTCCTGTAATTATTAAATTATATGGTAATTTTTCATTTAGAAATAATATGTAGCAATATAAGGTTATATTTTTATACAAAATTTTTAAGGTTAAAAATTTAGTTTTGAAATTGTTTTCCCTGTGTTATTTTGATATTTAGTTATTTTTTATTTAAGATAATAATTGCTCTAAACATTTATCAAAGAAATTGTTATTTTTTAGATTAAATATTATTAAAAAATTATCTAAGTTTTAAATTAGTTAACTAATCAATTGATTAATTACAATGATAGCATGTGTTTTTGAGTTTAGCAATGAAAATTTTTTTTGAAAAGTCAAGCTTTTTCATAAAAAAATATATAAAAAAAACTTTTAAAGGCATAAAAAAAATGGCAAAATGCTATGGAGAGTTGCATGATGCCACGATATGAAATTAATAATGCAATTGTATATTGTTAAAAAACATTCAAATCAAGCGATATTTTGCTTAAATATAAAGTTGGCACGATAAATGCTTAACAATATAGGTGTAAGACAATAAAAAATATAAAAAATAATCATTTATAACTTTTAATAATTTTATAAGTTATCTCAATAAGATTAGGAACTTTGACATCAAATAGTTAATATCAGAAAAAAGTACTTTATATGTGATTTAATTGAATTTTTATAATTGATACTATTAAGGAGGAAAACGTTATGCTTTTAGAAGGAGTTAAGGTAGTAGAACTTTCAAGTTTCATCGCAGCACCATGTTGTGCAAAAATGTTAGGTGACTGGGGTGCAGATGTTATTAAAGTTGAGCCTATAGAAGGTGATGGAATAAGAGTTATGGGTGGAACATTTAAATCTCCAGCATCAGATGATGAAAACCCTATGTTTGAATTAGAAAATGGAAATAAGAAGGGTGTAAGTATTAATATAAAATCAAAAGAAGGAATAGAAATATTACATAAATTAATATCAGAAGCAGACATATTTGTAACTAATGTTAGAGTTCAAGCATTAGAAAAAATGGGTATAGCTTATGACCAAATAAAAGATAAGTATCCAGGACTAATATTTGCTCAAATATTAGGATATGGTGAAAAAGGACCTTTAAAAGATAAACCAGGATTTGACTATACTGCATACTTTGCAAGAGGAGGAGTTAGCCAATCTGTAATGGAAAAAGGAACATCTCCAGCAAATACAGCAGCAGGATTTGGTGACCACTATGCAGGTCTAGCATTAGCAGCAGGAAGTTTAGCAGCATTACATAAAAAAGGAAAAACTGGTGTAGGTGAAAGAGTAACAGTAAGTCTTTTCCATACAGCTATATATGGAATGGGAACAATGATAACAACAGCACAATATGGAAATGAAATGCCTTTATCAAGAGAAAATCCAAACAGCCCATTAATGACTACATATAAATGTAAAGATGGAAGATGGATTCAATTAGCTTTAATACAATACAATAAGTGGTTAGGCAAATTCTGTAAGGTTATAAATAGAGAATATATATTAGAAGATGATAGATACAACAACATAGATTCAATGGTTAATCACATTGAAGATTTAGTTAAGATAGTTGGAGAAGCTATGTTAGAAAAAACATTAGATGAGTGGTCAGTTTTATTAGAAGAAGCAGACTTACCATTTGAAAAAATCCAAAGCTGTGAAGATTTACTAGATGATGAACAAGCTTGGGCAAATGACTTCTTATTTAAGAAGACATATGATAGTGGAAATACAGGTGTTTTAGTTAATACTCCAGTTATGTTTAGAAATGAAGGAATAAAAGATTATACACCAGCACCAAAAGTAGGGGAACATACTATAGAAGTATTAAAAACTTTAGGATATGACGAATCAAAAATAAATAACTTAAAAGAAGATAAAGTTGTAAGATACTAATTAGTATTTCTAGATTTTGGGAAAGGAGAATACTAAAGATGTATACAATGGGATTAGATATAGGTTCAACTGCATCAAAGGGAGTAATTTTAAAAGATGGAGAGGATATTGTGGCTTCAGCTACGATATCTTCTGGTACTGGGACTACTGGACCATCAAGAGTTTTGGAAAAATTATACAGTGAGTCAGGTCTTGGAAGAGAAGACATTGAAAAAATAGTAGTTACAGGATATGGGAGAATGAAATATTCTGATGCTGACAAACAGATAAGTGAGTTAAGTTGTCATGCTAGAGGAGTAAACTTCATAATTCCAGAAACAAGAACCATTATTGATATAGGTGGTCAAGATGCTAAAGTACTAAAGCTAGATAAGAATGGAAGATTACTAAACTTTCTTATGAATGACAAATGTGCTGCAGGTACAGGAAGATTTTTAGATGTAATGGCAAAAATAATAGAGGTTGATGTATCTGAACTCGGAAGTATATCCATGAATTCTCAAAATGAAGTATCAATAAGTAGTACATGCACAGTGTTTGCAGAATCTGAAGTTATATCACACTTATCAGAAAATGCAAAAATTGAAGATATAGTAGCAGGTATTCACACTTCAGTAGCAAAGAGAGTTTCTAGCCTAGCAAAAAGAATAGGAGTACAAAGAAACGTAGTAATGGTTGGTGGAGTTGCCAGAAATAGTGGAATTGTAAGAGCTATGGCAAGAGAAATCAATACAGAAATTATTGTACCTGATATACCTCAATTAACTGGTGCTTTAGGAGCAGCATTATATGCTTTTGATGAAGCAAAAGAATCACAAAAAGAAGTGAAAAATATATAAAAAGAGGGATGACAATGTCTGAAAAAAAAGAAGCTAGAGTAGTAATAAACGATTTATTAGCTGAACAATATGCAAATGCATTTAAAGCTAAAGAAGAAGGAAGACCTGTAGGTTGGTCAACATCAGTATTTCCTCAAGAGTTAGCAGAAGTATTTGACTTAAATGTATTATATCCAGAAAATCAAGCAGCTGGGGTAGCGGCTAAAAAAGGTTCTTTAGAATTATGTGAAATGGCTGAATCTAAAGGATATTCTATCGACCTATGTGCATATGCAAGAACAAACTTTGGTCTTTTAGAAAATGGTGGATGTGAAGCTTTAGATATGCCAGCTCCAGATTTCCTACTTTGCTGTAATAATATATGTAATCAAGTTATAAAATGGTATGAAAATATTTCAAGAGAATTAGATATACCTTTAATAATGATTGATACAACTTTCAATAATGAAGATGAAGTAACTCAATCTAGAATAGACTATATAAAAGCTCAATTTGAAGAGGCTATAAAACAGTTAGAAATTATATCAGGAAAGAAATTTGACCCTAAGAAATTTGAAGAAGTAATGAAAGTATCAGCTGAGAACGGAAGACTATGGAAATATTCTATGAGTTTACCAGCAGATTCTTCTCCTTCACCAATGAATGGATTTGATTTATTTACTTATATGGCTGTAATAGTTTGTGCTAGAGGTAAAAAAGAAACTACAGAAGCATTTAAATTACTTATAGAAGAGTTAGAAGATAATATGAAAACTGGAAAATCTTCTTTCAGAGGAGAAGAAAAGTATAGAATAATGATGGAAGGTATACCTTGCTGGCCATATATTGGATATAAAATGAAAACATTAGCTAAATTTGGAGTTAATATGACAGGTAGTGTTTATCCACATGCTTGGGCATTACAATATGAAGTTAATGATTTAGATGGAATGGCAGTAGCATACAGTACTATGTTTAACAATGTAAACTTAGACCGTATGACAAAATATAGAGTTGATTCTTTAGTAGAGGGTAAATGTGATGGAGCATTCTATCATATGAACAGAAGCTGTAAACTTATGAGTTTAATACAATATGAAATGCAAAGAAGAGCAGCTGAAGAAACTGGATTACCATATGCTGGATTTGATGGTGACCAAGCTGACCCTAGAGCCTTTACTAATGCTCAATTTGAAACAAGAATTCAAGGTTTAGTTGAAGTAATGGAAGAAAGAAAAAAACTTAATAGAGGTGAGATATAATGGAAGCTATTTTATCTAAAATGAAAGAAGTAGTTGAAAATCCAAATAAGGCTGTAAAAGAATATAAAAATGCAACTGGTAAAAAAGCTATAGGTTGTTTCCCAGTTTATTGCCCAGAAGAAATTATACATGCAGCTGGAATGCTTCCAGTTGGTATATGGGGAGGACAAACAGAATTAGATTTAGCTAAACAATATTTCCCTGCATTTGCATGTTCAATAATGCAATCATGTCTAGAGTATGGATTAAAAGGTGCATATGATGAATTATCTGGAGTTATCATACCAGGTATGTGTGACACATTAATTTGTTTAGGACAAAACTGGAAATCAGCAGTACCTCACATAAAATATATATCATTAGTACACCCACAAAACAGAAAACTTGAAGCTGGTGTAAAATACCTAATCAGTGAATACAAAGGTGTAAAAAGAGAACTTGAAGAAATATGTGGTTATGAAATAGAAGAAGCAAAAATTCATGAAAGTATAGAAATTTACAATGAACATAGAAAAACTATGAGAGACTTTGTTGAAGTAGTTTATAAACATTCTAATACTATAAAACCATCAATAAGAAGCTTAGTAATTAAAAGTGGATTCTTTATGAGAAAAGAAGAACACACTAAATTAGTAAAAGATTTAATAGCAAAATTAAACACAATGCCAGAAGAAGTCTGTTCTGGAAAGAAAGTTTTATTGACAGGTATATTAGCAGATTCTAAAGATATATTAGATATTTTAGAAGACAATAATATAGCAGTAGTAGCTGATGATTTAGCTCAAGAAACAAGACAATTCAGAACAGATGTGCCTGCAGGTGATGATGCATTAGAAAGATTAGCAAGACAATGGTCAAACATAGAAGGTTGTTCATTAGCTTATGACCCTAAGAAAAAACGTGGGTCACTTATAGTAGATGAAGTTAAAAAGAAAGATGTAGATGGTGTTATCTTCTGTATGATGAAATTCTGTGACCCAGAAGAATACGATTATCCTTTAGTTAAGAAAGATATAGAAGATAGTGGAATACCTACTTTATATGTTGAAATCGACCAACAAACTCAGAATAATGAACAAGCAAGAACTCGTATTCAAACTTTTGCTGAGATGATGAGTTTAGCTTAAGTTCATTAAAATAAATTTACTATAAAATATGAAAATTGGAGGAAGCTATGTTATATAACAAAGAGCAAGAACTTTTAAGAAAAGCAGTAAGAGATTTTGTTAGTAAAGAATTAGATACTTTACCAGCAGAAATGGATAAAACAGGTGTAATGCCTAAGGAATTAATCAAAAAATTAGCTGAAACAAAATTTATAAGCAGTAATATCCCAGAAGAATATGGTGGTGGGGGAGCAGGATATGTTTCTTACGCTATCATAATGGAAGAAATAGCTAGAAGATGTGCTTCAACAGCTACTTTCGTTACAGCTGGTTCTTCTCTTGCTACATTACCAATACTTTACAATGGTACTGAAGAGCAAAAACAAAAATACTTAAGAGGTTTAGCAACAGGTGAGTTAATAGGAGCATTTGGTTTAACTGAGCCAGGAGCTGGTTCTGATGCTGGTGGACAACAAACTACAGCAGAATTAGTAGGAGACCACTACATATTAAATGGTAGAAAAACTTTTATAACTAATGGACCATTCTGCGATATAGCTATAGTAATAGCAGTTACAGATAGATCTAAAGGTCTTAGAGGAACATCAGCATTTATAGTAGAAAGCAAATGGGATGGTTTCTCAACAGGAGCTCATGAAGATAAGATGGGTATAAGAGGAACTGAAACTTCTGACTTAATATTTGAAAATGTTAAAGTTCCAAAAGAAAACCTTATAGGAAAAGAAGGTAATGGATTTAAAATAGCAATGGGTACTTTAGAAGTAGGTAGAATAGGTGTTGCTGCCTTAGCTCTAGGAATTGCTCAAGGTGCTTTAGATGAAGCTGTTAAATATACAAAACAAAGAGTTCAATTTGGTAAGCCTATAGCTAAATTCCAAAATACTCAATTTACTATAGCTGATATGGAAACAAAAGTTTGTGCAGCTAGAGGATTAGTTTATGATGCAGCACAAAAGAGAGATGCAGGAATGAGAGTTGCTCAAGAATCTGCAATGGCTAAATACTATGCAGCAGAAGTTGCAAATGAAGTTGCTTATAAAGCATTACAACTTCACGGTGGATATGGATTCATAAAAGATTATGAAATCGAAAGAATGTACAGAGATGCTAGAATCGTATCAATATACGAAGGAACATCAGAAGTTCAAAAAATGGTAATTTCATCAAACGTATTAAAATAATAAATAATCTAATGAAATTGGAGGTATAGACTTTGAAAATATTAGTTTGCGTAAAACAAGTTCCAGATACTAACGAAGTAAGAATAAATAAAGAAACAGGTACTCTTATAAGAGATGGAGTTCCAAGTATATTAAACCCAGATGATGCAAATGCATTAGAAGAAGCATTAAAAATTAAAGATGAGCATGATGATGTAACTATAACAGTTATAACAATGGGACCTCCTCAAGCAGATTTTATGCTAAGAGAGTGTTTAGCTATGGGGGCTGATGATGCAATATTATTAAGTGATAGAGCATTTGGAGGAGCTGATACTTGGGCTACATCAAATACTATCGCAGCAGGAATATCTAAAATAGGCGACTATGATATAATATTTGCAGGAAGACAAGCAATAGATGGAGATACTGCACAAGTTGGACCACAAATTGCAGAAAAATTAAACATTCCTCAAGTTACATATGTACAAGACTTCAAAATAGAAGGAAAAGACATAATAGTTCAAAGACAATTAGAAGATGGATATGAATTAATTAAAGTAAGTACACCTGTACTTTTAACAGCAGTAAAAGAATTAAATGCACCTAGATATATGTCTGTTGATAAAATAGTTAAAGCATATAAACATGATGTAAAAGTTTGGACAATTGATGATTTAGACGTAAATAAAGAAGAAGTTGGCTTAAAAGCATCACCAACTAAAGTATTTAGATCATTTACTCCTGAGCCAAGAGGAAAAGGAGAAATCTTAGAAGGTAAAGCTGACGAAATAGCTAACAAAATAATAATAGGTCTAAAACAAAAGCACATTATATAAGTTGGAGGAGTACAAACTATGAATGATATAAAAGATTTAAGTTCTTATAAAAACGTATGGATATTTGCAGAGCAAAGAGATGGAAAAATAACTCCAGTAGTTATCGAATTATTAGGAGAAGGAAGAAAATTAGCTAAAGAAGTAGATGCAGAACTTTGTGCAGTATTATTAGGAAAAGATGTTGATGGATTAGCTAAAGAATTAATTTCTTATGGAGCTGATAAAGTTTATGTTGCAGACGATGCTCTTTTAGAAAAATATACAACTGATGCATATACAAAAGTAATAAAAGATGCAATAGATGAAATAAAACCAGAAATAATGCTTTTCGGAGCAACTCATATAGGTAGAGACTTAGCACCTAGAATAGCTTCAAGAGTAGGAACTGGATTAACAGCAGACTGTACTAAACTAGAAATAGACCCAGAAGATAAGAAAATAAAACAAACTCGTCCAGCATTTGGTGGAAACATAATGGCTACAATCATTTGTCCAAACCATAGACCTCAAATGTCTACAGTTAGACCTGGAGTTATGGATAAAGCTGAAAAAGACGAAACAAGAACTGGTGAAGTTATAGCATTAGATTACAAAATAACTCAAGATGATATAAGAACTACTGTTTTAGAAACAGTTAAGAGTAAAAAAGATTTAGTATCTCTTACAGATGCAAATGTTATAGTATCAGGTGGTCTAGGATTAGGTGGACCTGAAGGATTTGAAATGCTTAAACAATTAGCTGACAAATTAGGTGGAGTAGTTGGTTCTTCTCGTGCAGCTGTAGATGCTGGATGGATAGACCATTCTCACCAAGTAGGTCAAACAGGAACTACTGTTAAACCAAACCTATACATAGCTTGTGGTATATCAGGAGCAATACAACATTTAGCAGGTATGCAATCATCAGATTTCATAATTGCTATAAACAAAAACCCAGCAGCTCCAATATTAGAAATTGCTGATTATGGAGTAGTTGGTGACTTACATGAAATAGTTCCAATGCTTATAGATAAATTAGATAGCGTTGATGATTTATTAGAAGCTATAAAAGCTTAATAGGTAACAAGTACCTAAATATTACTGATGAAATAAGCCTTATTAGTTAGTAACATAAATATTATTACATAATATGGTTATTACTAAATTGTATTTGTCAGTTATTAAAAAGTCTGTTTGAATAAAATTTTATAATACAAGATATCTAGATAATCCTTATATGTATATTACTTACAAAATGTGAGTCATATTCTATAAGGATTATCTTTATTTTCAAAAATAAGCACTAATTTTAATTAAATTGTGTTAAACAGACAAATAATTACCGAATATGTGATAAAATACAATTAAAAGCAAAATGAAATTTTTAACAAACTATGACCATTAAAATTATCTGTAAGTTGTATTTTAATGAAGCAAGATATTAAAAAAAGACAAATAAGGAGTTGGTTGTATGTGCTAATAGTATTTATTGTAAGCAAACAATAAATTTTGTATGTAGTTCAATAAATTACTTAATGAAAGGTGCGAATATTGATGGATAATAATTTGATAGGGCTTATAGAACATGTAGAAAATCCAGTTATTTTATGCAAAGAGTCAGGCGAAATAATATACTGTAATCATCTAATAGATAATATTTTTAGCTTTCTCGATATAAAAAGACCTAAAAATATAAATGAATTAGATTCAAATTTTGACAAAAAAGATATACTGGTGAATAATAAAAAGAAAATAGCTTTTAGAGAATTAAGAATGACTGCACATATTTATAATATGAAAGATAATGATAATGAAAATAACATAGTTTATTTATTTGAGAAGTCTGTAATATCTGACAAAATAGTTGAGGATATAATAGAACATATAGATGAAGTTGTCGTTGTATTTAACAAAGATGGGGTAATTGAAAAGATGAATACTGTCAGTGATGAGATTTTACCTTTTAAAAGAACTGAAGTACTTGGTAGAAATATAACAGATCTTGTCAGACAGGGGTTAGTTGAAGAACCAATAATATTAAATATGCTTAAGGTAAAGAAAAAGATTTATAGAAATATTGTTTATCCTGATGGAAAGCTTATCGCTTATACAGCCGTTCCAATATGGGACTCAAAAGGAAAACTTACAGGAGGAGTACTTACAGGTAGAGATATATCAAGGGTTATTAAACTTGAATCTCAGATAAGATATAGTGATGTATCAGAAGATACAGAGTATATAAGTCAAAGTAAGACTATGGACAATATAAAAAAAGTTGTCAAAAGAGCTGCAGCATCAGATTCTTCTATATTTATAAATGGAGAATCAGGCGTAGGAAAAGAAATTATAGCTAGGACAATATATAAGTATAGTTCAAGAAGGGAAAAGCCTTTTATAGCTATAAACTGTGGGGCTATACCAAATGAATTATTAGAATCAGAGTTTTTTGGATATGAAGAAGGTTCTTTTACTGGAGCTAAGAAAAAGGGTAAAAAAGGACTTTTTGAAGAAGCAAATGGTGGAACTATATTCTTGGATGAAATAGGTGAATTGCCAATGCAAATGCAAAAAAAATTACTTAGAGTTATACAAGAAAACACAATTACTAGAATTGGTGGGAGTAAACCTATAAAGATAGATGTTAGATATATAAGTGCCACTAATATTTCTCATGAGGACCTTAGAAACAACCTTAAATTTAGACAAGATTTATACTATAGATTGAGTGTTATTCCAGTAAAGATACCACCACTTAGAGAGAGAAAAGAAGATATAGTTCCATTAGTGGACTACTTCCTAAAACTTTATAATGATAAGTACAATAGAGAAGTAGAAGTTTCACCTAAGGTTATTGAATTATTGGAAGAATACTCTTGGCCAGGAAATATAAGAGAGTTAAAAAATATTATTGAAAGATTTGTAGTATTATCAGCCAAAAACGTAATTGGAGAAGATGAATTTAATATGCTTATAAATCTGGATATGATTGATAACGAATCAAATGATTTATCACCAATAGTGGTAAATGGAATTATGAATCTGAATGATGCATATAAAATGGTAGACCAAATAATGATAAGTAAGGCTATAAATAAATATGGTTCAATAACAAAGGCAGCCGAAGTGATAGGCATATATCCTTCTACAATACATAGAAAGATAAAAAGCGGATATATTCGTGTTTAGTAGATAATTATATGCTATATTAATTAATTTTATAAAAAAATATATTTTTAAATACATAACCTATATACAACTTAAAAGAGATGGCTTAGAAATAAATTTAATTACTCTAAGTCATCTCTTTTCTTTTATAAATATTTAAAAGTTATATTAGTTTATAGAGTTAGCAGAACCTAAAACATCATCTATTTTACTTTCAACTACAGCTTGTATAGCATCTCTACCAGCACCAATGTATTTTCTTGGGTCAAATTCTTTTGGATTTTCAGCTAAGAATTTTCTAACAGCAGCAGTCATAGCTAGTCTTAAGTCAGTATCCATGTTTATTTTACAAACAGCCATAGAAGATGCTTTTCTTAACATGTCTACAGGTACACCTTTAGCTCCAGCTATATTTCCACCAAATTCATTACATGTAGCAACAGCGTTTTGGTCAACAGCAGATGCACCATGAAGAACTATTGGGAAACCTGGTAATTTGCTTTGGATTTCTTCTAGTATATCGAATCTTAATTTAGCTTCTCCTTTGAATTTGAAAGCACCATGAGAAGTTCCTATAGCTATTGCTAATGAATCAACTCCTGTTCTTTCAACAAATTCAACTGCTTCAGCAGGTTGAGTATATTTATGAACATCAGAAGTAACATCATCTTCTGTTCCAGCTAAAACACCAAGTTCTGCTTCAACAACAACACCTTTAGAGTGTGCATATTCAACAGCTTCTTTAGTTATTTTAACATTTTCTTCAAAGTCAAAATGAGATCCATCTATCATAACTGAAGAGAAACCAGCATCAATACAAGTTTTAATAGCATCCATATTTGGACCATGATCTAAGTGAAGAGCTACATCTACACCTATTTCATCAGAAGCAGCTTTAACCATCTCAACTAAAGTATGAGGTCCAGCATATTTAACAGCTGACATAGAAGCTTGTATCATAACATAAGAATTTTTAGCTTTAGCAGCTTTTAAAACACCTTGTAATTGTTCTAAGTCACTTATGTTAAATGCACCTATAGCAAATCCACCTTCGTAAGCTTTTTTAAACATTTCTTTTGTATTAATTAATGCCATTTTAAACTCCTCCTATTAACTTTTAAAATTTACCCATCACTTATATTATAACGTTAAATCAAAAAAAGTACATAGTAAATTGTAATAACTATAAATTACAAGTATAATGTTAAATAGAAGATAATAGGATTAGGCAGAATAATAAAGAATAGAAACAATTTAGGAAGAATTAAAATAAAGAAGGGTTAAATAAAGGAGTCAATATGCCACAGATAAAGATAAGAGGAATTCATGAAAATGATATATGTAAAATAAGTGAAAAAATGATAGATGCTTTAGTTGAAGCTGTAAAATGTCCAAGAGATTACTTTGAGATAGAATGTATAAAATCAGTTGCAATAAGAGATGGTAAAATAGCAGAAGTGTATCCTTTTGTTGAGATAGCATGGTTTGATAGAGGACAAGAAGTACAAGATACAGTAGCAAGAATAATAACTGATAGTATAAGAAATAATTTAGATGTTGAAAGTATGGATTTAGCATTTACATTATTTGAAAAAGAAAAATATTATGAGAATGGAGAACATTTTTAATGGCTAAGAAGCAACGTATAGATAAAATTCTTTCAAACTTAGGTTATGGAAGTAGAAGTGAGATAAAGAAATATTGTAAGCAAGGTTCTGTAGTAGTAAATGGAAGTGAAGTTTCAAACCCAGGGACTCAAGTGGATACTGAAAACGATGAAATATTATTCAATGGAGAAGAAGTTTTCTATAGAGAATATATATATTTAATGATGAATAAACCAGATGGATATATATCAGCAACTACAGATAAATACGACCCAACAGTTTTAGATTTGATTGATGTATCATACTTAGCATTTGAGCCATTTCCTGTTGGAAGATTAGACAAAGACACAGAGGGATTGTTAGTTTTAACTAATGATGGGAAGCTTTCTCACAGAGTTTTATCGCCTAAGAAGCATGTGCCTAAGACTTATTATGCAAAAATTGATGGGATAGTGACTGAAAAAGATGTAGAAGCTTTTGCAGAAGGAGTAGTACTTGATGATGGGTACAAAACTATGGCATCTCAGTTAAAAATATTAAAGAGTGATGAGGAATCAGAGATAGAACTTACAATACATGAAGGTAAATTTCACCAAGTTAAAAGAATGTTTGAAAGCGTAGATAAAAAAGTAGTATACTTAAAAAGATTGTCTATGGGTAATTTAAAGTTGGATGAAAGTTTAGAGTTAGGCGAATATAGAGAGTTAACAGATGAAGAAGTAAAATTGATTGAAGAAAGATAATAAAGATACTATAGTAAATTGGAGGAGAATTTGTGAAGAAAAAGGATATTATAGAATTTGAAGTAGATAAAATGGAGTTTGGAGGCACATCCTTAAGCCAAGTTGGAGATAGAGTTATCCATATGAAGGGCGGAATAAGTGGTCAAAAGGTAAAAGCTGCTGTTAAAAAAGTTAGAAGCAAAAAAGCAGAAGTTAAGATGATGGAGTTACTTGAATATTCACCTCTTGAAACCGAAACACCTTGTAAGCACTTTAGAGAATGTGGAGGATGTACATTACTATCAGTGCCATATGAAAAGCAATTAGAAATAAAAGAAAAACAAGTTATGGATTTATTTTTAAAGCAAGACTTATTTGGGTTTCAGTTTTTGGGAATAGAAGGAAGTCCTGAAAACAAGTACTATAGAAATAAAATGGAATATACTTTTGGAGATGAAGTAAAAAATGGACCTTTAACATTAGGACTTCATAAAAAAGGAAAGCATATAGATATACAAACTGTTGAAGAATGTATGTTAGTTGATGAAGACTTCTCAAAAGTATTAGTATCTAGTGTAGAATTTTTCAATGAAAAAAATCTTCCTTATTATAGAACAATGAATCACAAGGGATATTTAAGACATCTTGTAGTTAGAAAAGGGATTTATACTAATGAGATTATGGTTAATATAGTTACTTCTTCTCAGGAAGATTTTAATATGAATGAATTTAAGGACATGCTTTTAGAACTTAATTTAAAAGCTGAGTTGGTAGGTGTACTTCACACTATTAATGATGGTCTAGCAGATGCTGTTCAATGTGATGAGTTAAGAGTTTTATATGGAAGAGATTATATACAAGAGGAAATTTTAGGGCTTAAATTTAAGATTTCTCCATTTTCATTTTTCCAAACCAATACTAAAGGAGCAGAGGTTCTTTATAGTATTGCCAGAGATTTTATTGGAAATTACAATGATAAGGTTGTATTTGATTTATATAGTGGGACTGGCTCTATTGGACAGGTTATGGCTGGTGCAGCTAAGAAGGTGTATGGTATTGAAATAGTTGAAGAAGCTGTTGCTGCGGCTAATGAGAATGCCAAGTTAAATGGACTTACTAATTGTGAGTTTATTGCTGGAGATGTTGCTAAGGTTGTTAAAGATTTAAAGGATAAGCCTGATTTAATTATTGTTGACCCTCCTAGACCAGGGATTCATAAGGATGCTATTAGGGATATTTGTGGATTTGGTGCGGAGGAGATTGTTTATATTTCTTGTAATCCTAAGTCTTTGGTTGTTGATTTGGTTGATTTTAAGAGTTATGGTTATGAGATTAAATTGGTCAAGTGTATGGATATGTTCCCAAATACTCCACATTGCGAAACTGTAGTTAAACTTATTAGAGAATAACAGGGTTATAGCTGTTTATATGATGTTATAAAGGTGGATTTGCCACCGATTTGCCACCGTAATTCTATTTCGGTGGCAAATTTATTCTACAATACCTTCAAAAATATCTACAGTTTGATTTCTCATCTTGTTAGTAACATGAGAATATGTATCCATAGTAGTAGCTATTTTAGCATGTCCTAATCTATGTTGTATATCTTTTATATTAGCCCCGTTTTCCAATAACATAGTAGCATGTGTATGTCTTAAACTATGAAAATTAAAATCTATGCCAAGTTCGTAATTCACGACTCTGCTCAAATATTTTAAACTGTTTGTTGTTACATGCTCACCCATTACTTCGCCACCACGCATTCCAGTATTAAATGCTATTTGTAAAGGAATGTAGAAACTAGAGCCTTGTGGGAATCTTTCTAAGATTTTATTAAAATCTTTTAAACTTATAATTTTTAAATCATTTTTTTATTTTCTTGCATTTTAGGCATATGTACGTATTGCATAGGATTTTCTTTTATAAATTTAAATGGATATACGGCTGATTTTAGAGCTCCACTTAAAGCACCATAAAAATTATTGATAGAATTTTTGCTAAGACCAAATTTTGACTTATCATTTAAAAATTTCTGCAATATAGCAGGATTAAGATTTTTTAGTTTGTATTTTCCTAAATCCTGTTTTAAATGATTTTTTATAATTTTTCCATAGTTTTTTTGTGTACCATATTTACAATTTAATAAAACATATTCTTTGTACCAAAAAACTAAGAAGTCAGAGAAGCTCATTTCATTATCTGAAAATAATTGACTTTCATTTTCAAACTCGCTTAGAGCATCTCTTAACGCTTTTTCGGCTTCTTTTTTAGTTTTGCCACCAACTCTTTCTATCTTTTTTCTTTTACCATTAATAGTCCCTAAGTCAAAGTAATAATACCATTTTTCACCACGTTTTCTTATTCCACCTTTCATAATTTTTTCTCCTCTCAAAATTAAATACTCTAACTATATTAGATCAATTAAATATATTCTAAAAAATATATATTTGAATTGTTCATTGTATTTTAACTAGCATAAATTTTTCTTATTTCTTTTCTCCATTTCTTTTTTACCATAAATATCACATAAGTAAGTAGTATATAGAGTCTATAAATCTAGCAACTAAAGAACTAGTAATAAAGATATGCCAGTCAATTTAAGCAATGAAGAACCAGTGATATTAAAAAAGGACTTAATTAAACCTAAGTCTTTTTTTTATATAAAAAATAAAGAGGCTTACATGAATGAAGAACTTTTCAACGCAGATTTAAAAAGACATGAAACAAGAATAAATAAACATGGTGAAGAAATAGACGAATTAAAGATAGCGAATATAGAATCTAAAGCAGAGTTAAAAGCATTGTGTGAGAACTTAAACTCACTTACAAGTATGTTAAAGTGGTTGATTGGGACAATGATTACAACACTTGTAGGGTTCTTTATATTTGCAATACAGAAAGGAATATCTTTAGGAGGAAAATAAATAATGAAAATATGTATTACAGTAGGACACAGTATTTTAAAAAGTGGCGCATGTACTTCTGCTGATGGAGTAGTTAACGAGTATCAATATAATAAATCTCTTGCACCAGTATTAGCAGATACATTCAGAAAAGAAGGACATAAGGTGGATGTAATAATCTGCCCCGAAAAGCAGTTTAAAACTAAAACAGAAGAAAAGTCGTATAAAATGGGGGATATGACTTACTCATAGAGTTACATCTAAATGCAAGTGATGGTCAAGGAAAAGGTTCAGAGGTGCTATATTATAGTAATAAAGGTCTAGAGTATGCAACTAGAATATGTAAGAAACTAGGCACAGTATTCAAAAATAGAGGTGCTAAATTAGACAAAGGATTATATATTTTAAATAGCTCCAAGCCTACAGCCATATTAATTGAAAGTTTCTTCTGTGACAATAAAGAGGATTATGAGAAGGCTAAGAAACTTGGGGATGAAGGAATGGCCAAATTAATTGTAGAAGGCGTATTGAATAAAACTATAAATAATGTAGAGGTGGGCAAAATGTATAAACACACAATAGTGTACAGTGGTGATGATAAGGTATCAGCAGACATCTTAGGACTATATTACAAGAGGTCAAAGGAAAGTATTTAGTAGTAGACATAAAAGACTATAAGCCGCATCAAACACAAAATTTGCATGTAATTGGTGGAGTAACTTGCAATAAGATGAAAGAAATGAGTAAGACCACAGGAGAAAAGTTTACTCAGATATATGACAATGATGTGTGGTCTACAATGGATAAGGCTAGAGAGTTTGTAAAAGAAATATTGTAAGTTTTAAATATTTATTTAAACATGTGTGAGGATAAAAAGAATGTATATCAAAGTTCTTTTTATCTGCTTTTATTATAAATGTATTTATTAAAATTATAAGAATATGTTTTTGGCTATTTATACGCTTTTAATGACCAGTTATGCAAAAAAATATTGAATATTTATAATATTTTCTATATTTTTAAAAATAAAATTAAGAGGTGATTTTATGAATTTAGATTTTCATTATTATGGGACATATCTTGCAGCCAAGATAGCAGGTTATGATGATAATGAGTCAAAGACAATCGCTTATGCTGCACAATATGTAGATGAATCGAGTAAAAGTATGATTCTTGATGATGTAAACTTTACATTTCCTACAATACAGACTAATTCAGAATTTGAAAAATATTATGCAGATTTTACTTCATGGGGTTATAAATGGAATATTGACAGTTTGAATGAAATAAAGAGAGTGTGGATACCATTTCATTTTTTACCTGGGAATTTAAATGAACAATACAACTATAATGGTGTTAAGGAAAGCAAAGGTCTTACAACAAACTGGAAGTTTAAAGATGGAGATGAACAGAAATTTAGATTGATGTGTTTGCTAAATAGTGAAACTGTGTCAGCTATTATAAATGACCTAATCTATTTTCATAATACTGAAGAATATAAGTTACAATTTATTGGTATGAGAATGCATGTACTTGCTGATACATGGGCACATATGTATTTTATTGGTAAGCCAGAATGGTATATTAATGATGTTAAAGAATTTATTGCTGAAGAGAGCAAATACATAGAAGAAACTAAATGGACTAAAGCAGAAGAGTATCGTAATAATGGTTGGCATTCTATTAATTTCACAGGAACTCCTGATGTTGGTGGATATGAAGGAATTGCATATCTTGGGCATGGAAGAATGGGTCATATACCAGATTATGGATATCTTAATTACAGATATATTCCAAATTGGAGTTGTACTGATGATAAAGTGAAGATACAAAAAATAATCAAGATAATTTCTTTAAAGCATTTTGTCAAATGGTATATGCACTAAAGTGTATTAAGAATGGTACTGATTTTAGTCTAAATCAATATGAGAGTTTAACAGAAAATCAGAAAACAGAAGTTACAAAAGTAATAATAACTAGAAAAGATGACCAGTCAGATGCATGGGAAAAAGCAATAAAAGCTTTAGGATATAGTTATTTAGATAAATTTGATAAGAATAAATGGAAAAATGAATTTATAAAATCTTCTAATAAAGAAAAGACAGATTATTATTATTTTAATTTGCTTGCAAAAAAACATGTAGACTATGTAATTGACTTTTTAGAGGAAAAAGAAATACCGTTAGAAGAAATGTGTAGTAAATATTGTGAATTTAAAACTTTTGATGATACCCAATTTGCTAAAAATAAAAATAGAGTAACAAAAATTATACTTAGAGGAGCTTATATAGCTGATTCTATACAATTTGTATATGATGGAAAATATAAGACGCCAGTACACGGAGAAGCATTAGGATGAAATGAAACATCTATGGTTTTAGATGCTGATGACTATATAATTAAGATAAGTGGTTCAGTAGGATTATATGAAGGTGGAGAACCGTATCCTAATTCACCAACTAGAACAATCGGAAAAATAACTTTTTTAACCAAAAAAGGAAAAACGATAACAGCAGGGTGTGAAACTATGTTTAAATCATATGGGACTTTTACTCTAGAACCACCTGCAGGTAAACAAATTTTTGCGCTTCAAGGTTCATATTTAATACGTAAATTAGAATCAGAAACTAACAAGCGATATTTAGATTGTTTGGGAATTGCAAGTACAAAATAACTACAGATTAATTAACTGTTGTTATTTTATACTTAAGAAAATAACATAATATTTTACATTTATAATGAGAGTGTTTCCTATATGAGGGTAAATATAAAAATATTACATATATTAGAGTTCTTGTAAGTAATTCATCAAATAAAAAATATAAATATTTTTGTTGTTTTTTTATATAAATAGCATCTATTTGTCCACTTATGCCTTTTCAATGACTAGTTATACAAAAGTATTGAAAATTATGAATATTAATATTATTATGAATATAAGTCGAATATACATATTAGGAGGTTTTTTATGAATACTTTGTGTGGTGGATGGTCAGATTTTAAAGTAGTAGAAAAAGAAAATTTAGAAATATTTAACGAGGCTATAGGAATGTTAAAAGGTGTTGATTATGAACCGCTTATTGTTTCTACTCAAATTGTAGCTGGGATGAATTATAGCTTTATTTGTAATGCTACTTTAGTTACCAAAAATCCAAGAAGTTTTTTAGCAGAGATTGTTGTTTTTAAACCTCTATCTTGCGAAGAAAACAATAAAGCAATAATTACTCATATTAATGAGATACATAATTATACACATACACACAGATAATAAAAAATATTAATCTAGTGAGGAGTCACAAAATGAGACTAAATATAACTCAACAAAATACTATAGAGGTTGAAAATAGTAAAAAAGAAGATGTATATTTTGTAATAGTTGGCGAGGTTTTTTTTGAACGCCATGGTAATACATTCAATAATATCACAAACAACAATGTAGATAATTATGAAGTTGAAGTGTTGCCAACTGATAATATTAATTTAGAACTTAAAATAACATCCTCAAGAAATACAAATCGTGTTTATGTAATTGTTGAGGACAAGCAATACAATCATGGTGCAGTATTTTTAAATCCGACATTAAAAGAGGAAGATAAATAGATTAAATTAAAGTAACTGTGTCTGTAAAATGTAAATTTTATTAATACAGTTACTTTTATGTGATATAATAAAAAAAATAGAAGTGTACTACCAATACACTTCTATAGCTGCAATTAAGCACTCTCATGTTGGGGAGTGCTTTTTTCATTTCTCCAAATAACCTTGTTTTTTTCATCAATAATTATCTTATATATACTAGCAATAAAAAAAGACCCTAAAAGAGTCTTTCCCGAAAAATCTATATATTATAATATAGTTATATTTTCTGCTTGAGGACCTCTAGCACCTTTAACTATATCAAAGCTTACTTGTTGACCTTCTTCTAATGATTTAAATCCTGAAGTTTGTATAGCTGAGAAATGAGCAAATACATCATCTCCACCTTCTATTGATATAAAACCAAATCCTTTTTCATTATTAAACCATTTCACTATTCCATTATTCATTAAAAATACTCCTATTAACCTATATCAAGATATACTTGATTTAATTGTGTATTAACACAAATACTATTATATCATAGATTAATAGAAATGTCTACTTAATTATATTTTTTAGTTAACATTTTTGGTTATTTTTAATATTAAAAATATATTTGAGCGTTTTATATTGGTATATATTAATAGAAATGTAGATAAAACTAAAAAGGGTTCTCTAGAAAACAAAATCTATTTAATTATACTTACTTACCAATACCATCACTTGATGTAAGCAATTTTCTACTACATTTTCTCCATACTCTAATATAAAATCATCTAACTGTGTATCTATAAAATCACAATAATCATATGAACTACCAATATATGCAGTCAACATGTGTGTACATCTATCCATTTTATCTCTAAACATATATTATTATCCCCCTAAAAAACTTTCATAAAAACAAAAAGAACAATATCTTTTTGGTAACTGGCTGACATAACTTATAAGATATTTTACAAGTCTTAGCCCCTATAGCTTTGCGTCACTAAATTTCTCTAGTTTTGCCTATTTAGTTTTATTCTACAATTTAATAATACAATGTAATTAGTTATTATTCAACATATGTGTTTGAAAATTGAATAAGTTTATAAATATGAATAGTATTTTTTATATATAAAAACAAACTAAAATAGTAGAATATATGTAAAATTTTACCTGTAGTTTTTGTATTAAAAAGCTTCTATTATTAGTTTAAGTTAGACTGAACGAGGGAGCGACATTAAGATGGAAGAAGAAATGTTAATAGAAAAATTATTAAGAGCCGAACTAATAGTAATGGAGTATTTATGGAAAAAAGATTCTGAAATGTCTAAAAAAGAAATTGTAAAAGATATAAAACAGATGTATGTATGGCATAAAAGTACAATAAAAACACTACTAAAAAGATTGGTTGACAAAGGTTATTTGGTTAGAGATATTATAAAGTTTCAATCTCATTATAAAATAATAATAGATAACAAAGAATATTACGCTTTTAAGAAAAAAGTACTAAAATCTAGTAAAAGTAGAAAAATAATGCGTTCACTTACTACTACACATAAAACCGTAAGTAAAGAAAAGTTAGATTCACTAGAAGAGTATTATAAAAACTTAAAAGAATAATATGGTAAATTTTGGATGAGAGTATTTGGATAAATTCTCTTGTTTTGAAAACTTTATTGAGATAGAATTTATTTATACATAAGTTGGTAATGGAGGGGTATATAATATGAAAATTAGTAAATTACCAGAAGCAGAGTTAAAAGTTATGAGATATATTTGGGAATCAGATAGAATATTAACATCAAGAGAAATTGTTGAAGCTATGGAAGAAAAATATAAATGGAAAGATACTACTACATTTACAGTATTAAAAAGATTACAAAGAAGAGTTTAGAAACTTAAAAGATGAGGAATAAAAAATGGTGGCAAATTATGTTTTGCCACCATTTTGCCACCGTTTCAAAATAACTTGTTTTTTATTAAAAAGTTTAATATAGTATTATACAGTGCAGTAGTTTCAATTACTGTAAAAATAAGATAGGTTAGATAGTTTCAAGAAATATGCAATAGTTTCAACGTTTCAAGAAACTCTATATTGCGAGACTTTAGTATTGATACAACGAGTTGATATGTAGAAATTCTATGTTTTAGGCAATTTTGCAAGTATATCGTCTTCACAGGTGATGCTGATAAAATCAGAAATAAGGTCATTAAAAACTATATCAATGTTTCTGTGGTGTTGATATAGAGTGTGAGGATACAACGAAATAAAGATGGAGAATCAAAGGAGTACTGTGAAAATGGTACTCCTTTTCTCGGAGGATTTCAGAGCGCAGGGTACAAAAACTTTGTAAAGAAAATGAATACCAAGTATTATACATTTTAGTCGTATCTGGTGGATATAAAAAGAAGCAGAAAAACCGAAAGATAATCGTAAAAAGTTGTAGAGTTAGGAAATTCTTAATAATTTCTTATGCAGGAAATCATAAATAGTAAAGATTCTTTTGATACAATAATAAAATATCTTGTATATGCGCGAAAGGAGGAAAACAGTTATGAATGATAAAATTCTTGTAGTAGATGATGAACATGATATAGCGGACTTAATAGAGGTCTATCTGCAAAATGAAAACTATATCGTATTTAAGTATTATTCAGCTAAGGAAGCTCTTGCTTGTATAGAAAATACAGAGCTTGACCTTGCTATTTTGGATATTATGATGCCTGATGTAAATGGATTTGATATTTGTCGAAAAATACGTGAGAAGTACAATTTTCCAGTTATTATGCTAACTGCAAAAGATGAGGAAACTGACAAAATCACAGGATTAACTTTAGGAGCTGACGATTATGTCACAAAACCTTTTCGTCCCCTTGAATTAATTGCTAGAGTAAAGGCACAGCTGCGTAGATATAAAAAATACAATCCTATACAAGAAGAATCTGATACAAGTTCTGTTTTATGTTATTTAGGTTTAGAAATTAATACTAAGACATATGATTGTCTAATTGACGGAAATCCTATTTCACTTACACCAACGGAGTATTCCATACTTTGTATTTTGCTACAGAACAAGGGAACTGTTGTTAGTTCAGAGGAATTATTTTATAAAATATGGCAAGATGAGTATTATAGCAAAAGTAACAATACAATCACTGTTCATATACGACATTTGCGTGAAAAAATGGGTGATACTATTGAAAAACCTAAATATATCAAAACTATATGGGGAGTCGGTTATAAAATTTAACTACAACTCACTATGAGGAGAGGAAAAATTACGCTATGAATAAAAAAAAGAAACATTTAAAAATAATTAGTTGTGTATTATTCATACTTTATTTAATTTTATTAGTATGGATTATATTGTTTAAACTACAATTCAGAATAAGCTATATAGGTTACACAAGGAGTATCAACTTGATTCCATTTCATTACTCTACTTCTGTTGGAGAACAGTTTCATTTTGAGGAAGTGAGAGATAATATTTTAATTTTTATTCCTTTCGGAGTTTTACTTTCCATGTTGTCATCAAGAATGAAACTACAAAATAAAGTTCTTATTATTTTTGGAAGCAGTTTTATCCTTGAAATGATTCAGTATATTCTTGCTATCGGAAGTACAGATATTACAGACTTAATCACCAATATGTTTGGTGGAATAATTGGTATTGGTCTATATGCATTACTGCTGAAAATACTAAAAGATAAGCAAAAAACAGATATAGTAATTTCAACTCTAGCTGGAATCTTTGCAGTTCTTTTTTTAGCACTGATGACAGTTCTTCTGTTATCCAATTAATAAATGTATAGATATGGAGGTGATAGCAATGACAAATATTGGTACAGAAAAGAAATTACGTATGAAACTATTTATAAGCTTAATTATATATACCTTAGCTGGGTATATTTTGGTAATATTATTCGATTATGGATTCAGTAGATTTTCAAACACATTTTTTCCGTGGCTACATCTTAGAATTGACTTAATTTATTTTCTATATTTGATTATAGGTTTTTTCTGTATTTTTTATCATTACTGGAAAAAACCATGGGGATATTTGCAGGAAGTCATGAATGCCACTAAAGTAATATATCAACTAAATGACAGCACCATTGAATTATCTGAACCACTCAAAGATATGGAAAAGCAGATGAACCAAATAAAAATGGCTGTTCTACTTAGCCAGCAAGCTGTAAAAGAAGCTGAAAACAAAAAGAATGAATTAGTCATGTATTTAGCTCATGATATTCGCACACCTCTTACCTCTGTAATAGGTTATTTAAGTCTGCTGGATGAAGCACCTGACATGCCTATAGAACAGAAAGCAAAATATGTTGGAATTGCTTTGAAGAAGTCTATGCGTCTGGAAAAGCTTATTGATGAATTTTTTGAAATCACAAGGTACAATACACAGCAAATTCAACTAACAAAAACAAATGTAGATTTATACTATATGCTTGTGCAACTCATTGATGAGTTTTATCCTGTATTATCTGCTAAAGGAAATTCTGTTATACTCAACGCAAATGAGAATTTGATGGTTTATGCTGATTCTGAGAAACTAGCTAGAGTGTTTAACAACATGCTCAAAAATGCTGTTGCATACAGTTATCCTAATACAGAAATTCTTATTTACGTTCAAAAGGAACAGGATAAGATTAAAATTAAATTTGAAAACCAAGGACATACTATTCCACCAGAACAATTATCTACAATTTTTGAAAAATTTAACCGTTTAGATGATGCTCGTAAATCGGACAGTGGTGGTGCAGGTCTTGGGCTTTCTATTGCCAATGAAATTATTCTTTTACATGGTGGAGAAATTTTGGCTCAAAGTGAAAATGATAGGATTATTTTTATTGTATTACTTCCAATTCAATCTTAGGAAAACATTAATTAGATATTAGGATTTTCTTAGGAATTTATCCTGTTAATATTAAAGTTTAAAACGTCCTTGTTTAGTAAAATAAAACTGAACAAGGACGTTTGTCTTTGTATTACAAAAAAGGAGAAAAGACATGGAATTAACAATTACAAATCTTAAAAAAAATTTTAAGAATAAAACCGCAGTTGATGATGTTTGTTTAAATCTTACACCTGGTGTGTGGGGGCTTCTTGGAGCTAATGGTGCTGGTAAGACTACGCTTATGAAAATGATTGCGAATATTCTAAAACCAACTAGTGGAAAAATTGTTTTTGATGGTAAGGATATTCATTCAATGGGAGAAGAATACAGAAATCTATTCGGTTTCTTGCCACAGGATTTTGGTTTCTTTCAAGATTTTACAGTAAAGGACTATTTGGAGTATGTGTCTGCATTAAAGGACGTTCCTGCTAGAGAAACAAGAAAAAAGATTGACAGTCTGCTGCATACACTTACCTTGACTGATGTCAAAAATAAAAAAATTATCAAGTTATCTGGTGGAATGAAACGTCGAGTGGGAATTGCACAAGCAATGTTAAATGACCCGAAACTTCTAATAATGGATGAACCAACAGCTGGACTTGACCCTGGAGAGCGAGTTCGTTTCCGAAACTTTATTTCAGAGTTCTCTCATGACAGGATTGTCCTTATTTCAACTCATATCGTATCTGATATTGAGTATATTGCTACTCAAAATGCCATTATGAAATCAGGAAGAATTCTTGATGTAGGGACAACAGATGAATTGGTCAAACAAGTTACAGGTAAAGTTTGGAATTGTATCATACCTGCTGAAAAGATGCCTATGTATGAAATGCAGCTTCGTATTATTAATCAACGTAGTGAAGGTAATAATCAGGTATCAGTTCGTTATTTGGCAGATGAAGCCAAAACAAGTGACTCAATAATGGCTTCGCCCCGTTTGGAGGACTTATATTTATGGTTATTTCCGCAAGAGGAAATAAGTGAGGAGGGAAAGTAAATGATTCGTATTTATCGTCTTGAAATAAAACGTGTGTTGAAATCACGTCGTTCTATCATTTTATTACTTATTTCACTATTCATGTCTGTTGTGATGGCTTGGCTTCCGGTATTGTATGAGGACATCAATCAATATGATAAAAACGGCAACAAGGTAGCAGAATTAAATGGTCTGGAAGCAATTGCCTATAAAAAATCACTTCGCTCTGAAAATAATGGAGAAGTTACTATGGAAAAACTCAAAGAAGCTTTGAATATCTATCAAAGTGTAGTTTTGCCATATGGAGAAGACAGCCTTAGTAGTGGTGAATTCCCTACAGATATTTATATAAAAAAGGTATTTCCCATTCAATCTCTATTGGCAAGACTGCCAGAAGCCTATTCTAATCCAAAGACTGGTCAGGGAATAAGCTTAATGGATATTTCTCCTAATAAATTAGATGGTTTTTATGAGCAGACTACGCAACATCTTAAAGATATCATGCAGATGGAGCAAAAGAAATATCCAACCGCACAGAAACATGCGATACAAAAATATGTAGAAGTAAATACGCCTTTTCAGCTTTATACTGGATATTCAAGAGATGCATTTGATTATATTATTCTATTTATTTTTCTCCTAGTCATTCTTTGTACAGCGGCTGTGACCCCTACGTTTTCTAATGAATACCAAACGGGTTCAGATAGTATTTTGCGCTGTACAAAACATGGACATTCTCGATTGGCAATTGCAAAGATTATGGCTGCACTTACTATTTTTACTGTAGCATTTGTCATATGTATTTCAATTCATTTGACAATTTCAAATCTAGCATTTGGAACTGAGTGTATGAAAACATCTATGCAGATGCTATTTTCAGTTATCAGTCTGCCTGCACTTAATTTAGGGCAGCTTCAGATTACTTTGGCAATAGGAGGGCTTATTTCACTGCTGGCAACTGTCAGTTTCACACTGTTTTTATCAGCTAAATGCAAGGATTCACTCTCTGTTATCCTAATTGCTATTGTAACATGTTTACTTCCAATATTTACGTATTCGGCTGGAGCCAATTGGCTTACTTTTATCTTACCATCAGCAGGAATAGGTATGCAAAATAGTTTACTGTACCAATTGACTAGCTTTAATTATCTGCATATTGGACAGGCAAGCATCTGGTCACCCTATGTCATAATAGTGGCATCAATAATTGAAATTCCTGTATTTCTTCTTCTTGCTATACGGGCTTATAACAAACATCAGGTTATATAAATCAACATTCTGTGAACAACTGTTTAGTAGTTAAAAACCTTTGTTTAGGAATAGAAATGTTTCATCTTAAATATAGGTGTTAGTAAAATGGTGGCTCTGAAATAAAATCAAAGTAGCCATTTTCTAATGTGTATTTAAAACATATTATCAATGATACAAAAATTAATCGAAAATGAATAGTTCCTCAATTGGTACATCTACTATTCTTGATATATCTATTGCTGATTTTAGATATGTATTAATTATTTTAATATAAATATTAATTATTTTAATGTATATATTGACTTTATTAATTTTTTGATTTATATTGTAAACATTAGATAGAAAGAAGGTGATGTGATGTATCAAGTTATCAGCCGCTGTCCTGTCTGCGGAAGAAAACTTAAAGTTGTCAAGCTACAATGTGAAAACTGTGATACAGTGATTGAAAATGATTTCTGCCTCAGTGCATTTGACTATCTATCTGCAGATGATTTATTCTTTGCAGAAACATTTTTAAAATGTCGTGGTAATATAAAAGAAGTGGAAAAAGAACTAAAGATTTCTTATCCAACTGTTCGTTCTAGGTTAGATGATATTATCCAAAAACTAGACGGAAAATCTAATGTGACATCTTCTTCTGATTCACATAAAAAGGAGATTTTAGATGCACTGGAAAAAGGAGAAATCACTCCAGCAGAGGCATTAGAACAAATAAAAGAAAATAAATGAAGCTCTATCTCTATTTCTGACAGTAGTCAGGAGTAGTGACCAAAATATGAGGCTATTTCTGTTGGAATGGATACAGAAGAGCAGAAATGAGGAAAATAATATGGATGAAAAAATGAGGATTTTAACAATGGTAGAGGAGGGAAAGCTTTCTGCCAAAGAGGCAATTGACTTGATTGATGCATTAGATAAAACTACATCTCAAGAGGAGTATACGAATTATTCAGAAGACTTTGATAGTCAAGCTTTTACTAAACAAAGCAGTACTTCATATGAAAATAAGATGTTGAAGATTATTGTGGACACTCCAGATGGTGATAAAGTAAATGTGCAACTTCCTGTAAAGATTATACGTCAAGTGTTGAAAATGACAGGTAAGTTGCCAATTAAGAGTGAAGATTTGCAAGGTATAGACCTAGATGCTCTTACTACCTCTATTCTTGAATGTCTGGATAATGAAACACTTGGCAATATCATAGAGGTTGACTCTGCTGATGGCACTACAGTTAAAGTTTTTATAAAATAATACTAGGAGAATAGGTTTATGCGCATTATTGTCCGCTCAAAAGAAACAAATTTGTGGCTACCCATACCATTGTTTCTAGCAAATACTGCAGTTCTTTTGTTGCCAGAATCGGTTATTGAAGAGATTAAAAAATCACTTCCAGAGCCATATCAGGAAGTCATTAACAAAAAATTTCTACAGGAACTCGTTCGAGAATGTCAGTCTGTTCTTAAGCAGTACAAGGGACTTGAGATTGTTCATGTGGAAACTCAGGATGGCACTTTTGTATCCATTCGCTTATAAAGTAGTGTTTATTTTGTATATTACTATTATTTAGAGAACTTACATTTACTGAGAACACTTATATTTATTGACTTAAAAATGACGAAAACATGTCCGTTTTTTACAATATTTTTTTCTAGTACTAATGTTATAATCTATTTACTAATGTTGATGGAGGTAACTTATGAAATATGCAGGTTGTTTATTTGCAGTAAAAGATATTCAAATTGCTCGTAAATTCTATGAAGAATTATTTGATTTAAAAGTTATTGTTGACTATGGAAAAAACATTGTATTTGAGGGTGGATTGTCATTGCAACAAGATTTTGATTGGTTGACAGGAATCTCGAAAGAAGATATGAAAGACAAAGAGAATAATTGTGAAATATTCTTTGAAGCAGAGTCTTTTGAAGAGTTTCTATCAAAACTAAATGTAAGAAATGATGTTACTTTACTTCGTGATGTAGAAGAAGCACCATGGGGGCAAAAGGTAGTTCGAATTTATGACTTGGATAATCATTTAATTGAAATAGGTGAGTCTATGAAATCAGTAGTTAATAGATTCCAAGAACAAGGTATGAATCTTACAGAAGTGGCGACGAGAATGGATATAACTATTGATGATGTTAATCAAATTTTACAAGGCTAAATTATGGCTGATTAAGTAAATCTCAATATCAAACTAAGTAATTCTAAATATCAAAATATAAAACAGTAAATTCTCATGATTTGCTGTTTTTTATATGCATAATTAAAAAAATGATATGATAATCATTAAAAATACCTAAACTAGGAAAAAAGAAGGCTACCAAATAATGCTTTATAATTGTTTATATTACAGTCAATTTTATTTTTAAGTAACGATTATATACAATCTAATATTAATTATAATACTTAATAAAATAATCTATGAATAGTAAAACAGAGCTTATTTGGACACTATATTTAGTAGTATATTAAAATAAGCTCTTTATAGTACATATTATAAATATTTAGTTCTCATAAGTCTGAACTATTAGACCTATAATTCTCACGAGTTTAACTATAAGACCTACAAATAGAAGTTTAATCACGCTGAAATAACTGAATAACTCCCTCTAAATGGTTATACATTGATGTATAACCCAAATTAGCATCTTTACTATCAAAAGCCATCATTATCTCATTGTGATGACTAATCATATCTTGTAGTGAATTTCTATATTTAAAGCCAAAGTGTTGATTAGAAGACACAGTTTTAGGTATTAATTCATAATACTTTATAAAAATTGGATTATGAGAAGCTAAAATTATTTCTTTGTGAAATTGCAGGTCAGCGTCATAACATTCTTCTATTAAGCCTTGTGAAACTTTGTCTAGTTCTTCTACAGATTTCAAGTAAGCATATCTTATTCTCTGAAGTTCTTCAGAAGTAGCATTTAAAATGGCTAACTTAGTAGCTTCACTTTCTATAAGTTGTCTTGCTCTTAAAGATTCAACGTAAAATTCTTGTATATTATGATTTTTATAAACTTCATTATCAGAAAAAAGGTCAACTTTTTTAAATCCTTCAACTATGGGGCTTGAATAGGGAATAGACCTAAGTATTCCTTCTTTACAAAGTTTGTCTATAGCATTCCTTACAGGAATTCTACTTATATTAAATAGTTCAGCAATCTTTCTTTCACTTGGCAATTTACTATTAATTTTAAAATTTCCATTTAGAATATTTACTTTAATATAATCAATAATTTGTTCAGTGGCACTTAAATTTGTCATAAAAACTCCTAAACATATAATTTTTTATGAGTGTATTATATCACAATTAAGAGGTAAATTTAATTTTTTATAGTATGTATAAGATAATATGGAAGCAATTATAGCAATAAAAGCTAAAGTAAAATAACCATATTGTATTGAAATATAATCTGATATTTTACCCACTAGCATTGGAAATATAGACATTCCTATAGCATAAACTGCTTGAAAAAATCCCATTGCAGTAGATTTTTGATATTTTGGTATATTTTTCATAGACTCACTAGTAAGGTAAGAAAGAAGTATACCTGTAGATATTCCTGGTAACGATTGTAGCATAAATATTATATTAATACTTTTTACTGTTGGAACTAGAAAGCAATAAACTGAAATCAAAAAAAACACTGAGGGAATCCAAAATTTTGGTCCATGCTTTGTACAAAATTTAGTAGAAGCAAATCCAGAAGATACAACAGCACATACCATGTAAAATATAGAAGATAAGCCTATAATGGTAGAGCTAGAGCCTAGTTCTTTAAGAATTTGAGTAGTAAATGACATTGTTGTAGACATTTGGATTCCTTGTTGAATCAATGCCATAAAAGAAAAAAATACAAGTCTTTTGTCTTTGCATATAGATAAATAATTTTTAAATGGGATTTTTTCGGTTATTTTTCCTGAGTGATGATTTTTTACATTTAAGGCTAGAAGTGTACCAATGATTGAAGATATTACACTCATAATACACAAATTTACCATTCCTAATTTTTCATAAAATAAGGTACTCATGACAAATCCAATTAACATTCCTAGGTTGTTTACCAAAATTATTGTACTTGTAGCTTTTTGTTGATGTTCTATGGAAAAAAAATCAGTGTAGTGAACCATGTAAGAAATCCAAGTTGATGATGCTATTCCAGATAAGATATTAGCTATAAGAAATCCTTCTCCTCCAGGAGAAATAACTCTTATAAGAGATGCCAAACCAGCAAATAAAATTCCACATAGTATAAATATTTTATGTTTGTTTATAGAATCTGCAAAAACCCCAATAGGAAGTCTTAGTAAGCATTGTGAGATTCCATATGAGCCTATTATTATACCAATCATGTTTGTAGATACGTGACATATACTTAAATATGGATTTTGAAAAGGTATGTATACGTATTGTGAAAACCAGAAAAATACAACAATAGAGAGTAAAAGTAATTTTTGATTAAATATTTTTTTCATATTATCCTCCAAATGGTATGTTTATAATGGAAATAATATACCATTTTGTTTAGTAAATCAAGTATTTTAAAATTTTAAAAATAAATTTCGATATAACAATAAGAATTATTTGTTGAAAAATTATATTTTATAGTTGAATTAAGAAAACGCTTATGTTACTATAAAGTTAACAAATTTGAATATTACAGTAGACGTGTTACTGGTGATGCAGGCAAGATCGAATCAATTTTTATAGGTTACCTATATAGTACTATGGGTATAATCTATTTATTTGGTTCGATTTTTTTGTTTAATTGGCCATAAAAACAAAAAGCCTATAATTAAAGATGGAGGATTTATATATGGATTATAAAAAAGTAGCTCAAGAAATTCTACAAAATGTAGGTGGAAAAGAGAATATAAATGAAGTTACTCACTGTATGACGAGACTTAGATTCAAAGTTAAAATTACCTCTAAGGTTAATAAGGATAAGTTAGCCAGAACTGAAGGAGTAATAACTGTTGTAGAGAGTATGGGTCAGATACAAGTTGTAATTGGTAATAAAGTAAAAAAAGTGTATGATGAGATTGTAAAAATGGTACCTCAATCAAGTGAAATAGATAATAAAAATGGAAATGAAGAAAAACAAGGTATCATGAACTCTATATTATCTGCTGTAGCTGGAATATTTACACCTACAATACCTGCTATAGCAGGGGTTGGTATGATTAAAGGTATTTTATCAGTTCTTGCTATGTACTATATGAATAAAAATGGAGTAGATATAAAAGAGACTCAAAGTTATATTATTCTAAATGCTATGGCTGATTCTATATTCTATTTTATGCCTATCATACTAGGATATACTGCGGCTAAAGTGTTTAATGCAAATAAAATAATATCTATGGTATTAGGGGCAACACTTTGTTATCCAGCCTTTACAGCTTTGATGGCAGGGGAAGAAACAGTTAGATTTTTAGGATTAGCAGTAACAAAGGCCACATATACATCATCTGTTATTCCAATAATTATTGCTATATGGGCTCTTTCATATGTTGAAAAAATACTGGAAAAGTATATGCCTGAAGTAATTAAAATAATAATGGTTCCAACTTTATCATTAGTTATAATCTTACCTGCAACATTGTTTTTATTTGGACCAATTGGGATATATATAGGAAATGTTATAAACTTTGTTTACAAGTATATTTATGAACTAAGCCCTGCATTGTGTGGAGCATTCATAGGTGGATTATGGTGCGTATTAGTTATATTTAGTGCACATAGAGCACTACTACCAATAGGTATAAGTGATGTTGCTCAAACTGGAAGACAGAATTTATTGGCTTTTGCAGGAGCCGCAAACTTCTCGCAAGCAGGAGCGGCTCTAGGGGTATTCTTTAAAACTAAAAATCAAGGATTAAAGACAATCTCTATGTCTGCAACTATAACGGCACTATTTGGTATAACTGAGCCTGCAATATATGGAGCTAATCTTAGGTTAAAAAAACCAATGGTATGTGCTGTAATATGTGGTGCAATTGGAGGTGGCATAATGGGAATGGGTGGCTCTTATGGTAACGCATTCGCAAACCAAGGTGTTTTAACTATACCTGTATATGCTGAAGCAGGAACGTTAGGTTTTTTAAGTTATCTAGGAGGTTGTGCTATAGCATTTTTTGGTTCAGCTATTTTAACTTATCTAGTTGGGTTTGAAGATTTAGAAGAGTCTTTTAAAGGAAATAGCTCTACTATAAAAGTAGAAACAAAAGAGGGCATTGTTGATATAACTTCACCTGTGGAAGGAGATTGTATAGAATTATCAGAAGTAAAAGATGATGTATTTGCATCAAAAGCTATGGGAGAAGGTATAGCTGTATTACCTACAAAAGGCGTAATAATAGCTCCTACTGATTGTGAAGTAGCTTCTTTATTTCCAACACTACATGCAATAGGATTAAAGCTAGATAATGGAGCAGAAATGTTGATACATGTTGGAATTAATACAGTAGAGTTAAATGGAAAACACTTTGTAAAACATGTTAATCAAGGAGATTTAGTGAAAAAAGGTTCTAAACTGATAACTTTCGATATAGATGAAATAAAAAAAGCTGGATATGATGTAACTACACCAGTTATAGTAAATAATACATTTGATTTTGCACAGGTGATTTCTTGTAAATCCAGTCATGTATCTACAAATGATAAAATAATTTCATTAGTTAATAATTAAATTGATTAGAACTATAAAAATTAGCTTAGTGCAATAAAGCAACAAATAAAACGATTAAAACATTAATATAAAAGGAGTGACACTTATGAATACAGGATTTCCAAAAGATTTTTTATGGGGAGCATCATCTTCAGCATTTCAAGTGGAAGGAGCTTGGGATAAAGATAATAAAGGAAAAACAGTGGCTGATTACAATTCTTTTAAAAAGTCTCACTTGCAAGCAGACACTAAAGTAGCATCAGATTTTTATCATAATTATGAAGAAGATATTGAACTGATGAAAGAATTAGGAATGAAAACTTATCGTTTCTCAATTTCATGGGCAAGGCTAATTCCAGATGGGGAAGGAGAAATAAACCAAAAGGGAATAGATTTTTATAATAAAGTAATAGATAAATTAATAGAGTGTGACATTGAGCCATTTGTAACTTTATATCACTTTGACCTACCTTTTGCACTAGTGGAGAAGTATAATGGTTGGGAAGGTAGAGAGACTGTTTATGCCTTTGAAAGATTTGCCAAAGTATGCTTTGAGCATTTTGGAGATAGAGTGAAATATTGGCAACCTCATAATGAACAGAATTTAATAGTTAGAGTAGAAGAGAGAATTAATATATATAATGAAACAGACCCATGGAAGATAGATAAAATGCGTGCTCAAATGGATTATAATCTTTGTTTAGCCCATGCATTGGCAGTTAATGCATGCCATGGAATGGTAGAAGGAAGCAAGATTGGAGCAGCAGTATCATCATCTGTAACATATCCTCTTACATCTAAACCAGAAGATGTATATGCAGCAAGAATGAATGACAACTTTAAAGTGTACTACATGCTTGATATGCATTATTATGGAGAGTATCCAGGGTATTATATGAATTATCTTGAGAAAAGAAATATAGTCCCTCATATGGAAAATGAAGATAAAGAAGTACTTAAAAAAGCTAAAATGGATTTCATAGCTGTAAATTATTATAGAACAAACTGTGCAGAGGCCTTACCTGAGGATTCACAACATCCATTTGGACTAAGAGAAGGAACCGTTGACTTTAGTATGTATGGATTATTTAAGATGTCAATGAATCCTAATCTAAAGGCTTCAGAGTATGGAGCATCAATAGATTCATCAGGACTTAGAGTTGCATTGAATGAATATTGGCAAAGGTATCACTTACCTGTTATAATAACGGAGAATGGTCTTGGAGCTAAAGATGTCCTTGAAGATGGTAAAATTCATGATGACTATCGTATAGATTATTTAAATACTCATATAAATGCATGTAAATTAGCTATTGAAGATGGTGTAGAAATGATGGGATATTGTCTATGGTCATTTACAGACCTTTTAAGTTCTTCACAAGGTTTCAACAAACGTTATGGGCTTGTTTACATAAACAGAACAGACCATGAAACCTTAGATTTAAAAAGAATAAAGAAAGATAGTTTTTATTGGTATAAAGAAGTCATAAATAGTAATGGAATAACAAAATAAATATAATATATTGAGGTTTTTAGTATGTACATTACAAAGGTATTAAATAATTCGTTGCTACTTGCAAAGGATGATAATGACGAAGAGATAATATTGATGGGAAAAGGAATTGGTCATAATTATAAGATTGGGTCTGAGTTAAATAAAGAAGATATAGAAAAAACTTTCGTTCTTCATGATGAAAATATAAAAAAGAGTATTGTACAACTTGCATCAGAAATAGATGCAGAATACTTTGGTATAGCTCAAATGATAATCTCATATGGAATAGAAAAGTATAATTTAAAACTTATGAACCATATATACTTGGTTTTAACTGACCACATCGCCTTTGCAGTGAGACGCTTTAAAGAAGGTATAATGATTGAGAATTACTATTTGTTTGAAATTAAAGAATTTAATCCAAAAGAATATGATATAGGAAAATATGCGATTACTGTTTTTAAGGAGGTTCTTGGTCTAGACCTACCAGAAGAGGAAATTGGTAATATAGCAGGCCATTTTATAAATGCACAACAAGACAATCCTTATAGTGATAGAAATAAGAGAAGTGCTAAAATTGTGAATGCCATTTTACAAATAGTTCATTATCACTTTTCTATTGTATATAATAAAGAATCATTTTATTATATGAGATTTGTAATGCATCTAAAGGCTTTTTCTCAAAGATTTCTGGCTAATGAACCATCAAAAGAAAAGATAGATTTTATATATAATCAAGTGCGTAAAAATTGTAAGGAAGAATATGAATGTGTAAAGAAAATAGGAGCCTATATACACAAGGAATACTCTAGAAAATTGCCTCGTCAGGAGGAATTATATTTAATGATTCATATTCATAAGATTCTAGGGGAGCTAGATGAAAACTGTTAAAATGTTTTAGTATATTAGTAACTTGATAATAAAAATAAGATTTAGTTAAATTTAAATAGTAGAATTATTTTAAGAGATAGCTATTAAACTATCTCTTAATTTTATGTAAAAAATGACTCTAAAAGTAGTAACCTAGAAAATATGTTTAATTCTAATGTTATTTATATATTAGAAGAACTACAAGATTAATATTGATTTTCTTTATGCATTTCAAGGATGAATACTAGTGATTTATAATAAGCAGTACTATTTCTTATTTGAGTTATTCATTATTTTCAATCCATTTGTATTTACTCAAAATAAGAGCACTGTGTGACAAGCATCATAATATTGGTTTTGTTATACTGTTAATATAAAGATGCAACTAAGAATAAAAACTACGAAACAGAGGCTAAGAAATAAAAATAAAGTAATGGAGGATATGAAATGGCTAGAATATCTAATATAACGATGTCTGAACAGCCTTCGTATTGCATTTTAGCAATACGAAAAACTATTGACTTTATGGTAGAATTTTCAGAGTTTTCACAGCAAAGTTTTCGAAAAATTTCCAACTATCTGGAAGAAAAGGGAATATTGTCTGCAGGAGCACCAATTGTATGCTTTCATAACATGGACTTAGAAAAATTAGATGTTGAAGTAGGTTTTCCTGTAGCTAATCATTCTGTATTTAATAATATGGATACAGAAAATGAAATTTTGCAAAAGATTGTTCCAACACAGAAAATAATAACTGCAATTGATTTAGGACCATATGAACTGCAAGACCCTACACTTGAAGAATTATTTTTGTGGGCTAAGGATAGTGGATATGAACTTCATGGAGATATCTATTATCAGTACTTGAATGATTTAAATCGTCCTGAAAGTGAGTATCTCACTAAAATGATGTTACCTATTCTATAAATAACAAAACAGAATAGAAATTCTGTGGATACATAGGTTTAGCTGTAATAAAAAACAAGTTAACTACCATTTTACTATGAATGGTAGTTAACTTGTTTTTTATATGGATTGTTTATGATATGACAGATTGAATTGTTACTTAATGAGTGACTAATAGACGTTTTTATTGAAAGTTACTACCTGTTATGTGATAATAAGGACTTGTTAGGGTAATTATTATAGTTGTGGTTTAATGATTGAGATATTATCATAATATTTGCAAAATGATATAATCGAGAAGAAACAAGACAGATAAATAAAGGAGTAAATAATATGAAGATATATGATGTATTAACACGTTTTTATATTAAGGATATAGAAAATGCAATTCCTTTTTATGAAAATCTTTTAAAAGATAAATGTTCTTTACGTTTTTCTTATAAAGAAGTGGGGTTAGAGTTGGCTCAAGTAGGAAATGTTTTGCTGTTATCTGGTTCTGATACTGCTCTTAAGCCATTTATAGAAACGAAAGCTACTTTTATGGTTGATTCTGTGGATGAATGGAGAAGTCATCTGCTACAAAGTGGAGCAGTAGTAATAAGAGATAAGAAAAAAGTTCCTACAGGATATAATATGACAGTAAAACATCCAGATGGCACAATTATAGAGTATGTTCAGCATACAAAATAAAATTAGCTCAAAATATGGGATTAACTCAAACACAGGATTAACTTTAAAATAGAGTTATTAATAAATAGCTTAGGGTAATATATTATATACTCAAAAGTTTAATTTGTTAATCTTAACTCTGATATATTATAAATTAGATTAATATGTATCAAAATAAAAAAAGTTATTTACATAAAAGGTGAACTTTGGATAGAGTTCACCTTTCTATTTTTTTGACCTACAAAAAATAATATACTGAAATGTCACAACAGAAACCCATCCTATGCCAGTAGCAAATGCAATTGTCTTTAAAGCAAATTGTTGAATAAACAAATAAGAAATAATAACACGAATTGATATATGTAAGACGGTTCCAATTACAGGAATATTTACTTTTCCACTTCCTCTATACCATCCAACAAATGCACTTCCTATAAAACATAAAACATAGAAAATAGCGATAGTTTTCATGTACTCTATGCCATTTACCATAATTCTATCATTGGCATTATTCATCATAAATTTAATACCAGCCTTAGCAGAAAAATACATTATCAAAGATAGCCCAATTCCTAGACACAATAGGATAATCAATCCTGTATAAAATCCTTGCTTTGCTCTTTTTCTATTTTCATTTCCAAGATTTTGTGCGACAAATATAGAGATAGCCTCAGCACCACTATCACCAAAAGAATTAGCAAAGCCTTCAATTTTTGTTGTAGCAGTGTATGCTGTAATCATGTCTGCTCCCATTAGATTTACAGCTCCCTGTACTAGTAATTTTCCAATATATAAACTGGATTGATGAAGAGCTGAAATTAGACTATAGGATAGAGTTAATCTTAATAATTTCCATTCAAACTTCATATCTTCCTTTCTAAACAAAAGAAATGAAATGTTTTTTCTTATATAAATAAAACAAAGAATTGATGCAAGAGTCTGTGAAAGCACAGTTGCAGAAGCTGCTCCTTGGATTCCAAAATCACATACTGCAACAAAAACTATATCCAAAACAGTATTTATTATCATTGAAAGCATTAAGATAATTAGGGTAGCTTTAGTATTCCCAACAGCTCTCAAGGCTGCTGATAATAAATTATAAAAATATGTTGCGATAAGTCCACAAAAAATAATATTTAGGTATGGTATCGCGATATTTGAAACTTCTTGTGGTGTATGAATTAGATTTAGTAATGGAGAAAGCATAAATATTGAACATATACTTAATCCTAAAGTTAATGTAATGCCAAAGATAGTTGCTAGAAAAGATTCTTTTCTAAATGAAGATAAATCACTAGCTCCATAAAAATGTGCAAATATAATTGATATACCTGTACAACTTCCACTTAGTACAAATATAAAAAGGTTCATAATAGTTCCAGCTACACCTACAGCAGCAAAAGCAGTTTGACTTACAAACCTACCAACTATAATAGCATCAATAGTATTGTAAAGTTGTTGGAGTATATTTCCTAAAAGTAATGGGAACATGAGTATGACCAACTCTTTCTTTATGTAACCTTCTGTTAAGTTAGTTGTATATTTCATAATGGCACCTCGTTAAATTTTAAGATACAATTAGTTTACAGTCATATTAAATAATTGTAAAATGCTGTTTTTATCCATATAATATAAATAAATGTTTATATTATGAATTGGGGTAAGATTATGACAGAACTTGAGATACAAGCTTTTTGACTATTATAAAGCTGGGAAGCATTTCTGCTGCTGCTGAAAGTTTATATGTTACTCAGCCAGCTTTAAGTAGACGCATATATGCATTAGAAGCTGAATTGGGATACAAATTAATTAATCGAAAAAAGGGAGTACGAATATCAGAGTTGACAGAAGAAGGGAAGGCATTTGTTCCAATTGCGGAAAAATATAAAACTCTCTTACAAGAAGCTAAGTATATAACTAAGATTGATAGAAGTAAAATTATAAATATATCCTCTATAGGAAGTGTTAGCTCATACATACTTCCAGATGTATTTTCCTGTTTTATGAATACATATCCAGAGTATAATGTAAATTTTTATAACTATCATTCTTATGAAGCATATGATTATGTTTCCAAGGGGGAAGTTGATATAGCTCTTATTTCAGATGATATGTTTTTTAATGACATAGAAACAATACCAATATTTAAAGAAGCCATGTTACTGGTAACAAGTTATGGCTCAAAATACAATGGAGAATTGCATCCATCTGTTTTAGATGTTGCCGATGAAATAAGACTTCCATGGAATCCTGAATATGATTTGTGGCATAATTTTTGGTTTCGTTCAACTCTTCAACCTAAAGTATTTTTAGACCAAATGTCTCTTTTAGAGTATTTTATGAGACAAGAAAATGTATGGGCCATTGTGCCAGTATCAGTAGCATATCACCTTAAAGAAATATCTAATATCGAGATACATTACATAAAAGATGCTCCACCAGATAGGTTTATTTATTATTTAGTTAAAGAATCTAATAAACAGGAAATAATAGATAAATTTTTAGATTTATTAAACGAAAAACTATTGAAAATTAAAGGATTGGAGTCTTTAATTAAATAATAGAAGAGAAGATAGTAAATCTTAAAGTTAAAAGTTTATTTAGAGTTAAATAAATTAAGTGTATATTTAAAAATAAAGAAATATTTATATAAAGAAGAGTATTTCAAGAGAATATTAAGAATCTCAAATGAAATACTCTATTTTTCTTTTTTAATGATTATATTATATGAAAAAATGTATATTATTAAGTTAGAAATATGTAAGAAAATTGAAAAATAGGTTACAAGATGAGATAAACATATAAAAAATAATTTTCACATTATAAAAAATAGCAAGATTTATTAAATATGACTAAGAAGTAATTGATATAATGTCTCATGGATAAAAGGAGGAGAGCTGCAATGTTTTATAAAGTAAATAATGTTATAACTGCTATTGATTATATAGAGGAGCATTTATCAGAAAAGCTGGATTTAGATATAGTTGCTAATGCTGTTCATTATTCAAAATATCATCTACATAGAACTTTTACAACTTCTGTTGGGTTGACAATGCATGATTATATAAAACGAAGAAAACTCACAGAGGCAGCAAAACTATTAGTATTTTCTAAAAAAACAATTATTGAAATTGCATTGATAGCTGGCTATGAAAGTCAACAAGCATTTACTTCTGTATTTAAAGATATGTATAAAAAATCTCCAAATAAATATCGAAAAGAACAAGAATTTTATCCTTTGCAGCTAAGATTTGTTTTGAAAAAAGAAAATCTATTTTCAAAAGATATATCGGAATTAGAAAAAGATATTACACTTGCTAAAATATCTGATATACCATCATGGATGAGTTTAGTGAGATTAGTCATAGATGGATTCCCAAATTTACAGGAGGAAGAATATATCTCTCAATTAAAACAATATATTTTGGAAGAAAGAGCCTTGATATTAAAATTTAATAACATTGCTATTGCAAATATGGTATTTAATAAAGAAACTGGGAGCATTGACTTTTTTGGAATACACCCTCAATATCGTAATTCAGATATTGCACAGGTGTTTCTAAAAAAGGTTATTGAGAATTTTTTGATAGATAAATCTATCTCAATCACAACTTTTAGAGAAGGAGATAAAGCTGATACAGGACATCGGAATATGATAAAGAAGTTAGGTTTTGCAGAAGCTGAATTATTGACTGAATTTGGGTATCCTACTCAAAAATTTATTCTGTCTTCTGAAAATGAAAAAGACACTGAATAGTACTAATAATCTATTGTATTAAAAAATAATTTTACATTTTTAGGTGTATTTATTTTGCTGTCCATGTTTCTCATAACTTTGATTATAAATATAAGAAAATGTATTTTTTATTTAAAAAGAAATATAAATTTTGAGGCTGAAATTTAAAACAAAAACTAAATTTGAATCAAAGAGCAAGAATGATTAAAAAATATAAAATTCAATTCAGTATAATGATTTAAGATAATACTTAATTGGCAAGGAGGATTCAAATGTCTAAAAATCAGCAATTAGAAAGTTGTAATTCTATTACATCCAATCCTAAACATAATATATCTGGACAAGAGATGGAGTTAGCAACATCTTTTCCAGATGAGATTGCATATCTTATAGATATAAATAATAAGCTGGATAATGCTTTGGAGAATGCAGAAAATTCAGTTGATAAACTAGATAAAGATTACATGGATGCTAAATTATATATGGTAAAAAATCGTGGAGAGATAGACCCACATGAAATGTTCCAAAATGAACTGGCACTAAAGCAAATAGATAGTTATGGGGCTTTTATGGTAAAAGTTCGAGACAAGATTGCTAAAATGAAAGATTCGCCATATTTTGCTAGGATAGATTTTCAACTAAAAGATGAAGGTTATGATTCAAAGTATTATATTGGTCGATTTGCATTTGATTATGAAAATGAACTTCTAATACTAGATTGGCGTTCTCCAATGGCCAGTATGTTTTATGATTGTGAGATAGGACCAGCAGGGTATAATGCACCACTTGGATGGATAGATGGAGAAATAACACGTAAACGACAGTTTAAAATTAAAAATGGAATACTGGAGTATGTACTTGAAAGTTCTATGAATATACAAGATGATATTCTTCAACAGGAACTTAGTAATACTTCAGATGAAAAGATGAAATCCATTATTTCAACAATACAAAAAGAGCAGAATCAAATTATTAGAAATGACAAGGCTGACACCCTCATTATTCAAGGAGTAGCTGGTTCTGGAAAAACATCTATAGCCTTACATCGAATTGCTTTTCTTCTTTATCGATTTAAAGATAAGATATCAGCAAATAATGTAATTATTCTATCACCTAATAAAGTCTTTGGTGACTATATTTCTAATGTACTTCCTGAACTAGGAGAAGAGCCTCTATGTGAATTAAGTTTTGAAGATATAGCAGAAGTTCAATTAGAGAGGATTATTGATTTTGAGGGAGAAAAAGATTCTCTGGAAGTAAATGATGTACAATGGGAAAAAAGAGTGCGTTTCAAGTCTACACTTGATTTTTTAAAGCTTATGGATAAATATATAAAGCAAATGCCAAATATGGTCTTTATTCCTAAAGATTACACTTTTGGAGGTTTTATAGCTAAAAGTGACTGGATACTAAAAAGATTTGATGCATATAATAAATATCCAGTTAAGCGAAGACTGGAGATGGTAGCAGAAGATATTCATTATAGATTTGAATCAGATAATATTATGGAAGATGACTTACCAAAAGTAAAAAATATACTGAAAAGTTTAAATAGAATGCTAACAATAAAAAATACTCTAACAGTGTATAAGGACTTCTTCAAACAGATGAATATTCAAGATATGTTTGTAATGCCATCAAAGAATACTCTTGAGTGGGCAGATGTGTATCCATTTATATATCTTCATGCTGCATATGAGGGATTACAAGAAGACAAAGTGATAAGACACATTGTTATTGATGAGATGCAGGATTACACTCCTATTCAATATGCTGTAATAAACTTGCTTTTCAAATGTAAAAAAACTATTCTTGGAGATTTTGGACAACTAATCAACCCTAATCATTTACATACATTAGATGATATGGTACAGATTTATGATGGTGGAGAGTTAGTAATGTTAAACAAGAGTTATCGTTCTACTTTTGAGATTATTAATTTTGCCAAGAAAATTCAAAATATAACTTCGCTGGAGGCTATTGAAAGACATGGTGAGGAGCCTGTTGTGATTAAATGCAGTAACGAATCAGATGAGATAGAGAAGATAAAAATGGAGATTGAGCAGTTTGAGGAAAGCAACAATGCTACCCTTGGTATTATACTAAAAACCAACAGCGAGGCTAAAGCAATATATGATGTTATTAAGCAAGAATATGATGTTAATTTAATATCTCCTGAAAGTTCTAGTTTTATAAAAGGTGTATCAATTACTTCTATTAAAATGTCAAAGGGGCTAGAGTTTGATGAAGTTGTTATTCCTTCAGTAAATAATAAAACATATTACAATGATTACGACCGTAGTTTATTATATATTGCCTGTACACGGGCTATGCATAAACTTAAGCTTACATACACTGGAAATTTAACACAGTTGATAGAACTTAATTGAGATATATAGTTTACATTGTAAAGATTGATTTTTCTAACTTATTATGAGGTATCACACCTTGCCACTCAATTACTTGAAAATCTTATTTCATGTGCTTTTCCGCTTGTGCTCTTAATGGGGGAGCTTATTGACCTCATTGACAAATACAAAAACTTTGACACCATGACAGCAACTATGCTTAATGAGTTTGTTGAAAAAATTCTTGTTGTGCATGAGCGTTACCGCAAGGGTAGCCAAGAAGGTAGTCCTCCAATCCGAGGATATGGCTGGCTAAGGGCGTATATGCCCTTACCAGAAGTTTATCAAGGCAGGAACCCGTGTCGCCATTATTTGAAAGAAACTGGGGTAGCATTTACGCTTCTCCAGTTTCATCAATTTATTTTATCGTGTTAATAAGTTTTTTCGTTGATATTATATCTGTTTGAATAATTTGTGCACTGTGCTTGACGTTGCAAATAATATATGTAGGCAAGTCTTGGGATTTCAAAATTTCTATTTGATTTGAAGTACCTATATTGCTTTTTTCAAGATATTCTAATCGTTTTGTAAGAATATCAACTGCTTCTTTTCTATCTAAGAATTTAATAAAAAAAATAGCAATCATAAAAGGAACAAGGTTATAATTAAAAATTTGAATAAATGATACAAGTGTACCTTTCAACTCAATATAACCTGTCTTAGAAAGCAAATAAACGGTTTTGTCAGGTATATTTGCATTTTCTTTAGCCATATGAACTCCTTACAGCTCAGCAAACTTGCGTTTCGATATGAAGCATTGTATCTTCTGAGTTACTTCCAAGACAAATTCATCTGTATGTAAGCAATCATAGCTAAAATAACTTGGAGACCCAGCAGCACAATTGATTTTGCTTGTATTGGCTGGATAAGAAGGTCCATTGTGAATAGACCACCAATCGCATTGCACCACGCATGAAAACACACACAGATCATGACACTTCCAGTCAGCCTGTATAAGACTGCCAACATAAAAGACATCGCGATACACCAACACAAAAACGAGATGAAGTTCATGGAGGATTGGTTTGCGTTCTGTAGCAACCAGAGCGGAAGATGCCAAATGGCCCATATCACGCCTGTGAGAAGACATGCAGCAAAAAAAGGGAGTTTTTGCTCTAATGCTGGCTGCAAAAAACCGCGCCAGCCAAGCTCTTCCAATCCGCCGCCTATAATCATGAATGGAAACATAAGGAGTATCGTATACCAAGGCTTTCCTAGATATCGATTGCAAAGGATATTGATCACAATCTGGCTGGCAAAGAAAATAGCAACAATCAGGGCGCGAGAGCTGGATATATGATTGGTTCTGACGATACGTTCACAAAGTTCTTTAATCCCGTGAATCTGTCCGCTTTTTTTAAGAAGAATCGTAACAGCATAAGCTGGAGCAAATCCAATTGAGAAACCAACTAGTAAGTAGTATACGACAGTTCCAATCGGTTCTGCAAACCATTCAAGCCGTTCGCCTATTATGACGATTGTTGTAGCACTCCATGCAATTAAAAATACAAGCAATAAGTATTGTAGTATTGGTTTTTTCTCATAATAATTCCACATCAGCATAACCTCCTCATTGTAAATAAACTATGGACTCATTCTTGTTGTCCTTATTTTCAGACTGACTGGTTACTGCTTCCCAACATGAAAAGGACAGATGTACACAGGCTGAACAGTAATCCATCCGTATTCAACTGAATATATTGCATAGCAGGGTAGCACCTTGTTAGAATCAAGTCTCTTTCGATTCCGCTGAGACATACTGTAATGAAAGAATATATTTCATCTAACGTCTGTTTAGGAGAGAAATAGCCTTTTTGTATTTGCTCTTCAATATATTGATATGCTTGCGTTTGTAAATAATCGCTATGGGATGCAACCTTTACATTTGCCCGAAACCTCTGATAATATTGCTGGTCGCTGGCAAGCGTAGAAAGCATTTCATTTAAAATCTTACCGTACCCAGTGATGCCAATCATAATCGCATCAAAATATAGCGAAAACAGCTGCTTTACAACATCTTCTGGAGAATGTCCTGAGTGCAGTATTTCATCAACTTTAGCAGACACGTCAATAATTGATGTGTCTCTGTTAATGAGGGCAAATAGGATATCCTCCAAATTAGTAAAATAACGATATACAAGCCCGTGACTAAAGCCTGTTTTCTCAATAATATCTTTCATTTTAACTGTATATACTGGCTTGGACATGCAAACATCAAATGCAGCATCCAGTATCTGATCCCGTTTTTCCTCCAAATACTGTTCATTTACTTTTGGCATTACATAAACCTCCCTTAAAATGACTTTATCGTCATTATTATATGATATACTATACTCTCTTTTCTATGTCATGTCAATGTTAAAATGACGAATGTGTCATTTTAATATTGTGGATGTGGTCCAGTCAATCGCAGGCAACATAGCTGTTAATAAAACTGCGGCTGGTATCAGGTAGAACGAAGTGGGAATAGGAACCGAAAACGACGTGAAGACAAATGATTGTGTGGTAAAGTAAGTCGGAACATGAAGCTTAGCACTAATTAAAGCAATGTATCCGCTACTATATCAAGGAGGAGGCACTTTAAACTACGCCAGCACTGGATAAAACGATTTTTCCCTTGTTGATTTCTGATAGGGGAAATACTGAGATTTTGTTAATCATTTTGTTAATTCTATAGATTAAAGTGTCTTCTATAGAATTAACAAAATATCAGAAGTACTATTTGAGGTAATTAGAACTGTACAAGCCATAAATAAAATATATAATTATGTGTATTTTTATTCCATACTTTAATAGATATTTTTTAAAATAAAAAGCATTTTTTCTGTAGTTTTATTTACACCATTGTTCTTATTTTTTTATTGATTTTCTAAGAAAGTCTGATGTTATAGTATTACCTTTTTTTAACATTTCTGATGGAGTACCTTCAAATACTACCTGACCACCATTTTTACCACCATCAGGTCCAATATCTATCACCCAATCTGCTTGCTTTAAAACATCTAAATTATGTTCAATGATAATAATTGTATTACCTATGTCTACTATTCTTTCAAAAATCAACATAAGCTTGTCAATGTCAGACATATGAAGACCAGTAGTTGGTTCATCTAGAATATATATAGTACCTCTTTTATTAAGATTTTTTGCTAGTTTAATTCTTTGACATTCTCCGCCAGATAGTGTACTAAGTGGCTGACCTAAAGTCATATAAGATAATCCAACATCTTTCATAGTTTGTAATATTTTACAAAGTTTCTTTTCCGTAAAGAATTCAAGTGATTCATCTACTGTCATGGAAAGAACTTCAACTATATTTTTACCCTTATACAATTTTGACAGGACTTCTTCATTATATCGAGTACCTCTACAAGCTTCACATATATTAATAACAGGGTCCATAAATACCAGTTCTGTAACAAGTACTCCTTTTCCATTACAAATAGGACAAGCCCCTTTAGAATTAAAGCTGAATAAACTTTCACCAACATTATTTTCTTTAGCAAAAAGTTTTCTTATTTCATCAAAAAAACCAAGAAATGTAGCTGGCATAGAGCGATTTGTAGTCGTGATAGGGTTTTGGTCAATTTTAATAACATCTTTTTCATATTTTTTTGCAAAAATACTAGAAATCAAAGTACTTTTTCCAGAACCAGCAACTCCAGTAACAACTGTCATGATTCCAACCGGTATATCTATATCAACATTTTTTAGATTATACAAACAAGCTCCTCTAATGGGAAGAAAGTTTTTTGGTTTACGAGTATTAGATTTTAGAGATAATGACAAATTCATAGCTTTTGAAGTAAGTGTATTTGCTAGAAGTAATTCATTATAGGTACCTTGAAATATAATATTTCCCCCATGTTTACCAGCATTTGGACCAATATCTATAATCTCATCTGCTATAGATATGACATCTTTATCATGTTCTACCACCAGAACTGTATTTCCTCTGTCTCTAAGTCTTTTTAATAATTGATTCATACGATGTACATCTCTTGGGTGCATTCCAGTGCTGGGTTCATCAAAAATATAGGTTAGACCTGTGAGGCTACTTCCCATATAGCGTACAAGTTTTAATCTCTGAGCTTCTCCTCCAGATAGAGAAGTTGATTCTCTATTTAGATGTAAATAAGGAAGTCCAATATCAATCATTCTTTTCAAGCCATCAGTAAGAGTATCTACAACAGTTTCAACTCTATCATCATTTATTTGAGAGAGTAAATTGTAAAGTTCAGTAAATTCCATATTACTCATATCTGCTATAGAATACCCTAAAATAGTGCAGTTAAGAGCATCTTTATTTAATCTTTTTCCATGACATTCAGGACATTCCTCATCAGTTATAAGTCTTTCTGACTTTTCTTTGGTGTGTTTGCTCATATTGCTAATATCTCGATTTAGATATGTTTGATTGTATTTATTAAAAATACCTTCAACTTTTGAATTTTCAGGTTTGCTTTTTCCATCTTTTGAGCCATATAGCAATAAATTATATTCCTCCATAGAATAATCCTTCAGAGGTTTATCTAAATCAAATAGTCCAGATTCAGCATACTGTTTCCAATACCATGAATTAGGTTTAAATAGAGAGTCATTTACACAACCTGCATTCCATGAATTTTCAGGATTTAGAATAGACTCAATATTAATCGCTTTGACTCTACCAATTCCAGAACAGTTTTTACACATACCATTTGGGTCATTAAACGAAAAATATGATGTTGTTCCTATATATGGTTTGCCAATTCTAGAAAATAATAATCTTAGTGAAGAATACAAATCGCTTATAGTTCCTACTGTAGAACGTGCATTGCCACCAAGAGGAGACTGGTCCACGATTACAGAAGCAGTTAAATTATCAATCAGTTCTACATGAGGTTTTTTGTATTTTGGAAGTCGACCTCTAATAAATGCTGAATATGTTTCATTCATTTGTCTTTGTGATTCTGCCGCAATTGTGTCAAATACAATACTTGATTTTCCAGAGCCAGAAACTCCAGTAAAGACAATGATTTTGTATTTTGGAAGTTTAAGTGAGATGTTTTTTAAATTATTATGTGTAAGTCCCTTTATTATGATATCTGACATAAATACTAAGCCCTTTCTTTATATATTTTAGTAGCATAATTATATTATGTAGTTATATTATAATAAGGTTAAAATTTATTTTCATGATATATTCTGCTATATTACAGATATTATTTTTAAATTTACTTACAGTGTAAACAGTATTAATTAGTATGCTACATATAAAAACAAAACTCCTATTATAAAACTTATTTAGAATTTAGTAAAAATAAGCTAGTTTAAAAGATTTAAATAACTTGACTTTTAAAACTTACTATTGTAATATTTTAAATATTACAATGGTAAGTTTTAGGTGTATACTCAGACATAATTTTACTACTTGAAAGGAGAGAACAATGTTACTGATAGTTATAATAGCTGTTTTTATAATAGCTTTAATCAACATAATTATATTAGGTAAAGAAAATATAAAAGGAATAATTATTCCTGTAGCTTTATTTCTTGTAAGTGACTTCTTATTTCTTTGTGGAAATATTATATTGAGAGGAGGAGTGATTTTACTATTCATAGGATTATTTGCAATACCATTAATGTTGATTGCTTTCATATGGATTTGTGTACATATTATTAAGCTACATCTTAGAAAAGATTTAAATAAAAGAAAAGTAATCGGATGTATAGTTTGTACTTTTATAAGTATATCTACTATATTTCTTCCTAGACCAAGTGAAAGTTTTAGATTCCAACTTTACAAAAAGGATTATATAGAGGTTGCACAAGCAGTCTTAAAAGCATGTGATGAAAAAAAGTTAAATTCTGAATATAATCTAAATATTAAACTTGGCAAAAAGGAGTTAGAAAATATTTTTTCCGAAGAAGTAGTAAATAAAATAAATAAGTTAAATAGAAATGTAGATGTAACTAAGATAGTTGGTAATAAAAAATCAGTTTGTTTTTTCTTTGGAGCTGAATTACAATCTGTTGATGGGATTGTATTCTTTAAAGATTTAAAAGGAAATAAGCCAGAGTTAGATTTTACAAATAAACACATTCAAGCTCCACGTTTAGAGTATATGGCAGATGATGTCTATTATTTTAAAGGAGGATTATAAATATACATATATAGGGAAGGAGTAAGATATGAAAAGAAAGACAAGTTTTATTTTAATAATTATTCTATTAATCATTGCATTTATAGCAAAACATTCAATGGAAAGTAATCAAAAGAGTAAAGAACAAGATATTAAGAGTAACAATACAAATTTTAAATCAAATGAATTGGATAGTAAAGATAGTACACAACAGAAAAAAGATAAAGTTAATGTAGTTGATTATAGTAATTGTTTTAAAGATGTTAGTGGAGGGGCTGTTTTTTATAGTAGTAAAAATAAAGAATATAATATATACAATAAAGAGTTAATTGAAACAAGGGCTTCACCTTGTTCTACTTTTAAAATAATTTCAACATTAATTGGTTTAGAAAAAGGAATAGTAAATTCAAAAGAATCAGTTATGGGGTATAATGGCACAATTTATGAGATTGAAGATTGGAATAGAAATCTTAATTTGGAAGAAGCATTTAAAGTATCTTGTGTTTGGTATCATAGAAAACTGATGAATCAAGTTGATGCTAAATTTGTTCAAAATACACTAGATAATCTAAAATATGGGAATTGTGACATTAGTGAGTGGGAAGGAAATTTAAAAAATGGAAGTAAAGATTTAAATGGGTTCTGGTTAGAATCTTCATTAAAAATCTCTCCCAAAGAGCAAACACAAGTATTAACTAAAATTTTTGAGGGTGATACAAGTTTTAAAAAAGAGAATATTAATCTCTTGAAGGAGATTATGAAAATAGATACAAATGATAAGAAAATAAATGTATATGGTAAAACTGGAACAGGATTTGATGAAAAGAAGCAATGTGTTGATGCATGGTTTGTTGGGATGGTAGAAAATGAAGATGATAAATATTACTTTGCTATTAAATCAGATGATTATAATAAAAAAATCGGAGGACCAAAAGTAAAAGAGATTGCAATTGATATAATTAAGAAATATTACAATACTATATAATAGACATAACTTTATACTAAAATATTAGGTAGATTTAAGGAACTATGCAATGAATTGATAAATATATTGCATAGTTTTTATTTTATTTATATTATTTTAAGTATATGTAAAAGGATATGAGCAAAATTTTAATAAAAAATAATCTTATATTGGTTAAAATTTATAAGGTGTTTATGTAAAGTATCATATTTAATTGAAAAAAGTATTTTGAGAGAGAGTCAACATTTAGTTTGAAGTGTCACTATAATGTCATTTTGGATTGCTAAACTTTAACTATAAAGGAGATGATTATATATGGAAATACTAAAATGTGAAAATTTAACAAAGACATATGGCTCAAATCAAACTATGGTGACGGCTCTTAATAATTTGAATTTATCAGTTCAAAAAGGTGATTTTGTATCCATAGTAGGAGCCTCTGGTTCTGGAAAATCTACATTACTCCATATGCTTGGAGGAGTAGATAGACCTACATCTGGAAAAATTTATATTGAAGATACTGAGATAGCAAGCTTAAAAGAAGAAGCATTGGCAATTTTTCGACGCAGAAAAGTAGGGCTTATATATCAATTTTATAATCTTATACCTACTCTTGATGTTAGAAAAAATATATTATTACCAATGTTACTTGATAAGAGGAAAGTGGATGAAGATAGGTTTTCGGAAATTGTATCTACCTTGGGATTAACTGATAGGCTAAAACATCTTCCAGGTCAACTTTCAGGTGGGCAACAGCAAAGAGTAGCTATAGCTAGAAGTTTAATATATAGACCAGCTATTTTATTAGCAGATGAACCAACAGGTAATCTTGATAGAAAAAATTCTGAAGAAATTGTAGATTTACTAAACTTATCAAATAAACGATTTAATCAAACAATACTTCTTATTACTCATGATGAAAAAATAGCATTAGAAGCAAATCGCATTATAACTATGGAAGATGGTATGATAGTTTCTGAAAAGGTGGTGAAGAAATGAATATTCTTCAAGAATACACCTTAGATTTTGTACGTCGTAATAAGCGTAGTAGTATAGCTATAATGTTGGCTATATTACTTACTACAACTATGATGTCTTCTTTATGTGGATTATTATATACAATGTGGAGTGATTTTATAAGACTTTCAGTTGAGAAAGAAGGTAATTGGCATGGAGAATTATTTGATGAAACTCATGGAAGTGACTTATCATTAATTGAAAATTTCTCTTCAGTTGATGATGTGATGATTAAAGGACCATGGTATGTAGGTAAAATTAATGATGATAAAAGGGATTACATAATTTATAGAAATGCCACATCAGAATATTGGAATTCTATGCCAGAAAAAGACACTATACTAGAGGGGCGTCGACCAAATAATGCTAATGAAATTGCACTCTCAAAACAATATTTTGAAAGTAATCCAAATGTAAAAGTTGGTGATAAGATTACTATCCCAATAGGAGATAGGGTTTTAAATGAAAATTATATTGTACCTACAGCACCAACAGCAAAAGGTGAAAGTTTTAGAAAGATTTCAGAAACTGTGTTGACAATAGTAGGGAAAATAGATGTTACTACTTCATCAGTTGTACCTGCATATACAGCTCTTGGTTATCTTGATAGATCAAGTATAAAGCCTAGTGATAATATTACTGTATATTTGCGATTTAAAAATATTAGAGGTACATATAAAGAGCTTCCAAAGCTTGCTAAATCATTAGGATGGAAAATGAATGAATATGGAAAATACAATCTTAAGTATAATAGTAATTATCTTTTAAAAAAGTTAGTCTTTTCTCCAGAACAGAAAGCATCTATGAACAGTATAGAAAAATTTTCAACACCTCTTATGTATTTAACAATAGCAATCTTTACAGTGGCTGTATTTGTAATGGTGATTTATAATGCTTTTGCATTATCAGCAAATGCTAGACTTACTCAATTGGGCATACTAGCTAGTATTGGAGCATCTCCAAAGCAGATTAAAAAGTCTGTAGTTTTTGAAGGTTTTTTATTGACAATTATTCCTTTACCTATAGGCTTATTTTTAGGGTGGGCATTGTGTAATGGCCTTGTAAGTTATATTAATTCAGTAAATATTAATATTGATAATCAACAGGTAATCTTTACTTATGGTATTCCTGCTTTCTTACCAGCTGTTTTACTTACAATAATAACAGTATGGGTTTCCGCACTGATACCAGCACGTAGAGTATCAAAACTAGCACCTATAGAAGCAATCAGACAAGGTGATAGTGTTAAAATTAAAAGTTCCAATAAATACTCATTAACAAGGTTATTTGGTATAGAAGGAGAACTTGCAGTAAATGCGCTTCGTGCCCGTAAAAAATCTTATCGTACTGCAACAATATCTTTAACACTTTCTTTTTTATTATTGACAAGCTTTCTAAATATAATTGCATGTCAAAAAGGTGCAGAGAGTGTTTATGGTAGTGATATTTATGCGAGTCAAAGGGATATATCATTGTATTTGGAAAATAGTGAACCTACAGAAAAACAGTTTTTAGAGCAATTAAACAATACACAAGGTGTAGAGAGTTCATTATATTATCTAAAAATGTCTGCAGCAACTTGGTTAACTGAAAAAGATGCTTCAAAAGAGCTTGCAAAGAGTGGAGGATTTAAAAATATAGTCTCAGCTAAAAAATATTCTCCTATAGAACGTGATGGTAAGTTTCGTATCACTTCAACTATGATTGGACTTGATGATGAGAGTTTTGCAAAATATTGCAAACAACTTTCTATAGACCCTAAACCATATTATGATACAAAAAATCCAATTTCAATTGTATATAATCGTGAGGAAGATGTTGAGCGTAGTACACGTAGGGATAAAGTATATATAGATTATTTAAATCTTTCTGTAGGAGATAACATTACATTGAATGAAAAAGTATATGATGAAGATGAGGGAAATTATACTTTTAACATGAAAGTAGGAGCTATTACAGATACACTTCCACAAATAGCAGAAAGGCTTGGTAGATACACACTAATTCAAGTAGTACCAATGTCTACAGTACAAGATATGTCTAAAAATTACCATGAAAATCGTAGATTAAAATCAAATAGGATAACAGGGCTATTTAAAATAGATAATCATGATAATATTTCTAAAGTAAGAAAAGAGTTTGAATCTATTTGCAACCAATATTATGGGTCAGGTGATTATAGGATTAATGATGTTGTAGAAAATGAAGAGTTAAGTGATAGTGGACAAATAACTATGAATTTAATAGTAGGATTTATTACAGCATTGTTAGCTGCAATTGGCTTATCAAATGTATGGGCGACTGTTTCAGGGAATCTTAGAAGTAGGCGACAAGAATTTGCTATGTTACGTTCTGCAGGATTGTCTCCAAATGGCATGAAAAAGATGATTATCTTAGAAGGATTATTTTTTGGTCTTACACCATTATTACTCAGTATTCCTGTGCAAATAGCTATATTGTATGCTTTCATCCATATAAATGAAATAAGTTTTATGGAGTATTTATTATTTGCACCAATATCCATAGTGACGAGTTTTACCATATTGATACTTATTGTAGTAATAGCATCGTATATTATGGGATGTAAACAATTAAATAATGAAAACATAGTAGAATCTATAAAAAATGAGACAATATAAACAAGATTTATTTGAATATTTTTTAAAAGCAACTTTAAATAATATTGTGTGTAAGTTATAAATAATGTATAAATGATAAATAAGATATAATGTAACTGGATTATAGGTGTTTTCCTATAATCCAGTTTTTTATGTATAAAACTTAATTATGAATTTTGCACCACCATGATGACAATTTTCTGCATGTATAGTACCATTTTGATTTTCGATAATAGACTTTGATAGAGCAAGACCTATACCAATGCTGTATTTGCTAGCATTTTTACCACGATAAAATCGATTAAAAATATATGGCAGGTCTTCTTGAGCAAAACCTTTACCATTATCTTCTATAATAATTTCAATGTATAGAGGATTTTTACTATAATAAGCAACAATCTGTCCACCATCTTCTACATGTTCACTACAGTTTTTAAGAATATTTAAAAGAGCTTCCAAAGTCCAGTTAATATCAATGTTAAATTCTACAAACGAAGAGTCTTCAATAAGAAATGTCTGGTTTTTTTCTTTTAAAATTTCTTCTATAGGTTCAACTGCATGAGTAAGAAGAGAATGGACATCTATAAGCTTACTTTCAAATATTAAAGTACTTGCATCTAACTTTGACAAAGTAAGTAAGGATGACACCAATCTTTCTAATCTTAATATTTGATTTGTAAGTCTGTTGAGGTAATCTATTTCTTCCTTGGGACAACTTTCTGCAAGTAACTGTGCCATGAGCGACATAGAAGTAATTGGAGTTTTAAGTTGATGTGCGATATCTGCAAGATTATCTGAAAGAGTTTGTCTTTCTTTTAAAGCAAATTCTTTTGAGCAACGAAGTTCTCCCACAGTTTTGTATATCTCGTCTTCAAGATGTGAAAACTCATCTTCACAACGTAAAAGTACAGATTCTTTTCCTAAATTTACTTCTTCTAAATAGCTCGTAAGCATATTTATTCTATTCATATTTTTTCTTTTTTCTCTATACTGAATTATAAACATAACTATAGCCATTGTTGACACTATAATAAAGGACACTATCATGAAATAAAAAAAGTTTTTATACCAAAATGTATTTTTAGTATAACCATGTTTTAATAAAATCTCATTTCCCACATTAAAGTCATGAGAATCTGAATTTTTTAGTGATTCTAAAATATGTTCTGTAGATTTAGGATTAAGTTGATAGGATGTACCAATGGTTTTAGCTATCATATTATATTCTTCAGAAGAAGTTACAGTTGTTAGAATTATACTTAACAAAATAGTAATAACTAAACAGAATACTATAAAAATAACAGTATTATTGATATATTTTTTTATTTTCACTAGCTGTCCTCCATTCTGTATCCTATACCTCTCAAGGTTTTTATACAGGATGGATTTTTTAGTTTTTCTCTAAGTCGCTTTATTGTAACAGTAAGAGTATTATCATTTACAAAGTTGCCATCTATATCCCAGAGCATTTCTAAGAGTTTTGCACGAGTAAGTGCTTTATTTTTATTCTCCATTAGACTTAGGAGTAGTTTGTATTCTCCTGCTGTCAAAGAGATTTCAATATTGTCCAAATATACTTTGACTTCATCTTTATTCAATCTTATATTTTCACATGTAAGAGTGCTAGTAGTGTTAGAATGAGTACGTCTAAGTACAGCATTAATTCTAGATTGAAGTACTGAAAGTAAGAATGGCTTAACCACATAGTCGTCTGCACCCATATCCAAACCTTGTACAATATCTTTTTCATCATCGCGCACTGTCAAAAATATCACTGGAATATCTCTTATATTTTTAACATATTTACAAAATTCATATCCAATCCCATCAGGTAAATTTAAATCAAGTAGAATTAAATTGATATCTTTATCAAATTTTTTCTTAGCTTCAGTGATTGTACTATAACAACAAACTACATGGTTTTTCTTTTCTAGGGAAGCTTTTATCCCAAATGCAATTGTATCATCATCTTCTAAAAGAAGTATTTTTGCCATTTATTTTCAGTCCTTTCATTTAAAAGAAATTATAGTGTAAAAATATGGTTATCAGCATAAATAACTAACTGCTTGTGTGATATTGAATATTCAGTTACCAAACTGGAATTTGTTTTAATCTTTACTATTGCTCTTTTCTATAATAGTTCCAAGACCAGCTCCTACTATCATTCCAAATACTAATCCATAACACATAGATATTCCAGTTTTTCCTTGAGAGATACCAATCGCAAAACCGATAGCAATACCAATACCTGCACCTATAAACATAAATAAAGTAACATAACTATTTCTTTTATCTTTTTCTTCCATACACAGCCCTCCAACGTAAATTTCTATTTATACAGATATTATACAGATACACAAAATCATACACAATGGAAATCCTTGTTCTACAACAAAGTTATCATTTTATCCTCTAGATTATCCTGCACAGAAAATAAAATTCCTGTCAAAAAACTTATAAATTAAAACTACGCTTTAAGTGAATCTATCAAAAGACCAAGAGTGGTTTCAATAAATTTTTTTTCTTCTATATTAAAATTGTTGAGATACGATTTTCCTGTTATAGATAATAAATTAAAAAATCCTGTAAGTGTAAATATTGATGAATACATAAGAGTGGGTATCTCAATATCTGACCTAATACTTCCATCAACTTTTCCTATTTCAAATAGTTCTTGTATTTCTTCAAACATAAATTTATTGAAAGAAAAAAACTTTTCTTTAAAAGGTATCTCTAAGTCTGAGTTTTTAGATTGTACAAGTCCAATCATTCCCATTAAAGCTAGTAAAGAAGGCTCTTTACAGTAGAATTTATGAAATGCAGAATATGAAAATTTTAATCTTTCAAATCCAGTTTTACCTTTTGAACTTTCTATTTTAACACTATCCCAAAGTCTTTTATACCCTCTTAGTACAACAGCAAAAAACAAATCTTCCTTGCATGAGAAATATTTATATATAGTACGTTTTGTATATTCTGTTTCCTTTGCTAGTTCATTCATAGAGGTGTTATCAAATCCATTAAGACAAAATAATTTTTCTGCTTTGACAACAATTTCATTTTCTCTTTGGATTTTTTCTTTATCTCTTTTTGATAATTCTGGCATATAAAACACTCCTTTTTACTGATTCCATTGATAAAATAGTATACTAGTGGCATACTTATATAACAACGGTATACTATTGCGAATAAAATTAATGTAAAGCACTATAATTTATTATAACTTTACTAATTAATTATATAGGTAAAATATAAAAAAGGGGGATTTATTTATGCAAATAAAAGAAAATATCTTGTTGTTAGATAGTACTCGTGGTGCAAATTGTTTTATTGTGTTTGATGAAGAGATTACATTGATAGATACAGGACTTCCTTTTATGGGGAATGGTATAATTAAAGAATTAAAAACACTTGGGATTCAACTAACTGATATTAAGCATATTTTACTGACTCATCATGATGTTGACCATATGTCTAATATTAAGTTATTGAAAGAATATACAGGAGCAAAAGTGTGGGCTCATATGGAAGATATCCCATTTATTATAGGAGAGAAGGATAGACCTGGATTCAAAAAATTTATTGGAAAGACAATTGCAAAAAGAATTATTAAAGATATAGAGCCTTATAGAGACAATATGCAAGTTGGAAATATAAAAATTATTCATACACCAGGACATACACCAGGACATGTTTGTATGCTTTTTGAAGATGTTTTGTTTGCAGGAGACTTAGTTAAGAATAAGAACGGAAATATAATTCCATATCCTAATCTGTGGAACTGGGACTCTGAAAAAATGATGAAATCTGTAAATGAGTTAGAAAATTTAAAATACAACTGGATATGTATGTCTCATGGAAGCCCTTGTACTAAAGAATAAAAATAATAACTTATGATACATTATTTAAAATAATAACTATTGACTATATACAACGTTGGTGATAGTATAATATCCAAGATAGAGTATAAGGTGGTGAATTTTTCTGATACGTACTTTAATTTTATATTATTTAAATATTAAGCCAACACATGGATATGAAATTCAAAAATTTTTACAAGTTTCTGGTGCAGATAGATGGACCAAAATACAATCTGGTTCAATCTACTATGCTTTGACAAAGTTAGAAAAAGATGGATTAGTTAGAGTTTTGAGAGAAGAAAAAAATGGTGCTAGAATTCGTAAGATTTATGAGATTACACAAAGTGGTAAAGTGGAGCTAAGAGAAGAACTACAAAAAGAACTGCAAATGCCTATAGTTCCAATAGGTTCAAATAAGTTTTTGTTGTATAATATTTTAGATGTATTACCAAGAGATACTATACAAACCAATCTTGAAAAGCATATAAAGCATCTGATAGAGCAGAAAAAGTATTGGGAAAACTGGAAAGAAATTAAAAAGATTGATAAAAAAAGCCTTCCAACAGAAAGAATTGCCTTTGATATGACAATTGATAATTTGAATTATCAAATACTATGGCATGAGGAAATACTAAATAATATTGATAAGTACATATCTGTTGGTTATGAAACACAGAACGTCATTAAATCTATAGATTTTTCAAATATAGAAGAAGATTTTTTATTTGCAAATGAGGCAACAAGTGAACTATTAGAGGTTCAAAAACTCAGAGATGAAATAATTAATAATCCAGACAAAGCTATAGAAAATATAGATAAAATAATACTAAAATTACAAAATAAAAAATAAGTTTATTCATAATAACACGGGTCAAAGACTCGTGTTTTAAAAAAACAATATATACAACATTGGATATATAATATTTGTTAAAATATTAGGAGGTTTTATAAATGGAAAATGTACTATTAGAGATTGAAAAGTTATCTAAAAGATATAAAAATAAGGAAGTTGTATCAAGGGAGAGTTTTAAAATACTAGAAGGGGACATTTTAGGTTTTATTGGGCCAAATGGAGCAGGAAAAAGCACCTCTATTAATATGTTTACTACGATTTTATCTCCAGATAGTGGCGATATATATTATAAAGGTAAAAGTATCAAAAATCAGCAAAATGTTTTTAAAAGTGCTATTGGTGTTGTGCCACAAGAACTGGCAATATATGAAGATTTAAGTGCATATGATAATGTTAAATTCTTTTGTTCATTGTATGGTTTTAGAGGAAACGAACTCAAATCTCGAACTAAAGAGGCCTTAGAGTTTGTTGGACTTTGGGGTAGACACAAAGAACTTCCATCAAAATTTTCTGGAGGAATGAAACGCAGATTAAATATAGCTTGTGCAATCGCACATAGTCCTAAAATTCTCATTATGGATGAGCCAACAGTTGGAATTGACCCTCAATCGAGAAATAAAATTATGGAAGCAATTAAAACGATTAATAAGAATGGTACAACAATTATTTACACTAGTCACTATATGGAGGAAATAGAAGCTTTATGTAATAGGATTATTTTAATTGATGAAGGAGTAATTTTAGAAGACTTAGATAAGAGCGTATACAAAGATAAGTATTTAAAACTTGGTTTCAAGACCTTGGAGGATATTTTTTTATATCTTACAGGTACAAATTTGAGAGATTCGGAGGAATAATATATGAGATATTTTTTACCATTGTTTAGATTAGGAATAAAGAGAAGAAGTAAAGATTTTTTTATTTTATTTTATAATATTGTTTTTCCATTAATAATCATAATGTTATTAGGATATTTAACATCAAAATCTTATGGAACAGAATTTACATCATATAACTATTATACTATTGTCACAATACCATTTTGTGTACTTATGGGAATTATTAGTGTTTCATATGCGGCACAAGATGAGAAAATTTCTAGTACATCATATCGTTATATGATTTCTCCTATTTCTATAACAGCACTAGTACTTTCAAAACTTTTTTCTTGTACAATTATACTTTCACTGTGTAATGTAATAACTTTAATGATAATAAAAAGTGTTTTTCAGATAAGTTTTGGTGGAAATTTTTTAGTTATTATTTTTCTTTTAGTGTGTGAATCAACTGTAGTATCAGCTATAGGTTTATTTTTAGGTCTTGCATGCAAAACCTTAGATATACTACGTAATATCATTAATATACCAATAGTGATTTTTGGTTTCTTAGGAGGAGTATTTTTTCCAGTTAGTTCATTAAACCCAATTGTTTCATTAGCAATTAATATATCACCATTGACTTGGGTCAATAGGAGTATAGTTACTTGTATTTATGATAATAATTTTCAACCTATTTTTTATATATCATCTATATTTGTAATGATAAGTATTTTAATTACAGTACTTACAGTTAAATTTTTTAAAAAGGAGGCATTTATATAGTGAACCTAATAGGTATTTTTAATAATAATTTTAAAAGAAATATAAATAAAAAATCAGGATTTTTAGTAACACTCTTATTTCCAATAATTATAGTAATACTTGGAGTAATGGCAAACTACATAAGTAAACCACCTTTTAATATTGGTATTTTAAGTGAGTATAAAAATGAGCAAGTTTTAAATGAATCTGAAAAGAATATTTATACAGATATGGTTAAGGCATTAAAAAGTACTCAAGGAATTGATGTTGAAACTGCAGATTTTAAAACAGTTAAAACTGATATTATAACTGGAAAATATTCTGCTGTTATATATTTTAATAAGGGTAATTTCGAACTTTATTCTATAAAAGATAAAAGTACAAATAATATATTAGAGTATTTAATAGAATCATATAAAGAAGATTCAACACCTATAAATATAAGTAAACTACAAGAAAATACATTAGGGGTTTTGCAAAGAATAATTGCTTTTATTGTATTATTTTTAATGATAACATCTACTATTACAGCATCAATGATTATTAAAGATAAGAATTCAGGTACATTTACAAGAATATTATATTCACCACAAAATATAAGAGGATATGTGTTAGGGAATATGCTATATAACTTTGCAATCACATATTTTCAATATCTAGTTTCTATAACTATTATTAAATTATTTAATATTGATATTAGTATCAGTTATATAAATTTACTTTTAATGGGTGTATGGATATCGGCTTTGGCAACTTCTTTTGGAACATTTGTATCTTCCTTGTTTAATAAAGAGATGTATGCAAATTTATTTGCTACTGGTATATCTCTTATATTATCACTTGCTGGTGGTTCATTTATTCCAATTGATAAAATGCCTACTATGTTGCAAAATATGAGTATCATAAGTCCTATACGATGCTTTATAAGTATTTCCACTTACATGGAAGATGGGAAAGGATGGTTTTCTAATATGAACTATATTTATATTTTAACAGCAATAATAGTAGCTTTAATTTTGTTAACTGTGGGATGCACTAAAAGAGTAAAATATTTAAATAAAATTGAGAACTAAATAAAATTAAAGAAAAAATAAATAGTTATAATTAAAATAAGTAAACAATCACATTATCCTATCAGTGCAATGTGATTGTTTATCCTAGATTATAAATATTATAATACATGGTTATAATACAGATGTTTTTTAGAATAGCCATGTATCAGTATTAAAGCACATTTTTTGTATATCATCAATAAAACAACTTACATGGTATCCATCAGTAGCTGCATGATGTACTGTTATAGAAAGAGGGAGAAGTATTTTTTCATCTTTTTGATGATACTTACCTGATTCAACTGTAGGGAAATAATAATTTTCAAGACCATGATTATGTACAGTAAAGCTTTTAAAACTAATCCATGGAAGACATGAAACAGTATAGCAATTTTTTGGAGGATTAGGTTTTGCTAAAAAACCATAATTTTTTCCATATTGTTCAACATCATTTAAGTAACTCTTATAGAATATTGAAAAATCTTTATTGTATTCTGTCCATATTGATGAAAAAGTTTTATTATCATCATGAAAAATTGCATAGAATGGAGTTAAAGTATCCCAATATCCTAGTTCATTTTCATCATATGCAATCTTTAGTTCTTTATATCGATTTAAACAAGTTGTTACTATATATAGATATGCTGGATAAAATTTGATATTTTTCTTTTTCGTTTCATCAAGTAAATGAGTAATATCTATTTCTATAGTTAAATCAAATCCTACATTTGTCATCTTTGAAAAATAATAAAAATGTGTATATCGTTCCCAGTTTTGTAAGTCAATTTTATGGAATTGTTGTTTATTCATATAAAATCACCATATCCTTTATAAGATTTATTTGATTATCAATATCGTTATCTGTAAGTATTAAAACAGGTGCGGATGTCTTCATACTATCAAACAAGAACATTATGTGTGTTGCAAGTATTGTAGAATTACATTTTTTAAATTCATTTTTAGATTGTCCATAATCTATTAACTTCGAAAGCATTGTAATAGCTGAGTTATATCTTTTGTTCATATAATCACGCTGGTCTTTTTCTACAAAAGCAAATTCATGGATTGCAAAATCTAGTCCAGAATATTCACTTTGTATTTCTGACTTTTGTTGATTAAGAAAATACTCTAACATTTGCCTAGCTGATATATTTTCTTTGATACTTTCATCTAATAAATTTTTAGCATTGTCTTTATGAGAATTTAGCATATCAATAAAAATTTCTTTTGTTGAATTAAAATGTCTGTATAGACCACCACGACTTAAATTACATGCTTCACAAACATCTTTCATAGTTACATTACTGTAGCCTTTTTCAGAAAATAACCTTATTGAAGTATCAATAATAAATTGTTTAGTTTGTATTCCCTTTGTTGCCATAGATTTTCCTCCTTTGCGACATGCGTGTCGCTTTTGATTATAAGACACTTATGTCGCTTTGTCAATTTAAATTTATATAGTATAAAACAGTTAGGTGTAAGATAACTTAATTTATTTTAAATTAAGAAAGAAATTTATTAAAGATAGTAATAATAATATTGACTTTTAAAACTTACATATGTAATATATAAATTACTATCAATTATAATATTTAAGATACATATTTTTTATGAGTATATTTAAAAACAATAGACCAATAAAAAAGTATATAATTGATATATTTATGGGCTTATTTTAAATTTAAAGCTTACATATGTAATATATTGAAGAATAAGGGGGTTTGTATGAAAAAAAAGATAAAAACAAAGAAATTACTAATCCTTGGAGCTTTAATCTGTTTAGTTACAGTTATTATTGGTCTTACAATTAATTTTGTATTGAATGGATTTAATAAAATCAAACCAGATGAAGTATTAAAACAGTATATGTCTTTCGCAAATGAAAGACAATATGAAAAAATGTACAATCTATTAGATGAGAAAAGTAAACTAGAAAACAAAAAAGAAGATTTTATCTCTAGAAATAAAAAAATATACGAAGGAATTAGTGCACACAATATAAGTATTGATATTAAGGGCATTAAAAAAGATGAAGATGAAGGTACAAAAATAAATTATGATTCTAAAATAAACACTTTAGCAGGAGAAATCTCATTTTCAAATGAAGTATTGTTGACTAAAGACAAGCAAAAAAACTATAGAATAAGATGGCAGTCAAAAGTTATATTTCCAGAACTTGAAAATGATAATAAGGTTCTAGTATCAACACTTAAAGCTAAAAGAGGAAATATTTTAGATAGAAATGGTGAAGTACTTGCTGGTCAAGGTCTTGCATCTGTTATAGGATTAGTGCCTGGAAAGATGAGTAATAATGTAGAAGACCTAAAAAAACTATCTGATTTACTAGATATACCAGTTGAGAAAATCCAAAAAAAATTAGATGCATCTTGGGTAAAAGAAAACTCAATGGTACCTATAAAAACTATTGAAAAAATAGAAGAAAATCCAGATGGATCTGTAAAAGAAAAAGATAAATCATTACAAGAATCATTACTTAGCATTTCAGGAGTTAAAATATCTAATACAGAGGTAAGAGCATATCCACTAGGTGAAAAAGCTGGTCATTTAACTGGGTATGTTCAAAATGTGAATGCAGAAATATTAAAAGAAAAAAAGGGAAAGAACTACAATGTTAATAGCATAATAGGTAAAATTGGTTTAGAAAGTTTATTGGAAGACAGAATACGTGGTATTGATGGATGTGAGATTATCATAGCTGATAGATATGGAGATAAAAAAGAAACTTTAGCAATTGTTCCAAAGCAAGATGGGGAAGATGTCAAACTGACCATTGATTCGAAGATACAGAGTAAATTATATGACCAGTTGAAAAATGATAAAGGTTGCGCAGTAGTTATGAATCCTAAAACAGGAGAGATTTTATCTCTTGTAAGTAGTCCATCATACAATCCAAATGAATTTATACTAGGTATGTCAGGGGATAGATGGAAGGAACTCAATGAAAATGAAAATAAACCAATGTATAATAGATTTAAAGCCAGACTATGCCCTGGGTCTTCTTTCAAACCAGTTACTGCTGGTATTGGTATAACAACAGGAAAGATTAATCCTAATGAAAATTTTGGACATAGTGGTCTTAGTTGGCAAAAAGATTCTAGTTGGGGAAGTTATAAGGTAACTACATTAAAGGATTATGGAAATACTGTAAATATGAAAAATGCATTGATTTACTCTGATAATATTTACTTTGCCAAAGCAGCATTAAAAATAGGTGAAAATGTATTATCAAAAGAATTGTTAAAACTGGGATTTGAAGAAAGTATACCATTTGAATTTGGATTAGCTTCTTCAAAATTTGGTATTGACAATAAATTTGATACAGAAATACAATTAGCAGATAGTGGGTATGGTCAAGGTAAAGTACTTGTAAATCCAGTACATATGGCATCAATATATTCAACTTTTGTCAATGATGGAAGTATGATAAGGCCTTATCTTGAATTTAAAGAAAATCCACAGGCTGAATTCTGGAAAAAAGATGTGTTTTCTAAAGAGTCTGTGAAAATTATTCGTGATGATTTAATTCAAGTTATTGAAAATCCAAATGGAACAGGCCATAGTGCTAAAACTGAAGGAGTTACTATTGCTGGAAAAACTGGTACAGCAGAAATTAAAGCATCAAAAGATGATACTACTGGAACAGAGCTTGGATGGTTTAATGCTTTTACAGTTGATGAAAATAGTGACAAACAGTATTTAGCATTAGCTATGGTTGAAGATGTGAAACATCGTGGAGGAAGCCATTATGTTATACCTATTATAAAATCAGTATTTGAAGATTAATATGATGTATTAGAGATTATATTTTTGGCTTATTTTTAGATAAAAGTCAAACTAATAAGAGACTTCACTATATAGTGAAGTCTTTTATTAGTTCAAAAAATAAAATAGTGGCAACAATTGAGGATGTGAGGGAGAGTTGCCACTATTTGTATAGGGTATTATATTATGTTTTTAAGCTAGTTTTACTATCTTCTATGTTTATATAATAAACCTTGTATATGAATTTTATAGAGAATTAATTTGAATATTGTATGAAGTTTTTAAATCTTAAAGAAAAAGTATTAGGTTTTATGTAAATAAATAAAAACTTACATAAATATTTAAACTATTTATAAATAAAATCACATATTTAGAGTATTTATATAGATATATGTGAACAAATTACAACCATCAAATTTTTTTATTGTAATTTTAAAAGTATATTTGCATTAATTTGTCTTATATATTTTTTTATCATTTAAAATAGATAATGTTATTTTGGCTGCTGTGATACCATTAGAATAATCTTTACTTTGAATGTTTGTTGCAAATAAATAAGTATTTCCATTTTTTTCTACATAGCCTATAAACCAACCATTTACATCTTTTCCATTTATATTAGCAGTACCAGTTTTTCCATAAAGCGATACTCCAGCTTCTTTAGATATCAATAATGAATCTTTTACAATTTTTATATTGTCATCTTTAAATTCAAATTTATTTGTATAAAAATCTTTAAGTAAATTTACCTGTTCAATAGGTGAGATTTTCAAAGAAGATTCTAACCAATAGTTTGATATCCCAGATGAAACATCACAATTTCCATAGTTAATTTTTTTTAGATAAGTTTGTACTTTCTTCATACCATTTTTTTTGTCTAAATCTTGAAAATACCAGTTAACGGAGTTTTCCATAGCAGAAAATAAGTCATGGTCTTTATTCCAAGAATCATTAGTAGAATACTTCCCATCCCAATGAATGTATGAATTATCTCTTGTTATCACACCATTTTCTAATCCCAACAAAGCACTATAAATTTTATAAGTGGAGTCTGGTGAAATTCTCGTTTTACTTTTTTCTTCATTATAAATATGATACTGATTTGACTCTAAATCATACATTACAAAACTTCCATCAAAACCCTTGAAATACTGACTTAAATCTTCATATAAAGTTTGATTACTTGTAATATTATATTTTTCATTGACATCTGCCATAATGGATAGTGTAGGGCTACTTCCAAATACAATTAAAGCTATTATTGTAAAAATTAAAATACTTTTAAGTTTTAAAGCTTTTGACTCAATTTGGAAATCTGTTATCTTTAATATACGTCTTTTTATTTGCTTTTTTGAACCACCAATATCTGAAGTAAGTGTGAGATTAGATGGCTTTGATAGATTGTCTATAAAATTTATTATGGTATGTCCATATTCTATGTAGCTATTCTCATCAAGTCTTTTTAAAACTGAAATATCACATGCAATCTCACGGTCTAATCTCATTTCTTTAAGTGCATACCAGATAAGAGGATTAAACCAATATAATATTTGGAAAAAACACATTAGATAATTTACTAAAATATCTTTGTTTTTAGAGTGTTGTAATTCATGAAGTAAAATATATCTTATGTCTTTTAAAGATAATTTAGATATAGATTCGCTTGGTAATATAATATGTGGCCTAAAGTATCCAAATGTAATAGGTGTATTTATAATAGATGATTTACATAGTATAAAATTCTTATCTAAACCTATATTTTCTTTACAGTGCTTAAAAAGTGAAAGTATCTCTTCATCTTCTAAAATTTGTACTGATTTTTTTATATTTCCTATTTTAAAATTACAATGAACTGTAATAATTATCATGGTTGTAATTCCAATTATCCATAATGTTAGCAATAAAATATTTAAATTATCGAAATTAGATTGACTCAAAGATACTGAAAAATCTTTTAATGCATTTGAATTATTAATTATACTGTCTGAAGAGTTTTTTACAATAGAAGTATTTGCTGTATTATTTTCAATCTGAGTAAAACTAGATATATAGCTAAATATATTTAAATGATTAATATATTTAAGCGGAATAAATGGGATTATTAACATTATAAGTATCATAAACCCGATATTGTATTGATACATTGCAGAAATATGTTTTTTTAATATTTTTTTAGCAAGCAAAATTATAATAATTAAAAAAGATAAGGTTATTGTGCTAAGCAAGAATCGAATAAAAAATGGAGCATACATACTTACTTATCCTCCTTAGTTTTCCTTTTATCTAAAATATGTCTTAATTCTTCTATATCATCTTCTGATAATTTATCATTCTCTAAAAAATTTAGTACCATAGAATTAAGTGTTCCATTATAAAAGCGATTTAAAAAAGAACTACTTTCTGTAGATACATACTCTTCTTCTTTAACAATTGGAGTATAAACAAAGACTCTACTATTTTTTTCATATGCCAAAGCTCCCTTTTTAACCAAACGCAACAACATTGTCTGAATAGTCTTAGGACTCCACTTACTTGTTTTTACTAGCTTTTCAATCACTTCATTCGTACTAATAGGAGCATATTTCCAAATGATTTTCATTACTTGATATTCTGCTTCTGAAATCTGTGGTAGTTTTTTCATAAGATACCTCCTTATACTTACATTTGTAATACATAAAGTATATTATCATTAGTTCGCTTTGTCAATTTTTTTAAATAGTTCATTTTTAGTCATCTAGAAAGTACATGTATTTAAACATAAATAGTATTAATTAAGCTGTATATCTATGACTAATTAATCTGTATGTATGGTAAAAAATTAAATATAAGGATTATATTGACAGTTAAAAAAATGGTTGATATACTTATTGTTGATATAACAACTAAAATGGAGGTATAAATTATGATAATTACAGTTATAAATGGAAGCCCTAGAAAAAATGGGGCAACATCAAAGGTTTTGACTCAGTTATGCAAAGATATAAAAAAAATTAAACCAAATGTCAAAATCAATTTTTTTAATCTAAGTGAAGTCAATCCATCATATTGCATTGGTTGTTTAAATTGTTATAAAATAGGTAAGTGTATTAATCAAAATGATAAAGTAGAGCATATTCATGATATAATTACTAAGAGTGATGGCGTTATATTTGGTAGTCCAACTTATGGAAGTAGTGTAACTGGTCTTTTTAAGGTGTTTACAGATAGAGCTCATATGATGTTAGAGCGATTATTGTATCATAAACCATGTATAGCAGTTACAACATATGAAAATGCTCGTGGTTCAAAAGCTATTTCTTTTATGAAATCAATGGTTTCAGATTCAGGAGGTTATGTTTGTGGTCATTTATCTGTAAAGGTTGGATTTAATCAAAATCCTATAGTTGAAAGAGTAGAATCAAAGATACAAAAGGTATCTAAAAAATTTGTTTATTGTATAGAGGAAAAGAAAAATCCACCTGTGTTTTCTCAAATCTACGTTTTTATTGCTATGAATATTATTTTAAAGCCAATGGCATTTAAAAATATTGAGCAATATAAAGGAATAATTGATAGATGGGAGGCGCAAGGTATTATTTAGATGGAGGTATTATGAGAGATTTTGAGAAATTATATGAAGTTACAAGTAAGTTAATAAGTACTTCATTGAAAGTAAAAGAAGATTTAAAAAAGATGTTTAAGCAAAATGGGTATGATATAACAACTGATCATTATGCTTTATTAAGATTTCTATGGGAACAAGATGGAATTTCTCAAATAGATTTGTGCGAAAAATCATGTAAGGATAAATCTAATACAACAAGAATTTTAGATGTTATGAAAAATAAAGGCTTGATTGTTCGTAAAGTAGATGTTAAAGATAGACGAAAATTTCAAATATTTTTAACAGATGTAGGCAGAGAATTAGAAGAGCCATTAAATAAAATTGCAGATATATATGCAACAGAGACATTTAAAACTATTTCAGATGAGGAGCTGTCTTTATTTACTGAAGCTTTAGATAAACTCAGTAAATAAGTATAAACTATGTTTTAAGAAGTCTTTTTAACTCATTGATGATACAAAACAATAGAAAGAGGGATAGGGATGAGTTCTAAGATTTATTATTTTTCTGGAACAGGAAACTCTTTAGTGGTTTCAAAGACTTTAAAAGAAATGTTAAATGAAAATGGGGAAGTAATACCTTTAGCTATACATAGAAAAGAAAGACATATAGACGTAAATGAAGATATATTGATAATTGTTTTTCCAGTTTATTTCTCTGATGTTCCTGATATAGTAAAGTTTTTTATAGATAAGTTGAATTTTAATAGTAATACTCATATATATGCTATTGCCACTTGCAATGGGGTGGCTGGACACAGTTTATTTACTATAGATAAATTACTTAAGAAAAAGGGTAAAAAATTATCTGCTGGTTTTTTAATTAATATGCCTGGAAATGCTTTGATAACACCTCCAGATGTTGAAGAGGAAAGATTGAGAAGTCAAACTAATAGAGTAGCTGAAGTTGCAAAATGTATCAATAACTTGGAATTTGGAAATATAGAGGGAAAAAACAATTTAAAGTCACATATAGATAGTGTTGTACTTCATCTAGTAGGTAAAAACATGCAGATTGCCACCACTAAATTTTTTGCAGAAGATAATTGTAATGGGTGCGGAACATGCAAAAGAGTTTGTCCATTAGAAAACATAAGTATAGTTGACAGAAAACCAAAGTGGAGTAATGAGTGTGAAAGATGTTTAGCCTGTTTTCATTGGTGTCCAAAAGAGGCTATTAATATAAAAAAATCGTTTTTGACAGATAGAAAGAAGTATCACCATCCAGATGTTACAGTAAAGGATATATTTTTAGAAAAATAGATAAGTTTGATTTGTTCAATGATGGACAATATTAAAGGTTAGTGATAAATAATATTAAATAAAAATTTAAATTTACTATAAAAAAAGTACTATAATTATAACTTATGATTTGAAAAGTAGAGTGCCTCAAAGCGTTTTTATGAGGCACTTTTCTATTATTTTATAAGTTCTATCATTTTTTGAATATCTTCTGAGGCCATTTCGAATTTTGATTTTTCAATCAATAAGTTTCCACCAGTCATAATATATGATGGGAATATTCGTAAATTGTCATAATAAAGTTCATTATTACGAAGTTTGTATGTTGAAATAGAAGGAACTGCATTCTTTTTTGTATGTTTTTTAGTAATCATATTAAAAGATTTTTTTGCTACATCTCCCATTAACATTATTACCTTTAGATTACTGAATAATTTAATTTCTTCTTCTAAAATAGGCATGTGCGATTGAATAGTGTCGCGAGTTATTGTATATTCTGATTTAGGTAATTTTACTGCATTTGTTATATATATGCCTAGATTTAAGATATCGTTTATGCTAGATACTTTTATACCTGCATTTTGGAATAAAGGGATTGTATTTTTTAAGTAGTCAGCATGCTCATCTAAACTATAAAAATCATCATTAGGATTACTTGGTACAACTTCGTTAATCATTATAGTTTTTATAGAGTCTGTATCTATTGTTATATTGGGAAGATATGATAAGACTTCATTATCCTCAAAAAGATTATTATTTTTAATAAATTCATTTAAAGTTGATTTTATATTTATCTTCATATGTTTAAGCTCCTTAATTTTAAGCCTTAAATACTATAAAAAGTAATTGTAAAGCAAAAGAATTTTAAAAACATAATAGCACAATAAACATGACAACATAATGTCATGTTTATTAATTAATAACTTATATAAAGAATATCCTTTGAAAAGTTCAATTCTATTTAAAAACATAAATATGACCTCCAGAAATAATATTAATCTATTACCATTATAAAAGAAATTAATTCTAAACTGTTATAAACCAAAGATAGCAAAATTACATTGACTTGTAAAGTTTTTAGAAGTACGATGTAAATATTAAAATTAATAAATCAATGTTTTTATAATGAAATGTATTAATAAGATTACATAAAGATTGGATGGAGATTTTATATGAAAAAAATGCCAGAAGGAAAAATAAATATAGATACACAGGAAGTATCACAACAAAAAGTTAGAGAATGGAAAGCTGTATATGAAAAATATAGAAGTACTTTAAATGTAAATGCTAAGTCTATTTTGGAATTAGTAGAATATTTGAAACAAAAGTATACACTAAAAGAAGAAGCTTCGGAAGAATTTAAAAATGTAGTCATTAATAATATTAAGTTAAACAAACCTTTTTCAAAAAAGATACCGAGCAATAAAGAATTGAAACCTATTGTATTTACAATTCAAAATGAAGGAAAAGCAAAGACTTTATATGAAAATCAAGAAGAAGTTTATAGTGGTTGTTCTATTGTTGTAGGTATGGAATTTGAAACAGGTTGTGTTTTTGTGGAAGGTAGTAGTGAACTTGCTGATGAAATAACTACATTTAAAGGATTAGATGAAGATGATATAAATAATTATTATTTATTAGCAAATTATGTTAGATGTATAAAGAAATATAATCTTATAGATGAATAAATACTTTAAATTAGGCAAATTAAATCTAGCTGACATACTGTAGAAAATCAAAAGAAATAGATAACTGTGTATTTAAAAGTCAATTAATGTGATTTTTCTCAAAATCGTTTGATTTTACAAATTGTATTAAACTTATATACTATTTTTGCTAATTTACTACTTTTAAACAATAAAATATATCAAGATACGAGAGTATATGTAAATATACACCAAATGAAAACATAAAAAAAGACCATAAATAAAGGCGATAGCAATATTTGTGGTCATAAAGATATATAATCAAAAAATCTATAGGATTATAGTTTAAAAAAGATAATTTATTATGTTTTATTTATAGATATTAATTTATTATTATCATTCTATAATATCTATACAATCAATAATATCCATTTTTTTAATTCTCCTTAAAGGAATAAGAGTGGCTATAATACATGCAACTATAGAAACAAGTGTAGCTTGTGAAATCGAAACAATTGGGATATTAGTAAAATCAATTTTTTCTATAGTAGCCATGTTTATTATAATAGCACTGGCATATCCTGCAATTGAACCAAATATAGAAGCAGAGATTCCATAATAACAACCTTCCCATAAAAACATTTTGTATAAACTACTGTTACTCATACCAATAGCTCTCTTAACTCCAATTTCATTAATTCTAGTATTAATGTTTGTATGAGTTGTGTTAATAATGTTTAAAGTACCAATCAAACCTACAAATAGTATAATAGTCCATGCTAAAAATTGTATTTGTTTGAAACTTTCTTTAAGTTGGTTGTCTGATTCAATATACGATATCCAACGAGAACCTGGATTGTTTTTGCAAATTTGTTCAATAGATAATTTTATTTCTTCTAAATTTGATTTATCTTTAGCATAAACATTTATCTGACTGAATCTATTTTTATTTGTTAGGGTGTCATATACAGTATCATATACAATAACATCAATACCATTTAACCAACCATTACCCTGCAAATTAATCATTTTATCTACAGTATTGTATACTTTTAATTGTTTTTTATTAATTGTAATATTATCCTTTGGTTTTAGATTTGTAGCCTTAAATTTTGTATCTGATGTAGAAATAGCAATTGGATTTTTTATAAGACATAGAGAGCCATTTTTGAAATCCTCCAATAAAGAATCTTTTACAGAAGGTATTAATTCTTTAAGAGTTTGTTCATCAACTCCAATAACTTTTAACATTTCAGAACCATTTTTAAAGTTAATATCTGTATTTATTTCCCCTTGTTTATATTCAGAGTATTTGATAAAAGAGGTACGATTGATATTTTTCATGTTAACTATTTTATCTAGCGTAGATTTATCAAAGCCAGGCACTTCATTTGTTAAAGAAAAATCTCCTTTTTTTAAGTCACTAACCGATTTGGATACATCTAATACATTAGAAAATTCACTCAGTGCAACAAATACTGTTATACTCATAAATAATGATAGTATAGTTATTATAGTTCTACCTTTATTTCTTTTTAGATTTAGCCATGCTAGATGTCTTTCGAAGTTTTTGATTGGTTTTTCTCGTTTAATCTTAATTTTTCTTTTGATTTTGATAGTGCTACCAGCCATAGCAATTTTAGGAGAAACATGTGAAGCATATATTGCTGATGGTAAAGCCGCAACAAATGAAAATACTAGTGAAATACTAACACTTAATAATAGTGGAATTAAGTATGCTGTTGAATTTCTCTGTATAATCTCACTCATTTGTTTACTGTCATTTACTAAAAATATATCTGGATTTAAAATATTCGTAACCATCTCAGTTATGCTTTCAGAAGAAACAATTCCAATTATAGCTCCAATAGGTATAGCAATAGCGCATAAAAATAAAATTTGTAAGATAATAATTTTATATAGTTGCCTTGGTTCAGCTCCAATTGCTCTTAAACATCCATACTCTTTGATTTTCTTTGTAACAGAAATTTTTAAAATATTATAGATTACAAGTCCAGAGGCCAGTAGTACTAAGAGTGCAACAAATAAAGATATTATTATAATTATAGACATACTATCACTATTGGAACTGTTTTTATCTCCTTCAAAGTTAATTCCTAATGTATTTAAATAAACCCAGTTGTATTGAATTGAACTACGAGAAATATTGATTTTTTTGGCTAATTGATTTATAATTTCCTGAAATTTATTTTGTTGCTTTATTTTAAAATCCAATGATGATAAAGCATATCTTTTAGGTAATAGATTTTCTGATGTACCTTTACCTACAACACTATTTACTATTCCACTTGCATAGCCTGTGTAGTCATTTTCTAAAATACCACTTAGTTTAAAATTGGTTTTATAACCATAGGGTTGTTCTGTATCATTTAAGAGTGAGATATTTAAATCCATAGGAATAGTCATACCAAGTTTTGGTTTTATTCCCATGAGTTGTAATGTATTTTCATCTAAGACAATCTCATTTTTATTTTTAGGAAGATGTCCAGACTTTAATTTCATTAGTTTTGGATAGTTGGAAAGTCCTATTTTATCGTATTCTTTTACAAGTATAGAGATACCTGTATTCTTTATTTTACTAGTACCAAGTGTTGTTGAAAGACCAGCTTGGTAGATTCTATTATCCTTTTTTAGTTTATCAACTTGAGTTTTATTGAGTTGGTGAAAGGATACATGCCTATCACCATTAAAAGAGCGAGCTTGCTCTTTTCTTAAGTTTTGAAGTATGCCAATTGATTGACCTACTACAGTTGTCATTATAGTTGACATTATTATTGCAATAACAATTAATGTAGTCATAAGTTTTTGGTTTTTTAACTCTTTTATTGAAAGTGAAAGGTAATTCTTCATTACTATTTCACCTCCATAAGTACACCATCAATTATTGAAAGCTGTCTGTCAGCAAGCTTTGCAATCCTATCATCATGAGTTATTACTACTAGAGTCTTTTTAAATTGTTTTGATGTTTTAATAAGAAGATTCATAACTTCACTACCACTTTTGCTGTCTAAGTTTCCTGTAGGTTCATCTGCAAATATTACATTTGGCTTTGCAATTAATGCTCTAGCAATAGCAACTCTTTGTTGCTGACCTCCTGAGAGTTCATGTGGAAGATGATGCAATCTATCTGAGATTCCAAGCAATGATGAAATTTCATTTAAGTATTCTTTATCAGGTTGTCTTTTATCTAATAATACAGGCATTGAAATATTTTCTGAAGCTGTCAAAACTGGTAGTAGATTAAACTGTTGAAATACAAATCCAAAACATTTTCTTCTAAGAGTGGAAAGTTCCTTTTCACTATATTTATACATATCTTTCCCATCAAGTAATACCTGCCCAGATGTAGGACTATCTAATCCACTCAAGATATGTAAAAGTGTACTTTTTCCACTTCCAGAAGGTCCAATGATAGAAACAAATTCACCTGAGTTTATTTCTAAATCAATGTTGTTTAATGCAATAACTTTGTTGTTATTAGAACCATATATTTTTGATAGTTGTTTTGCTTTTATAATCATAAAAAACACACTCCTTTTTTGTATAAGAAGAGTGTAAGTCATAAAACTCAATTTTCTCTCAACTTTTATACAATTATATAAATAAAAGTAAATTATAGACAAAAAGGATATAAATATATTTGAAATACTGTGTTAAAAAATAAGATAGATAGACTTATCTATATCTATTATTTTGAATCTCAATAGAAATTATAATTTAATAAAGAAATAAGAATAAAAAATTAAAATGAAATTTCCTTAGAGAAGTTTAATTAGTTTAAAGAAAATATTTAAAGAAAATTTATTAAAACTAGGCAGATTTAAGGGTATTTGTTGAGTACAATTCAATTCGTAGGGGTATAAGGGTTAAATGGATGTAATTTACTATTAAAGAAAAAGATTCCAAAATAAAGTAGGAGTTGCTATGAACATTTTTACTTAATATTTTTATTTGTTCATAGTGGTTGATATAGGAGGAGGATAACTACTAATAAAATTAACTGTAGCTTTGAAATATAAAGCTGTTATGGATTATTATTGTGATATAATAATTGTAAACATAAAATTAAACCAGATATTGGGAGGACTATAGAATATTGGGAAGACTATACAATATGAAGATAGTATTCGCAAAACTGCGAATAGGTGCAGTTCCACTTATCTTGAGCATTGCCCTAATTTTGACAGGTATATTGTCAGTTCGTTCTATCAACAACCTTGAGGGAGATGCACGTGTTATCAATTATACAGGTATTATCCGTGGTGCTACACAGAGACTGATAAAAAAAGAACTTGCTCATGTACAGGATGATAGTTTGATTGCACACCTAGATGATATACTAACAGGGCTTTCTAATGGAAGTGCTGAACTTAATTTAATAAGACTTGAAAGTGAAGAGTATCAATCATTATTAGTAGAAATGAAAAAGGATTGGTCAGATATTAAGGTAGAAATCATGAGTTATAGAGATGGAGGTTCTGGGGACAAACTGTTTGAGATGAGTGAAGATTACTTTAACTTAGCGGACCAGTTAGTAATGGCTGCAGAGGTATATACTGATAAAATCGTTCAAGATGCTCGAAATTTATTGTTTTATATTAATATAGTGTTTATATTGATGGCAGGGCTATGTACTGTTTTTGCTTTCTGCCAAGATAAACGTCGCAGAAGATTGATTGAAGCTGAAAATGAGAATAAACTAAAGAACGAACAGTTATCAAAAAGGTTGCAAGAATTGCTTGTTCCTATAAATGAAATAACAGAACTAATGTATATATCAGACATTGATACCTATGATTTGCTATTTGTCAATGAAGCTGGAAAGAAAACTTTCAATATCAATGACGAAGAGCATTTGAAGTGTTATAAAGTATTGCAGGGATTTGATTCTCCATGTTCATTCTGTCAGAATTCTATTCTAAAAAAGGATGAAAATTATACTTGGGAACATACAAACCCAATCACTAAACGCCACTACTTATTAAAAGATAGATTAATGGAGTGGGAGGGCCGCACAGCAAGAATGGAAATTGCATTTGATATTACTGAAGCAACTAATGAAAAAATTGAACTAGAGAGCCGTTTGAAGAGAGATAATGTTCTTGTTGAGTGTATTCGAGAACTTTATCGCAATCATGAAACGTTAGATGCTACTAATTATGTATTGGAACAGGTAGGAAATTTGTTTTTAGCTGAACGTGCCTACATTTTCTTATTTCATGGTGATAATCTATCTAATATTGCAGAATGGTGTAAAGAAGGTATAATTCCACAAATTGATAACCTACAGGATTTACCACAGTCAGATTTTGCAATGTGGCTCAATGTGTTTCAAAAGCGAGGCAATGTAGTTATTCATGATATAGAAGACTTAAAATTGACTATGGAATTTGAATATGAGATTCTTTTACAACAGAAAATTAAGCGTCTGGTCATGGTTCCATTAGAGCGTAATGGAAAATTAGATGGGTGTATTGGACTTGATAACCCCTCTATAAACTTAACGGAAAATGCAGCTACATTTCTTGAAACTCTTAGTTATTTTAGTGTGATTGCAATGCATAGAAATGAAAATGAGGAAGTTCTTTATCGTTTAAGTTATTTAGACACTCTTACTTCTTTTTATAATAGAAACCGTTATATTCACGATATTGATAACCTTGTGGGCGAAAAAAATTCTATTGGCGTAGTATATTTAGATGTAAACGGACTCAAGGAAATCAATGATAATTTGGGACATGATTCTGGTGATGAGTTGCTTAAAGCATGTGCAAAAATCATTCAAAATAGCTTTGAAATAGGTTCCTACTATCGAATTGGTGGTGATGAATTTGTAATTATTTGCATAGATATAAGTGAGAATGAATTCAATGAAAAAGTTCAAAAATTAAGGAATAATTTTATGAATGATGAATGTAAAGCTGCCATTGGTTCAAAATGGGAAGAAAATTGTGAAAATATTCAATTCATTATAAAAACTGCAGACGAACTCATGTATGCTGATAAAAAAGAATTTTATCATAACCATCGTGCAACAGGACGCTATCGACATAATACTGATGTATTAGAAGATTCAGATAGATTGAAAGAAAAAAATATTTAATAAACAGTTTCAAGTTTATCTGTACATAAATTTATACATAAAGAGTAAAGAAGTTATTTAAGCAGAAGCATTAGTATGTTATTTGAATGATGATGGACTGAGTTAATTGACAGATAAATTTATTATTGTATTATAAAAATTAAATTTAATTAGCGAAATAGATTTTTATGTATTTGAAATGTGTTGTGTAAATCTATCTGATTTAAAAAAATCAGATAGATTATATTTATGTTTAAGGTTGCGTCTTTTTATTAGAATGTACGCTATAGGGTATATTTTAATAAAACTTAAAAGTTTATTATGTTTTATACAAGAAAATCTAGATTAAAAATTAAAGTACCTCTAGTCTTTTGTTGAGAACTTTGTTGTAATTTTAGCACCACCAATTGGATTGTTTTCAATAAAAATAGAGCCACCATGTTTCTCACATAATACTTTAGATATATAAAGACCCATACCAAAATTTAAGTTGTTATTATTTAAAGTCTTATCTTTATAAAAAGGTTTTAATGCTGATTTTATAGATTCTTCACTAAATCCCACACCATCATCTTCAATTACGAAAGTAAGGAATTCTTGCTCAAGGTATATAAGTATAGATATTTTATTTTTTGCATATCTAAATGCATTTGATATTATATTTTCAATAACTCTATGAATAATATTTTCATCAAATAATACGTTTATATTATCCACTTTATTTGTAATTTTAAAAGATTTTCCAGCTTGTTTTGATAGAATAGAGATATTGCTATCTAAGTTTTCTACAAAAGCATTTATACTTGATGTAGATTTTGTAATAACTAGCTCTTCTAATCGTTGAGCATTACTCATACTATTTACATAGTATTCAATTCTGTTGATATGTTCAGACATAAGTTGTGCAGTTGATAAAATTTTTTTATCACTAAGTTTTCCTGTTGGCATGTATTTTATTAAATAATCTGAGTATCCCTTTAGAACAGTCAGAGGATTTCTTAAATCATGAGAAAAAGCAGCATTAAGCTGTTTTCTATCGTCTATCATAGTCCACATTTTTATATTATTTTTATTTAGTTGCAACCTCATTTTCTCAAAGGCACTACACAGATTACCTAATTCGTCATTACTCTTATATTCTAAGTAAAAATCTAAGTTATTATTGGATATTTCGTTTGCTCCTTTATTAAGTATTTCAATAGGTATCTTTAATTTTACCTTATAAAAAATTATATCAGCCAATAATAGAAGTCCTATAAAAAATACGAGTGGGAGTATAAGCTGAAGTGTGCTAATTATATTAATCAATACTTTATCAAAATCACTATATTGATTTAAATTATTTTGCACTATGGTTATAGTTTCTGTGTATAAAGGAGTTTGTAAATATTTGTCTTGTATAGAGTGATATATGTAATTAAGTAAAATGTATGAGACTGTTGTAAGTACTGATGCTATAATTAATGAAGATAGAGTGAGAAAGAAAAAAGATTTTTTTAATGACATATTTTTTATTTTATCCATTTGTAACCAGCTCCCCATACTGTTTCTATGTAATTTTCAAGAGTATATCTTGATAATTTAATTCGTATTTTTCTGATATGTTCCATTATAACATCACTATTTCCATTTTTATCATAGCCCCATATTCTATCATAAATTCTCTCTCTATCAAATACTTGACCAGGGTTCGTAGAGAGAAGTTCTACGATATCAAATTCTTTTTTTGAAAGTGAAACTTGGTTATTATCAATGGAAATTGACCTTTTTTCATAGTCTATTACTAAATCTTTATAAAAATTGACTTTAGTATGATTTGATTTTCTTTGTTCGCGTCTTAAGTGAGCAGAGACTCTTGCCCCAAGTTCCTCTAAATCAAAAGGTTTTACAATATAATCATCAGCACCAACACGAAAACCATTAATTTTATCATTGTTTTCAATTTTGGCTGTTAAAAATAAGATAGGACATGATATATAGTTTCTAATTCTACTGCAAACTTCAATTCCATCTATTTCAGGCATGTTTATATCAAGTAGAATAATGTCTGGATTTTTAGATATTTTTTCTAGTGCTTCTTTTCCATTTTGAGCAGTGTAAACTTCATAATCATTTATTTCAAAATAATCCTTTAATAAAGTGGTGATTCCTTCCTCGTCATCTACAACAAGTATTTTACTGTTCATAAAAATTCTCCTTTCTAAATAAAACTTTTTAAACAACTTCTATTTTAGTATAAAAATCTCAAGAATTTCTCAAATTATTAAATTTACATAAAAATATAATAGTTTTAATGATTAAAATTAGTATATTTTTATATACTAAATAAATCAAGTGTCTAATTATTGGAAAATTTAAGCATGTAGTTAATAGTCTTTATTTGAGTATTCTAATTTTAATATATAAAGATGAATAATTTTCCAAAAGGGCATCTTGGGAGGAGTATTTTATGAAAGATAAAGTTATTTATTATTTTACATCAACTGGAAATAGCCTAAGTGTAGCAGAGAGTATATCGAATAAAATAAATGCAAATATAATTAGAATATGTGAAACAACTGATGTAGATTGTAATAGTGATATGATAGGATTTGTATTTCCACTATATTTTTGGGGGTTACCTAATCTTGTTTCTAAATTTATATCAAATCTAAATATTAAAAGTGATAAACCATATATTTTTGCTGTAGTAACTTGTGGAGGCATGATAGGTGGAAGTGCGCTTCATGATGTGGATGCTTTATTGAAAGAGAAGGGTCATGGACTAAATCTAGGTTCAAGGATACAGATGGTTTCTAATTACATTTGTGAGTTTAAAATAAAAGATGATAAAAAAATTGATAATTTACTTAGAAAAGCAGAAATCAAGGTTAATGAAGTGTCAGAAGATATTGTAAATAAGAAAAGTAATAAAATTGGCAAAACAAATTTTATATACAAGAAGTTTTATAAAAAATATATTTCATCTTGTGCAAGTCAAGATAGCCATTTTTCAGTTGAAAATACCTGTATAGAATGTGGTATTTGTTCAAAAGTATGTCCTGTAAATAATATAGACGTTGAAAAGGGGAGACCGAAATTTTTACACAATTGTGAACATTGTTTAGCATGTGTACATTGGTGTCCTAAGCAAGCGATTCAATGGAAAGATGTAACTAAAAATAAAAAGAGATACCATAATCCAAATATAAAGTTGGAAGATATGATAAGTGAGAAAAGTAAAGATATTTAATAAAAAATGACTACTATTAATCAATTAGTAACTAAGAGTAGTTGGGATAATTACCATAATAAAAACCCCATAAATATTTTAAATAATTAATTTAGGGGGTTTTATAATTTTTTATTTTAAAATATTAAGTTCATATAAGTCTGTTCTTCTATGTTTAAGTAATGGTAATTGTTGTCTTATGTCAGGAATTAAATCTCTATCAATATCAGCATAGATAATGCATTCCTTTTCATCAGCCTGAGCTATAATTTTTCCCCAAGGGTCTGAAATTCTTGAATTACCAAAAGCTATGTAAGAAGCATCTTTATTTCGAGCAGGTGCAGCACCAACATAAAATATCTGATTATCTAAAGCACGCATTCTGATAGATAATTCCCAATGTGCAGGTCCAGTTGTCATATTGAATGCTGCTGGCAAGATAACGATTTCTGCACCTTCAAGAGCCATTAAACGTGATAATTCAGGGAAACGAATATCATAGCAAATAGCAATACCCATCTTTCCATATTCAGTATCTATTATAGTAACATCATTTCCAGCAGTAAGAGTATCAGATTCTTTAAAGCTAACTTTTCCTGTAACTTCAATGTCAAATAAGTGCATTTTGCGATGTTTTCCAATTAAAGTTCCATTTTTATCAAATACATAACAAGTATTATAGATTTTGCTATCTTCTAACTCTGGAATACTACCAGAAATTAGATAAATACCATGTTTTTCGGCTAGTTTACTCAATGTATTTGTTGTTTCACCTGGATATTCTTCTGCAAATTTAGGAAAGTATTTATTTTCATATGGACAATTAAACATTTCCGGTAAAACCACAATTTTAGCCCCATTATTGGCAGCTTCTGTTACCATTTCTACAGCATGATTAATATTTTCAATCTTGTTTTCTGTAGTAATCATCTGACACACTGCAATTTTGTAGGAATTCATAAAAATTACTCCTTTCGATATTTTTATGTTATTATAACATATTAAATAAAAATTAGATATAAATACAAAATATGTAAGTTGAATATGTTATATAACCAAAGAGTACAAATTACTATAGATATATATTTTAATTTATACTCTTATAATTTATATCATATCAATATATTGACTTTTTTTACCTATGTTGATAGTATTATTTTAAAGACAATAAAATAATACTAGAGTTTTATAGGGTTCCGCAATTATTAATGATTGGTCTGGTCCAAGATAAAACCCACAACATAATTTTGTTGTGAACACGGAAGGATAAAAACCTGGGAGATATTTTATAATATTTCTCAGGTTATTTTATTGCTAAAAAAGAGATATATTATTTGAAAAGAGGGATGATTTATATGAAATGGTTATTTTTATTTATTGCAGGACTATTTGAAGTTTTTTGGGCATTTCAATTAAAAAATTCACATGGATTTTCTAAGTTGACTCCAAGTATACTTACTGTTGTTGGGATGATTGTTAGTTTTTATTTTTTATCATTGGCGCTTAAACATCTTCCGCTTGGAACGTCATATGCCATATGGACTGGAATTGGTACAGTTGGAACTGCTATTGTAGGAATTGCTCTTTTAAATGAACCAGTTAATATGGCTAGAATTTTATGTATAGGTCTTATTGTAGTGGGGATTGTAGGATTGAAATTATTATCTAGTAACTAATAAGTATGAATTAGGATAAATAGTAGGAGGTGATAGTTATAGAATATAGAAGCTAATTTATAGGAATTAAGTGCATCAGCAGAATAAAAGATGCTATAAAGTTAGAAATTATAAAATGTTGTAATAATACAATAAAAAAGCTATGAAATTAGAAATTATAAAATGTTTTAAAGTAATTGATATTTTATAGAATTTCTGATTCATAGCTTGTTTTTATTTATAAGTTTATTAGATTTGTATTTGAAAATTATATGTATATATTCTGTATAATTATTTTGCTAATAATAAAGCAGTTAAATCCATAGGGTCAACTATTACACCATCTTTATAAACACGCATATTTCCAGATGCTATCTCATCTATTAATATTACTTCATTATTGTAGAATCCAAATTCAAACTTAATATCATAAAGTTCAAGTCCTTTTTCAGCTATAGTATCACGAACTATGTTAGAAATTTTTTGAGTCATACTCTTCATTGAATCAAATTGAGCTTGAGTCATAATATTTAAAGCTTCTAAACCTTCAGATGTTATAAGTGGGTCACAACGGTCATCATCTTTTAAAGTTGCTTCTACATAACAGTCTAACTTAGCTCCTTCTTCAACACATGAACCATAACGACGTAAGAAACTACCAACAGCTCTATAACGACAAATAACTTCTAATCCATTACCAAAAACTTTTGCTGGTAACACTTCCATAGTTGCATCTTCTAAATTAGCACTTACATAATGAGTTTTAATTCCAGCATTGTTTAGAATTTCAAAGAACTTAACAGATGTTTCTAAATTAGCCTTACCAATTCCATCTATGCTTAGCCCTACAGTATTTTCACCTGGATCGAATACACCATCTTTGCCAGTTACATCATCCTTAAATTTAAGTAAGAAATTTCCATTATCTAATTCAAAAACATCTTTAGTCTTTCCTTGATACACTTTTTTCATAAACAACCTCCAAAATATTAAATTATTATATTGAATAAGGCATTAGTGTCAAAAAAGTTCTGGTATTCGTATAAAAATCTATATTGATGCCTTATATTTAATATTATATCACAAAAATAGAGAATTTTTCCGAACATTTTTATAAAAATAATAAAAAAAGTACATTTTATGAAAAATTTTAGAAAAGTACTCAGAAAGAAAGTGAGTGTCATTTGTATTAACACACATAAGTTTTTGTAGGAAAATTTTTTGACACACTTTGACACACATATAATAACAGTGTGATAAATGGCATGAAAACTATATTTACAAATGTTGGCATAAAAATTGCTCTATATATTTTACATAAAAAAGATGAGTATATATCTAAATAAAATAAACAATAGAGGTGGTTAATGTGAAGTCAGTTAAGTTCTATGGTGTAAGAGATACAAGAGTAGAGAATGCAGATATACCTAAAATATTAGAAAAAGATGATGTAATAGTTAAAGTAAAAGTTGCTGGTATATGTGGCTCTGATATATCAAAATACTCAAAGACAGGCCCTCATATGGTGGGAGAAATCTTAGGACATGAATTTTCAGGAGAAGTAGCAGAAGTTGGTATAGAAGTAAAAGATTTTAAAATAGGAGATAGAGTTGCTGTTTGTCCAGCTATGCCATGTTTTGAATGTGATGAATGTAAAAAAGGGTTGTATTCAAGATGTAATAATGTAGCAATAATAGGCAATAAAGAGCTTGGAGGATGTTTTGCTGAATATACAAAGGTAAAGGAAAGAAATTTGATAAAAATACCAGAAGAAATAAGTTATGAAACGGCTGCTGCTTTAGAACCAGTGTGTATAGCAGGGCATGGACTTTTTAGGTCAGAAACTAAGGTAGGAGATACTGTTGTAGTACTTGGAACAGGGCCAATAGGCTTATTTTCAATACAATGGGCAAAAATATTTGGTTCTACAAAAATAGTGGCTATAGATGTATTTGATGAGAAATTAGAATTAGCGAAGGAATTAGGAGCAGATATTTGTATAAATGCAAAAGAAAAAAATATTGTAGAAGAGATAAAAAAATTAACTAATGGAGCTGGAGCAGACATTGTTATTGAATCAGCAGGAACTCCAATGACATGTGGTCAGGTATTATTATTAGCCAAAAAAGGTGGGACAGTACTGTATGCAGGAGTACCATATGGAGATGTAGCTTTAAGCAGAGAACAATTTGAGAAGATAGTGAGAAGTGAGCTAACTGTGAAAGGAACTTGGTTTGGAAATTCATTTCCATTTCCAGGAAAAGAATGGAGTGCTGGCTTGTATCATATGCAAAAAGGTGACATGAATGTTGAGAAATTGGTGACACACAGAATAAATTTAGATGAAGTGCCAGATTATTTTGAAAAAATATACAAAAGAGACATTTTCTTTGGTAAGATAATGATTAATGTGGCTAATTAAGGTAGAGCAATAAAGATAGTAATTTATAATGTATATAAAAAAGTTAAGAGAGGTATGATTCATATGGCAGGAATAATTATAGCTGCACATGGGAATATGGCTAAAGCAATGTTAGAAAGTGCTGAATTAATAGTAGGGAAACAAGAAAAAGTAGAAACTTTAGGATTAAACCATGGTGACAGTATAGATGAGTTTAGTAGAAAATTAGAAAATGGAATTGAAAAATATAAAGATGAAGGTATTTTAGTATTACTTGATTTTTATGGAGGAACTCCTTTCAATACATCTGCTGTTATAATAAATAAATTTGCTAAGGAATGTGAATTAGAATGTTTAACAGGTGTAAATTTGCCTATGCTTTTAGATCTGTTTTTAAACAGAGATACTATGAAATTAAAAGATTTAAAAAATTTATGTGAAGAAGTTGGAGTTTCAGGAATTAAAGATGTAAAAGCAGCTTTAAATATATAAAATAAATTAAAATTTTGGAGGAATTATTATGAGCAATATAGCATTAACAAGAATTGATGATAGATTAATACATGGGCAAGTTATAACTGCTTGGTGTAAGATTACATCAGCAAAGAGGATAGTAATAGTAGATGATTTAGTTGTAAAAGACCCTTTTATAGTTCAAGTATTACAAATGGCAGCACCTTCAACTGTTAAGGTTGAAGTGCATGATATAGAATCAGGTGCTGAAGTTTTAAAATCATATGATGGAGATGAAAATTTAATAGTATTAGTTAAATATCCTAAAACTGTTTTAGGTCTAGTAAATAATGGAGTAGATTTAAAAGAATTAAATGTTGGGGGTATGGGTGCTGGTCTTGGAAGAAAAAGTTTTTATAAGAATATATCAGTATCAGATGAAGAGAAAGAAATATTTAGGGAGTTAATATCAAAGAATGTTAAGTGTTTTATACAAATAGTTCCAGATGCAAAGAAAATTGATGTAGGAACATTGTTGTAAGACCTATTTTGTAAATATTTAAAATTAAATAAGGAGGAAGAACATGCAAATTTCACTAATTCAAGCAGTTTTAATAGCAATTTTTTATTATCTTTCTTGGAGTCCATGGCTAACTTATGTTGGATTTTTTACATGGAATAGACCTTTATTAGCTGGATTTGTAACAGGAATTATACTAGGAGACCCAGTTCAAGGAGCAATTATAGGTGCAGGTATAAATATGATATATTTAGGATTCATATCAGCAGGAGGGGCTCAAATGGGAGACCCAGCTTTTGCAGGATATGTGGGGACTGCTTTAGCTATAGCATCTAATTTGGATGTAAGTACTGCAATGGCAATAGCTGTTCCATTAGGTACTGTTGCAACTGTACTTTGGATAGGTAAAATGACAGTCAATTCTTTTTTTGCACACTGGGCAGATAGAGAGGTTCAAAAAGGAAATATAGATAAAGTAGCATTTATAAATATAGTTCCACCTCAGATACTATTGTTTGTAATGAGTTTTATACCAGCATTATTAGTTGTTTATTTTGGGCCAAATGCAATAGATGGAATGTTAGAAGTAATGAATGATAATGTGTTACATGTATTCAATGTAATTGGAGCTATGTTACCAGCGTTAGGAATTGCTATGAACTTAAAATTAATTGGAAATAAGTTTACTATGCCATTTTTCATATTAGGTATATTAATGGCTGTTTATTTTAAAGTAGATATAATAGTAATATCTGTTATTGGAGTAATACTTGCTCTTACAATTACTTCAATTAAATATGGAAAAGATGGTGCGACATCTTAAATATATAAGAAAGGGGAAAAAATTATGTCAGATACAAAAAGTGAAGTAGCTAAGAAAACGTTAAGCAAAAAAGATGTGATAAAGTCATGGCTAAGATGGTTTTTCTTTGCACAATCTAACTACAATTATGAAAGATTACAATCAACAGCATTTTCACATTCAATGTTACCAGTACTTAAGAAGTTATATCCAGATAAAGAAGAGTTAAAGCAAGAAGTAGAAACTCACTTGGCATTTTTTAATACAGAGCCTATATGTGGATGTGTTATACATGGAATAACAATAGCTATGGAAGAAGAAAAAGCTAATGGTGCAGATGAAATAAGTGGTGATGGTATGAATGCCATAAAGACAGGTTTAATGGGACCATTGGCAGGCATTGGAGATACTTTAACTCAAGGAGTTATAACACCTATAGTATTAGCTGTTTGTATTGGTTTAACTGAGGGAGGAGCATCAATTGCAGGACCGATATTATTTGTATTGGCTCAATATATAATAATGACCTCAATTTCATTTGGAATGTGGACAAATGGATACAAGTATGGTAAAAAAGCTGTTGAAAGTATACTTCAGGGTGGAATAGTAAATAAAGTTATAGAAGGTGCTTCGATACTAGGGACTTTAGTTATGGGCGGACTAGTAGGTAGATTTATTAATTTATCTACACCAATAAGTTATACTAGTGGAGATTTTAAATTTAGTCTTCAGACAGATTTACTTGATAAGATATTTCCAGGATTAATTCCTTTGGTACTTACTTTATTGGTACTCTTTGCTTTAAAGAAAGGTCTTTCTCCAATAAAAATAATGGGTATATTGATAGTGGTAGGTGCTATTACAGGTATATTAGGATTATTTTAAATAAATGCATATGATGTATTGATGAGGATTTTAGATAAATTGGCTATATCTATAAAATACAATAGCAATTAGGGTAAATTAGATTATTAATAGATTAAGATTTAAGCTTTAAGCTTAGATAAGTAGTGTAGAATATATAATTTTGTAAAAGGTATCTCAAAATGATTTTTAAATCATAGGTGAGATACTTTTTTATTTATGTATAAAATCTTATGGGATTGGATAAAAATATTAATTTTATATAGAAGAGTTATTTTGTAGGTTTCTGCTTTATATTAATATTTAGAGAGTAACAATTATATTTAAAAATTTTGCAGAGTTAACTATGTGTTTAAATTTATAAATTTAGTATTAAAGCTTATCTGTACTCTATTTTATATTGGTATTTAGTAATAATTGTAAACTTCTTGTAACATATATTTTATATAATTGAAACAATGGATATAATATGAAATATAATAAATTTAGGGATGTGAATATATGAATGTATTAATTGCTGATGATGAAGTGAGTATGATTAAGATACTTTGTGCTTATTTTAAAAAAGAAGGCTTCAATGTATTTACTGCAAAAAATGGGGAAGAGGCTTTAGATGTTTTTTATGAAAATAAAATAGATTTAGCAATACTGGATTGGATGATGCCAGTAATTGATGGAATAGAGGTTTGTAAAGAGATAAAGGAAAATAGTAACACAAAGGTACTTATGTTGACAGCTAAAAGTCAAAGCGAAGATGAAATCGAGGCACTCAATATAGGTGCAGATGAATATGTTAAAAAGCCATTTGACCCTAGAGTCTTAATAATAAGGGCTAAGAAATTGGTAAATTATAAAGATACAATTAATATAAGAGATTTAAAAATAGATTTTGAGTCAAATAAAGTTTTTAAAGGTAATGATGAACTACTATTGACTAAAAAAGAATTGGAATTAATGCATTGCTTAGTTAATAATAAAGGAATAGTTTTATCTAGGGAAAGACTTTTAGATTTAGTCTGGGGATTGGATTATGATGGAGATTTTAGAACAGTAGATACTCATATAAGAAGACTGAGAACAAAAGTAGGAGAAGATATAATAAAAACTTACAGAGGATTAGGGTATAGTCTGGAGGATTTTGATGACTAAACTAAATAAGAAGTTATCTATAAGTATATCAATAGTAGTTGTAGTTGTTTATATAATATCTATAGCTATAAATAGTATGTTTATTCATAGGTATTATTTACATGAAAAAAGAAATGTATTGAACAACATTGAAAATGAAATAAAACATAAGGATATTAATAAATTAAAGTCAAATATTGAATTAATTGAAGAAAAAAGTAATACAGCCATTGTATATGTAACATTAGATAAAAATTACAAAAATAAAAATAGTATGGATAAAATAAATCAAGATTTGCTAGACGCTTTTTGGAATAAAGGTTTGAGCTTAAATAAATTTTGGATTGAAGGAAGTGTTTTAAAAGATATTGACAATAAAAGTATTAATAAAATATATAATCAGGGAAAAACCAAATATAGTCTACTAGTAAAGTTTATGAAAAAGGATAATTATTTATTTGCTATATCTATACCAATAGAACATTCAGAAGAAACAATTGGTATAGTAAATAGATTTAATATAATAATGGGGATATTTTCAGTAATTATAATAACTATACTTACATTTATACTGTCAAACAGAATTATAAGACCTATGGAAAAGTTAAAGCTTTTATCGAAGGATATATCTGAGTTAAATTTTAGAACTGAGGCCATAAAAACGAATGATGAAATAGAGGAGTTAGCTTATAGCATAAATATAATGAGTGTAAAGCTTGAAAAGGCACACAATGAATTAAATAAAAGAAATGAAAATTTAAAATCTTTTATATCTGATGCATCTCATGAAATGAAAACTCCAATAGCACTTATAAAAGCATATGCTATAGGTATGAAAGATGGTTTGGATGATGGTACTTATACAGATACAATAATTGAACAGGCAGAAAATATGTCTAATACAATAAATACTCTTTTATATTGGGCTAAATATGAGAAAAAAGAAGTTAGTTTGTGTGAAGTAGATTTAAAGGAAAGACTGCTTAAGAATTTAAAAAATTATGAATTATTGATATCTAAGGATAATATAAGTGTTCAATGCGATATAGAAGATAAAAATCTTATAATAAATTCTGATAAAGATAGTATAGATATGGTACTTAATAATTTGATTAGTAATGCAATAAAGTATACTAGTGATAATGATATAGAGATTAATCTTTTTAGAGATAAGGATAAGATTATTTTATCTATAAAAAATGGAATAGATTATGATAGAGAAGATGATATTGATGATATATGGAAGCCTTTTTATGTCTTAGAGAAGTCAAGAAGTAAAGAACTTTCAGGTACTGGTCTTGGTCTTACAATAGTTAAGACTATACTTGAAGAAAATAATTTTAGATATAAGGTTGAAATTTGTGATGGAAAGATAGAATTTTATATTATCTTTATATAAGCTTTATACTATTTTTATATTGTCTCGTAAAAATACAACAAAATAAAATATAAATATAAAAAATAATTTAAAAAATATCAAATTAATTTGTTTTTCATATGGATAAAATTGGTTATTTAATATATAATCATAATAAGCATAAATAATGAAATTTATTTATAAAACAAGTAGCACTTTTAATTCTAAGAGCTACTTTTTTTTACATAAAACCTACTATTTTACAACAATTCATTAACATAAAAATCAAACTCACCTTAAAATTAAAATTTACTAATTTTTCAATCAATTAGAAAATCTACGCATTCCTTTATAATAACTATAATATAAGAAAATAATAAATAAATTATATATTAATTATAAAATCATTATAGTTAGAAAACCTCTTTAAAATTAGTCTTTAAGTATCCCTTAGAATTAAAACGGGAACAAAACGAAACAATTAGGTACTACTAATGGACAAGGGGGAAATATAATGAAAATACCAAAGAAGATTGCTGCTATGCTTACAGTTACTATGATAGCTGGAAGTTCTACAGCAGGTATAGCTAGTGCACAAACAGTAGCAACAAATTTAACAGGACAAGAGAGATATGAAACTGCTGTAAAAATAAGCCAAGATGGATGGAAAAATGCTGATGAGGTAGTAATAGTAAATGATTCATCTATAGCAGATGCTCTATCCGCAACACCATTTGCAAAGGCAAAAAATGCTCCTATACTTTTAACAGGTAAAGATAAATTAAATGATAAGACAAAAGCAGAGTTACAAAGACTAAAAGCTAAGAAAGTATATCTAATAGGTGGTACTTCTGTACTAAGTGCAAATATAGAAAAACAAATAAAAGATTTAAAAATATCTTTTGAAAGAATATCTGGTGCAGAGAGATACCAAACATCTTTAGAGTTAGCAAAGAGATTAGATGCAGTAAGTGATGTTAAAAAAATAGCTGTAGTTAATGGTGAAAAAGGGCTTGCAGATGCAGTAAGTGTGGGTGCTCCAGCTGCGCAAAATAATATGCCAGTAATACTTGCTGACTCTAAAAATGGAACAGCAGTTGCAGATAAATTTATAAAAGATGCAGGAATAACTCAATCTTATGTAATAGGTGGGGAAAGTTCAGTTTCTGAAGCTGTAAAAAATAAACTACCAAATAGTACAAGATTAGGTGGAACAGATAGAAATGATACAAATGCAAAAGTAGTAAAAGAATTCTATAAAAAGACAGATTTAAAAAATGCATATGTAACTAAAGATGGTATGGCTAAACAAGACCAACTTATAGATGCATTAGCAGTAGGTGTATTAGGAGCTAAAAACCAATCACCAGTAGTTTTAGTTGGAAAAAATCTATCAGCTTCACAAAAAACTTTAGTTAACTCTAAGAGTTTTGATAAAATAACTAAGGTTGGTGGAAATGGTAATGAAACAGCATTTAATGAAATTAAATCATTACAAGAAGTAAGTACATCTGAAGCTAAAACAATTGCTGAATTAAAGTCAGCTGTAGATAAAGCAACTGCTAATGATGTTATAAACTTTAAACCAACTAGTGAAGTTAAAGAAGCATTTACAATACAAACTGACAAAGCAGTAACAGTGAATTTAAATGGTACATATACAAAGACTGTAACTATCAACATGCCTAATGGGGATGTAAACAACTATGCAAAAGTAGATGATGTAGTTATAGATGATGTTAAAGATGGAACTTTCGTTAACTATGGAAAAATAACTAATTTAAAAGTTAATGATAAAAATGGAGCTAAGATAGAAAATAATTCAAAAGGTGAGATTGGTAGTTTAACAGTAGCATCTGGAGCAAGTCAAATAAAAGTAACTAATGGTGGTAAGATAACTACAGTTACAAATAATTCTAAAGGTACTACTATAGATAATAAGGGTACAATAAGTACTGTTAAAGGAGATAATTCTCCATCTATAAGTGGAAATAATCCAAGTTCTAACTCATCAGGAGGAAGTTCATCAAGTGGAGGAGGTTCACATGGAGGAGGTTCTTCTTCATCAAAAAGTAGTGCTAAAGAGCTATTATCTACAGTTATAGGTACCTTAGACAAGCTAAATCACAAGGTAACAGGAATAGATAAAACAACGAAAGTAAGTGAATTAAAATCTGGATTAAAAGTATCACCAAAAGCAAGCGTTGAGATATTAGATAAAATAGGTGGTAGTGAAGTAACAAATCAAGAAAATACGATAGTAACAGCAACTATGATAATTAGAGTAACAGCAGAAAATGGAACAACACAAAATTATACAATTGAATTAGCGGTGGATAATAGTGCAAATGATATAGAATCAACAAGTATAGGAACATTAGATGAAGCGAATAAAAAAGTAACAGGTGTTCCAGTGTCAACAAAAGTAAGTGAACTAAAAAGTGCAATAAAACCATCAATAGGAGCAAGTGTTGAGATATTAGATGCAACAGGTGGAAATGCAGTAGAGAATCAAAGCACTACTAAAGTAACATCAACTATGGTAATAGAGATAACAGCAGAAGATGGAACAACTAAACAAGAATATAAGATAGAATTAGCGACAGCTAGTAGTGCAAATGATATAGAATCAACAAGTATAGGAACATTAGATGAAGCGAATAAAAAAGTAACAGGTGTTCCAGTGTCAACAAAAGTAAGTGAGCTAAAAAATGCAATAACACCATCATCAGGAGCAAGTGTTGAGATATTAGATGCAACAGGTGGAAGTGCAGTAGAAAATCAAAGTACTACTAAAGTAACATCAACTATGGTAATAGAGATAACAGCAGAAGATGGAACAACTAAACAAGAATATAAGATAGAATTAGCGACAGCTAGTAGTGCAAATGATATAGAATCAACAAGTATAGGAA
>NZ_JACVWJ010000007.1:0-155447 GCF_020676075.1 Clostridioides sp. ES-S-0001-03 | reverse complement strand
GCTCAACTTGCATGTGTTAGGCACGCCGCCAGCGTTCATCCTGAGCCAGGATCAAACTCTCAAATAAAAGTTTATCAGGCTCAGATACTATTGTTATCTAAATATCTGGCTTTATGGTTTGTTTCTTAATATAAATTAACCTACTGTTTAATTTTCAATGTTCGTATTTTTTCTTGTTCCTTTTTTTCAAGGACAAGTAATACTATACCATCATTCAAACAGTAGGTCAATACTTTTTTTATTATTTTTTAGAAATTTTTTTCATATTCTTTTTTTAGCTTTTCTACGACCTTTTTTTCTAAGCGAGAAACAGTCATTTGAGATATATCTAATTCTTTAGCTATACTAGACTGGGTTTTATCGAAGAAAAATCTATCTTTAAATATTTTTACTTCTAACTCATTTAAAGTTTCAATAAACTTATTAATAAAATCTTCGTATTCTATACTTCCGAAATTACCTTCTTCTTTTCCTATTTTATCAATAAGAGTTATGTCTTTGTCTTCTGAATCATCATTACTTGATGAATCTAAAGACATAGGTTGATAACCATAAGATGCTTCCATAGCCTCTAGTACATCTTCTTCACTAACTCCTATATAGTCAGCGATATCTTTTACCTTTGGATGTTTTTTATTTTCTTGCTCTAGTTTAATTTTCGCATCACTTATCTTTTTGCTTAATTCTTGTATTCTTCTTGGTACTCTAAGTGTCCATACTTTATCTCTAAAATATTTTTTAATTTCTCCTACTATAGTTGGTGTTGCAAAACTGGAGAATTCAAATCCCTTTTCAACATCATATCTATCAATAGCATAAATTAATGCTAATGAAGCAACTTGATATATGTCTTCAAAATCAACACCCTTGTTTATATACTTTTTAGCTAACAACCTTGCTAAATATAGATGTCTTTCAATAAGAATATTCCTGATATCTACGTTTTTATTTGTATTATATAAATTAAATAGCTCTTTTGTATCCATATTTAGGTAATGTGTAGCATTAGCTACATTTTTCATTAAATATCAACTCCTAAATACTTAGTCATTTTTATTTTTGTTCCTTGATTACATTCTGATTCAATATCTACATCATCCATTAAAGTTTTAATTATAAATAATCCAAGACCACTTTCTTTTGGATTCTCTAAATCTGGTGTACTTATTGAGCTAACATCATATCCTTTTCCATTATCTTGAATCTCTATATTAATTGCATCGTCTAAAATATTAAATACTATATTGAATACATCATCATTACTATGTTTTATTGCATTGGTACATGCCTCTGATACTGCTACCTTTATATCTTCTATATCATCTATTGGAAACCCCATTTTATTTGCAATCCCAGACGCTGTTAATCTTATTATGCCTACATAATCTGGATTTGTAGTAATTTCCATCTTTATAGTTTCACAAGCCAAAATTTATCCCTCCACTTTAAATATTTTATCTAGACCTGTTATAGTAAAAATTTTCCTAACATTACTCTTAGGATTTACTATGTATATCTCTTTTTCATTTATTTTTAGTTTTTTTAAAACACCTATCATAGCTCCTAAACCTGTAGAATCTATATAATCTAAATCTTTAAGATTAATCTTTACATCCAACATGTTTCTTTCTATTAAACCATGTAAATGTTCTTTTAATTTATCTGCTGTAGAGACATCAAGTTCTCCATCAATACAAACATTCCAAAACTTATTTTGAGAATCTAAATTTGAATCTATATTCATAGACATGTAAAAACCTCCTATTTTCTCTTAATAATTTTAAATATATTACCTATACTCAATATCTTATTAATTACATAAACTATATCATCTATTCCCTTTGATATTGATGATGCATTTTCAACAATATCTTGTATATGTCTTTCATTGTAATCTACAATCTTATAAGCTTTTTCAACAACTTTATTTAAACTATTTAGAGTTTTAGCTAAATAAATTGCTACTATAAGAGCCGAACTACCTACTAACACTGCTCCTATTTGCCACCCCCATGCATTCATTAGTTAACATCTCCCTCTTCGTCAAAACTTTTACTTATTACTATATCTTCTTCTGAAATTTTTATATCTTCTTCATTATTATCATCATCTACTAAAGTTATTATTCTCTCTTTAACATCATTAAATGTTTCATGTAGAACTTCTTTTGGGTTTTCTTTCACTTTATCAAACTTATCTTTTGTCTCTTTTCTTAACTCAGAACCTTTTTTTGGTGCAAGAAACATACCAAATATAAAACCTAAAATGGCTCCTATTAATAAAAATCCACCTTTTTTACAACCTCTTTTATTACACATAACAACTACTCCTTTCAATTTTAAATTTTTATCTAAGTACATTATACAAAAAGAATAGGATATTTATCCTATTCTTCTTCAATATTTATTTTAGCAATCGAAACTACATTCACTTCTTCATTAGTTTTCATTAATTTAACACCACTTGTAACCCTTCCAAATAGTGAAATTTCATTAACTCTTATTCTAATAAGAACTCCATCAGAATTTATAATCATTATCTCATCATCTTCATTGACCATCTCTGCACCAACAATTGTACCAGTTTTTTCAGATATGTTATAAGTTTTAATTCCTTTTCCAGCTCTTATTTGGCTTCTATATTCTTCTATATTTGTTCTTTTACCAAAACCATTTCTACTGACAACTAATACATCTGTACCTTTACTACAAAGATTCATAGATACAACAAAGTCTTTTTTACTTAAAGTTATACCTTTTACACCCATTGCTGTTCTACCCATATATCTTATATCATTTTCATCAAACCTTATAGACATACCTTCATTAGTTACTAAAAGTACTTCCTGTTTTCCATCTGTTAGCTCTACTCCAATAAGTTCATCATCATCTCTTAAACCTATAGCAATAAGACCAGATTTGTTTATATTTTTAAACTCTTCTCGTTTAGTCTTTTTAACGATACCTTTTTTAGTTGTAAGTAATAAATATTCATTTTCATCATTACCATCTATAGGTATTAAAGTTGCAATCTTTTCGTCTGCTGACAATTGAAGTAAGTTTACTATAGCAGTACCTTTTGCTTGTCTCTTACCTTCAGGTATTTCATATGCATTTAATTTAAATACTCTACCCTTATTTGTAAAGAACAGTAATCTACTATGAGTAGTTGTAGTTATCAAATGTCTTACAAAGTCCTCTTCTCTAGTTGTAAGTGCTGAGATACCTCTTCCACCTCTTTTTTGGCTCTTATAAGTATCAGATGGAAGTCTTTTTATATATCCAAAGTGAGTAAGAGTTATGGCTATTTCCTCATCACTTATAAGATCTCTCATATCTATCTCGCCTTCAGCATGTCTTATTTCTGTTCTTCTTTCATCAGAATAATTTTCTTTTATTATTGTCATTTCATCTTTTATTACATTTAAAAGTAATCTTTCATCAGCCAAAATTTCTTTTAATCTATTTATTTTCTTTATTAAGTCTTCATACTCAGCTTCTATCTTATCTCTTTCTAGACCTGTAAGTCTTTGAAGTCTCATATCTAGTATAGCTTGAGCTTGAATCTCAGTTAGATTGAATTTTTCTACTAAACCTATCTTAGCTTCTTGGCCTGTTTTTGAAGCTCTTATCAAGCTTATAACAGCATCTATATTATCTAAAGCAATTTTTAATCCTTCTAAAATATGTGCTCTTGCTTCAGCTTTGTTTAATTCAAATTTAGTTCTTCTTGTAACAACATCTTCTTGATGTTTAATATAATGATATAGTATTTGCTTAAGATTTAAAACTCTTGGTTGACCATCTACAAGAGCAAGCATTATTATACTAAATGTATCTTCCATTTGAGAATGTTTATACAGATTATTTAATACTATATTAGCATTAGCATCTCTCTTTAATTCTATAACAATTCTCATACCATTTCTATTACTTTCGTCTCTTAAATCTGATATACCTTCTATTCTTTTTTCTTTAACTAACTCAGCTATTCTCTCAACTAATTTAGCTTTATTTACTTGATAAGGTATTTCTGTAACTATTATCTGTTGTTTTCCTTTTGGAAGTTCTTCTATAAAAGCTCTAGATCTAACCTTAACTTTACCTCTTCCAGTTCTATATGCCTCTGCTATATTCTCTTTTCCCATTATAATTGCAGCTGTAGGAAAATCTGGACCTTGTATAAATTTTATTAAGTCCTCAACACTACAATCTGGATTGTCAATCAAATGTACAGTTGCATCAATTACTTCAGCTAAGTTATGTGGAGGTATTGAAGTTGCCATCCCAACAGCTATACCATTAGACCCATTCACTAATAGATTGGGATACCTTGCTGGTAGTACTGAAGGTTCTTTTAATGATTCATCAAAGTTTGGTTTAAAATCTACAGTTTCTTTTTCTATATCTCTTAATAATTCTAATGATAATTTACTCATCTTAGCTTCTGTATAACGCATTGCCGCTGGTGAGTCTCCATCAACAGAACCAAAGTTACCATGACCATCTACTAAAAGTGCTCTAGTTGAAAAGTCTTGAGCCATTCTAACCATTGCAAAATAAACAGCAGTATCTCCATGTGGATGGTACTTACCTAAAACGTCCCCAACAATACGGGCTGACTTTCTATATGGTTTATCTGGTGTTAAGTTTAATTCACTCATTGAGTATAGTATTCTTCTGTGAACTGGCTTTAGACCATCTCTAACATCAGGAAGAGCACGTCCAGCTATAACACTCATCGAATAATCGATATAAGATTTTTTCATTTCTTCCGCTATTTCAATAGGGAGTATTTTGTTATTTTCTTCCATGTATACTAATCCCCTCTCTCTATATATCTAAGTTTCTAACGAATCTTGCATTTTCTTCTATAAATTCTTTTCTTGGAGCAACCTTATCACCCATAAGCATTGAAAATACTTCATCTGCAATTGCAGCATCTTCTACAGTTACTTGCAATAAAGTTCTTGTATCAGGATTCATAGTGGTATCCCATAATTGTTCTGCATTCATCTCTCCAAGACCTTTATATCTTTGAAGTTCTGCACCATTTCTTCCAATTTCATCTAATAAAACATTTAATTCTTTATCTGAATAAACATAATGTTCCTTTTTTTGCTTTGTTACTTTATATAAAGGAGGTTGTGCTGCATAAACATACCCCTCATCTATAAGAGGTCTCATGTATCTAAAGAAGAATGTTAATAGTAAAGTTCTTATATGAGCTCCATCTACATCGGCATCGGTCATAATTATAATTTTATGATATCTAGCCTTATCTATATCAAAATCTTCTCCTATACCACAACCATAAGCTGTTATCATATTTTTTATTTCGTCTGAAGATAATATTCTATCTAGTCTTGATTTTTCGACATTAAGTATCTTACCTCTTAATGGAAGTATCGCTTGACTATTTCTATCTCTACCTTGTTTTGCGGAACCTCCCGCTGAATCTCCTTCGACTAAGAATATTTCACTTTTAGCAGGATCTTTTTCTGCACAATCTGCTAATTTTCCAGGTAAAGATGTGCTTTCTAAAACACTCTTTCTTCTTGTTAATTCTCTTGCTTTCTTTGCAGCTTCTCTAGCTCTTTGTGCTCTCAAAGCTTTATCAACTATTATTCTAGCTGTTGCTGGATTTTCCTCTAAGAAAGAGCCAAGTTCATCAACCGTTACACTATCAACTACACCTCTCATAAAACTATTACCTAGTTTTGTTTTAGTTTGTCCTTCAAATTGAGGTTCTGGTAATTTAACTGATACTACAGCTGTAAGTCCTTCTCTTATATCTTCACCTAATAAGTTAACATCATTTTCTTTTAAGAATTTATTTCTCTTAGCATAATCATTTACAGTTTTAGTAAGAGCTGCTTTGAATCCACTTAAATGAGCTCCTCCTTCATGCGTATTTATATTATTTGCAAAAGAATATATGTTCTCTGTATAACCATCCGTATATTGCATAGCTAATTCGACAATACAATCATCAACTTTTTTATCTATATAAACTATGTCATCATGTATTCCAGTTCTAGATTTATTTAAATACTTAATATATTCTACTAGACCACCTGTATAGTGAAATTCTTTTCTTTTTTCTTGATTTTCTCTTTTATCTTCAAATACTATTTTTATTCCTTTATTTAAAAAAGAAAGTTCTCTAAGTCTATATTCTAATGTTTCATATTTAAACTCTATTTCATCAAATATAGTAGCATCAGGCATAAATTGAATTATTGTTCCTGTACTTTGAGATTCTCCAACTATCTCAATCTTAGATGTTGGTAGACCTTTTTCATATGTCTGCTTATATATTTTTCCATTTAAATAAACTTCTGCTATCATCCATTTTGATAATGCATTAACTACAGAAACACCAACTCCATGAAGACCTCCAGATACTTTATATCCTCCGCCTCCAAATTTTCCTCCTGCATGAAGATTAGTTAATACTGTTTCTAAAGTCGATTTTCCAGTCTTAGGATGTGTTTCGACTGGGATACCTCTTCCGTCATCTTTTACTAAAATACTGCCATCTTCATTAATAGATACATATATATTTGAACAATAGCCTTGTAAAGCCTCATCGATACTATTATCTACAACTTCATAAACTAAGTGGTGTAAACCTCTTGGGCTTGTACTACCAATATACATACCTGGTCTTTTTCTAACGGCCTCTAATCCCTCTAATACCTGTATCTGACTTGCACCGTATTCTTGTTTCATTTAATTTCCTCCATTCTCTATGCTAATAACATTGCCGTTTTCAATATTAAATATTGTAACATCCTTTTCATCAAATATTTTTTTATGTGAAATTTCAGCACTTGTTATAAACATTTGAACATTGCTTAAATTATTTACTAAAAGTTTTTGTCTTGCTTCATCTAACTCACTAAAAACATCATCTAAAATTAATACTGGATATTCTTCAACCTCATTTTTTATTAATTCTATCTCTGATAGCTTTAATGATATTGAAGCAGTTCTTTGTTGACCTTGTGAACCAAAAAGTCTTGCATCTAAATCATTTATGAATATATTTAAGTCATCTTTGTGTATACCATATCTAGTAGTTCTAGATTCTATATCATTAGGTCTATTTGATGACAACTTGGCTAAAAATTTATTATATACTGTTTCTATAGTATCTTCGTCAGTTATATTTATTTGAGTTTTATATTTGATTGATAATTTTTCAACTCCATTAGTCAAATTCATATGCATATGTTCAGATATATTAGCTATCTTTTTTATAAAGTCTCTGCGTAAAATATAAATATAACTTCCGTATTTTGCTAGTGTATCATCATATACATCTAATAAAGCTTCATCAACATGCATGCTTTTTAGAACTCTACTTCTTTGAGAAAGTATTTTATTGTAATTAGTAAGATAATTATAATATTTAGGAATAATTTGGCTAATCTCTTTATCTATGAAAGTCCTTCTCTCTTTAGGACCTTCTTTAACCAGTCTTAAATCTTCAGGTGAAAATATGACAACATTTAAGTTGCCAAGTAATTCCTGCATTTTTTGCAAAGGAACTTTATTTATTCGTATCCCCTTTTTATCTTTTCCAATAATTAGCTCTATTAGACTATATTTATTATATTTTGAAAAACTTCCTCCAACATATAAATTTTCACTATTAAATCTAACCATTTCTCTATCTTTGTTGGTTCTAAATGACTTGCCAAAAGAAAGCATATAAATAGATTCTACTATATTTGTCTTTCCTTGACCATTTTTTCCAACAAGAAGATTCACTTTACCATTAAATTCCAGATGCAACTTTTCATAATTTCTAAAATTAACAAGCTGCAAACTTTTAAGTTTCACAAAAAGTTCTCCTTTTTTACAATACTTTTATTTTAGTTCCTTCTATCTCAACTATATCTCCTGATTTTATCTTTTTCCCTCTTCTTAATTCTATTTCATCATTTACAGTCACTAAACCTTCTTGAATTAAAAATTTTGCATGACCTCCGGTTGATGCAATCTCTGCTAGTTTTAGGAATTGATCTAACTTTATATAGTCTGATTCTATAGTTATTTCAGTCATAAGAGTTCCTCCTTGCCATTATTTTAGGTAAATAGGTATTAATACACTAAAAATATATTATACCATAAAAATACTTGCAAAAGGAGTTGCCTAAGATTAGAAAAATTTTTCTACAAAAGACAACTCCTTAATATCTACTATATATTAGATGATATTCTTACTGGAAGTAATAAGTAAATATAATTAATATCATCTGTTGGTTTAATTATACAAGGATTTACATTTGTAGTAAATTCTATAAATATTTCCTCATTATCTATATTTTTCAATCCTTCAATAAAGTATCGAGAGTTAAAAGCTATATCTAAATAATCTCCATCTAAATCTATTTCAACTTCTTCATAGACATTTCCTTTTTCTGTATTAGAAGTAATTGCCATTACTTTATCCCTTATAGATAATTTTATAAGGTTATTTTTTTCTGATTGAGACAATAAAGATGCTCTTTCTATACTATTTAAAAGTTCTTTAGTATTTAACTTTACTCTACTATTATGCTCTCTTGGCAATAATTTTTTATAATCAATAAAATCTCCTTCAAGTAATCTTGTAATAATTTTTGTATCATTAATTATAAAAATAGCATTTTTTTCGTTAAATCCAACTTTAACATTATCTTCTCCAGAAAGCAAGCTATTTACATCTATAAGTGTCTTTCCTGGAATTATTACTTTTATATTTTCAGTTAAACTATCAACTGAACAGCTTTTTACAGCTAATCTATAGCCATCAATTGCTACTAGATTTAAATTTTTATCTACAATTTCTAGAAGTTCTCCCATTAAAACAGGTTTTGTTTGGTCTTGTGAAATAGCAAATACAGTTTGTTTAATCATATTTTTTAGGAGTTCTTGAGGTATGCTGTATAAATCTTCTTCATTTAATTCTGGTAGTTTAGGAAATTCTTTAGCTGCATATCCTTTAATTTTAAATCTTGAATTTACACAATTTATGTAAATATTATTTTCTGAATCTGTTTCTATCTCAACAAAAGAATCTGGTAATTTTCTAATTATATCTCCAAATAATCTTGCATCTACAACAACATCACCTTTTTCTATAATCTCTGCTTGTACATAAGTTTCTATTCCTATCTCCGCATCATATCCAGTAAGTTTTAACTGGCCTTCTTCTGTAGATATAAGTATACCCTTTAATAGTTCTATAGTTGTTTTTCCATTAATAGCTTTTTGAGCAATCCCGATTCTATTTGCTAGGATTTTTTGATTACAAATTATTTTCAATGTGGATAACCTCCTCTGGCTTTTTATATAAAAAAATAAGTTAAAATCATAGTAGTAATAGTAGTAGGTGTTGTTGATAATGTTAATAAGTACATGTAACATTATAAATGCAAAGATATCAACATGTGTATAAGATGTTGATATCTTTGTTATTTTATACTTAATTATTTGTTAATAAATTTTAATATAAAAAAGTATAAACAAGTTATTCAATAGATATAAACAGACAATTGTGTATAAATTATCCCTTTAAATCTGATATAATTTTGTCTATTTTAGTCTTAATTTCTTCGCTTTCTTCTATGTCTCTAGATACTTTATCATGAGCATGAATTACTGTTGTATGATCTCTTCCTCCAAATTCTTCACCTATTTTAGGGAGAGACAAATCAGTAAGTTCGCGCGTTAAATACATAGCTATTTGTCTTGGAAAAGCTATTGAACGAGTTCTTTTTTTAGAATTAAAATCTTCCATTTTTAAATTGAATACAGAAGAAACTTTTTCTTTTATTCTAAGCACATTGATTTCTTCATTTTTAGAAGTTGTTATAATATCTTTTAAAGCTTCTGTAGCAAGATCAAAAGATATCACTCTATTACTAAGAGAAGAGTAAGCAACTACTCTAGTTAAGGCACCTTCTAGTTCTCTTATATTTGACTTAATATTTTTTGCTATATATGACATAACTTCGTTTGGCACTTCTATACGTTCTAGTTGAGCCTTTTTTCTAAGGATAGCAATCCTTGTTTCAAAGTCTGGTGCCTGAATATCAGTTATAAGTCCCATTTCAAATCTCGATCTTAATCTATCTTCTAGTGTAGGTATATCTTTTGGTGGTCTATCACTAGAGATAATTATTTGTTTATTTGCCTCATGAAGAGTATTAAATGTATGGAAAAACTCTTCTTGAGTTCTTTCCTTCCCAGCTATAAATTGAATATCATCAATTAATAAGACATCTACATTTCTATATTTATTTCTAAATTCTTCATTTTTATCATCTTTTATAGAGTTTATAAGTTCATTAGTAAATTTTTCTGAAGAAACATAAACAACTTTTGAATCTTTTTTTTGGCTGACAATATGATGTCCAATAGCGTGCATTAAATGAGTTTTACCTAAGCCAACCCCTCCATACAAAAAAAGTGGATTGTAAGCTTTAGCAGGAGATTCAGCAACTGCAACACATGCAGCATGAGCAAATCTATTGCTATTACCAATAACGAACGTATCAAATGTGTATTTTGGATTCAGGTTAGGGTAAAGTACTCTATAATTTAAATCTGCACTATCAGAATTTAGGTCAGCAACTTCTTTTTCGCTCAATACAAATTTAATATTATACTTTTTTAATGACAGTTGATTTATAGCATCTTCAATTAAATGCAAATATCTATTTTCTAGAATATCTTTATTAAAATCACTAGGAGCTAGTAGTATCAAGTCATTAAGATGTATTTTTAATGGTACGATGTTTTTAAAAAAGGTATTAAAACTTACTGAAGTTAAGTCACCTTTTATTAATTGTAGGGTTTTGTCCCATAAAGAAACTATATCCATAATATAAACCTCCGAACAGAATAATTAATATTTTCCACAAAGTTATTAACAGAAAAGCAAAAATATATATAAATTTTACAGAATAACTAAATTTATGGATAATGGTGTTGATAAATTAATAATAGTATAAATTATTAAAAAAATATGAAAAGATATAAACAATATGTAGATAAAGTTATAAATAACATAAACATACAATAAATGGTGATTATAACTAGAGTATTGTCAGTAATCTTAAAAGTTATACACAAAAGTATCCACAAGCTGTGAATAATTTTTAATAAGTTGATAACATTTATACACATTATCAACAAGTATATTTATAATATCAAAATATATGTCAAACTTCAATGATTTGTAACTAATTTATCCACAATATTAACTAATTGTTGATAAAAATATAAACATGTTAAATTTGCTTTATTTGTGTATATAATTGAAAAAAATAATTTAGAATAAAATTAAATAGATTTTTACTAGTATTTTCAATAAAAAAAATACATAATATATATATGGTAGATTTTGTGATGCAAGCATACCAAAAACTCGTTGACAACGATAGTAAAAGTATTTATAATTATATGTGTTATGTTTACTTTGAGGGTAAAGTTATTATTTTTATAAACGGAAAATGAAATCTGAAAGGCGGTGCAAAATAATGAGTAAAAGAACTTATCAACCAAAAAAGAGACAAAGAAGTAAAGAACATGGTTTCAGAAAAAGAATGAAGACGTCTAACGGAAGAAACGTGTTAAAAAGAAGAAGAGCTAAAGGAAGAAATAGATTAACTCATTAATTACAAAAGGGCCGCTGCAAAGGTGGCCTTTTTGTGTAAATAATTACAATGCATAGCTGTGTTTATGGAGGTTAACTATGGACTTTAATAGGACAAAGGGGTTAAAAAAAGACTCTGATTTTAGAAAAGTATATAAACACGGCAAATCTTTTGCAAACAGATATTTAGTAATATATATACTTAAAAATAAATCAGATTATAGTAGAATAGGTATTTCTGTTTCAAAGAAAGTAGGAAAAGCTATCACTAGAAATAGAGTAAGAAGATTAATAAAAGAAGTCTACAGATTAAATATTGATGAAAAAATTAAGCCTGGATATGATATAGTATTTATAGCAAGAGTATCTAGTAAAGATGCTAGTTTTAAAGAGATAGACAAGTCTATAAAAAATTTAGTTAAAAGAACGGATATTTCTCTTTAAATTATATGCTATAAATATGGAGGTTAATAATTTTGAATAAAATAATTTATATATTAAAGGAAATAAGTAGGTATTTATCGAATTTATGTATTTATTTAGTAAAATTTTATCAAAAGTATATATCTCCCTTAAAGGGACCTACTTGTAGATTCTATCCAACTTGCTCACAATATTCAATAGAGGCATTTAAAAAATATGGATTTGTAAAAGGTATGTACTTAACAATAAGAAGACTTCTAAAATGTCATCCTTTTCATCCAGGAGGTTACGACCCTCTAAAATAAAAGAGAGTAACTATTAGGAGGTATAAAAAAATTGAATATAATAGGAAATTTCTTAGGATTAATTCTTAAGGTAATATTTGAATTTGTTAACCACTATGGTATTTCTATAATAATTTTTACTATACTTGTAAAGATTATTTTACTACCATTAACAGTTAAACAGACTAAGTCAACAAAGGCAATGCAAGATATACAACCTCGTATAAAAGAGATACAAGAAAAATATAAAAATAAGCCAGAAAAACAAAATGAAGAAATTGTTAAGTTATATGGAGAAGCTAAAATTAATCCACTATCTGGTTGTTTACCTTTATTAATACAGTTTCCTATATTAATAGGATTATTTAGCGTTTTAAGAGAGCCAGTTGCTCATGGCGTTTTTGCAAATCAAGCTGCATTTATGGCAGCTGACAATGGGTTTTTATGGATAAAAAGTTTAACAGCACCAGATTATGTATTAGCAGTATTTTCAGGAGCAAGTGCATATGTAATGCAAAAGGTAATGACTCCAAAGGACCAACTACAAGGCTCTATGAAAGTAATGACATATGTAATGGCAGGGATGTCTTTCTATTGGGGATTTATATTCCCAGCAGGACTTACATTGTACTGGACAGTAAGTAACTTATTCTCAATAGCTCAGTATTACTTAATAATGAATCCTTTAAAAGCTAAGCTGGCTGCTAACTCTAAGGAGGAAAAAGTTAATGAGAAAAAGCCTAAAATTAATAAAAAGTAAAAGTAAAGAAGAAGCTATAAATAAGGCGATAGCAGATTTAAATTTAAAAGTAGAGGATATAGAGGTAGAAATACTAGAAAATCCAAGCAAGGGGTTTTTAGGTTTTATAGGTGCTAAAGATGGTACCTATGAAATTTTTGTTATTGAAAAGGAACTAGATGTAGCTAAAAATTTTATAGAGGTAATGTTGAAAAATGCAAATGTTGATGCCAAAGTCAATGTATCTCAAAAAGATAATTTAATCATGGTTGATATTGAAGGCAAAGAAGCTGCAAGTTTAATTGGTAGAAGAGGGGAAACTTTAGATTCTATTCAATTTTTAACTGGATTAGCTCTTAATAAAATAAATAAAGACTCTCATACAAGAGTACTTGTAGATATAGAAAACTATAGGTCAAAAAGAGAAGAATCTTTAATAAGATATGCTAATAAGGTTGCTAGAGAAGTAGCGAAAACAAGAAAAACTAAAAAATTAGATTATATGAATCCATATGAGAGAAGAATAATACATTCAGCCCTTCAAAATGACAAATATGTAATTACATATAGTGAAGGAACCGATCCATATAGAAGATTAGTAATTGAGTGTAAAAGATAAAATCAACCTCCTAAACATTAGGGGGTTTTATTTTTTAATCTTATTAAATCATTGTAATTGGTCAAAAATAAATCTATATGTAAAAATTATAAATTAAGAGGTGATAAATTTGTTTATAGATGATACAATAGCGGCTATAGCTACAGCACCTGGAGAAGGTGGTATAGGTATACTGAGAATAAGTGGAGAAAAAGCTTTAAAAGTTGCAGAAGAAATCTTTAAATCCATGTCAGGAAAGAGTATAAAAGATTATAATAAAAGAACATTAATATATGGAAATATTGTAGATAATGAAAATGCAATAGATGAAGTATTATTGGCATATATGAAGGGGCCCAATTCATACACAGGAGAAGATGTTATAGAAATAAATTGCCATGGTGGATTTATTTCAGTAAAGAAAATTTTAGAACTAATATTATCTAAAGATGTTAGATTGGCAGAAGCTGGGGAGTTTACTAAAAGAGCATTTTTAAACGGAAGAATAGATTTATCTCAAGCAGAAGCAGTAATAGATGTTATAAAGGCAAAAACTGATATAGCTCATGAAGTTGCTCAAAACCAGTTAGAGGGTTCTCTATCAAAGAAGATAAGAGACTTAAGAGATAAAGTTACTGAGATACTGGCACATGTAGAAGTTGCTATAGATTATCCTGAAGAAGATATTGAACATATAACATATCAAACGCTTAAGGATAAAACTGGTGAACTTAAAAAAGAAATTAAAAAATTATATGATACAGCTGAAAGTGGGAAAATACTTAGAGAAGGCTTGAAAACAGTAATTGTTGGGAAACCAAATGTAGGAAAATCTTCACTGCTTAACTCTATTTTGGGAGAAAATAGAGCTATAGTTACAGACATACCAGGAACTACTAGAGATGTTATAGAGGAATTTGTTAATATAAAAGGTATACCTCTTAAGATAGTTGATACAGCAGGTATAAGAGATACTGATGATATAGTTGAAAAAATAGGCGTTGAGAAATCTAAAGAATCATTTACAAGTGCTGATTTAATTATAATGGTTTTAGATGCATCAAGAAAGTTGTCAGAAGAAGATGTAGAAATATTAAAGAAGCTTAAAGATAAACAAACAATAGTACTATTAAATAAAAATGACTTAAAACAAGAGATTGAAGAAGAAAAAATACTTAAATATGTAGAAAATAATAGTATAATAAGAATATCAGCTTTACAGCAAGAAGGAATAGAAGCATTACAAGATAAGATAGAGTCTATGGTATATAAAGGAAGTATCAAAAACAATTCTAGTTTAATAGTAACTAATTCTAGACATAAGGATGCACTTGGTAAGGCATATAAGTCTGCAACAGATGCTTTAATTGCTCTAGAACAAAGTATGCCATTTGACTTTGTAGAAGTAGATTTAAAAAATATATGGGACTATCTTGGATATATTAATGGAGATACAGTAACAGAAGATTTATTAGATAATATATTCCACAACTTCTGTATAGGAAAATAGGATGTAAAACACAAAAGGAAAGAAGATATAGAAGTAATAAATTTCATTTTTTATTGTAGAAATTATAGATATTTTATAGTGTTTCTCATGAAACATTAATATTAAAAAGAAAGGAATTATAAATGATAAAGTTTGAAGCAGGAAAATATGATGTTATAGTAGTTGGGGCAGGTCACGCGGGATGTGAAGCTGCTTTAGCTACGGCAAGAATGGGATATAAAACTTTGATAATAACAATGTCTTTAGATTCTATTGCATTAATGCCTTGCAATCCATCAATTGGTGGAACGGGTAAAGGTCAGTTAGTAAAAGAGATAGATGCTTTAGGTGGTCAAATGGGACTAAATATAGACAAGACATATATACAAAGTAGAATGTTAAATACTGCTAAAGGACCAGCAGTTCATTCCTTGAGAGCCCAAGCAGATAAATTTAAATACCATGAAGAAATGAAAAAAACATTAGAAAATGAGCCAAACCTCGATATAGCTATGGATGAAGTTGTAGAAATATTACATGAAGGAAATGTTGTAATAGGTGTTGGAACTAAGCTAGGATGTTCATTTAAATCTAAAGCTGTAATATTAGCTACTGGAGTTTATTTAAATTCAAAAATATATATGGGTGAGGTGGCATTTTACGAAGGTCCTAATGCATTAGGATATGCAAAATACCTTACAGATAGTTTAGTTGAATTAGGTCTTAGAATGAGAAGATTTAAAACAGGAACACCAGCAAGAGTCCATAGAGATAGTATAGATTTCTCTGTAATGTCTCTACAAGAAGGTGACGAAAAAGTAACTCCTTTCTCATTTATGAATGAAAACATAGAGAAAGAGCAAGAACCTTGTTATTTAACAAGAACCACTGAAGATACTCAAAGAGTTATACTAGATAATTTAAAAAGGTCTGCCATGTATAGTGGAGTTATAGAAAGTACTGGGCCAAGATATTGTCCTTCTATAGAAGATAAAGTAGTAAGATTTAGTGATAAAACTTCACATCAATTGTTTATAGAGCCAGAGGGTTTGAATACTAAAGAAATGTATATTCAAGGGATATCAACTAGTTTACCTTTTGAAGTTCAACTAGATATGTATAAAACTATAAAGGGGCTTGAAAACTGTAAGATAATGAGACCTGCATATGCTATAGAATATGATTGTGTGGACCCAACACAATTAAAAATAAGTTTAGAAATAAAAGGTGTTGAAAACTTATTTAGTGCAGGGCAATTTAATGGAACTTCTGGATATGAAGAAGCAGCAGCTCAAGGGCTTATGGCGGGTATAAATGCTGTTAGAAAGATAGAAGGAAAAGAACCTTTTGTATTAGATCGTTCAGAAGCATATATAGGTGTATTATTAGATGACCTTGTTACTAAAGGAACTAATGAACCTTATAGAATGATGACATCAAGAGCAGAATATAGATTGTATTTAAGACAAGATAATGCGGATATGAGATTAACTCAAAAGGGTTATGAATTAGGCTTAGTTAAAAAAGATAGATATGAAAGATTCATAAATAAGAAGAATGCTGTTGAAAAAGAATTTGAAAGATTAAAGAGCGAAAGAGTTACACCAAAGGAAGTAAATAATTTACTAGAAGAAAAAGGTGCAACGCCAATAAAAGTTGGAATATCACTGTATGAGTTTTTAAAAAGACCAGAGGTATCCTATGAATTGCTTGAAGAAATAGGAAAAGATGCTGGTGAAGATGTTTCAAGAGAAGTTAAAGAACAATGCGTAATAATGACTAAGTATGAAGGTTATATAGACAAGCAATTAAAACAGATAGACCAATTTAAAAAGCTTGAGAATAAAAAATTAGATGAAAAAATAAATTATTCATCAATAGAAGGACTTAGATTAGAAGCAAGACAAAAGTTAGATGACATAAAACCTATTTCAATAGGTCAAGCATCTCGTATATCAGGTGTTTCTCCAGCTGATATATCAGTGTTACTTATACACCTAGAACAAGTTAGAAGAACTAGAGGTGGAAAAAGTGAATAATATAGAACTTCTAGAAAATGGAATTAAAAATTTTAATATAGATACAAATGATGATATGTTACAAAAATTTAAAACTTATAGAGATATATTAGTTGATTGGAATCAAAAAATGAACCTTACAGGAATAGAGGATGAAAAAGAAGTATATATAAAACACTTTTTAGACTCTATTTCAGCTGTAAAAAATGGATATATAAAAAATGGTATGTCCATAATAGATGTTGGTACAGGTGCTGGTTTTCCAGGTATACCACTAAAAATATGTTTAGAGGAGTTAGAGTTAACCTTATTGGACTCTTTAAATAAAAGAATAAGCTTTCTAGAAGAAGTTGCTAGAGCATTAGAACTAGAGGGTATTAAATTTATACATGGAAGAGCTGAAGATTTTGGAAAAGATGAAAAGTACAGGGAAAAGTATGATATTGCTACAGCAAGAGCTGTAGCTGGATTACCAATTCTTATGGAATTTTGTGTACCATTTGTAAAAGTAGGAGGATATTTTATTTGTTTAAAAGGTCCAAATGCTAATCTAGAATTAGAGGAATCAAAAAAGGCTATAGATACTTTAGGATTAGAGTTTATTGAAAAAATAGATGTAGAATTACCAGAAATAGATTTAAATCATAATATATTAGTTTTTAAAAAGATACATGAAACACCAGTTAAATACCCTAGAAAAGCTGGTAAGCCAGCTAAAAATCCTATTAAATAATCAAGATATTAATTAGTAGGCAACCTTAATCATTTCTCAGGAAATAATTAAGGTTGCCTCAAAACAAACAAAAATAAAGGAATTATTAAAGTAGATGCAGAAATAAAATTGTATGTACATATAGAGAACAAAAATATTTATATCTAAAATAAGAGAGGTATGTTATGGAAGATAAAAGAGTTATGGAGATACCTATAGAAGATATAGTTCCAAATCCATACCAACCAAGAAAAATATTTTCACAAGTTTCATTGGAGGAATTGAGCAATTCTATAAAGGTATATGGTATAATTCAACCTATAACAGTTAGAGCAAAAGATGGTAAATATGAACTAATTGCTGGAGAAAGAAGATTAAGAGCAGCTAAGTTAGCAGAGCTTAAAACTGTACCAGCAATTATAAATAATATGAACGATGAATCTTCTGCTGTTCTAGCGTTATTAGAAAATTTGCAACGAGAAGACTTAAATTTTATTGAAGAAGCAATTGGCTATGAAAACTTAATAAAAGAGCATGCTTTTACTCAACAGCAATTAGCAGAAAAATTAGGTAAAAATCAATCTACTGTAGCAAACAAGCTTAGAATATTAAAGCTTCCAAACGATATAAAAATGAAGCTAATAGAGAATAATTTAACAGAAAGACATGCTAGGGCATTCCTTAAATTACCAAGTGAAGATTTAATGAAAAGTGTACTAGAAAAGGTCATAAAGAATGAATTGACTGTTAAAAAAACAGAAAAACTGATACAAGATATACTAGAAGAAATTGAAATTCAAGAAGAGCCTGATAAAAAACAGAATATAAAGGGTGCTATGAGTATAAGAATTTACATAAATACTATAAAGCAAGCCTTTGATGCTATATCAAATACAGGAATTGATGCTAAGTATAATGAAATAGATAAGGGAGATTATATGGAAGTTGTTGTAAAAATCCCTAAAAAATAGAGATTACTGCTTACCAGTAATCTTTTTTTTTAAAACAAGCCTTGTAATATAAATTGATTTATAGACATTATTTATAATTATAAAAGCAACTAGTCAATATTTAAAATTAATTTGATTCTTAAAGGGGGGAACATCATGGGCAAAGTTATAGCTATATTTAATCAAAAGGGCGGAGTCGGAAAAACTACAACAAATGTAAATTTAAGTGCCAGTTTAGGAACCTTAGGAAAAAAGATATTAGTATTAGATTTGGACCCTCAAGGAAATACAACTAGTGGATATGGTATTGATAAAAATGAAGTAGAAAATACAATCTATGAGATTATGTTAGATGGTTTGCATATTAAAGAAGCAATAATAAAAACAGAGTTTGAAAATGTAGATGTAGTTCCATCAGCTACGGAACTAGCAGGTGCAGAGATAGAGCTTGCATCTATAAATAATAGAGAGTATATTTTAAAAAATTCCATAAAAGTAGTAAAGGATGAATATGACTATATATTTTTGGATTGCCCACCTTCACTTGGAATGCTTACAATAAATTGTCTAACGGCTGTAGATAGTGTTTTAATTCCTATACAATGTGAATATTATGCCTTAGAAGGTGTAAGTCAATTAATGGAGACTATAAAATTAGTAAAATCAAGATTAAATACAGATATAGAAATTCAAGGTGTTGTTTTGAGTATGTTTGATGGAAGAGCCAATCTATCAATACAAGTTGTTGAAGAAGTTAAAAAGTACTTTAAAGGTAGTGTATACACTACTCTAATTCCAAGAAATGTAAGACTTGCAGAAGCTCCTAGTCATGGTAAACCAGCAATTTATTATGATAAAAGATGTAGGGGGTCTGTAGCTTATTTGGAACTAGCAGAAGAATTTATAGATTTAGAAGAGGAGGAGTGGTAGTATGGAGAATAAGTCTAAAAGAAGTAATAGATTGGGTCGAGGTCTTAGTGCATTGATACCAGAAATTAAAGGAGAAACTTCAGATAAAGAAATAGTTAATATAGATATAGACAAAATATATCCAAACGAAGTTCAGCCAAGAAAGCAATTTGATGAAGAAAAAATAAAAGTATTATCTGAGTCTATAAAAAATTATGGTGTACTACAACCAATAGTAGTTAAAAGAGATGAAAACAATAAGTACATGATAATAGCTGGTGAAAGAAGATTTAGAGCATCAAAACTTGCAAATAAAAGTCAAATACCTGCTATAATTAAAGATATAGAGATGAAAGACATAATGGAGATAGCTTTAATTGAAAACTTACAAAGAGAAGATTTAAATTCAATAGAAGAAGCACTAGCATATAAAAGTTTAATTGAGCATTATAATGTAACTCAAGAAGAAATATCAGAAGCTGTCGGTAAAAGTAGACCTCATATAACTAACACTTTGAGACTTTTAAATCTAGGACAAGATGTTATAGACATGATAGATAGTGGTAAAATCACAGCAGGTCATGGAAAGGCTCTATTAAGGATTGTAGATAGAAAATTACAACTACAAATTGCAAAAAAGATAGAAGAGGAAGAACTTTCTGTAAGAGAAGTTGAAAATATTGCAAAAAAAATATCTGAAAATAAAGAAGAAGATATGCCAAAGAAGTCTAAGCCTAAAGATGTATTTATTTTAGATGTAGAAGATAAACTTAGAAATATTTTTGGAACTAAAGTAAATATTTCCAAAGGTAAGAAAAAAGGTAAAATAGAGATAGAATACTATAATGATGATGATTTAAACAGTATTGTATCAATGCTTCTTGAATAACACACAAATATAAAATAGAGAGGACGATGAATATGATTTATCTAGACAATGCTGCAACTACATATCCAAAACCAGAAAGAGTTTATGATGCTGTTTTAGATTGTATGAAAAACTATTGTGCAAATCCAGGAAGAGCAGGGCATAAGCTTGCTATGCGAGCTGCTAGAGAAATTTATGATACAAGAGAAAATATAGCTAAGTTATTTAATGTAAGTAATCCTATGAATATAGTATTTACGTCTAATGCAACAGACTCTTTGAATTTAGCAATAAAAGGTGTATTACAAAAAGGAGATCATGTAATAACAACATCTATGGAACATAATTCAGTAATAAGACCTATAAAAGCTCTTGAGAAAAAAGGGGTTGAAAATACTGTAGTAAAATGTGATGATGAAGGTTTTTTAGATTATGAAGAGTTAGAAAAATCAATAAAGGATAACACTAAGCTGATTGTAACTACACATGCATCTAATGTATGTGGAACATTAATAGATATAAAAAAAGTTGGAGAAATAGCTAAGAAACATAATATAATATTCTTGGTAGATGCATCACAAACAGCAGGTGTTTATGATATAGATGTGAAGAAATGTAATATAGATATGTTGGCTATGCCAGGTCATAAATGCTTATTTGGACCTCAAGGAACAGGTATCTTATATGTAAGAGAAGGCCTAAATTTGAATATATTAAAAGAGGGTGGGACAGGTAGTAAATCAGAAGAAATGGTTCAACCAGAACTGTTCCCAGATAAATACGAGTCAGGAACTCATAATACTCCAGGTATAGCAGGGCTTAACCAAGGTGTATTATTTATATTTGAAAGAGGAATCAACAATATAAGACAACATGAAGAAGAATTATGTCAATATATGCTAAATAAGTTAGAAGGAGTATCAGATGTAAAGATATATGGACCAAAAGACAGTAAAAAAAGAGCCTCAGTAATAGCTATAAATATAGGAAACATGGATTCTGGAGAGGTTACTTTCTTATTAGATAGTGAATATAATATAGCAACTAGATCAGGAATACATTGTTCTCCATTAGCTCATACTACTTTAGGTACATTAAAACAAGGTGCGGTAAGATTCAGTATAGGATATTTTAATACGAAAGATGAGATAGATAAAGCAATAGATGCCTTGAAGAAAATTTCAAAAAATAAATAGTATAAATTACAACATAAAAATAGTGTCAACTTTATAGATAGTTGACACTATTTTTGTAACTTAATATAATTTAAAAACTTACTTTAAATAATCTCCATCTTCAAGAACTATATGACCGCTTTCATAGTTAGCGCCATCAACAGTAAGCTTTATTTGTTCAACATTCATGTTTTTTATGTAAGTACGTGCAACTGAATCAAGCATTAAAGTTTCTGCATCACTACCTAAGTTTGATTTTGTAAAATCAGAGTTAACATCTAATATACCAGTTTTTACACCATCAATATCTTTTGTAGTAAATGAATTTAGTTTTGCAGATTCTGGAATTACTTTAAGCTTTTGTAGCTCAGCAAATAAAGTGTTTTCATCAATTTTTTCTAAATCAACCTTATTCTCAATTAAATCTGTTTTGTCTACATCAAAAGAATAAATAACAGCAGACTCCGTCTTTTTTTCTTCCTTTGGAGCTGATGTAGACTTTTTATTAGGAACTTCTTTTTCATCATTATTTTCTTTATTGTTTTCTTCCTTTGGTTGCTCAACATTTGTATTATTTTTAGTTTCTTTTTTAGTTGCTTCATTTTGAGCATTGCTACATCCAACTGCCAATATAGATATAGATAATATACTTAACACTAACATTATTTTCTTGTTTTTCATAAAAATTACTCCTCTCAAGATACTATTCTTATATATAATTATAATCGTTATGACTGAATATATGAATACAAAATAGTAACAAATTTAAAAAATGATTTATTTAAGTTAATTAAATACAAAATAAACTAAATATTAGTCATTTTTATGGGAAATCATTTAATGTATAGAGAAAATATTGTAAAATAAAAGTAGTGTTTTTAAAATAAATATAAGTTATAATTATATTATAAAAAAATGTCTTCAAAAGGTGGGAATAGTATGGAAATTTTGAGCTTAGGAGAAAAGATTAAGAAATTAAGAAAAGAAAAAAATATGACATTAAAAGAGTTAGCTGGAGATAGAATAACAGCAGCACAAATAAGCCATATAGAGAGAGATAAATCTCATACTAGTTATGAACTGTTGGAATATCTAGGTGATAAGTTAGATGTAAGCGTGGAATATTTATTAGAAACAAAAGAAATGCAGTCAAAAAAGATAACAGATAATTTAATACTGCAAAGTGAAATTTATATAAAAGAGAATGAGTTAAACAAGGCTGAGGACCAAATAAAAGAAGTTTTAGATATATGTAAGAGATACGATTTAATGGAGAACTATGGCAGATGCAATTTTCTTATGGCTAACATTAACTTAAAAAAATCTAATTACAATAATGCTATAGAAAACTTTGAAAAGGCTTTATTTTTCTTTATAAAAAACAATGATAGTGAAAACATACTAAAGTGCTATTTAAACATAGGAAAGATATATATGCAAGAAGACTTTTATAAAGGTGCGATAAGTCACTTTAATTTTGCAGAGGAAATTTTGTCAGAGAATAAGTTTGAGGATATTAACGTATATAAGGAATTATATAGTAAGATGGCATATTGTTATATAAAATTAGATAATCCAAATATGTCATTAAAGTACATAGATAAAATAAATGAAATAGATAATAAAAATGATAGAAAAGAAGATGTCGATATTTTGGTGTTAAAAGCAAACAACATGCTTGAGATTGGAAAATATGAGGAATCAAAAGAGTATTTTAAAAAAGCACTAAAAATACTTGAAAATGAAGATAATAAAACTGGAATAGCAAATGTATACTTAACAATTTGTGATGTTTATAGAAAAATAGGTGAGACAGATAGAGTTCTTGAATATTCTCAAAAAGTGTACAACATAAAGAAAAATGATGAAGACGAATATATGATGTCAGGTTTATTCAAGATAATAGAAGCGTACATAGATAAAGAAGATTATGATTTAGCTAGAAAATATTGTAAAATAGCTTTAGCATCATCAATAAAAAATAAAAATAAGTTTAATGAGTATAAGGCATTAAAATTCTATTCTAATATGTATAAGAATCAAAATGAAATTACTCTTGCTATTGAGTACTTAATTAAATGTATAAAAATAGTATCAGACTTAGGTAATAATAAGATATTAGCAAACTTGTACATAGACTTAGGTCAATTATATTCAAGCATATCAAAAGAGAAAGAATTAGAGTACTACCAAAAGGGAGTATTTATGTATAAAAATTTAGAGATAATGTAAGTATAATAAACCTATAATAGTATAGAAACAATCTATAACAAGCAAGATAATATCTATGATAAAATATAAATTGTATGAATAATTTTAAGGAGATGAATCAAACAATGAGTATAAAAATAGATGCTAGAGGGCTTGCTTGTCCTAAACCAGTTATAAATACAAAAAAAGAATTAGATAATATAGAAGAAGGCATTGTAGTTACAACAGTTGACAATGAAACAGCAAAAGAAAATATATTAAAGCTTGCTAAATCTTTAAATTGTGAAGCAAGGATTGTTGATGAAAAAGAAAACTTAATTTCTATAGAAATTAAAAAAGGTAATAATGTTGTAGTTCAAAAAGAAGAAAGCGAACTAGAATATACATGTGTATTTATATCTTCAGATAAGATGGGATTGGGAAATGATGAATTAGGACAAGTATTAATAAAAGGTTTTATATATACTTTAACAGAATCAAAGCCATATCCTAAACATATACTTTTAGTTAATGGAGGAGTAAAATTAAGTGCTGAAAATGAAGCAACTATAGAAAATCTTAAAATACTTGAAGATGCAGGGGTAGAAATTTTATCTTGTGGAACCTGTTTAGATTACTATAATTTAAAAGAAAAATTACAAGTTGGTTCAGTTACAAATATGTACACTATAGTTGAAACATTAAAAAATGCATCAAATACTATTTCTATATAATGTATGTTTGTTTAACAATATAAAGTTAATAGGAAATATTAAACTAAAGAAAAGTAGATAGTCAGAAAGGATTAAGCAATGAATCAAATGTATATAGTATCATTTAATTCTACACATCATGCAATAAGGTCAGAAAAGCTATTTGGTGAAAATGGTTTAAAAGTAATGGCTCTTCCAACACCAAGAGAAATAACAGCAAGCTGTGGAATATCAATTAAATTTTCTTTTGAAGATATGAAAAAAATAAAGACAATTTTAGTTGAAAATAATGTAGATATAAAGGGAATTTACTGTATAAGTAAATTAGAGGATGGCTCAAGGGAAGCAAAGAAGTTAGATTAGGAGGCTAATTATTTATGCCAATGGATTTAAAAATAGGGGATATTGTTGAATTGAAAAAACAACATGCATGTGGATGTAAAGAGTTTGAAATCGTAAGAACTGGAATGGATATAAAGATAAAATGTACGAAATGTTCAAGGCTAATAATGCTTGATAGAGAGACATTAGAAAAGAGAGTAAAAAAGCTAATAAAAAAATGATATAAATTTAACATTTAAAAAATGTCAAATACCGTATATTAATATCCAAATTTTTGGTATAATAGAAATTGAAGAAAACATTTTCATGGGGGTGCTTTAATTATGGCAGTTAAATATGCAAAAAGAATGGAAGGTTTACAAGGATCTGAAATACGTGAGCTTTTAAAACTTACTCAACAACCACAAATAATATCTTTTGCGGGTGGAATGCCTGCTCCAGAATTATTTCCAGTTGAAGAAATGAAAAAAGTATCAGTTGCAGTGCTTGAAGAAAATGGAAGATCAGCTATGCAATATACTACAACAGAAGGATATGAACCATTAAGAGAAAAAATAGCAGCTAGAATGAATGACAAAAACAAAACTAATGTAGATAAAGATGATATATTAGTTACAAGTGGTTCTCAACAAGGTCTAGATTTTGCAGGAAAAGTATTTATTGATGAAGGTGATGTAATTTTATGTGAAAGCCCATCTTACATAGGAGCTATAAATGCATTTAAATCTTACCAACCTAAATTCATAGATGTTCCAACAGATTCTAATGGAATGATAATGGAAGAACTAGAAAAAATACTAGAAACAACTGATAGAATAAAAATGATTTATGTAATACCTGATTTCCAAAATCCAACAGGAAGAACTTGGCCACTTGAAAGACGTAAAAAATTCATGGAAATAGTAAATAAATATGAAATACCAGTAATAGAAGATAATCCATATGGAGATTTAAGATTTGAGGGAGAATCTTTACCATCTTTAAAATCAATGGATACAAAAGGATTAGTAATATTCTTAGGAACTTTCTCTAAAATATTCTGCCCAGGATACAGATTAGGATGGACTTGTGCTTCTCCAGAAATACTATCTAAATTTAACTTTGCAAAACAAGGTGCAGACTTACAAGCATCAACTATATCTCAAATGGAAGTAAGTAAATTTATGGATATGTATGACTTAGATGAACACGTTGATAAAATAAAAGCTGTTTATATCAAACGTAGAGATGTTATGCTTAAGACTATGGAAGAAGAATTCCCAGAAGGATTAGTATTTACTCATCCAGAAGGTGGATTATTTACATGGGTAGAGCTTCCAAGTAATTTAAATGCTAAAGAATTAATGCCAAAATGCTTAGAAAAGAATGTTGCTTATGTTGCTGGAGGAGGATTCTTCCCTAATGGTGGTAGAGAAAATACTTTCAGACTTAACTATTCAAATATGCCAGAAGAAAAAATAATAGAAGGTATCAAAAACATAGCATCAGTTTTAAAAGAAGCTATGGGTGTTGAAGCTTAATTAAAAATAATAACTTAAGATATATTATAAGGGATGGCAATAGCCATCCCTTGTTAATTTAAAAAATATATTTCACCTTATATTAAATATTAAAATTTGTCCAAAATTTAAATTGACATAAATAAGAAAAAATGATAAAATGTGTAGGTATGAGATTTTAGTCTCATTTCTCTGCTCTAAGAGTGTAGAGCCGTTAAGTCCAAAGGGAGGTGAATTATAGTGAGAAATTATGAATTAGTTTATGTAGTAAAGCCAAACTCTGATGAAGAAACAAGAGAAGCTGTACTAAACAAAGTTAAGGAAGTTGTTGCAACTGAAGGAGAAATAGTTAAAGTTGATACTTGGGGAACTAAAAAATTAGCTTATCCAATAGCTAAGTTTACAGAAGGTTTCTATGTGTTAGTTAACTTCAAATCAGCAGTAGACGTTCCTAAAGAAATAGACAGAAACTTAAAGATAAATGAAAACGTAATAAGACACATGATAGTTGTTGCTTAACAACTAGTTTTATTATAAAAAATAGGTGGTGTTTTTATGAATCAAGTTGTATTAGTGGGAAGGTTAACTAAAGACCCTGAATTAAGATACATCCCAGGTACAGGAACACCAGTGGCATCATTTACAATAGCCATTGATAGAGACTATGTAAAAAAAGATGGATCTAAAGAAACTGATTTTATACCTGTTGAAGTAATGGGTAAATCCGCTGAATTTTGTGCCAACTACATAACTAAAGGTAGATTAGTTGCACTTCAAGGATCGATAAGAGTAGACAATTATCAGACACAATCAGGCGAAAAAAGAACTTTTACAAAAGTAAGTACTAGATCGGTACAAGCTTTAGATAGCAAGAATAAATCGGAAAATTCATATAAAGAGAGTGCTCCAGCTTTTGAGCCAAGCTTTGAACCTCAAGGGTTAGACCCACAAGGTTTCCAAGCTATAGATGATGACGATATACCATTTTAAAAAGGAGGGAAAAAAGTCATGATGAATAAAAAAAGACGTAAGAAAAAAAGAGTTTGTCAATTTTGTGCTGACAAAAACGCTAAAATAGATTACAAAAGTACTCAGAGATTACAAAAGTATATAACTGAAAGAGGAAAGATATTACCAAGAAGAATATCTGGAACTTGTGCTAAGCATCAAAGAGAATTAACAGTTGCTATAAAAAGATCAAGAAATATAGCACTTTTACCATATACATTAGATTAAAAAATGAGCCTTGTGCTCATTTTTTATTATAGATATTTATATAAGTAAATGAGACGAGCTATAACGCTCGTTTTTTTGTTTATATACTTAAATATATTATTATTTATGATATAATATTATATATTAAGGAGGGTTGCAAACGTGAAAATAGATAAAGGTTCTGAGATAACAAGAAACATAAAGATAATAGAGTGGATGAAAACAGAAATATTAATGAGTGTAAGTGATTTGTTTAACTTATTATTTAAAGGGGTAAAACCTTTAGATGAGGCAATTCAAGATACTCTAGCAAATATAATAATGATAACATATCTCTTAGCAAAGAGATTAGGAATTAGTTTTAGAGACGTAGATTATAAAGTCAAGGAAAAAATAAAAATTGGTATAGAGGAAGACCATAGTGTTGAAAGATGGTATGGAGATTTATCTAACTTAAAAAAACATATGGATAATAGGGAGTGATATTAAATTGAATAATAAAATTAGACTATCTAAAGCCATGTCTATAATAGTTTTAGCTATAATAATTGCTTTAGTAATAGCCTATATTCCAATGCTAGGAATGTTTAGCATATTAGCAGCTGTCCCATATGTAATTATAGGTGCCATCACTGATAAAAAGTATTCTTTTTTATCTATTTTGATTACATTTTGTGTGCTAGTTTTATTTGCAGACATTTCGTATGCATTAAATATATGTATAATGTATTCTTTGCCAGGCATAGCAATAGGAAAGATGCTAAAGAGAAGTTTTGAGCAAGAAGATAGTAATAAATTTGAACCAATATATGGAGGAACAATAATATTTGTGCTTGCAATGGTTGTGTATTTCTTTGTATTGAAGACATTTTTAAATGTAAATTTATTAGATGAAGTTTCTAAAATGATAACAGAAATTGTAAATATTCAAAAAAATAGTTTTTCTGCAACTGAGCTTAAAGTATTTGATAAAATGAAGCCAGATGAAATTGTAAGTTATTTTACAAATATGCTACCAATGATGTTATTCTTACAGGGTTTATTATCAGCATTTGTAACATATTATTTAAGCGTATTCTTTATCAAAAGGATTACAAATTTGAATATAAGATTTCCTAAATTTGCTGACTTTTATTTACCAGGAAATGCTATAGTCACAACTTTTTTACTTTATTTATTAGTCTTATTTATTGAAATTATTGGCTCAAAATTATATACAGAATTAATAATGACTAATTTACAGCTAGTTTTTAACTTAATGTTTGTAATTCAAGGAATAGCAGTTTGTATTTATTATTTAAAGAAATGGATAAGACAAGGGCCAAATAAAATTATGTTTCTTTCAGGGATAATTTTATGTTTATTTGGATTTATGGGAATATCTTTTGTTGGTATGGTAGATAGTATAATTGACTTTAGAAAGGTGAGAAGTTATAAATCCACTTAGGAGGATAGAAATGAGTAATAAACAAACCTTTAAATTAAATATGCCAGAAATAAATTTATATATAATTATTATTGGTATTTCTAGTATAATTTTGCTTTATTACAACTTGTATGTAGGGTGTTTATTTTTCTGTATTTTTGCATATATGGTTTTTCACAATTGGAGAACAACTAATATTAGACGTCATGAATGGACAGAGTATATTCAAAATTTATCTTTAGATATAGATGAAACAACTAAGAAAGCTATAATAAATCTTCCAATACCACTATGTATTCTAGAATTTGATGGAAATATATCATGGTATAATGGAAAGTTTTATGATATGATTGGTCAAAAAGATTTACTTGATAAAAATATAGAAGATATAGTTAAAAATCTTAATTTAAGAAAAGTATTAAATGAAAATAAAGAGATGTACACTGAAATAAACTATAAGGATAGAGAATATACAATAGTTTATAATGTTATAAAAAATGATCAAGAAAAAAATCCTAAATATTTAATGATATTATACTGGATAGATAAGACAGAATATTTACAAGTAAAACAAGATTATGATGATGAAAAAGATGCAATGATGTTAATACAAGTAGATGGATATGATGAAGTATTAAAAAGTGCAGCAGAAGATAAGAGAGCTTTAATTAATGTTGAAGTAGAAAAAATACTTTCTGCTTTAGAATTAAATTCAAATGGTGCTTTGAGAAGGACTTCAAAAGATAAATTCTTCTTGGTAATGCATAAAAAAGAGTTAAAAAAATTGGAAGCTGAGAAGTTTTCTATTTTAGATACAATAAGACATATTGATTATGGAAATAATCTTCCTGTTACAATAAGTATAGGAATTGGTATAGATGGAGATACATTAAATGAGAACCTAAAACTTGCTACAGGTGCTCTTGATTTAGCACTTGGTAGAGGAGGAGACCAAGCTGTTGTAAAGACAAAAGATAAGTTTGTATTTTATGGTGGAAAGTCTAAGGCTGTAGAAAAGAAAACAAAAGTAAAATCTAGACTTATAGGTCATGCTCTGAGAGAGGTTATACAAGAAAGCGATCATGTTTATATAATGGGTCATAAATATCCTGACATGGACGCTATGGGAGCCGCAGTTGGGGTTTATGATATATGTAAATCTTGCAATAAGACAGCAAATATAGTTTTACAATCTGTAAATGAATCTATAGAGATATTTATAAACAAAATAAATGAAAGTAATTATTATAAGAAGTTGTTTATTGGAAAAGAGGAGGCTATTGATAACTGTACTAAAAATACACTAGTTGTTGTAGTTGATACTCATAGACCTAATTATACTGAATGTGAAGAACTCTTAAAGTTATCAGAGAAGGTAGTAGTAATAGACCATCATAGAAGAGGTGTAGAGTTTATAAATGATGCAGTGCTTTTATTCCATGAAATATATGTATCTTCAACATGTGAAATGGTTACAGAATTAGTTCAGTATATGGATGAAGAGGTAACAATCAATAAACTTACAGCTGAAGGTCTTTTAGCAGGAATAAGCTTAGATACTAAAAACTTTGCATTTAAAACAGGTGTGAGGACATTTGAAGCTGCTTCTTACCTTAGAAAAGTTGGAGCAGATACAATAGAAGTCAAGAAGTTTTTCAATTCTGATGTAAAAGATTTTATAATAAAGGCTGAAATAATTCAAAGTACAAAGATAATTAATAATAGAATATGTCTAGCATATTCAAGTACAGAAATAGATAGTATAAACGTCATAATAGCTCAAACTGCTGATGAGCTATTAAATATAAAAGAAGTAGAAGCCTCCTTTGTATTAGGAGAAAAAGATGATACTATATTTATAAGTGCAAGGTCTTTGGGGCAAATAAATGTACATGTACTTATGGAAAAATTAGGAGGCGGGGGACATATAGATATAGCTGGTGCACAGTTAAAAAATGTTTCTCTAAAAGAAGCTTACAAGATAGTAAATAAAATAATAGAGGAGTATTTAGAGGAGGAAGAATAGATGAAAGTTATATTATTAAAAGATGTAAAAGGAACTGGTAAAAAAGGGGAAATGAAAGAAGTAAGTGATGGATATGCAAGAAATTTCTTATTTCCTAAGAAAATGGCTGTGCAAGCAGATAGTGTAGCAATCAAGGAATTAAATGAAAAGAATAAATCTAAAGAAATAAAAGCTCAAAAAGAATATGAAGAAGCTGTTTTACTAGGAAAACAAATGGAAGAAATTAATATAGAAATATATTCAAAATCAGGTGAAGGTGGAAGATTATTTGGTTCAATAACAGCCAAAGAGATAGCTGAGCAATTGAAGAAACAAAAAGATATAGATGTAGACAAAAGAAAGATTTTATTAGATGAACCAATAAGAACTTTAGGTTCAACATTTGTAGAAATAAAAATACATCAAAAAGTAACTACTAAAATAAGAGTAGATGTAAAAGAAAAACAGTAATAACTAGAGGTGATAAAGATGGAAGACATGACGAGAATTCCTCCTCACAGTGTAGAATCAGAGCAGTCAATATTAGGTTCTATACTGCTAGACAAAGATGCTATAATAACAGTTACAGAAACTATAAGGCCTGATGACTTCTATAAAGAGGCTCACAAAATAATATATGAATGTATGATAACTTTAAGCAATAAAGGTGAGCCTATAGACTTAATAACATTGACAGAAGAGCTAAGAAAACAAGGGCATCTTAATGATATTGGAGGAATCAGTTATATTACAAGTCTTTCTACAATAGTGCCAACAACTTCAAATGTAAAATACTATGCTGATATAGTAAAAGAAAAGTCTGTACTTAGAAAGCTTATAAAAGCATCTAATGAAATAATAAATCTAGGATATAGTGGAGCAACGAAAATTGAAGATGTTTTGGAACAAGCTGAAAAGAGAATATTTGATATATCACAGGAAAAAACTAGTGATGATTTTAAATCTATAAACTTAGTTTTGATGGATGCCTATGATATGATAGAAAAATTATATACAAATAAAAGCGATGTAACTGGTATAACTACTGGTTTTAAAGATTTAAATAAAAAAATAAATGGTCTTCAAAGAACAGATTTAATATTAGTTGCGGCAAGACCTGCAATGGGTAAAACGGCCTTTTCTTTAAATTTAGTACAAAATGCAGCTTTAAAAGGAGATGCTTCTGTAGCTGTGTTTAGTTTAGAGATGTCAAAAGAACAGTTAGTACAACGTATGCTATCTTCGCAATCTAGTGTAGAATTGAAAAAGATAAAGACTGGAACACTTAATGATAATGATTGGCCTAGGATTATAGATGCAATGGCAGTACTGTCAGATGCAAAAATACACATAGATGATACTCCTGGAATAAAAATATCAGAATTAAGGTCAAAGTGCAGAAAGTTAAAGATAGAAAAAGGTCTAGATTTAGTGCTTATAGATTATCTTCAACTTATGGAAGGTGAAGGTAATAATGAAAGTAGACAACAAGAAATATCTAAAATATCAAGGTCATTAAAAGTATTAGCAAAAGAATTAAATTGTCCTGTAGTAGCATTATCTCAGTTATCACGTGCCCCAGAGCAAAGAGCAGACCATAGACCTATGTTATCTGATTTAAGAGAATCTGGAGCAATTGAGCAGGATGCAGATATAGTTATGTTTTTGTATAGAGATGAATACTATCATGCTGATTCTGAGAGTAAAAATATAGGAGAAATAATAATAGCAAAAAATAGACATGGTGAAACTGGTTCTGTGGAACTAGTTTGGCTTGGTGAGGTTCAAAGATTTGGGGATAAGTTGAGAGACCTATAATTTAACTAATATCCACAGAACATCCTTTCTTTCTACAGGAAAAATGTGGATACATGTCACTAAATATGTCTAAACCTTGAAATTTAGCTAAAAAATTATCCACACTATCCACAGATAGCCTGTTGATAAGTGTGAATAAGTAGATAAAGCAAGCTTTTAGCTTGCTTTATCTGTGTATAAGTATTAATTATCAGGAGGAATAATATGGAAAAAATAAGCTTAAAATGTATATATCCCAATATAATTAAAGTACTTGATGAAATAAACTTATTTAGGATAGTTGATAATAATTTAAAAGAATCAATTGTTGTTTATGCTAGTATTGTGGACAATCAATATCATATAAACATGACTAATACAAACTTTGGAAATATAATTAATGTATGTAAATTAGAAAAACTTTTAGACGTGGACAAGTTTATAGAAAAAGTTATAAAAAATAGCACAGAAATTAAAAAAATAGATGACTTTTCAAAAATAGAAGAGTATCTGTTAAATATTGGAGAACGTTAAAAAAGTTGAAAAAAATACGAATATTTGATAGAATAAATAAGTAAAGCGTTCGAGAGTATATAAAATATAGAGGTGAATTACATGAAAACAGTTGCAATTGTTGGTTCTCAATGGGGAGATGAAGGTAAAGGTAAAGTTATCGATTATCTTGCTACTCAAGCAGATGTAGTAGTAAGAGGACAAGGTGGAAATAATGCAGGTCATACATTAGTTGTTGAAGGTAAAAAATATGCATTACACTTAATTCCATCTGGAGTTTTAAATCCAAAGACAGTGAACATAATCGGAAATGGAATAGTATTTGACCCTAAAGGATTCTTAGAAGAATTAGAAATGTTTAAAGCAGATAATATAAATACAGAAAACATAAAAATTAGCGATAGAGCTCATGTTATATTCCCATACCATAAAGAGCTAGATGCATTATCAGAAGAAGCTAGAGGCGATTTAAAGATAGGTACGACAAAAAAAGGTATTGGACCTTGCTATATGGATAAGACAGAGAGATCTGGAATCAGAATATGTGATTTAATGGATAAAGATAAATTTGCCATAAAATTAAAGGCTCAGATAGAAGCTAAAAACAAATTAGTTAGAAACATATATGGAAAAGAAGAATTATTTGATTTTGAAGCTATATATAATGAATATATTGGGTATGCAGAACAAATAAAAAAATATGTAGCAGATACATCAGTTATTGTATATGACGCGGTAAAAGCAGGTAAAAAAGTGTTATTTGAAGGAGCACAAGGTACTTTATTAGACTTAGACTTAGGAACTTATCCATTTGTTACATCTTCTCATCCAATATCTGGGGGATTTGCTATTGGTGCAGGTATAGGACCAAATATGATAAAGGATGTTGTTGGTATAGTAAAAGCTTATACTACAAGAGTTGGAGAAGGTCCATTTGTTACAGAACAAATAAATGAAACTGGTGATAAGATAAGAGAACAAGGGCATGAATTTGGAGTAACTACTGGTAGACCAAGAAGATGCGGGTGGTTTGATGCTGTTATAGTAAAATATGCAGCTAGAGTTAATGGATTAACTAGTATTTCATTTATGTTATTAGATGTGTTAACTGGATTTGACAAAATTAAAGTTTGTACATCTTATAAAATGGACGATAAAATAATAACAGATTTCCCAGCTTCGTTAGATGATTTAGCAAAATGTGAACCTATATATGAAGAATTAGATGGATGGAATGAAGATATAACTCAAGTAGACAATTTTGATGACCTTCCAGAAAATGCAAAGAAATATATTGCTAAAATAGAAGAGTTGATTGGAGTAAGTGTAGATATGGTTTCTGTTGGGCCTAATAGAGCTCAAACTATAATAAGAAAAAACATATTTGCTTAGTATCTTAAGTAAGTGATTTAAATTATAAATGATTAAAAAAAGAGTATCTCAAGATAATATTTACAATTATTAGAGATGCTCTTTTATATTGAGTTAAAATTATTTATGTATATTTTAATAAAATTAAGGTCGAATTTATACCCTTGAATTAGATGTCTTATTTAGATGATTTTGTTGAAAATCAATGATTCAGGATTATTTTAATTATGTACTAAAAAAAATAAAAAAAACTGTTGACTAAAAGTTATACAGCAGTTATAATATAACTTGTGAGTGAAAGAAACGACGAAAAAAGTCGAAAAAATGTGGTCTATTAGCTCAGTCGGTAGAGCACCTGACTTTTAATCAGGGTGTCCCGCGTTCGAGTCGCGGATAGATCACCAAATCATGGCTCGTTGGTCAAGAGGTTAAGACACCGCCCTTTCACGGCGGTAACAGGGGTTCAATTCCCCTACGAGTCACCAATATGGGACTATAGCTCAGCTGGGAGAGCACCTGCCTTACAAGCAGGGGGTCACAGGTTCGAGCCCTGTTAGTCCCACCAGTTTTTAGATGAAAAATACTATATATGCTGGTGTGGCTCAACGGTAGAGCAGCTGACTTGTAATCAGCAGGTTGTAGGTTCGATTCCTATCACCAGCTCCACAAAATACATACATGTAAATTAATATAATTTTCTATGCTACAGGATACTTTTAGGTATCTTTTTTTTAATTGCGTCAAAAATTAATTATAATTAAATTTTTAAATATTATACAATATCATATATTTAGAAACAGAGTCTATAAATGTACTATAATAAATTTAAATAATGCAATATATTAAGAATGATATTAATATATATAAAATTACAAACTAGATAAATGATTAGTATATTAAAAGGTATATTAGGAATATAATTAGAAAAACTGAATGGATAATGTGATTATATAGTATAAGTTTTAAACAGAGAAGCAAGTATGTTCTTACCTCTCTATTTAAAAATAAAAAAATGTTTTTTAAGGGCTACGTTATTTAAATCTCTCCCATCTCAAATCATCTCCAGTAAATTCTAAAATTCTAAACTTATCTAAAATCCTAGATAGAATTCTTTGAGTATAAGTATTTCCTATTTGAGATGGTGTTAAGTTGGTTGATATAATAATCTTTTTACCAGCAACAAGTCTTGTGTTTACAATATTGAAAATCTCTCCACTAGTAAAAGAATTATTAAGTTCAGTGCCAAGGTCATCTATTATTAATAAATCACAATCAAACAAGTTTTTATAATTTTCTTCACTTATTTGATTGTTTGGGTCTCTTCTAAATTTATAGTCTTCAAGAATATCTAAAATTCTAAAAGATGTTTGATAAATTACAACATTACCTTTGTCTAACAATTCTTTTGCAATACAGTTACACATATATGTTTTACCTAGTCCAGTAGAACCATAAAACAATAAGTTTTCACTATTATCTACCTTAAAGTCATGAACAAAATTTTCGCAGATACTTAGATTATTTAACATATTTTCTCTTGGAGATATTTCTCCATCAGGACTCTTTTTAGGAGAAAATATATTCAAGTTAAAATTCGAAAAATTTTCCTGACTTAAAATTCTATCTAAATTAGACATTTTATAAGCCTCATTTACAATTTCTTGTTTTAGACAAGAACATTTTTCACCATTAGGTAAAAATCCTTTGTCTTTACAAGAGTCACATTGAAACTTTATTTCTAAGTAATCAAGAGATATGTTGTTTTTAACTAAAAGTTCTTCTTTTCTCAATTTTAAAGATTCTATAGTTTTCTTAGACTCATTTACAATTTCATCTTTAGATTTAGGATTTAAAAGAACTGTTTTAGCTAAGTTAAGACCTATTTTAGAAATATCATCATCTATAGATTTTATCTCAGGAATTCTATTATAGACCTCATTTTTTCTATGTTCCAATAGTAGCTCATTTTTATCTCTTTTATTGGCATATTTAGCCAGTATTTTTCTTATTTTATCTTCATTCATTTAATCACCTACTTAAACTTTTCTTTTTGACTTTTTTTAATAATTTCATCGAGTTCATCAGATGTATATTGAGTAAATGTTTCGTTGAAATTATGAAACTTAGTTTTCTTGTAAGTATTGTTGTTTTGAGTAGTATTAATCTGCTTCTTATTAATATTCTCCTTAACTATACGTTCTTCCTCTTTTTGCTTTAAATCATTTAAATTTTTTATATTTTTTTCGTGCCAATTTTTAATTATTCCATTTATATAAGATATACTTGGGTTTGGTATATTCTTAGATTTAGAACATGCATTTACTATTAAGTCCATATCCATGTCAAATTTATCAAACCAAGCATCTATGAGTTCTTTTTCTGATTTCGTTGCTTGTCTTGAAAATCCCAATTCATTGAAAATAGTTTTATATAAAATATATCGTTCACTTCTAATCAAGAAGCTGTCTTCAACATCTTTTGGGGTATATAAATTTGAATCATACCAGTTTCTAATAATGCCTTCGATGTATTTAACTGGTTTAGATGTACCAGTTTTATCTTTAACATATTCATAAGCACAAAGTATCATATCAGGGCCCATGTTGTATTTATTCATTATATCCATAATACTTATTTTTTCACTTGGGTCAAGATATCGACCAACTATTTTATTTATAGAATTGAACATCTTTCTAATACTTGGATTTTCAGAAGTAGATACAACTTTATCTGTATTAGATTTTACAGATGAATTATTACCTAATATATTTTCGATATAGAAATTTTTTAAATCTAAAAATTCTATTGAATAATTAAAATTATCATATTCTCCATTATCATGTATTTTTATAATCTTTTTTTCTTCCCAGAATTTCCAAGCAGATAGTACATCAGACAAAGGTATATTTAGGTTCTTGGCTATTGAGCTATTGTCAAACTTAGGATTAGAAGTAATATCACATGCCTGTCTATAGCCTAAAAGATAAACTTTTACGTATAACCCGTCCGCCATTGGCATAAATATATCTATAAAGATATTGGGAATAGTGATTTCACCTAAATCTATTTCATTGCTTTCTTTGAAAAACATTTTATCACCTCAGATTAAATTATATCATTTTTTGTATTACATTTGGTTGTAAACAAATAAAAGGTCATAAGATTAGCATGTAAATATTTTCTAAAAGTATTCATTTTAAAAAGGAGGAGATATTTTGGTTATAAAATTCAACCAAAAAGTAAGAAGAACATTATCAGTAGCAATTTTATTTATGGTACTAATAATAGGTTGCTTCATAGAAAAGGATGACAGTTTAGAAACGTACAAAGAAAAATCTAATTCAAAGATAAATCAATATAATATGGATGTTATATTTGATGATGAAACTAAGAGGTTAATGTGCAATCAGAGTGTTGAGTACATAAATAAGACAAAATCAAACATGGATAAAATATATTTCCATATATATCCGAATGCTTTTTCTAAAAAAGAATTTGCTCCTTTTGAAAAAGATGAGATGACAAGAGCCTATCCTAATGGATTCAATGAAGGATATATAGATATAAAAAACATACTAAATAATAGCAGTAAAATGGAATATAAAATCAAAGGAGATAAAAATGATATACTAGAAATAGAATTGGGGAAAGAGTTAAAGCCAAATGAAAAGATATCTCTGGATATAAAATATAACGTAAAAATACCAAACTCAGTGGGAAGGTTTGGATATGGAGAAAACACTATAAATATTACTAATTGGTTTCCTATAGCTTGTGTTAATGATGAAAGAGGATGGAATCTAAAGAGTTATGAAACTATTGGGGACCCATTTTATAGTGAAACTAGTGATTTTCATGTGAAACTATTGATTCCAAATAAGTATAAGATTGCTCATACAGGTAAACTTGTTAATGACAAACATGATAACAAGAAAATGTTGTATGAGATAGAAGCTGAAAACGTTAGGGATTTTGCATTTATATTAAGTAGTAAATTTGATGTAAATAAAGTTGACTCAAAGGGTGTAGCTATTAGTACATACAATTTAAATAAGAAACTTTCTAGCAGAGCAACAGAGATTGCAAAAGATTCAATAAATATATTTAGTGAGTTGTTTGGCAAATACCCATATAAAGAATATTCTGTTGTAGCAAGTGATTTCTTTATAGGTGGAATGGAATATCCAATGCTTGTTATGATAGACCAAAGCTTATATAATGAAAAAAATGAGTTTTTACTTGAGTATGTTATAGCACATGAAACAGCGCATCAATGGTGGTATTCTGCTGTTGGAAATGATGAAATAAGTGAACCTTGGTTAGATGAAGCACTTACTGAATATTCTACAATAGTTTATTTTGAACAAAAATATGGAAAAGAAATGGCAAATAAACTTATAAAAACTATGCAAATACAAACAAAGAGTTATTTGAGTGAAAACATATTTAAACCATCAAATGAGTATAAAAATTCTACTGAATACAGTTTAAATGTTTATACAAAAGGAGCAACAGCTTTTAATGAAGTAAGAAAAGAAGTTGGAGATAAGGTATTCTTTGAAACACTAAATGAATATTACAATAAATACAAACATAAAAATGCCAATGGAAGAGCTTTTGTAGAGTTATGGAACAGTAAAGGGGTAGATATAAATAAGATTATAAGTGAATACAAGTAAATTTCGTACAGAGTATTAAATTTTATTTAATACTCTGTTTTTTTGGTATAATATAATTTATAAGGCAGAAAAAGAGGTGAAATAATGCTAAAGTATTGTTCAGTGGGAAGTGGTAGTAGTGGAAATTGCCACTATATAGGATATAAAAATACTAATATACTGGTAGATGCAGGATTAAGTGGAAAGAGAATAACTACAGGTCTTAAAGACATTGGAGTAGATTCAGATAAATTAAAAGGGATATTTATAACTCATGAGCATATTGACCATATAAAAGGGGCAGGTATATTGTCAAGAAAGTTTGACATACCAGTGTTTGCTAATATAAAGACATGGTGTTCTATGAAAGACAAGCTTGGTGATATTAAGGACAAAAATATGAAGGTCTTTGAAAATGATAAAACTTATTCATTAGGAGATGTTATAGTAAGACCTTTTTCAATAGAACATGATGCAGCTGACCCAGTTGGATATAATTTCTATACAGAAAACGATGAAAAAATGTCTATAGCTACTGATATAGGGTGTATTACTGAAAATATAAAAAAACATCTATATAAATCTAAATTAGTGGTATTAGAATCAAATTATGACCCTAATATGCTTATGATGGGTTCATATACATATGCTTTAAAGAAAAGAGTAATGTCAGATACAGGACATTTATCTAATGAAGATGCAGCAAATTTCTGTGTTGAACTTATTGATAAAGGTACAGAATCTATATTATTAGCACATTTAAGTAAAGAAAATAATTTTCCAGAATTGGCATATGAAACTTCAAAGGGAGTATTAGCATCAAACGATATAGTAGTTGGGCAAGATGTAAAACTAGATGTATTATCACGCAATGATGTTTCTAATGTTTATAAGATGAAGTAGAGGTGAATAACTTTGCTAAAAAGAAATTTCGAAAATGTTGAGGATAATAAAATCTTATATTCTATAAAGCAAGGGATGATTTTAGCAATACCTGCTATTATGACTGGTTCAATTGCACTTGTTATTTTGAATCTTCCAATAAAAATTTATCAAGAATATATAGCAAGTTTATTTAATGGTGAGATTTTAAATATGCTTACATTTATAAATGATTCTACCTTAGGAATTATCTCATTAATAATATTGTTGACAATAAGTTATAGCTATGGAAAAATCTATGGGAGCAAGTATACAGTACTTGTTCCTATAGTTGCAATGTGCTCTTTTTTAGTATTTTCACATGGTAGTGAAATAGATTCTTATGTGGAGATATTTAAAACAAAGTGGTTGTTTACAGCTATTATTGTTTCCATAACGTCTTCTATGTTATTTGTAAAGCTCACAGAGTCTTTTATAACAAGTGTAAAGTTTCATACAGAGGGGGCTGATGCTGATTTTAATATGGTGGTTTCAGCTATAATTCCATTTATAACTGTAGTATTTTTATTTTCTATTTTGCGTGTAATAGTAATAAATCTAATTGGAAGTTCAAATTTTCAAGATATATTTTATAATTTATTTTCAAATATATTTAATAGTATGGGAAGAAACCTTATGAGTGCTTTGCTATTTATATTTCTAATGCATTTTATGTGGTTCTTTGGTATTCATGGAAGTAATGTACTTGACACAGTTGCAAAAAATTTATTTGAAAATGGGATGGCAATTAACATAAATTTAGTTAATAATAATCAATTACCAACAGAAATTTTTACTAAGACTTTTTTTGATACAATGGTTTTATTTGGTGGATGTGGAGCTTTGTTGTGTTTAGTAATTGCCATTTTTCTTAGTGAGAAACGTATAAATGTAAGAAAGCTGGCTAAAATTGCTTCAATACCAGCTCTTTTTAATATAAATGAGATGCTAGTTTTTGGGATTCCAATTGTTTTTAACTACATCATGTTTATACCATTTATAATTACACCTATGATTCTAACAATTACAAGTTATGTAGCTATGTCTACAGGTATTGTACCTTGTACAGTTTCTGCAGTAGAATGGACATCACCTATATTTTTAAGTGGATATATGGCTACAGATTCAATAAGAGGAAGTTTGTTGCAATTGTTTAATTTGTGTGTAGGAGTTATGATTTATATTCCATTTATAAAGATGTCACAAAATAGATATATTTACATGTTTAAAAATAATATAGAAAATTTAACAAATTTAGTAAAAAGATGTGAATTAACAGGAGAACAACCAAATATTTTAAATCATAGTGGAAAAATAGGTTCAATATCAAAAATGCTAGCATCAGATTTAAAGTTTGCTATGAAAAAAGAAGATATAGAGATTTTTTATCAACCACAAGTTAATTATGATGGGAATATTGTAGGAGCAGAGGGGTTACTTAGGTGGAGGCATTCAATAGGTGGATTTATTTATCCGCCACTTGTTATACTTTTAGCTAAAGAAGAAGGTTTTTTAGATGAACTTGGAGAGTATATTATTAATAAAGCATGTGTTGATTTAAAGAAAAGTGAAAGCTTATTAATAAATCCTATTAAATTTTCTGTAAATATATCTCCAGACCAACTTAATGCTCCTAATTTGCCAGAGCAAATAAAAAATATAATTGAGAATAATAATATCAACCCTAATATGCTTGGTATAGAAATCACAGAGCAGGTTGCATTGTCAGGTTCTCAGATAATTATAGATCGAATAAATGCAATACATGATTTGGGTATAAAGCTTATTATGGATGATTTTGGAATGGGACACAGTTCCCTTGTATACCTCCAAAATAATAATTTTGATATAGTTAAGTTGGATGGTTCACTTGTTAAAGAGATACTTACAAACAAAAGAAGTAGTGAAATCATAATGTCTATTGTAAATCTTTCAAAAAACCTAGATTTTGATATAATCGTGGAGTATGTTGAAAATTTAAATCAGAGAGATAAGTTGTATGGCTTAGGATGTGAAATATATCAAGGATATTATTATAGTAAAGCTATACCTTTTGAGGAGTTTATAGATTATGCAAATCGAGAACTTGCTAAATAGTCTTACTAATAGTTTGTAAGTTATATTAGTATATAAATTTGTAATAAGATTAAGTTTAGGAGAAGTATATGAATATAAGTATAGTTGTAGTAGGTAAAATTAAAGAAAAATATTTAAAGTTAGGTATTGATGAATTTAGAAAGAGGCTTTCTAAGTATTGCAAGTTGGAAATTATAGAGTTAGATGATGAAAAAGCTCCCGAAAATTTAAGTGCTAAGGAAATGGAAATTATAAAAGATAAAGAGGGAAAGAAGATTTTAGGTAAGATAAAGCATAACAGCTATGTTATAGCTCTTGCTATTGATGGAAAGAATTTGTCTTCCGAAGAACTGGCTAAGACTATGAGTGATTTAGCAGTTAGAGGTAACAGTAGTCTTTGTTTTATAATTGGAGGTTCTCTAGGGCTTTCTGATGATGTTTTGGCTAGGGCTGATTATAGATTATCTTTTTCTAGGATGACTTTTCCTCATCAGATGATGAGGTTGATATTGTTAGAGCAGATTTATAGGGCTTATAGGATAAATAATGGAGAACCGTACCACAAGTAACGGAGCACGGTTTTTGAAGATAAATAAGAAGATAGTAGAAACATACTATCTTCTTATTTTGTTACTCATTTAATCTAGAGACTCTACCATAAAAATTTCTACCTTCTTTGTAATGTTCTATTACAAAAGATTCTGGAGCTGTTAAGCCTATAATTACCATGGGAACAGTTAATATATTATTTAGTGGGGGTAGGTATTGTAAGAACTTTTCATAAGAGCCTGTGGCACCATCAAAACCACCAGCAGATTTCATTTCATCAGTTGCGCATATAAGTATACCAGCCCTAGTTTGAATATCTTTTTCGACATGGTTTAATTCACTTGCAAGCACAGGCTTTATAAGATTCCATGCTACAGCTTCGCCATGATTAAATGCAACTTCTATGGAAATACCATCTTTCGCAAAATCTAATCTCCAGTTACTATTACCTCTACTACTTCTATAAGTAGGATCATTAAAAATAAAGCTTTGTCTACGCCATCCTCTAGATATTAACCTATCATCTATCAAATAGTTTATTGCTTCTGAAATACTTTTAGCCCTTCTTTGCTGAGACTCGAAATAATTTATGATATCTTCATCACTAATACTTTGAAGAGCATGAATAACTTCATGCCATAAAACTTGGAAATCTTCTTGAGTATTAAAAATTTCTAATCCATATCTAAAAGAATGAGTTACAAAATTCATAGATACCTCCTATATTAAGTTATTATTTAAGGAGATTATAGCATAACAATAACAACTTTAGTAGAAAATAAATATATATAATTATTAAAATAATTTATAAAATCGATCTTTTATTTATATTTAAATTGTATTATAATAAATTATATTGATAAAACGAATGATAAGTGGAAGTGCGGTGAATACAAAATGGCTATAAATAAAACAGTATGTGAACTTTTTGCAGGTGTAGGTGGATTTAATGTAGGTTTAAGTAAATCGGATGAGTGGAATGTAGTTTTTGCAAACCAATGGGAACCAAGCAGAAAATCTCAGTATGCATATGAATGCTATAAAAGTAATTTTCCAAATCACTATATATTAAATAAGGATATAGCAGAAGTTAATGAAAACTATGAAAAATATAATATACCTAAATATAACTTACTAGTGGGTGGTTTTCCATGTCAAGATTACTCAGTGGCGAGAACAAAAGCTAAAGGACTAGAAGGAAAAAAAGGTGTTCTTTGGTGGGAAATAAATAAATTTTTAGAAAGAGATAGACCTAGATTTGTATTACTTGAAAATGTAGATAGATTACTAAAATCTCCAGCTAAACAAAGAGGAAGAGATTTTGGTATAATGTTAGGTTGTTTTAGAGATTTAGGATATAGTGTAGAGTGGAGAGTAATAAATGCGGCAGACTATGGGTTTGCTCAAAAAAGAACAAGAGTATTTATATTTGCATCTTTAAATACAACTAATTACTATATGAATCAAATAGGTAAGATAGAAAATAAATATATAAAAGAAGAAGGATTTTTTTCAAATCAGTTCCCAATAGAGGAGATATGCAAAACAAATGAATTTGATTTATATCAAGACATACTTACAATATCTAATGATTTAAGTTTTGAATTTTTAAATAGTGGAATTATGTTTGAAAATAGAATAATAACTCAAAAATATACTCCTAAAATAAAAAATCCAGTAACTATTAGAGAAATATTAGAAACAAATGTCGACGAACAATTTTACTTAGGTGATAATCTCGAAGATTGGAAGTACATGAAGGGTGGTAAAGCTATACCGAGAACATCAAAAGATGGGCATGAGTATATTTACAGAGAAGGTGCATTGTCTTTTCCTGATAAACTAGATAAACCTGCCCGAACAATGTTAACAAGTGAGTCATCAAAAAATAGGAGCACACACGTAGTTAGAGACTTAGAAACTAATAGATTGAGAGTATTAACTCCTATAGAATGTGAAAGACTAAATGGATTTCCAGATAATTGGACAAATACAGGTATGACTCAAAAGTTTAGATATTTTTGTATGGGAAATGCATTAGTAGTAGGATTAGTCGAGAGAATGGGAAGAAGTTTAAGTGAAATATTTGAAAATGAAAGTGGAATATTTGAAAATGCATATGATGAAGTAGCAATAACTAATACTGATATTAATATAGAGTAAATATTAAAGTAGAAGAGATTGTAACAAAATTTAATTTTAAATATATATTATAACTATGATAGGGCTAGATGAGATAAATACAATTCATCTAGCTTATTTTGTTTTCAAATAAGGAGGAAGATACGATGATAATAAATATTTGGAAAAAACAAGACTTAGACTTAGTAAAGGAACTACCGACAGAAGTACTATCTTCAATAGAAACTACCATAGAACTACTAGATGAAAACTACGGTATAGAAAGAATAGCAGAAAACTTAGGTGGATATGTAGTTGTAGTAGATAAAGCTAGAATAGAAGAGCTAAAACAACACCAACTAAAAGGAATAATACCTGAATACATAGACGAAATAGAAGGAGCTGAATATATTTCAGCTCTATTTTTGTGTTCAAATGATTTCTCAATAGTAGTTGTTTGCAAGAAAGAATTAAAGAATCTAATAGAAATAGATAAGGAACAATAGGTGGAACTTTTCAAGGGATAATCGCAGAAGAAACTTTCCAAAGAAATAGTTATTATTAATAGGTACTGATAGAGGAGGTGGAGCATGAAAAAAGATAAGAGTGACTATAGAGGAATCTATTCAGAAATGGTAGAGATTTTAGGTGAAGAGATTGTAAAGATGATACATAAACACTATAAGGGACAGCAGATAAATCTACCTATGAAACTACATTCAAATGAGTACGTTGAAAGGTACATCATTGAAAATAAGGATAATAAAAGTTTAAGAGAGATGGCTAGAGAACTAGGTTACTCTGATAGATGGGTAAAAAGATTGATAAATAAGATTACAACAGAGGAATAGCATTTGGAGGAGATTGGGCATGAAAAAAATAACTATAGCAATAATGATGATAGTAATAATATTTGCACTTACAGGATGTAAAAATACTGAGGAAATGGAATCTAAATACACTCACGACCAACAAGTATTTGGATATTTTCAAAGGGCAGAATCTGATTTACAAGACAATTACGGATATTACAAGAAACAAGACAATCAAGATTTAGCGATAGCTGATTTTCAAAAAGAGTGTCAAAATTTAATTAAAGATATGAATGCATTAGAATTACAAACAAAAGAAGGGAAAACAGTGAGAAAGCATAAGGTAGAACAATTTACATACTTGTGCAACTACTTAATAGAGAATTGGGGAATGATTTTTAGTGATGCAATAGCTGATGAAGGATATCAAGAATTAGTCGAAAGAGGATATGAGTACTCAAATGACCTTAATAAAGCAAAAGAAGAGGTAAGAAGTAAAAACGAGAATAAATCGTATAATAGGGAAAGTAGATATTTCATATTCGGAATAATTGTAGGTACAGTAATATTTGCAATGCTTAACAAAATGGTAAACATACGATATTTTGGGTGTGCAGGAATAACTTTTACTTGGGGGACTTGTATAGCAGTAAGTACATATGTAATAGCACCAATAGTAGGAGAATTACTAATGTGGGTAATAGGAATTGGTTCAGTAATAATATTGTATGCAACATTAAAGAATAAGAGTAATAATGTATAAAATAAGAGTAGTAGAAGAGGTAGTCGATAAAAAGACTATCTCTTTTTCTATGTTCAAAATGAAAGGATGAAGATAAATGTTTGATAAAGATAGATACTTAACTAGAGGTGTTTCCAAGGAAATACCATTAGAAATACAGATACTATTGTGGTCAATGATAGGAGAAATAAAAATAAAGAAAGACTATTTACAGGTATTTGAAATAGAGCCTATAAAAAATAGCTTACTTAAAATAGAGCATAGGCAAGAAGTACCTAAGTATCAAAAAGAGCATGTAGTAGTAAATACAGGAATAAATTCTAAAGTAAAGATATTTGTAATAGATGATGGAGAGTATTCAACAATGATGTTGAGTAGTGAGTACTAATAAAAAAGGAGAAATAAAATGAGTAAAATAATAAAAGAAACCAAATACTGTAAGGTACTTAAACAAACTAAAATTAGAGAAGATAATATAGCTTACGGAATAGAAAAAATATTTGTAAAAGAACTAAATCAAGAAGAAATAAGATTTGTTTACTTCAAAGACACATACAGACAAGAGGAACAATTAGTACCAAGACCACTAGATTTACCAGAAGAAGATTTACTAAAACTAATTGAAGTTGCAATAAAACAAAATGTGTTTTCAAAAGAGTTTTTAAATAATCTAAAAGAAGTAGTAAATAAGTAGGTGATACTAGGAGGTGCAAAATGACTGTAGAGCTATTTGTAGAAGGAGTAACATTTGGAATAACAACATTTAAAACTATAATAAATCAAAGGAAAGAATATCTTAAAAAATAGAGGAGGATGTAAAATGTGGGGATTTGTAATAGGAGCAGTAATAGGTTTAGGAGTTTGTATAGCAGTTGAAATAATGGTTTCTAACAAAGCTATATTGGTATAAAATAGTAATAAGGTTGACATAGTTAGCCTTATTTTTTTTGACAATAGATATTTACAGAAAGAAGGTAATATATTGAAATAGATAATAAAAAATAAACTAAATTAGGAGAAAAACAATGGATACATGCAGAATGAACATATACAGTAACTATAAAAATGAAAACGTAGCAATTTACGCTAAGAAAAGTTTAGAGAAAGAAAATGTAAATGAGCTTGTAATGGGAAAAGTAACATGGATGAAAATGGAGATAGAAGAGTTTGGTGTAAACATATTAGAATTTGTAGATAGTCATACAAAAGGAGAGTATCAAGAGATAAATAAGCTAATAGAGCTAGTAAAGAAAGATGAAATAAAAGCAATCTTAATTTGGGATTTTGATGATATACCAGCAGAGCTGGTAGAAATCTTAGTAGACGAATGTAGTAAAAGGGATGTTTACTTAAATGGATTTCTAACAACTATAAAAATAAAAGATGTAATATAATTTAACAAATAAAAATAAATTGCATCTAAAAAATAACGTGAAAACGTGAAAATAATATTAAAACCCTTGGAACAACAAAATGTTTAACGTGAATCTAAACGTGGTTTCAAGGGTAATTAGTGACAAAAAACGAGAAAATAGTGTTTGGAGGACATCAAGATGACTAAAAAGGTAGCAATATATTGTAGAGTATCAACGGTAGAGCAAGCAGAAGAGGGCTATAGTATATATGAACAAAGAAGAAGGAACATAGAATACTGTGAAAAAGAGGGGCATGAAGTTTTCAAAGTATATGAGGATAGAGGTATAAGTGGTAAGAATATTTCGGGTAGACCAGGACTAAAAGATCTTTTACAAGATGCCAATATAGGTAAGTTTGATTTAGTAATAGTTTGGAAGCTAAATAGAATAAGTAGAAGGCTGATAGACATACTTAACATAGTAGATACGCTAGATAAAAATAAAATAGCATTTCGCTCTCTAACAGAAAGCTTTGAAACAGAAACACCAGCAGGAAAACTACAACTTAATATCATGGGGGCAATAGGAGAATTTGAAAGAGGTACTATAGCAGAGAATGTAAAAATGGGAATGATAGCAAGAGCTAGAGAAGGAAAGTGGAATGGTGGAAAAGTACTGGGATACGATATAGTAGAAATACCAAGTGAAGGAAAAAAGAGAAAAGATACTAAATTAGTAATAAATGAAAAAGAAGCAATGACAGTAAGAAGAATATTTGAGTTGTATAGTGAGGGGTATGGATACAAAGCTACTGTAAATAGAGTAAACCAAGAAGGTCATAGGAGTAAGAAAGGTAATGCATTTGCTACAGCTACAATAAAAGAAATACTAAAAAATCCAGTCTACATTGGAAAGATAAGATACAATTTAAGACAAGATTGGAATGAAAAAAGAAGAAGAAATATCAATCCTGACCCAATACTTGTAGATGGGGAACATGATGCAATAATAGATACTCAAACATGGGAAAAGGTACAAATAATACTAAAAGACAGAAGCAAAACTCACAATAGAGTCTATGATAGTGAGCTAATTCTAAGTGGGCTATTGAAATGTCCTGTTTGTGGAGTATCAATGACAGTAAGCAGGTCAACTAGAAAAAGAAAAGATGGAAGTAAAGCAGTAAATGAGTACTATGCATGTAGCAATTGGAAGAATAAAGGAACAGCAGTGTGTAATTCAAATTCTGTGAAGGCAGAGGTTGCAGATGAAGTTGTAATCAATAAACTAATAGAAACAGTAAACAATGAGCTACTACTAAAGAAGGTAATAAATAACATCAACAAGAATAAGTCTAGTAAGTTAAAGCCTAAACTAGATGAAATGAACTTAGTAAATAAGGAAATTGATAAACTGAATGGTAAGAAGAACTCTAGCATAGAGCTATTTGAAGATGGAATATTGGCTAAGAGTGAGTTGGCAGAGAGAGTAAAGAAACTAAATGAAGATATAGATACTTTGAAGTTTAGGCTAGATGAAATAAAGCAAGATGTAATGTTAGCAGAAGGAGAACCAATACCTTTTGAATTAGTAAGTCAAGTAATAAAGAAGTTTGGAGAAGTATTTAAGGAGAGTAGTACAAGACAACAAAGAAAGCAGTTGTTGAATTTACTTGTATCAAAGGTAACAATAGATAAGTCAAGAAAAATAGATACTATAGAGCTACAGATAAATGAAGATGTAATAAGATACTTAGTGAAGGAAGGGTCGTCTGAAGAAGACGAAGACCCTTCCTTTTTTCATGTTTCTATGTTTAATTGTACTACTTTAAAATTTGTAATATAATAAGAAGGAATAAAAACTAGGGGGAGAGATTGTGAATAACACATCTAAAAAAATAATAATACGTACATTTTGGATATCAGTACTATCAATAGTAATAATAAATGGAATAAACTATATCAGTATAAAGTCACTTCCTATAGCACATAATAGTGATTGGATTCCATTCTATGGTAGTTTTATAGGTGCGATATTAAGTGGAATTGTAGGGGGATTAATAACATTAGAAGGTGTAAAAGAAACTATTGATGATGCAAAAGAAGCAAGAAAAATAGATGAAAGACAAAGAATTAGACCATATTTACATATGGAATTAGAATCATTAGATGGGTCTTCTAAGGATATAAAGATAGATGTAAAAAATACAGGAGAAAATAGAGGGAATAGTAAATACCGTATATTTTCAATAAGATTAAAGAATATAGGATTAGAATCGTGTGTAAATATAAGAATGAATGACAAGATAATAGAAAATAGTTTGCAAAAAGGTTTCTTAACTAGAGAATTTACAATAAACTCAGAATTCTATGATGGGGAAGAATCAATAAATAACATACCTGTAGAGATTACATTTGAAGATTTAATGGGTAATTTATATAAGCAAGAATATTGTATAAATTTCTTGGGAAATGTTGAATACAATAAATTGAGAAGGATACAAAATAATACTTCTCCTATATATATTGAAACAAGAAAGTAAAACACGCTCCGTTGGAGGTGTAACGGAGAACCATATCATAAGTAAGGGAGCACGTTAGTCTTAACCACTGAAATAAGTTGGTTAAGGCTACTTTTATTTTACAGGCATATAATAAGTTAAAGTACAAATAATATATAGTATTTTGATATAAATTATCAGATTAGATTTAGTAAAGTATCGAAATTGATTAAAATATAGATAAATAAGTAGATAAAGAGGGATTAAACAATGAAGTATAAAATAATAAATTAGGTGAGGTCTGATTTAGAAGCGAAAAACTTTGAAAAAGTGGCTGAAGTTGAAATTTTAAGAAACTTAGCATCTTGTGTCGGTTTAGGTGTAACTAAAGAAGAAATGAATAAATTAAGAAATTTATCATCAGAGGAATTAAAAAATATTGCGGAGAAATGCAAGAAAGCATATTTACATGCTGTAGACTTTATAACAACAGAACTACCTTTAACTAGTCATGGATATTTGCCTTATCCATTACAGTTAACATATTTCATTTGCATTAAGAAATGTATTAAGTAAAACATATGCTCTTATTCTTTCTATGAACAACCTTAGAAGCTTACTGGACGGAGCTCTAATAAATACACAGTCAGTACTGTCTATAGTCAATAAAAATGAATATCATCACATTTTCCCAAAAGATTATTTGAAAAATAAAGGGTTTAATAAAAATTAAATTAACTGTAATGGAAATATATGTATAATTAATCTGAATAACAGTAGAACTATATCAAATAAAGTACCTAGTGATTATTTCAAAATAATTAAAAATAATTTAGGTGATAACTTAAAAGATGTGTTAAGTAGTAATTTCATAGATTAAGAAAGCTATGAGTACCCCTTAAAAGATGATTATGCTGGATTTATAACAGCTAGAATAAATTAATAGTAAAAAAGCTAAGGAATTGTGTGAAGATGACTTAGCTTTTTTACCTGGACATGATTTATTTAGAGAACAAGATATTGACGAAACAAGTAACAATGAACAATTAACTCTAATTTAATATTATTTTATAAAATTGTAGCAAAATATATGCTCTGTTGGATTTATAATGGAGCAGTGTTTCAAAGGTAATAATGAATAAGAAAAGAGAAATAGATAGCATAGAGATATAAATAAATGATGATGTGATAATATACTTAATGAAGGATGGGCTGCCTAAATAACAAGGTAACCCATCCTTTTTGTATTTACTTGGAATAAATTGTGTAAATTTGAAAAGTAAATATATAAAAAGTAGACAAATACGTAAATTATAGTCTATTTGTAGTTAATATGAGATTGGCATTTTAAATAGGATAATACTCTAATTTTTATAAGAGTTAAAGCAAGCATGTATTATTACTTAAATATTTGTATAATCAACATCTAGTAATTTACCTTTTTGGTGAAAATGATTAATAAGTTTTTTAGGATAATTCATTATTAATTCATTTGGAAAATTACCTTCTTTTAAGATATTCTCAGAATACTCATAGTTACCTATATCAAAACAAATGTGAGCATCTGAAGTTAGTATGATTTTAGTACCATGTTTTTTGCAAAGTGTAGCAATATACTTACAATTATCCGAGCTACCATTTCTTGACACTCCTTTGATAGAACAATTATTTATCTCTATTAAGATATTCTTTTCCATGGCTAATTTAATGATTAATTCATAGTCGATTGGGTAGTTTGGGTTTCCAAGGTGGCCTAATATTTCAATATTATCATGCTTATTTATTGCATTTATTAAGGCTTTAGTATTATTCTCTAATGTATTTGGTGAAAAAACGGCTTCGTGAAATGACAAAATAAGATAATCTAATCGAGAAATGACAAAGGGTTCTAAATCGATGTTTCCTTCAGTGTCTAGTGTATTTGCTTCACATCCTCTTAAGATTATAATGTTATTTATGATTCTTGGGATATTTTGAATGTTGTGAAAGTACCATTTGTGGGGAGAACCAGGCATCTTAGGACCATGTTCAGATGTACCTAGTATCTTAATTCCATTTTCTTTACAATAATTAATATTTTCTAACAAAGTGCTATAGCCATGACCACTGACTATAGAGTGGGTGTGTAAATCTGATAAAAAATTCATATAAATTCCTCCTCTATAAAAGATGAGGGTAACGTAATTTATATTATAAAATGAACAGGAAAGAAAATCAATAGTTACACAATTAGACAAAAATATTGAAATATTGTAGAATTAAGCTTAATAATAAATATTTAACAGTATTACTGCTTATAGGGGAGGTTAACTATGATACAAAAGAAGCTATCAAGGAAAGAAAAAGTTTTAATTTGCTTGAAAAGATTAACAGAAGAACACTTGAACCTTAATAATGGCATTAGATTTGGATTTGATGCAGAACATATTGCTACTGAAGTAGGTATAAATAGAAGTAATGCTAGTAAGGAATTAAATCAATTAATAAAGGAAAATATCATTATAAAGATAAAGGGAAAACCTGTTCAGTACTTATATAAAGAACGTATTGAGAGTATTTTAGGAAAGAAACTAAATACAGGGATATTTGATAATATTAACTCTATAAACGAATATAGTGAAAATGATTCTATCAAAGATGAGTATATTGTAGAGGGTATAAAAAAAGAGAACAATATTTTTAATTTAGTAGGATGTGACGGAAGTTTAAAGTCCCAGATAGAGCAAGCTAAAGCAGCAGTAATATATCCACCTAAGGGGTTGAGTACATTAATAATAGGACCTACAGGAGTTGGTAAATCTATATTTGCAGAATATATGTATAAGTATAGTTTAACTATAAAAGAAGATAGTGATAATGCACCATTTATCATATTTAACTGTGCTGATTATTCTGATAATCAGCAATTATTATTAGCACAGCTTTTTGGATATGTAAAAGGAGCATTTACTGGAGCTGATAAAGATAAATATGGTATTGTACATGAAGCTAATAATGGAATATTGTTTTTAGATGAAGTTCATCGACTATCTGCAGAGGGACAAGAAATGTTATTTCTGCTTATGGATAAAGGTATATATAGAAGATTAGGAGAGGCTAATAAGGTACATGAGTGTAGGGTTATGATAATTGCAGCTACTACAGAAGATCCAGAGATAGCAATGTTGGAAACGTTTTTAAGAAGAATACCTGTAACTATAAAGATTCCGTCTTTAGAGGAAAGAGGCTTTCAAGAGAGAATGAAGCTTATATGTTATTTTTTTAAAGAAGAAAGTATTAGGATTGGTGTTAAGTTAAAGGTTTCAAAAGAAGTTATTAAGGCATTTATTTTATATAAGTGTAAGGGAAATATAGGACAATTAAAAAGCGACATACAATTAATTTGTGCAAGAGCTTTTTTAGATTATATGACCTATAAAAGAGAATGTGTATATGTAAGACTCTCTCTTCTACCAAACAATATTAGAGAATCATTATATGGAAATAATAGAAAAGAGGAGTTTGTACAAAACTTCAGTTTTATTGGGAAAGATGATATTATTTTTTTACCAGAAGAAAAGAATTTTGAAAGTGAAAATTTATTAATAGAAAATAAAAAATATGATTTAGATTTCTATGGAATGATAAAAGAAACTTGGAATAAACTTCAACAGGAAGGGATTAAAGAGTCACAAATTAGAAGCGTTATAGATGAAGATATACATAAGTATTCCTATAATTTAATGAATACTTTTATATATAATAGTAGTAATCAAACAGCTTATAACAATATTGTTAATGATTCAATTGCAACTACTGTGAAGTATATTTTACAAAAGCATGATAAATGGAGCAAAAGAGAAGGATTAGATAAATTAATAAAAGCTATAGCCTTACATATTCAGAATTTAATTGAAAGAATAAAGATTGGGAACATAGTAAAGCATCCTAATAAAGATGAGATTATGAAGGAAAGAGCATATGAATATAACATAGCAAAAGAAATATTATCTAACATGTCGTTAATGTATGGAGTTGAGTTTCCAGAAGATGAAGCAATTTTTTTAGCAACGTTTCTTTATTTATCTTATGTGGGATTAAATGAGGAGAGTATAGCAATATTAGTTATAATGCATGGTGAATCTACGGCATCTAGCATGGTGAATGTAGCTAATACTTTACTGGATTGTAACCATGCGGTGGCAATCAATATGGGATTAGAAGATAGAGTTCAGGATATTTTAGTCCAAGCTGTAGAAATAGCCAATGAAATTGACAAAGGAAAGGGAATTTTAATTCTAACTGATATGGGATCTATTTTAACATTTGCTAAAGTTATTCATGATGCTACTGGAAAAGAAGTAAAAGCAATAGATATGGTAAGTACACCTATTGTAATAGAAGCAACTAGAAAGGCCTTAACTCCGGAAATGACATTAGAGAAATTATATTTTAATATTATAGAATCTATAAAGAAACATTATGGAGATATGGAAATTATGTATGCTGAAAAAGATAATGGTGGTAGATATTTTGATAGATTACTAATTGATAATATTAGTAAAACTTTGACTTTTTTAAATGGGGAAAAGGCTTATTTTATATTAAAAGAAGTAATTAATAGAATTAGCGAACATTATTCTTTAGTAATTCAAGATGAGCTTTTAGTAAAGTTTATATTTCATTGTTCATGTATGATTGAAAGAGTAATAATAAAAGAGTCTTTAGTTTATAAATTATATGAAGAAAGAATTAGTAGAAGTAAAGAATTATATTTAGTTATAAAAGAAAGCTTTAAGCTTGTAGAAGAGACATTCGATATAATTATTTCAGATATGGAATATGCAAATATATTAGATATATTTGAATCACAGTATGATACAGATAAATTCAAAAGTTGATACAAAATTTAAATATAGCCAAAAGGCTATCTTTTTTTTACCTATTTTTGATACAGATTTGATACAGGTTTGAAAAAGATTTTGATACATATTGAAAAAGTGAGTTTTTTTTATAAATTAAGTAAAAAGATTTGATTAAATCCTGTAAAATAGCCATTTGTTATTGATACACATAAGTTGGCACAACAATTGCTTATATAAAAAGTGACAAGAAAAGTGAGGTGAGATTGGTGATTGGGATAATAGTTATGACTCATGGGAATTTTAGTGAAGAAGTTATAAAAAGCTGTGAACTTATTGCAGGACCAGCAGAAAGAACAGCAGCAATTAAACTAAATAGGAATGATAATATTGAAGACTTAAATAGAAATTTTGTAGAAAAGTTAAATGAATTAGATGAAGGTGACGGAGTTTTAGTATTAGCTGACCTATTAGGAGGTTCACCAAGTAATGTTGCAAGTTTAAACCTTAAAAAAGGTGGAAAGTTTCATGCACTTACTGGAGTAAATCTTCCAATGCTACTTGAAGCTTTAATTAATAGAGATGGAAAAAGTTTAGAAGAGTTAGCAGAGACATGTATTGAAGCGGGGAAAACTGGTATAAACCATATTAATAAAGTTCTTGGCTCAATGTAATAGAAAAAGGAGTTCGATTAAAAATGTCTTTAGTAAAATATTGCAGATGTGATGATAGATTAATACATGGTCAAGTGATATATAAATGGGTTAAGCATCTAGGTGTTAAAAAAATAGTAGTAGTAGATGATGAAACAACCAATGATGTTATTGCTAAAGGTTTGATAAAAATGGCAGCACCAAAGAATATTGATTTATCAATATTAACTGTAAGTGAATCAAGGAGGTATTTTTATAATAACCAAGCTGATGATAACGTTTTTGTATTAATTAAAAACTTAGATACTGCAAATAGAATGAAAGAAGAAGGAATTGATATTAAAAAACTTATTATTGGAAGAATACCTACAGGGATAGGAAAAAAGAAAATATCTCAAAGTGTATATATTAATAAAAAAGAATTTCTTTTAATAGATGAATTTATTAAAAAAAATATTAATGTATCAATTCAAATGGTACCTGACGAGGACGAAGTAGAGTTAAATCACATTATTAATCGCTATAAAGGAGAGTTTGTTTAGCAATGAATAAATATAAGGCAATCATACTCTGCCATGGAACTTGGGGAAAAGTATTAGTAGAAGAAGCAAATAAAAACTTTGGATTGTCAAATCAATACGAAGTTTTATCACTAAGCCCTGAAAAAGATGTTTCTGTATTCATGAAAGAGGTTGAAGAAATAGTAGATAAAGAGGATGTGAAAATTATAATATCAGATCTATATGGGGGATCTACATCAAATGTTGCAATAGCTGTTGCTATAAGAAGAGGGATAGATGCAATAAATGGACTTAGCTTACAGACAATTTTAATCGTAGATGAAGAATTAAGCAAAGAAGATAAAGTACATACATTACCAGAAAGAATCGTCAGAAAAAATAATAGCCTTTGTGTGGACTTAATTAAAGAATTTAAAAAAATATAAATTATGAGGTGGATATAATGACAAAAATAACATTAGTAAGAGTAGATCATAGATTAATTCATGGACAAGTTATAACAAAATGGGTGAAAATCGCTCAAGCTCAAAAAATAGTAATAGTTGATGACTTCTTAGGTCAAGATGAATTTATGGCTGACGTATATAGGATGGCAGCACCATCAGGAGTAGAAGTGGCTATTTTAACAGTAGAAGATGCAGGGCAAGCATTCCAAAACAATACTTTAGGAGATAAAAATATATTTATTCTATTTAAGAACGTTGATATGGCAAATAAGGCGTATAAGGCAGGTCTTAAGTATGAAAAGATTCAATTAGGAGGTATTCCAAATGAAGCAGGAAAGAAGATGGTATTTACAGCTGTTTCATTAGGAAATGAAGATGTAGAACAACTAAATGAACTTAATGAAAATGGGGTTGAAATAGTTCTACAGGTTATACCAGAGGAATCATCTATGACGTATGAAAATGCGTTAAAGAAATTTAAATAAAAATTTATAAATTAGGAGGAATTATAAATGGAATCTGTTTTGATGTTGGCAATTGTAACAGGATTATGGTATTGGTTTGCAGCAGGTCTTGCAGGGTATACCCTTTTCTCAACACTAAAGTCTCCTTTATTTATAGGTTTTAGCCTTGGATTACTTTGGGGTGATGTAACAACTGGTATGATTGTTGGTGCAAGTATAGAAATGGTTTATCTAGGAATGGTAGCAGCAGGAGGAAATATTCCATCAGATAAATGTTTAGCTGCTCTTATTGCAATACCAGTAGCACTTCAAACTGGTGTTAATGCAGAAGTTGCAGTATCTATTGCGGTACCTTTAGGTGTTATAGGAGTATTAGTTAATAACTTAAGAAGAACTGGTAATGCTGTATTAGTTCATAAGGCAGATAAGTATGCCGAAGAAGGTAATACAAAAGGTATCTGGAGATGTGCAACACTTTACTCTTTAATATTTGGGTTTGTTTTAAGATTTCCAATAGTTTTTGTATGTAACTTTTTTGGAGCAGATTTAGTTCAATCATTATTAGATGTTATACCACAATGGTTAATGAATGGATTAACAGTAATGGGTGGTATATTACCTGCATTAGGTTTTGCAACAACAATATTTACTATAGGTAAAAATAAATTCTTACCAATGTTTATTATAGGATTTTTTATGGTTCAATATTTTGAAATATCAATTACTGCAGCTGCAATATTTGGTGTTTGTATAGCTCTTTTAATTACATTTATGAAAGAAGATAAAAGGGTGGGTGAAGTATAATGCAAGAAATAAAAAACAAAGAAGTTAAAAATGAACAAGGTACGACTGAAGTTAATAAGACAAGAGTACTTACGAAGAAAGATGTAACAAAAACATATCTAAGATGGTGGTGGACAGCAGAATTATCTAACTCTTTTGAAAGAATGCAAGCATTAGCAGTTTGTGCAAGTTTCACTCCGGCTTTAGAAAAGTTATATAAGAGAAAAGAAGATTTAATAGATGCGTTAAAGAGGCATTTACAATTTTTTAATACTCAAGCTATATGGGGAGGGTTAATTCACGGTACAGTTTTAGCTATGGAAGAAGAGAAAGCTACTGAAGGAAAAATCCCAGGAGAAGTTATTTCAGGTGTTAAGAATGGGCTTATGGGACCTTTGGCTGGAATTGGAGATACTTTAGATTTTGGTACATTTCAAACAATATTCTTGGCTTTAGGTGCTTCATTTGGAGCAGAAGGAAGTGTTATAGGTGCATTTTTCCCAATAATGTTTAGTATATTACTATTTTGCGAAGGTTATTACTTATTCCATTTAGGATATTCTTTAGGTAGAGATTCAATTAAGAAAATTCTATCAGGTGGTATTGTCAATAAGATAATTGATGGTGCTTCAATTCTAGGAATGTTTATGATGGGAGCATTATCTGCAACTACAGTTAAGCTTTCAACTCCATTATCATTTGATATTGGTGGTAAAGCAATTGTTGTTCAAGACACATTAAATATGATTGCTCCAGGTTTATTACCACTTGGTGTTGTATTCTTCGTATATTGGGGAATGAAATACAAGAAGTGGACAATAACTAAGTTATTAGTAATTTTAGTTGTAGTAGCATTAGTAGGATCATTAATTGGAATATTCTAATTTACAATGATTAAAATATAGAATTTAATTTTAGGAGGAGAAAGACATGTCAGAAAAAATGTATACAGAGAAGGAATATTTAGAAGGAATTAGAGGAGCAACAGGAGAAAGAGCAGTATGGTTCTATCTTCTTATGAAAGAAGCTGAAAAATTAGGAGTTAATCCAGATGATATATGTAAAGAAGCAATATATGGATTTGGCAAAATGAGAGGTCAAAAATATAGCGTAGCAGATACTCCAGGAAAAATGGCAGAAATGTTATATAACAGTAAAGGACAAAAAGTGTTTGAAATGGAATTAGTAGAAAATACAGATGAGAATGGAGTTTTAAAATTCCATCACTGTCCATTAGATGCTGCTTGGAAAGAGTATGGATTAACTAAAGAAGAAAGAAAAGAAATTTGTAGATTAGCTTGCTACGGTGATTATGGAAGAGTTGATTGTGCACAAGGTGTTAGATTAGAGTTTGCTCAAAAATGTGCTCATGATGATGAAGTTTGCGAATTAGTATTCACAAGAAAATAGTTTTTAATGCTAAAAGCCTGTTCTTTAAGAACAGGCTTTAAAAAAACAGAAAGTAGGTTGATTTATGGATATAAGCAGAAGTGTAGATAATAGTTTAAATAGAACAGTAGAATTCCTAAAAGAATTAATAAAAATTGATACACAACAAGGTGAACCTATTTCACAATGTCCTTTTGGTATCGGACCTAAAAAATCTTTAGATAAAACTTTAGATTACTGCACTAGTTTGGGTTTTAGCGTTAAAAATATTGATAATTATATTGGATATGCAGAAATTGGAGAGGGAGAAGAATTAATAGGAATTCCAATGCATTTAGATGTAGTTCCCCCAGGAGATGGTTGGAGTGTAGATCCATTTTCGGGAGCAGTAATTGACAATGTTATTTATGGAAGAGGTGCCATAGATAATAAGGGGGCTGTATCTATGCTTATACATGTATTGAAAAACATAAAGGATATGTACCCTACAATTAATAAAAGAATAAGATTAATTTTTGGTACAAATGAGGAAACAGGTATGAAGTGTATCAAATATTATTTAGATAAAGGTGAAGAAATTCCAAGTATGGGCTTTACTCCAGATGCTATGTATCCAGTGGTTAATGGAGAAAAAGGAAGAGTTCATATAAGGATAGAAAAAGAGATTAAAATTGATAAAAGTAAACCTTACATAATAGTAAGTGGAGGAACTAAAGAAAATGTTGTTCCGTCTTATTGTACTGCAAAGATTATTAATGGAATTATTTCAGAATTAACTACTAAAGGAGTAGCTGTGCATGCAAGTAATCCTGAAAAGGGAGAAAATGCTATATCTAAAATGATAATAAAGATAGTTAAAGATAATATGGATTTTCAGTATAGAGAAGATATAGAATTAGTTTCAAAATACCTTTGCAGTGACTATTATGGAGATGCATTGGGAATTAATCAATATGATGAGGTGTTTAAAAGCACTACTTTAAATTTAGGAATATTAAAAGTGAATGAAGAAAAAATCATATGTGAGCTAGATATAAGGTATGGTAAAAATATAGTTTTAAACAATATAATAGATAGATTCAAAAAGTTTTTTTGTAATGGTTGGAAAATAAAGATTATTGATCATAAAGACTTACATTATGTGGATGAGAGTAGTTTAGTACTTAAAAAGTTATTAGAAGCCTATGAAAAAGTAACAGATGAAAATGGATATACAATTGCTATGGGTGGTGGCACATATGCAAGTTGGTTTAAAGATATGGTGGCGTTTGGACCTAAGTTCTTAGAGTATAAAACTGGTGGTCATGGAGCAGATGAAAGAGTACCAATAGAGCATATACGAAAGAATATGGAGATATATACCTTGGCTTTAATAAAACTATTAGAATTGTAAAAGGAAAATAGAACTTATGTGCAAATATAATTAAGAATACATTAAAGGTAGGTATACCTGGAACTGGGAAAATAGGAATAAAAATAACAGCTGGACTTGGTGGTGTTATTAAAACAATAAGGTTTTTGAGTTTGGAAATATTTATGTGTATTCTTTAAATAAAAGTTTATCTTTTAAGTGATAATTAAATATTTATTGATAAGGCTATGGCTTTAAAAATCATAGGCTTATTTTGATATTTTTTCCATTTTTGCAAAAATTATTATCCCTTTAAGAAAATTTCTTGAATTTTTTGAAATATTTCTTTATTAACTTAAAGTTAAAATTCTTTCTTCAAAGTAAATACTTAAATGAGCTAAAATTTGAGTCCAATTTCTAATTACCTTTGGTTCAAAATCTACATTTCGGTCTCTTGGAATATTTAAAGTTATTTCTCCAAAATCTGATTTAACATTTTTATTTCTATATCCATTTCTAGAGTTTTAGTATTTTTATTCTTATTATCATACCTATCATAACCTAGATGCTCATCAAGCTCCGCTTCTAACATTTGATGAATTGTACTTGCAAATAAATCCTTTAACATGTCTTGAACATCTGTAGTTGTTTTAACATCATATTCTTCAATAAGTTTTTTTAATATTTTGTTTTTGTTAAACATAAAAAGTGTGTACCTTCATTTATATAGTGATATTTAATATTTTAATTATCATTACTTTTTAGAAGAATACACACTTTATTTTAAAGACCAAGTTAATATTAATTAATTTTATATTATAGAAATAAATTTTTCTAATGCTGGATTTGTATTGTTTTTATTCCATACAACTACAACTTCGATTCTATTTTGTACTTCATTTATAGGTACAATTGCAATATCCTGTTTTATCATAGTATCTACAACACAAAATGAAGGTAAAATGGATATACCCATGTTAGAGGCTACTAGTGACTCAATAGTATTAAAATCATTTGAACGTTGTACAACATTAGGTACGAATCCCGCTTCACGATATCTATTCTGTATCATGGATTTTTGCCCATACTCATCTCCTGTTTCCTTTACAAAAATAAACTTCTCATGTTGTAGCTCAATTAAATCAATAGAATCCTCATTGCAAAGTGGATGACCATGGGGTAAAAGAGCTACCAAAGAATATCTTTCTACAGTTTTATATTCAAAATCTTTTAATGGTTGATTCTCTGGATTAATAACAAAGGCAAGATCCATAAAATTATTTTTTACTAAGTTTAAAAGTTCAGTTATCTCGTTAGTACAAATTTCCATAGATATATTAGGGTATGTATTAGAAAATTCTTTTAAATATTGTTGGAATTTGTTTTTTTCATATCCTATTAAGATTCCAATACTCAAAGTTCCAAAAGAACCATGTGCAAATTGTTGTGTCTTTTCAATAGCGTCATTGATATTTTTTATTATAGTACGAGCCTCAGATAAAAAAACTTTTCCAGCTGGTGTTAGCTCAACATGTCGTTTACTTCTTGTAAATAGAGTCACATTTATTTTTTCTTCTAAAGCTTTTATTTGTTGTGTAACAGCAGTTTGGGAAATATAAAACTTTTCTGCTGTTTTGGTAAAACTTAGATTTTCTGCTACAGATATAAAATATTCCAATTGCTTAGTATTCAAATAATCACCCCTATTTAAACTTTATTGTTTGTAGACCTTATTCATATATAATTAAAACTTATTATAGTATAAGAAAATTTACTTTTAAATAATATTGGAAAATATTTGTATAAAAATATATGTTTTAGACATATTTCTATATTAGGTTTTATAAAATTATCAAAGATAGACTAACTACTTCATCCTCAACATAAGTAGGCTGGAAAGGTAGTTAACATGGAGTAGCTCAATAATAAGAATAACTTATATATTCCCATGAAAACGATATTGGATTTAAGTAAGTTTGTCTCATAAAATGAAAGTATAGCAATTAATAATATTTTAAATGAGAAGGGAGAAAAAATGGAAGATAAATTTTATGCAAAAGGAAAAGGAAATAACGGATATGTTAAAAATCTTGAAGTTTGTTCCTTTAATGACTTAGATGGAACTTGTGGAATGTTTCAGATGGCTCTGTACAAAAGAGATGAAAAATACTATTTATATGGATGTTGTTTTGGGGGAAGTAAAAAAAATGGAGTAATGATTAGTGATGTGACAGATCCTTATAATCCACAATTTATAAAACATTTTCAAATGTTAAATCCAAAAGAGTATCCTACAACAACTACTCCAAAAATTCAAATAGCAGATGATTTAATGATAGTAGCTATGAGTTGTGGAAGTGGACCAGGAGCACTTGTAGATCAAGCTAAATTAGCAAGTATTAAGTGTGAAGCAGGAATCAGAATATATAGTTTAAAAGAAGACCCTTTAAATCCTAAGTTTTTAGGTTACTGGGATTGTGGATTAAAGCATGTAATGGGTGTTCATAGATTTATGTACAATGGTGGAAGATATGTACATTTATCAAGTGATTGTGTTGGATTTGAAGGTCTGATTTATAGAGTTATAGATATAATAGATCCAACTAATCCAGTGGAAATAGGTAAGTGGTGGAGACCAGACCAATATGCAGATGGATATCCAGATAGAACTTTTGATGCAGGAGCACCTCATTGTCCAGAATTTATGGATAAAGGATGGCTTCATGGACCACCATTTGTAAGAGATGGAAAAGCATATTGTGGTTATGGAGGAGCTGGTTTAGTTGTATTAGATGTTGAAGATTTAACAAGACCAAGATGCTTAGGTGAATTACCATTTATGCCTGCATTTTCTAGTAAACTCGCAGGAGCAAGAACTCATACAGCACTACCATTACCAGGAAGAGATTTAGTTGTTGTGCAAAATGAGGGAGAACGTTTCCAGTTTTTTAAGCCAGAGAGTATTACAGATGTTCAAGCTATGAATAATATACATATGGTTGATGTTAGTAATCCAACAAGACCAACATTAATTGCTCAATTCCCATATCCTGAAGTACCAAAGGATTTCCCATATCCTAACTTTAATGTTGCAGGGCTAGGAAAACCAGGGCCATTTGGTCCACATAACCTTCATGAGCCAATGGATAATAAACCATGGCTAGAGCAAAGAGGAGATAGAGTATATTGCTGTTATTTCCATGCAGGATTAAGGGTTTATGATGTATCAGATCCATATTACATCAAAGAGTTAGCATATTTTATACCACCAAATCCAAATAAAACGCCAGAAGAATCTTATTTCCCAGGATTCCCTGGACCACGCTTGGCAGTAACAGAAGATCTTATTGTTGACGATAGAGGTTACATCATTATAGATGCCCTAGATGATGGATTCTATATATTAAAAATGAAAGAAGATTAATAAACACTAAAGAGGGAGAGTTAAAAATGAAAATACTAGGTATTTCTTTTGGAACAAAAAATGGAAATAATGACACCATGTGTAAAGTGGCACTTAAAGGTGCTCAAGAAGCAGGAGCTGAAGTAGAATTTATTCAAATGTCATCTCTTAACATTAAACATTGTACTGGATGTTGTGCATGTGTTAAGACTTTATTATCTGGAAAAGGTAGTATGTGTGTATTAAAGGATGATTTTGAATGGTTACTTGACAAAATGAAAGATGCAGATGGGATAGTAGTTTCAGACCCTATATTTGAGGAAGGAGCATCAGGTCTATTCCATACTATAATGGACCGTTTTGGACCAAGAGCAGATAGAGGAAATAATATTATAGGAATAAAAGTTGCAGAAGCTACAGGAGGAAAAACTCCAGACCCAAGAATGCTTAATGATAAAGTAATATCATTCATGGGAATAGGAGGGTCAGACTGGGGTACAAGAGTTCAATGTGAGCATGCTATGTTAGCATTAATACCAATGTGGAAAGTTATAGATAATGCTTGGTTCCCATGGGCAAAGGAATTAGTAATGGATGGCTCAAAACTTGCTCAAGTTCATCAAATAGGTTTAAACATAGTTGAAGCAGCAGAAGATTTTGAAAAAGCTTTATACAAAGGAGAAGAAGGAGTCTGTCCACATTGTAATAATAGATTATTCTACCTTGAGCCAGGTACTAAAAAATCAATATGTGCTCTATGTGGTATAGTTGGAGAATTAGATACTGCAAGTGGAAAAACTGTATTTAGTTTCCCAGAAGAGCAATTAGGTCATGCTCATGATACTTTAGCAGGTAAGTTTATACATGGTGATGATATTAAGAAAATGGAAGGTCATTATGCAGAAGTTCGTAAAACACCAGAATTTAAAGAAAGAAAAGCCGCTTACAATTTTATAGAACCATTAACCAAAGAAAAGCATGCTGAACTTTCATTAGGAGAATAATTAAAATATGAAGATTCATATTTTAATTAGTGTTATAGGAGATTTATTATATGAATGAAAAGCCACACTTTAAACAAATTGGAATTATTAATATAGTAAATAATATCCAAATAGCACTTATCATATCGACTATAGAAGCAATTATTGCTTTAGTACCTGCATATTACAATGTTAGATTAGCTCCAGTGTTTATTGCTATGTTTATACCACTACACTTAATTTGTTTTGTAGTATCTATGATTGCAAATCCAATAACAATAAGGTTAGTGGGAATGAATCAAGCTATAGAAACTACTAATTATAATATAGGAAATGGATAGAAAGAAAAAAGAAATATTAACACTATCCATAGGGATTGCTTTACTACCTCCTTTATGGGCAGTGCTAGCACCTTATATAGGAATAAAAACTGGAGCAGTAGCATTAATTTGTGCAGGATTATATGTAACAAATGGTAATAAACGAAAAGATGGATTAAAAATAATGTTTGGTTTTTGGTGTGGAGATTTATGGGCAGTGTTGGCTATTATAATTATGGAATACATAAATCTCAACCCAAATCTAGAATTATTTTTAACACTTGGTATATTAGGTTTTTTTGCAGTTATAATTGCATCCTTATTTGAAAAAGTAATTTTCTTACCATCATGGCTTTGTGGTTGGGCCATAGGTCTAACTATTATGACAGGTGAAAGTATTATTAACTTACAAAGTCTTTGTATTCAAGTTGCTGTGGCTATGGCAGTAGGAGTATGGTATGTAGGAGCAGGCGTAGATTTATTTACTGTATGTATTTTGGAGAAAGATAAAAAAACGGGAAATTGAAAGCATATGAATATAATTTGATTATAGGAGAATGTTTATGGGATTTGAATTTAAAATAATGAGAAGTTTAATATATGTAGGACTTGCTAAGGAAGAGTATAGACCTAAATTAATGGACTGGTTATATCGCTACCATATTCCAGATAGTATTAGTAATTTTGGGCCATATTGTACTAAATATGCTTTTTATCAAGCATATCCTACACCAGATGAAGGCGAACGTTTTGGTGTACGTAAGATGCAATTAACAGAGCATTATTGGATTGTAGATGAACATATGCCTGAAATGGCAAATAGAATTATGACAGAATACATGCCTATGGATGTTCTCCGTTGGCAAGGGTGTATACCAGATGTGGAGAATAAAAAAGTTCATGAGAATGCAGAAAGTGGAGATGCAGGACGTGCAGTAGGTGGGGATAATGGATGTCCACCATTTATATTTGCTTTTGTTCCAATAAACTGGGAAGAAGATTTTAGAGGAAAAGGACGTACTGTACAAGATGGACCAAACTATCGTTGGCAATTTATGATTAAGTACCCAGATGGAATTTCTAAAGAAGAAGGAGAAGGATGGTTCTATGATGAGGTAGTTCCATACTTTACAAACTGCTGTTATGTTAATCGTTTTGTAAGTAGTAAAATCATGATTAACTATGGAGCAACTGCCTTTGATCGTGTAGTAGAACTATGGTTTGAAGGAGAAGAAGAATGGTATAAAGCTGTGGTTGAGGGGACAAAATCATTTATCAAAAAGCCAGAATGGGCACAAGAAGAAGAGTTCCCATATTTAAAACCACAATTTAATATTGCCTCAGTATTCTTAGGCGATATAGCAACTATGGACGCATATTCACAGTATCGTGGATATATTCCAATGAGATAAAATCAAGAAGTTCCTTTTATGATGACAAATAGTTAAAATAATAAAACTGTTATCATGAAGGGAACATTTTTGTGTCTAGAAAAACTTTTGAAGTAAAAGTTAAATATGTGAGAGTGTATCTTAAAGGTAAAGAATCATTGTTAGATACATGTAGATAATATAATATTTACAATGTATCATATTAATAAGTTTATACTTGAGTTATGAAGTAAAAAGAGTAATTCCAAAGATTACAAATGGTATGATGATTGTGATACTTCAAGTTTTAGAAGGTGTTGGAATTGTTAATAGGAAGAAATTTAATGAACATGAAGAACTCATATAACAGTAGGAGGATACAATGTATACAATTGGACAGTATCTAAATTTTTAGGAATATCTAGAGACACACTAAAATTTTATGAGAACAAAGGCTTAGTAAATCCCAAGAAAAATGATGAAAATAGATATAGAAAATATAATCAGTTTGATATATATGATATTACAACAATAAATTTTTATAGAGAAATGGAGATAGAAATTAAAAAGATTCAAGAAATAAGAAAAAGTAAGAGTATAAACAACTTAGAACTTTTGCTATAAGAGAAAGAACAAACTCTTTAAGAATGTAAGGGATAATCATATGCTAAGTGAGTGATATGATTATCTCTTATTTATTAATTGAATTTAAGTAAAAATTACTTGTAGATATTCTCTTAAGCTGGAGCCTAGTTTTAATAGGTTTTTCACAATAAAAATTTATAGGCTAATATTTATTTTTATAGTAAAATATAAAGAAATTATTAGAGTAACATTCAAGGAGGAATAGGTATGGTTTTATTAATTGTTGATACACAAAAACTAATAACAAATGAAAAGTTATATAAATTTCATGAATTTGTAGCAAATGTAGAAAGTTTAATTGATACAGCAAGAAAAAATAATATAGAAGTAATCTATGTCCGTCATGACGATGGAGTTGAAAATGAGTTGACTAAAGGTAAAAACGGATTTGAAATATATGAAAAATTTAAACCATGTGATGAAGAAAAAATCTTTGATAAAGAAGTAAATAGTGCTTTTAAGGGAACAGGCTTATTAGAATACTTAAAAAGTACTAGTGAAAAAAATATAATTATTGCGGGACTTCAAACAGATTACTGTATTGATGCTACTATAAAATGTGGATTTGAACATGGATTTAACATAATAGTCCCAGCTTATGCAAATACAACTGTTGATAATTCATTTATGTCAGCAGAACAATCATATAAATACTACAATGAATTTATCTGGAATGAAAGATATGCAGAATGTATTTCAGTGGACGAAACACTTAGAAGGATGAAATAAATATAGATTATTACATAAGAAAAAACTTAACTTACTTAGTCTAAAATATTAAAATCATAAGGAACATAGACTGCGACATTTATATTTACATAAGTTGATTTCAAATTTAAGTTCCAACAAAGGATGTTAAATTCCAAATTAAAAATCAGACTTAACATATTAGAGTTATATATAAGGCACATCAATTTTATTTTGAATTAATGTGCTTTTTAGTTGTAGTAATTTATTCATAATCAATATAATTTTTATTATTTAAATCAATTTTTCTTGTGTTTCTTTATTTAAGAAACTCTTTTTTTATCTATAGAATCTATACATATATTATAGTTTGTATTTTAGATAAGTTTAATTTTTGTCTTAATCTAAAACAAAAGTTAGACTTAAATGAAATTGAAAAGGCTAAAATTATCAAATAAAATAAATATTGTGGAGGTGATGAAAATCTAGTGATAATACAAAGACTAATCTTAACAAGAAAGTAGGGATTAATAGAAGTGGATAAAGAAATTGTATCAATTCTTCAGGTTTTATTAAATAGCACATTGATTACAGCTGACGAACTACAAGAAGAATCTAATGCATCAAAGAGGCAAATTACTTATAGAATAAATAAAATCAATGACATACTTAAAGTAAAAAAAGTACCACTTATATATTTAAGAGCTGATAAAGATATTATTGTTAAAAAAGATACAAAAGATGCAATTAGAGAAATCCTCGAAAAAAACTATTCTAAGAATACTTACTATTTTAGCAAAACAGAAAGACTTTTATATATGTATTTAATGCTTTTTATTAATCTGGAGGATATTTCAATTAATCATTTTATAGATTCTATAAAAGTAAGTAGGTCTACTGTAAATCTTGATTTTAAAGATTTGATACCAGAACTTGAAAAAAAGAACATTAAAGTTAAGAACAATCGTATAAACGGATATTACCTAGTCGGGAATGAGATGGAAATTAGAAGAGTACTTATTAAAAACATTATAGAAACTCTATCTAATGAGAAAAGTTCAAGAGTATTTGATATTTTTATTGAAGAGTATAAGTTAGATAGTTTTGAAGAAGCTAAAAAAATTATATTAAAGCTTGTAAAAAAATATGAAATTACTTTTGTTGAAGATAGATTAATAGAGTTTATATATATCTTTATCTTTCTAAAAGCAAGAATGTATTCAAATAGAATAGTTATTCAAGAAAATATAGATATTCCTAATATTGCAGTCATGAGTTCGATGAAGGAATACAAATTTGCTAGGGAGTTATTAGAAGTATATGAGAGTAAAGAGAAGATAAAATCTCATAATATAATGTATATTAGTGCTTGGATTTTAGGTATATCAGTAGGAAATGATGAAGAAGATACAGAAGATAGAGCTGTTATTTCAAAAATTGTAAATAAAATGATGACAAAGTTTGGATATTTAAGTGGAGTTTATTATATAAGTCAAGAAAAAATATTTAAGAGACTATATTCTCATTTTAGACCAGCCTATTACAGACTTTTATTTAAATTACCTATTTATAATCCAATTTGTGAAAAGGTAAAAGAAGAATATAGATTAGTTTATAGAATTGTGAGTAATGCAATGAAAGAGTTTTGTGGGCTATTTGGAGAAGACATTCAAGAAGAGGAATTGGCATATTTAACTATGCATTTTGCAACCCTTTTCTCAGATAAAAAAGAGTTTGATGGACCTAGAAAAAGGAGAGCATTGATAGTTTGTTCAAATGGTGTTGGCAGTTCAGCTATTTTACATGCAGAACTTACAAGCTTGTTCCCTGATTTGCATTTTCTACCAATACTAGAATCCTCTGAACTGGGAAATATTAGTGAATCTGTAGACATTGTGTTTACAACTAATTATAAGGCGGAGGGTTTAAAAACAGATGTGCCAGTGATTAAAGTTAGTCCTGTTATGACCCCAAAAGAAAAATATAAGGTTACACGTGAAGTGTACATTCAATTGGGTGATATTTTTTTAAGGCAACCTAAAATCGATGAGGTTATGGATATAATAAAAAAATATGCGAAAGTAACTTCTGAAAGTATGCTTTCAAGTGAGTTATTAGCCTATTTTACACAGATAGAAAATTTTACGTCTAAGGAAGGAGAAGGACCTATGCTAAGTGACATTACTAATGAAACGCTAATAAAACTAAGGATAAAAGCTAAAGATTGGGAGGAAGCTATTAGACAGTCAGCTTCTGTCTTAGTTGAAAATAATAAAGTAACTGAAGCCTATGTAGATGCTATGGTTAATTCAGCAAAAGCGTCTGGACCATACATAGTAATTACAAAACATGTGGCACTTCCACATGCTAGACCAGAAGCAGGGGCAAAAGAAATTGCAATAGGGATTGCTACTTTAGAAAATCCTGTTGAATTTGGAAATGATAATAATGACCCTGTAAAATATGTATTTTGCTTAAGTGCAATAGATAATAATAGTCATTTACGTGCTATGTCAGAGTTAGTTGAACTATTGGAAGAAGAAGAATTCTTTAGAGTTTTGGATAATGCTAAGGAAGCTAATGAAATTATTGATTTTATAAAAACACATGAATTATAAAAGGGGGATTTAATTATGTATAAAATTTTAATCGCATGTAGAGCAGGAGTTGGCTCAAGTTTGATGTTAAAAATAAAGACTCAACAAATTATTAAGGAAAATAATTTTCCAATTGAAGTAGAGCATGGTTCATTAGACTCCTTAAATGGATTCAATGGAGATGCTGTAGAAACATTAATTGATGTTGCTGAAGAGTTAAAAAATAAAAATTTGAAATTTGATATAATTGGAATTCACAACATTGTTGACCGTAATGAAATTAAAACAGCATTAGAAAAATTTCTTGCATCAAAAGAAAAATAAAATTTAATAGAATAAGGAGGGCTATTTATGGAGTTTATTATTAGTTTATTGAGTACGCCAGCTGTTTTACTTGGTGTAGTTGCATTTATAGGATTGATTCTTCAAAAGAAACCAGCTGTTGAAGTATTTACTGGAGCTTCAAAAACACTTATAGGTTTCTTGATATTTGGTATTGGTGCTTCAGCTATGACTGGAGCATTACAGAACTTCAATAAATTATTTCAACAAGGTTTTGGAATTACAGGTGTTATAGCTTCACCAGAAGCAGCTACTGCACTTGCACAAGGTACATATGGTTTTGCGGTTTCATGTACATTGATTCTTGGATTCATATTAAACTTAGTTTTTGCACGTATTACAAGATTCAAAAATATTTTCTTTACAACAGGTCATAGTTTATTCTTTTCTTGTGTATTAGTTTTGATTATGAAAGCACATGGATTCGATAACACAATTACTATTTTAGTGGGTGGTACTATCTTAGGATTTATGTCTGCTGCATTACCTCAATTCTGTCAACCATTTATGCGTGAACTGACAGGTGGGGATGAACAAGCTATTGGTCACTTCAACATGATTGGTTATGGCTTATCAGGTTATATTGGTCGTTTATTTTCAAAGCATAAAGAAGAAACAACAGAAGCGATTAAATTTCCTAAGTGGTTATCAATATTTAGAGATTTCTTAATGGGTCTGTCTATAGTTATGTTAATCTTATTCTATGTAGCAACTTTAAAAGCTGGACACGCATTTACTCAGGAACTTGCTGGCTCAACACATTGGTTAGTATTCCCTCTTATAGAAGCATTTACATTCGTAGCTGGTATGTCAATATTAATGTCTGGTGTTCGTATGTTCTTGGCTGAAATAACTGCAGCATTCGTAATTATTTCAGAAAAATATATTCCAGGTTCACGTCCTGCATTAGATGTACCAACAGTATTTCCATACGCACCAAATGCAGTTATTATTGGATTTATCTCAGCATATGCTGCTGGTCTATTAGCAATTGTTATTATGGCATCATTTCCTAATATATTCCCTGTAGTAATTATTCCAGCTGCTCATATATGTTTCTTCTCAGGTGGTACAGCTGCGGTATTTGGTAATGCATCAGGAGGATGGAGAGGAGCTATTGTTGGCTCATTCGTTGTAGGATTATTTCTTGCATTCTTACCAGTTATACTATATCCAGTTTATGGAACACTTGGTATAGAAGGAGCAACTTTCCCTAATATTGATTATAACGTGGTTGGTTCAATATTACATAATATTTTACAATTTATAAAACCTATCTAAAACATATTAATATTATACAAGGATAATAGGTATTCCTATTATAATTTTAAGGAGGATAAATCTATGGTAGAAAATACATTACCTGTATTTCTAGAGAATCTATCTAATGAAGTTGCAACGTTCATTGCTTCAATAGATGAAGTATCTATAAACAAAGCATGTGATTTAATTTTCGAAGCAGAAAGAAGTTATGGACGTGTGCATGTAACTGGTATTGGTAAACCAGGTCATGTATCAGGGTATATTTCTTCATTACTTTCATCTACTGGAACACCAGCATATGTATTGCATGGTACAGAAGCAGTACATGGGTCAAGTGGTCAAGTACTTGAGGGTGATGTTGTTATTGCAATATCGAATAGTGGTGAAACTCAAGAATTAAAAGCAACTGTTGAAACATTAAAAGCAAATGGAGCAAAAATAATTGGGGTGAGTGGTAATGTTGATTCATACTTAAAAAATTCTTCTGATATATTCCTATTTGCAGGCGTTAAACAGGAAGGAGATTGCCTTAATAAGGCTCCTCGTGCATCAATTCTTGCTGAAACTATAGTATTACAATCATTAAGTGTTGCACTTCAGTACGCTAAAGGTCTTGATGCAAAGCAGTATTTAAAGTGGCATCCAGGAGGAAGTCTTGGAAAGTCTATTAGAGAGGGAATATAATTTTATGAAATATAAAGGTATTATATGTGCAATGATAACTCCATTTGATGAAAATCAAAATATCAATCCACACGCAACATGTGAATTGATTGATTATCTAATTGATAGAGGAATCTATGGATTATTTATTTTAGGAACTAATGGTGAATGTCATGTGCTTACAGATGATGAAAAGGTTGAATTTGCAAAGATTGTTATCAATCACACTAACAATCGTGTACCTGTTTTTGTTGGAACAGGAGGTAATTCAACTCGTGAAGTTATAAGTTTATCCAAGAGAATGGAAGAAATAGGTGCAAGTGCATTATCAATTATTACGCCATATTTTGTAACACCAACACAACAGGAATTAATTTTACATTATAAAACTATTGCTAATGCAGTTAACTTACCAATTATGATGTATAACATGCCAAGTAAGACTGGAATTAATATTGAACCTGAGTCAGTACATGAATTATCTAAGGTAAAGAATATTGTTGGAATAAAGGATAGTAGTGGTAAGCTTGATAATATAAAAGCTTATATTGAAATAACTAGGAATGAAGACTTTAGTGTATTTTCAGGTTCAGATTCCCTTATTCTTGATACTTTGAAATCTGGTGGGCAAGGTGCTGTAGCAGCCACAGCAAATTTTTTAACAGAGATTGATATTGCTATTTATGATAACTTTATTAAGGGTGATTTAAGAGCAGCTCAAAAAGCTCAAAATAGTATTGAAGAACTTCGTCGTATCCTAAAATTTGGGACTATTCCATCTGTTATAAAGAAAACTGTTGTCTTGAATGGAATTAATGTTGGGACTGCACGACTTCCTGTAATTGAGCCAATGGGAGAATTGCTTGAAGAAATTAAGCAAGTAGTTGAAAATTATAAAACTTTATTCAATAAAAACTGTGAGAATAGATAACACAGATAGTGACATCACATTGACATATAACTAATATAGTATTGTAAAATGGGATTGGAATTAATGAAGAATCAAAATGCTTTGATGAATGTAGAGGTGAATGGTATGAAAAAGATGAATATAACTAAAAGAATGGTAGAATGTGGAGCTCTAGCAATTGTAAGAGTGGAAACACTTGAGCGTGCATGTGAGATTGCTGAAGGCTGTATTAAAGGTGGAGTACCAGTTATAGAAATGAGTTATACCTTGAATAATGCTGGAGAAATCATTCAAGGGCTTAGCAAAAAGTATGGTAAAAGACTTTGTGTGGGTGCTGGAACAGTTTTGGATAGTGAAACAGCTCGTCATGCCATTTTACATGGAGCTCAGTTCATTATTGCACCGAATTACAATGAAGGTGTAGCAAAAACTTGTAATAGATATCAAATTCCTTACGCACCAGGGTGTACATCACTAACAGAAGCAGTAGATGCATTGAGTTTAGGAGCTACCTTTATCAAAGCTTTTCCAATATCAGATTTCTATGGACCTAAACTAGTAAAGGTATTTAAAACACCAATACCTGATATGCCAATATTGGCAAGTGGTGGAATTACTCTTGATAACTTGCATATATGGTTGGAAAATGGTGTTGATGTGTGTGGATTTGGTGGGTTATTAACCAAGGGTAGTGTTGAAGATATTGCTGAAAATGCCAGAAAGATTCGTGAAACAATTAAAAATATAAGAAAAGCTTAAAGTTAGAGCTGTTGCTGAACAATTATAAATTGATGTGTAACAGCTTTTTTTTTACGAAGAGTAGCTTATTTTCAAGAAATAAATTTCATTTAAAATTCCAAAAAAGGAGTTGAATTTAAAATTTGATTAGAAAAAAATCAATTTTAAGGCAACTCCTTTATTATTTTTTTATTTGAAATGTAGATAAATTCAGCAATGCAACTAATAGTTAACATGGTGCAACTATATAAGTCTTGTGAATAAATCAATAAATAAATATAATTTAAATTGAGATGAGGTGATTATGTTGAACTTGGGGGAAAGTTTAAAAAGACTAAGAAAAGAAAGAAATCTATCACAAGAACAACTTGCTGAAATGCTAAATGTATCTAGGCAAGCTATATCAAAATGGGAATCCAATAAAACATATCCAGATATAGAAAATTTAATACTATTAAGAAATCTATTTAATGTAACTTTAGATGATTTGATAGTTAATACAAATAAAACTGAAGCTGAAGATACGATTGTACCAGGTAAATTACCTACTGATAATATCGCAGATTATGATAAAAATGAGGAAGAAAATGACCCATCAGATAATTTAATTATAGGTGGTTTTATAATTGGCATCTCAATTGGATTTGTCACAAGTAATTTTATGTGGGGGATAGTTGGTAGTTTTATAGGTATGGGAATTAGTTATATACTTGACTATGTAAAAAAATAGAATAAATTAAATTTTAAAAAAGTTAAACCTACAGATTTACTTTTAGTTGAAGATTGAGGTAGTTTTTCTGATGCTATATTAGATAATAATTATCTAGGTATAACCACTTACTTTTTAATTATTGATAAGAAAGAAAATAAATTTATTAAACAATTTTAGTACATTTACTGTAGTACACTTAAAAATAAAACTTTATAATAATGAATAATTAACATAGACCATATAAGATAATTACTTATGTGGTTATTTTTTAGTGAAGAAATTACTTTTAAAAGTATAGCAAATAACTATACTATAAGTAATAGATACAGTTTTTATGTGTATAGTATATAACATAGAATAAAAAACAAAGAATATATTTAATTGATATTAAAAAGAATTTAAGAATAGATAGTATCTCTAAGTTTAAAAAAATGAATATTAATATATAATTAACTCGAAAAACATATAGTTTTATAAGATAATTTAGAAGAATATTTAAAAATACGTATTAAAAATAGCAATGGTCAATCAGACTTGTAGAGTTAATACAAAACACTGTAGATAGTATATTTAAATTGATATGATTTTCTATTATTTTTTCCATAATTTCAATGGTTTTATCTTATTTTTCTATTTAGAAAAGGACTGATTTAAAGTTCAAGTTATGATATAATTTCATTAAAAGAAGGCAAATTTTAGATAAATATCAGAAAATTATGGTTAAGAAACAATAAGTTCCACCCTATATATAAAATTAATCAAGTTTTGTTTGCAATAAATCAAACCTATTGCCTAAATTAGAAGAAATCAATTTGTATAATTTTTGAAGTTGTAGCATTAGGGAAATCAACAATAGCCATACCTTTAGCATTCAAGCTGGACGATGTGTGAAAATTTAAAAGTTAAATAAAACAATATTGTAAATAAAATAATTTGACACACTGATTATTCACTTTTATCATTATGCTAATTAGCACAATAGATTAGAAGTGGGTATAAAGAGAGGAGGATAATTAAAAATGAAGCAAGAAGATACTGGGACACATCGAATGTGTAAAGAAGAGAAAGTAACAAATAATGAAGTTATTTCAGAGGACATGCTAAAAGCTATGGATATTGGAGTTAGTAAGCATATTTTAGATGATTCATTTACAATTATCTGGGGAAATACAGCTTTTTATCAGTTGTTGGGATATACAGAGAAAGAATTTTTGTCTCATTTTTCTAGTCTTAGACATTATTATGAAGATAATCTTTATCATTTTGAAGCTATGAAAAGTCATTTTTTAGATGCTTATCAGAATGGTAAGAAAAGTGTAGAATATCAAACTTGCATTCCAGTAAATCATGGAGAATATGTTTGGGTAATAATGACTGGTATATTAGTTGAGCCACAGGAGGATGGAAAAGCAATAGTCTATATCATATATTCAAATATTGATGAGTTAAAAATTAGACAGAATGAACTATATGAGATGGAAAAAGAAAGTACAGAGAGTTTTAAGTGGATGATGTCAGAGTATGCTGGAAATGTATATATAAGTGATATGGATACATATGAGTTGTTGTACGTAAATAAACAGTCATGTAATACTCTACAGGCATCAGCAAATGAGGTGATTGGGAAAAAATGCTATGAGGTAATTCAAGGTAGAACTTCCCCATGTCCATTCTGTACCAATTCATGTTTAAAAAAAGATGAGACATATGAATGGGAGTTTTACAATTCCAAGTTGAAGCGAACATTTATGATTAAAAATCGTATGATAAATTGGGAAGGACACAGAGCACGCATAGAGTTGTCTTATGATATGTACAGTTCTGAGTATAGACTTGCAAAAAAAGATCAGGAAAGAGAATCAATCCTGAAAACTATTCCAGCAGGAATGATTCGAATGGATGCAAGGGATTATCTTACAATACTCTGGTATAATGATATATTTCTGAATATGATTGAATATACAAAGGAGCAGTTTAAAGAGGAACTTAATAGCCAATGTTTATATTTATATCCTGAGGATTATAAGCGTGCGAAGATGATGGCGCAAGATTTAAAAGAGTCTGGAGATAATGTTGTATTTGAAGCAAGAGCATATACGCGCTCAAAAGAAGAACGTATATGGACTATCACTCTATGTTATATTAGTGGAGAAGACAGTTGGGATGGAATACCATCTTTTTATAGTGTAGGACTTGATATTACAAAAGAAAGAAAACAGATTGAGAAATTGCAATACATAGCAGAGAAAGATGCATTGACAGGAATTTATAATCGTGCTGAAACAGAAAAGCAGATTAAGGAATATGTTGAACAAAATTTAGATGCTATGGGTGCGCTATTTATGATTGATACAGATAATTTCAAACATATTAATGATACAGAAGGTCACATGATTGGAGACATAGTGCTCACAGAGATGGCATCAGGCATGAAAAAAATAATGCGCGATAGTGATGTTGTTGGCAGAATAGGTGGAGATGAGTTTGCAATTTTTATGAAGAACATTTCTTCAACTAAAGATGCAGAAAAGAAAGCAGAAGAATTGCTGTATATGTTCCGTCATCTATTTCAGAAAGAAAAAAGCTCTGTAAAAGTAACCTGTAGTATTGGAATCTCTATATATCCGAAAGATGGTAATACATTCAAGGAAATGTATACAAGAGCTGATAAGGCTTTATATCAGGCAAAAAGTTTGGGTAAAAACAATTATGTCATCTATAATCATGATGCCTTTAAAGGCTTGGAAGAATTGAATTACTCTTCTCTTGGGACAGCTATTGATTCAGAAAAAAAATACGTCGAATCTTCTGATAATCTTACACGTTATATATTCCGTGTCCTTTATCAGACCGATAATATAGACCAGACGATTAATATGATACTTGAAATTATTGGTAAGCAGTTTAATGTGAGTCGTGCTTATATCTTTGAAAATTCAGAAGATGGTCGATACACTTCTAATACTTATGAATGGTGTAATGAGGGAATCATTCCTCAAATAGAATACTTGCAAAATGCTGATTATGAGGACTATGGAGATTATGAAAAACTCTTTGAAGATGATTCTGTTTTCTATTGTCGTGATGTACATACATTAAGTCCTGAATTAGAGGAATTGTTTTCTAGTCAAGACATACATTCCACACTTCAATGTGCATATAGAGAAGATGAGGTATTCAGAGGATTTGTTGGATTTGATGAATGTACTGGTCTACGTCTATGGACACAAGAAGAAGTCAGTACATTAGCTTTGATTTCTCAAGTTCTATCAATATTTTTGCAACGTAAGAAAAAGAAGAAATTAAATCAACAGATGCAGCAATACCAGGCTATTATAGATAGTATTGATCAATGTATTTATGTTGTTGATAAGGAAGATAATTTGTTATTGTATGGAAATAAAAGATTTAAGAGTACATATCCTAAATTACATATTGGGCAGTATTGTAATTATGACTCTATAGATATTAATAAGACTCTTATAACATGGAATCAAAAGGAAGCATATTTATGTGTCAGTATGATTTAGTAGTAAAAGAAGTACTATGTTGGGCATAAATTAAATTTTACTTTAGACAAAATATTTTCGTTGACTATAGGAAATATTAGAGTTCTTATTTAAGGAATTAGGTAAATTTTGTAATGATATTGAAATATCAATTTATAAAAAATAGTATTAGTTTTAAAAGCAGTTGATTATAACAGATTGACTGTTTTTTCTTTTATAAATATTTAAAACTATAAGTACAAGGCTATATTTGTCAATATAAGTATAATGTGGTATCATATAGGCTCAAAAGAAATTTTATATATTTAAAAATAAAATTAAAAATAATAAATGGAGGACATATGAATATGGAAAATTTGCCAAATTGCCCGAAATGTAATTCAGAATATACTTATGAAGATGGAACTCTTCTAGTTTGCCCAGAATGCTCTCATGAGTGGACTTTAGAACTAGATACAGAAGAAGATACAAACATTATTAAAGATGTAAATGGAAATGTGTTAAATGATGGAGATGCTGTGACAGTAATCAGAGACCTTAAAGTAAAAGGAAGTTCATCATCTATAAAAATAGGAACAAAAGTAAAAAGTATACGTTTAATTCATGACCCATCTGATGGGCATGATATAGAATGTAAAATAGATGGTTTTGGAGCTATGAAACTAAAGTCTTCTGTTGTCAAAAAAGCATAGTATAAAAAATTTGTGGTATTTATGAAATAATCTATATAGCTATTATACAAATATAAATTTAAGACTTTAATGTAGTAATAGAAAATTCATTAGGAGGGTAACGTATGTGTTATTTTTTAAAAGGTGAAGAACAAGATTATTATGTAAATAAAGTAATGGAAGAAATGAAAAAAGTAGTACCTATAGTATACAGATGCTGTGAAGATAGTGAAGATGGAGAAGCAGTAGTTGGGTGTGACGAAAATGGGGAAGCAAAGTTATGGATAACATTTGGCCCAAATGAAAGATTAGAAATGGATAAACACATAGAAAAAGGTACATTACTAGAATATATTATTGGTTAAGAAAGAAATCTTATGATTTCTTTCTTTTTTTGTGACAAATTTAGATTATATATTTAAAAAGAAAATTAATGATGCAATACAAACATCAATTCACATTGGAGAATAAAAAGCGAAAAATTTTTAGTTTATTCTGCAATGTGTAATATTAGACTATTGTGGATGCAAAAACTATTGGCATGAAAAAGGCATTGTCACAAATATTAATATTGATAGATTACTGTATACTATTGGAATAAAGGACACTTTAACTTATAATTAAGAAGAAGTAATTTTGTATAAATAGTTTAAAAATGATTTGTTAATAAATATTAATTTATATTATAAAATGTAAAAATAAAAGGAGAGTAAATATGAAAGCTATACATAGAGATACATATAATAATCAATTATTTAAAGATTTAAAAATTGATTGTGAAAAGTGCTTTGGACTTTGTTGTGTGGCACTTTATTTTTCTGCTTCAGAAGGTTTTCCTGCTGATAAGGAATCAGGTAAGCCATGCACTAACTTACAATCAGATTTTAAATGTTCTGTACATAAAAATCTTAGAAATCAAGGATTTAGAGGCTGTACTACGTATGATTGCTTTGGTTCGGGTCAAAAGGTAGCACAGGTAACATACAAGGGAAAAAACTGGATACAAGAGCCAGAATTAGCAAACCAGATGTTTGAAGTATTTTTAATTATGAGGCAGTTACATGAAATGTTATGGTATCTTAAAGAAGCATCTACATTAGATATACCTAATTCAATCAAAGAAAAACTCAATCTAATAATTGAAGAAACTGATGAGCTAACTAATATGAGTCCAGAACAACTAATAGATTTAGATATAATATCACATCGAACAAAAGTTAATTCATTATTGTCACAAGCTAGTGACTTTGTACTAGAAAAAGCTAAATCCTTTGTAAAGACTTCTAATTTTAAAAATAAGAAAAAATTAAGTAAAAGTATAGATTTAATAGGAGTAGACCTTAGAAAAACAAATTTAATAGGAGCAGATTTAAAAGGTAAATTTCTTATAGCGGCTAATTTAAGGGAAACAGATTTAAGTGGTGCTAATTTGATAGGGGCAGATTTAAGAGACTGCGATATTAGAGGGGCAAATCTTAAAAATAGTGTATTCCTTACACAATTACAGATTAATACTGCAAAGGGAGATTCTAATACGAAGTTACCAGATACACTAGTACATCCTAAATACTGGGATAAATAATTAAATTATTACATAACTTTACAAAATATGAACCTTTTTGACTCCAGTTCATAGTATATATTAGAGATTCTTTAGAGGAATTTCTTAATATATAATATAATAGGAGAGATATAAAAATGAGTTGTCAAAATTGTAAATGTGAAAAAAATTATATGTATGAGGATTATAAATATAATAAGTGTAATAAGTGCTATAATGACTATGAAGAAATGACACATGTCCATGAATACTCAGAAAGTGTTAAATTAGCAGAAGAATGTGAAGATAGACATAATCATCGTGCTGCAGGAGTTACAGGTGAAGTTATACCAATAAATGGCGGAACAAATCATGTTCATAAAATAAATGATAATGTAGATTTTCTTGACCATTTCCACAAGATATGTGTTACAACAGGTCCAGCAATTAATATACCAGGAACTAATAAGCATGTTCACTTAGTATGTGGAAATACTACTGTTAGTGATGGTCATTGCCATAAATTCCTTTTTACTACTCAAATAGAAGCACCTTTAGTATAAACTAAGGTAAATTATTGTAGCAAATTTATTGAATGTAAGTAAAGTATAAAAGTGTATTATATACAATGTTTAAACTTAATGAGGACTATGATATTAGCTTTCATAGTCCTTTATAACTTCTATCTTTGATAAAAAAGAATATTCATTTATAAGTATCAGAGGCATTTTAACTAGTATTCAACAGTGAATTTATTTGCCCAAAATACATGATTATAAATTATAATAAACTATTTACAAAATAAAATTTTATTGTGATTATACTTAACATAAGGTTGTACTATGTAATTAAAATATACTATGGAGAGGAGATTATTATGAGCTCTGAAATAGTTTTTGAAGTTAAACAAAGGAGTGCAAAAGAGCTTCAAGAGATGTTACAAATTTGGGAATCATCAGTAAGAGCAACACATGATTTTTTGACAAAAAAAGATATTGAATCTTTGAAGCCAGTAGTTAAAATTGGTTTGACACAAGTAGAAACTATGGTTTGTTTAAAAGTTGATAACATGATTAAAGCTTTTATGGGAATAGATAAAGATAAAATTGAAATGTTATTTATAAAAGATGAATATAGGGGTAATGGTATTGGAAAAAAACTAATATTATATGCTATAGATAAATACAATATAAAATATGTTGATGTAAATGAACAAAATAAAAAAGCAGTGGGATTTTATATTCACTTAGGATTTAAAGAGTTTGATAGGTCTGAAATAGATGGGCAAGGGAATCCATTTCCAATATTACATATGAGGCTAAGTTAATATAGATATAGTTAAATGAAAAAATATGCATATGAAAATATAAATATGCATATAGAGAATTCTACAACTTAAATAAAATTGTAATTGTCCTAATCTATTTGGGTAAATATGATACTATATTTGCTACAGAACTTACAAATGATAATACACTAAAATATGACTGTAAAGAAGGAAGAAAGTTATATTTAGTTATTGTTTGATATGTCCAATAAAATAATATTATAAAATGATAAACCTTATAATTTTAATTCTAGCAATTAAATTTGAAAATAATTTATTTTATTTTCTATAGATTCAGCACTATATTAAATATATAAGCAAATACAAGTTAATAGTAAAAAGCACTTTCTTAAGAAGAAGAAAGTGCTTTTTTATTTGTGAATAGTTGTAAATATAATAATTTGAGAGATATTAAATTATAAATTATTAAAAGATAATATATATTTAAGTGATTTACAGGTTAAAATATAATAAAAAGATTAAGGGGATATCATGAAAAAGAAAGTTTTAAATAATTTTATAAAATTGGTGAAATATAACTGGAGTACATTAATTCTATTTGAGCTATTTCATAAAGGATTAGCTTTGTTGATTATATTACCATCAATCAAACTTGTATTAAGTAGCTCTATGAAAAGTGCAAATATAGTGTATTTAAGTACTGATAACATAGGAGAAATATTAACGAATCCTCTATCAATAATATTAGCCATACTGTCAATTATAATATTGGCGTTTTATATGTTTTTTGAATTTACTTCAGTGATTATTTGTTTTGATAAATCACGAATTTCTGAAAAAATTACTTTGTTTAAACTTATTAAATTATCCTTAAGAAAATCTATAAACATATTGAATCCTAAAAATATATTATTATTTGTGTTTGTATTACTAATAGTTCCATTAACGAATATAGCCCTAACCTCAGGCTTTATAGGGAAAATAAAACTTCCTGAATATATATTGGATTATATAAGTTCTAATATTGTTCTGAATATAATTTATATGGTTTTAATTTTAATATTATATATATCAGTCATTAGATGGATTTTTAGTATACATGAGGTAACTCTAAATACAAATAGTTTTAAAGAAGCAAGGAAAAAAAGTGCTAGCCTTACAAAAGGAAAAGCAATAAAATTAATACTTTATTCCTTAGGATTATCTCTAATAATTACTGTTATGGGGTATATAATTTATCATGTTATTATTATATTGATAGGAATATGGACTAAAAATTACACAAATGCAAACTTTTTAAAAGATATATTTATTAGTAGATGCATTATGTTTAATGATTATGCAGCATTTATTTCATCAATAGCTATATTTATAATTAGTACTGGATTTATTTCTGCATTTTATTATGAATATAATGACATTCGTGTCTATAAAAAGAATCTAGAAAAACAAAAAAACTCAATAAAGTCAGTATTAAAAGTTACTTTGAAAATAGTAGTAATTTTATTTATCTTACATATTGAGTCAATGATGTACTCTTTAAATAATGATATTTTATTTAATACTTCATTTTTTTACAACACAACAGCAACGGCTCACAGGGTTTCAGCGTTGGTTGCTCCAGAAAACACTATAGCAGCATTTAAAGAAACCTTCATAACTCAAGCTGAATATGCTGAAATTGATGTTCAAGAAACTAAAGATGGAGAGTTGATTTTATTTCATGACTATAATTTTGAAAGAGTCACTGGTGTAAATAAAAATGTTTGGGAAGTGAATTATGATGAAATTAAGACATATGATGTAGGAAGTCATTTTAGGTCAGATTTTGCTGGGGAGAAAATACCAACTCTTGATGAGGCAATGAAGTATTCTAAAGGCAAAATAAAATTGCTAATAGAAATAAAGCTTAATGGTCATGAAAAAACTGATGTAGAAAAAAGAGTATTAGAGCTAATTAAATCAAATAGAATAGATAATCAATGCGTTGTAGCATCCATGAATAAAAATGTATTAAAAAGGGTTAAAAAATTAAATCCCAATATGGTAACTTGTTATTTAACAGCAGTTGCATATGGGAATTTTTATGACTGGGACTATGTTGACATATATGGAATAGAGTCCACCTTTATAAATAAAAAGGTAGTAGATAACATACATCAAAAAGGAAAACAAGTTTTTGTATGGACTATTAATAGCAGTAAATTAATGAAAAAAATGATTATTTTAAATGTAGATAGTATAATTACAGATAATCCATTTTTAGTAGATGATGCAATTTATTGGCAGAAAAATGGATTCATAAATAGAGTAGCTAATTATTTATTTAGGCATGATTCTGATAAAGATATAATTGAAGTGTATTAGACTAAAAAATGTGCAAATTCCAAAATAATAATATATTTATTTTATAATATTTTTAAATAACCGTATCATAGTGAAGAGATACGGTTATTTTTATTTGTTAATAACTTTGTGTCTGTAATCATTTCCCCATTCATGCATTGAATTTAGAACTGGCTCAAGACTATAACCAGTTTCTGTTAGAGTATATTCTACCTTTGGAGGAACTTCTGGATAAACTTTTCTAGTTACTAAGTCACTTTCTTCCATAGACCTTAAGTTTGATGTTAAAACTTTTTGAGTTATATCTCCAATAGATTTTTTGATTTCACCAAATCTTTTAGTACCATCTAATAGCTCTCGTATAATTAATACCTTCCATCGATTACTGATGAGTTGTAAAGTAATCTCTACAGGACATTCAGGTAAATCTTTTTTCATAAATCACAACATCCTTTCTTTAATAATCTTCTTTAAAGTATTATATCATTTTAGGGAATATGTATAAAAATTTCTTTTAAATATATAAGTATTAAAAAAATAAACTGTGCCAATAGTTTCTATTAGGTAACTATAGTACTTTAAAGTGCTTACTATACAATAGATACTAATGAGCTTATTATATTATTAAAGAAATAAAAAATACAACAAATTATTTTAGGGGGTAGATGAAATGAATGAAGTAGTAAAATTTTTAAAGGAAAATCCAGTTCAATATTTTGCAACAATAGGAGCGGATGGAAAGCCAAAAGTTCGCCCATTCCAATTTATGATTGAAGAATGTGGAAAATTATATTTTTGTACAAGTAATGAAAAAGATGTATTTAAACAAGTTAAAAAAAGTCCATATGTAGAAATAACTACGTCAACTCCTGAATTTGCTTGGATAAGACTATGTGGAAAAGTCATATTCTCAGACAATAAGGATATAAAGAAAAAAATAATTGAATCTAGTGAACTTGTTAAATCAATCTATAAGAATGAAGATAATCCTACTTTTGAAATATTTTATCTTGAGGACGCTAAGGCTGTAATCTCAGATTTTTCAGGCGAGCCACCAAAAGAATATAGTATTTAATACAAAAAAATAATTAATATCAAGAGCTAGCAATATTATTTTAACAACATTAAAATAGAATTTAAGTTAGATGATAATATTATACTTGTTTTAACATAATTAATTTTAAGAAATAAAATAAATGTTTAAAAATCTTATACAAATCCATCACATTACAAATATATAAGAGAGTCATATTATATGAAATTAAATGATTCTCTTGTTTATTTGTATAAGTTTATATATTGACATTGACGCTACGTAATTCTATATACTTTATTTTAAAGGAGATGATAAAAATGAATATTGTAGAGGTACGCTCAGATAAAATATATAAAAAAATAATGAATGCACCTGCAAATAAGAAAGAGGATATATACAGATATGAGTTGATGAAGCCTTTTGAGTTTAAATGGATGTGTATAAATGTTCCAATCACTGCAAAACAAGAAGGTGGATATGATGTAATTATGGCAAGTGATATGATGGGGGTTTTATCTCCAAAAGATATTAATGAAAGTCAAATAAATAACATAGATATTCTATCCAATGACAAACTTTGGAACAAGTGTAAAGAAACTATTGAAAGTTCCATAAAGCCTTTTATAAAAGAGGGGTATAAATTGAACACTGAGGAGTATAAATTTTCAATATTATTAGCAAATCCAGAAAACCCTTATACAATATTAAGTGATGGATATTTTGGTGATGGTGGAATTCCAGGATATATATTTTTGTCAATAGTCCCAAATGAGTATACTATTAATAGGTTACCAGTAGCACTAGCACATGAATGTAATCACAATATTCGATTTCAATTTATAAATTGGAGTAATAACATAACTTTAGAAGAAATGATGATAAATGAAGGTCTTGCAGAAAACTTTGCAACATGGATGTTTGGTGATGATATAGCTAAAATGCAAGGATATTTTCCAGTAGGACTACCTTATTGTGCAGGATATGCCTGTGGTTACTATATGATTAAGTATTATTTAGAAAAAACAAACAAGTCAATAGTTGAGGCTACTTTATTACCATATAGTGAAATTATAGAGGTAATAAGGGAGTTTTGGGATTAAATCTATAAGTTGCATAATCTAAAAAGGATTATGCAACTATTCTATTTTTGAGAAAAATAAATTGACAATGATTTGTAAGAAATATACAATAATATATATAAAGAAATATTTCAATGATAAAATTTTGAAGATTTCATATCTAGTGTATCTAATACTACATGCTAGTTTCTTATTACTTATCTAAATATTATGTATTTCATAGTTACCTGTAAATTTACTATAAAAATATGAAATACACTAAATAATCGACTGAAAAATGAAATATTAATTAAATAAAATTCAAACTATAAAGATTAAATGAATATAATTAAAGTAAATATATAAAATTGAGTATAATATGGAAATTCTAATAGATTGTTAAATTTTAATTATACTTTGTACACTATAATTATAAAACTTATATCATGTTGATACTTAAATAGGCAATACAATTGCAGATATTATTTAATCTGTAAAGTTTATATGAAATGGAGATGATGCTATGACAGAATTGATGATTATAAGTGGGTTAGTGCTATTGATTTGTATAACCTCAAGCAAGGTATTATATAAATTTGGAGTACCGATATTATTGATTTTTATCTTATTGGGTATGTTATTTGGGTCTGATGGAATGGTAGGAATCTATTTTGATAACTATGAGTTAACAAAACAATTATGTTCTATTGGATTGATATTTATAATGTTTTTTGGAGGATTTGGAACAAACTGGAATATGGCTAGACCAGTTGCAATACCTTCCATAATGATGTCTTCATTAGGCGTAATAATTACAGCAGGTGTTACAGGTATCTTTTGTTACATGGTAATAGGAACTAGTGTATTTGAAGGTTTGTTAATTGGAGCAATTGCAGCTTCAACAGATGCTGCATCTGTATTTGCTGTATTACGTTCTCAAAAACTAAACCTAAAAGGTTCTCTTGCTTCATTATTAGAAGTTGAAAGTGGAAGTAATGACCCAATAGCATATATGTTAACATTAATTATTTTGACACTGATGAATAATTCTGGTGTAGAACTGATTATTCCAATGGTAATAAAACAAATAACTTTTGGATTGGCAATAGGATTTATATTGGCAAAATTATCTGTTTATATTTTGAAAAATTCAAATTTTGAGATAGAAGGATTTTATACTATATTTATTATAGCTATTGTGTTACTTTCTTATGCACTTAGTGAGTATGTTGGAGGAAATGGATATTTAAGTGTATATATTTCAGGTATCATTATAGGTAATAATAGGATACCTCATAAAAGGAGTCTAGTTCATTTCTTTGATGGAATTTCTTGGATTATGCAAATAATGTTATTCTTTATGTTAGGATTGCTATCCTTCCCTTCCAAACTACCAAGTGTATTTGGTGTAGCAATGGCCATATCTATATTTATGATAATTATTGCAAGACCATTAGCCACATTTATAACTCTAGCAAAATTTAAATTTTCAAACAAAGAAAAATTGTTTATATCATGGGTAGGTCTTAGAGGTGCTGCATCAGTAGTTTTTGCAATTTATGCAGTTACTCAAGGAGTAGTTATAGAAAATGACATATTTCATATAATATTTTTCATAGCCTTACTTTCAGTAGGACTACAAGGTACATTGATACCAGCTGTAGCAAGGAAGTTAGACTTGGTTGATGATAATACACCTGTATTAAGAACATTTAATGACTATGATGGTGAAATTAGTTCTAAGCTTATAGAAGTAAATATAGACGATGATAATAAGTGGGCTAACAAGAGTATAATGGATTCTAATATACCAGAAGACATATTAATAGTTATGATAAAACGAAAAGAGCAGGTTTTAGTACCTAAAGGGTCAACTGTTATAAAAAGAGGGGATATTTTAGTATTAAGTGGAGACAAAATTGAAGAATTAATATAATTATAATTTATTTAATATTGACTTTGACCTAAGGGTAAGGTTTAAACTTAAATTAATCAAGTCTAATGCGCAGGTGATGAGATGTTTTCTATAGGAATGTTTTCTAAAATAAATAAAATAACTACAAAGACATTAAGGTATTATGAAGATATAGGGCTGTTAGAGCCAGAATACGTAGACGAATTTACAAAATACAGATACTATACAACAGAACAATTGCCAAAATTGCATCAAATAATCACCTTAAAACAAATGGGCATATCACTAGTTGAAATAAAAGAAATAATAGAAAAGCCTGAAGAAGTGGAAAGGATTTTAATAAACAAAGAAAAAGAGATATTAGATGTAATGAGGAATGAAGAATATAAGCTTATTAAACTACGTAATTACCTTAAAAACTTAAAAGGAGAAGTCGATATGAATAATGTAATTATTAAGTCTCTACCAAAAGTTAAAATTGCTTCTATGAGAAAAGTATTAAAGAATTATGATGAACTTTTCAATTTGTTTCCAAATGTAATGGCTGGAGAAATGATGAAATCAGGGTGTACATGTATGGTTCCAGACTATTGTTTTAATATATATCATGATGGTGAATATAGAGAAACAGATATGGATGTTGAGATGTGTCAGGCGATAAATGACCTAAAAGAAGACACAGATTTATTAAAATTTAAAGAAATAGACGAAGTTGAAAATGCAGTTTGTATATTGCATAATGGCTCATATTCAACATTAGGAAAAACTTATGCAGCAGCATTTAAATGGATACAAGATAATAAGTATGAAGTAATAGGGCAATTTAGAGAATCTTATATAGATGGGATATGGAATAAGGAAAATGAAGAAGAATGGTTAACAGAAATCCAGATACCTGTGAAACATATTTTATAGTAAATTAAAATAATATATAAGTAATTAAGTAAGGTCTGTCTAAATAAAAAGATAGGCCTTATTTTTATATTTAATATATTTTACTAGATTTTTATGTATTTAAATATGCAATTTAAAATAGAGTTTTATACAACTAAGCTTAGAAAAACTGGTCTAACATAAGACATACAATTAATTGTTTAATTTTAATTAATTAATGATAGGATATGAAAATATACAACTTTATAAATAAAATATATTGATATTTTATTTATAAAGTTGTATATTTTCGTTGAGGTGATAAAGTGGAAAAATATAAAGTATTAACTGATAAAGTAAAACAAGTATTTAATGGATTTTATATTGATTATGAAAATGAAGATTTACCATATATAGATTTAGATAGGACTGACAAGATAATACTAAATGAAAGGTATTTTAAAATAGATAGTTTTCCTAAAACGATGGATAAGGAATCTCCACATAGTATCCTTGATGTATTTTGGGATTTAGATAAAGTAAAGGATAAGTATTTTATACAGGAAAATAAGTTTTTAAGAGCACTATTAATTATAATGAGTTACAGTAAAGAAATAATAATTGTAAGTGAATATTTTGTAAGTGAAAATAAAAAACATATAAAAAGAGTACTAAGTAAAAAGGAGAGTACATATCTAGAACAATTAAGCGATACCTTATTTGATTTTAAAGAAATAGGGTATAATTACTATATAATTGATGCTCTTATGAAGTTGGCACTAAGAGAAAGAGTTTATTTCTCTATATATATGTTGGATTTGGGAATAGGATTAGAAATAAATGGATTATTTAGCAATGTATATATAGGGTTAAATGGAAGTATAGATATAGTTAAGTATATTTGCAATGTAGAGGGCTTGTATGTAAGATAGATTATCAATTGTATAAAATAGTAATTTTAAGAATAGTAGGTGATTGTATGGAAATATTTGCAATAGGTCATTCAAATTATCCATTTGATAAGCTTATTAATATGATAAAAAAATATAATATAAACTGTGTAGTTGACATTAGAGAAACACCATATTCTAAATATAATATTCAGTATAATAGGGAGGCATTCAATGAATCCCTAAGAAAGGCTGGATTTGTATATATATACATGGGCAAGGAATTTGGGGCAAAAAGAACTAATAAAGATGTATATACAAAAGAAGGTTATGCAGATTTTGAAGAGGTAATAAAGGAAGAAGTATTTTTAAAAGGAATCGAAAGATTAAAAAAGGGATGTCAAATGGGTTATAAAATAGTTTTATTAGGTGCAATGCAAGAGCCTATAAGGTGTCATAGAAGTATTTTACTAGGAAAAATATTAAATAAAGAAGGTTTCAATGTAAAATATATAATGCATGAAGGACATTTAGCATCTCAAGAAGATATAGAAGAGTCATTATTAGATAAGTATTTTAGTGATAGAAAACAACTGAGTATTGATAATTTATTAGGAAATGCGTTAACAAGAGAAGATATGATACAAGAAGGCTATAGATTAGCTAATAAAGAAATAGGATATAGAACAGAAAAAATAGGTAAGTAAAATATATGAACTACCCAAAAACTTAAACACCATTTGATAAGAAAAATTATTATAAATTTGTAACAGTTAAACATGATGTACTAGCTAAGGTTTTTATGTTAAATTAATATCATTATCTAAAAGGTTACATTGTTTTAAATAGCACATCATGTTGTACTGTTAAAAAATAAAATCTCTAATATTACCATAATCAACTGTTCTATTAAGAGTAGGATGGCTAGATATAAATCTAACTGTAATTTTTGAGTTTAATAAACAAGGATTCGAAGTTAAAAACACTCTGTCTCCATTGACAATAGAAGTAATAGCCACTGGTAAAATATCAACAAATGTATCATATCTACTTTTAGCAATTTGATAAGGATAGTTTCCTACAAAAACAAATAGATTTAAGTCATATATATCATCAACGAACCAAGCCCATTGACCATAAACTTTGTCAATACTTACTGTACCTAAACCAAGTGTATCAAAGTATGTTGCTATAGTTAAATAAATATTTTCCATGTTTTCTAAGTATGAAACAGTATATCTTCTGAAACGTATAGGTGCTGTGGCAGAAATAGGGTAAACCATATTTACATTTAAATTATTCGCATTCAAATTAACCAAAGTATCACATCCTAAAAATAGTCTATAAGATACAATATTTAAATTGATGTGATTTTGTTACAGATATCTTATAAGATTTTATAAATGATTAGAATTAGGATACAAAGTGAATTAACAAGCCTAATAAGATATTCTACACTAATAGGTACAGGTTGGTAATAGTGTCAAATTGTTATTACAGGACTTATATGTGATAATATTATGAAATTGTTATTATTGTACAATAGTGGTACAATATTATCGAAATACAGTGATTGCGTTTGATGTCCAGCTATATTAACTGGTTAATTTAACTCATAAATATTTTAAATCTAGTATCCATAAAGAATAATAAACATAAGATAATTATAAAGATATACTGTGTTCAAATGATATTAAACAAGATTTATATTATTTGAATACAGTATATTATAACGTTGAAAATACAATTCTAAACCTTATGATATCAATTCATAGTTTGATAAACTAATTAAAAATTAAATTTATATAAAGAGGGAAAAGAGGAAAAGGAATGTTTATAAGGAAGAATGTTATAAGATTAGCAATTCCTATAATGATAGAGCAGACATTTGTTATGCTTTTAGGGGTATTTAATACAATGATGGCAGGTCATATTGGGGAAGAGGCTGTATCTGCAGTTGGAATGGTTGATTCAATCAACAATATATTTATATCTGTATTTGCTGCGCTATCTGTTGGTGCTACTGTTGTTGTAGCTCAACAAATAGGGAAAAGAGATAATGAAAAAGTAAATGAAACTATCAAGCAAGCATTAATATCTGGTGTAATATTATCATTTACAATAACAGTATTAATGTGGATTTTTAGAATAGGTGTAATCAATTTGTTTTATGGTTCAGCAGAAGAATTGGTAAAATCAAATGCAAAACTATACATAGAGTTTACATTATTCACCTATCCATTTATTGCAACACAGCAGATAGCAAATGGTATTCTAAGGGGTTGTGGAGATGTAAAGAAACCTATGTATGTGACTATGTTTATGAATATAGTAAATGTAACATTAGGATATATACTTATATATGGTGTTGATTTAAATACTTTAGGAATAAATTTACAGACACCTTCTTATGGCATAACAGGAGCAGCTATGTCTATTGCCATAGCCAGAATAATCGGATGTATAGTTATTGTAAGGGCTTTGTTTAAAGGGAATGAATTTATATCTATAGGTAAAATATTTCCATTTAAGATTGATGTTGAAACTCAAAAATCTATATTCAATATAGGTATACCAGCAGGGGTTGAACAATTACTTTTTAATGCAGGTAAATTGATTGTTCAAATATTTATAGTTACTATGGGAACATCAGCGATTGCATCAAATGCAATAGGAATGTCAATTGCATCTATTATAAATGTAATTGGAAATGCATTGGCCTTGTCTGCTACCACTTTGGTGGGGCAATATATAGGACGGGGAGACATCAAAGGGGCTAAGAGTACCTTATTGTATCTAACTAAATTTGCAACGGTTTGCTTATTTGCAGTAGGTGCTATATTTATACCAATTGCACCATGGATTTCAAGCATGTATACTCAAAACTCGAATGTAATTGATGTATCAACACAATTGATTCGAAGTGATTGTTTAGCTATGGTAATATGGCCTATATCCTTTGTATTATCAGCAGGGCTGAAAGGTGCTGGAGATACTAGATATACAATGATGACAGCCGTAATAGGAATGTGGATTTTTAGAATTTTTACAGGTTACGTATTAGGGGTTGTATTAGAATTTGGAGTGCTAGGAATTTGGATAGGTATGTATACAGATTGGCTTGTTAGAGGAACATTATATTGTTTGAGATTAAGAGGAACGAAGTGGCTAAAACACAAAGTTGCATAGAATATATAAAATCACTTTTAGATAGTAAATTCTATTTAAAAGTGATTTTTTATTTAGAGAATATCATAATTATAAGTATGATATATAGAAAAATTAAAATATGTAAATTAAGTATATAATTATATGGACACTATAAATTATATACTGTAGAGAATTACATAATTTGGCGACAAATATTAGAAATATATATCTATATTTAATAATATATATGGGTATATTATTAAATATAAAAAATATTAGATATTTATTTAATAATAAAGGTGGGTATTTTTATGATAAATAAAATAGGAAAAATAACTCTCTATGTAAATAATCAAGAGGATGCAAAATTGTTTTGGACAGAAAAATTAAATTTTGTGGTAACTTATGAAAAAGAAATGGGTCCAGATATGAAATGGGTGGAAGTAGCACCAAGTAAAAATGAATTTACAACATTTGTATTGTATGATAAAAATCTGATGATGAAGCAAAATCAAGATGTAAATTTATTGCATCCATCAATAATTTTAAGTACAAGAGATATTCATGGAACTTATGAACAGATAGCAAAGAATAAAGTTGAAGTAGGGGAATTAATGGAGATGCCTTATGGAAGAATGTTTTCTTTTAAAGACCAAGATGGAAATTCTTACTTAGTCAGAGAAGATAAATAATTTTGTAAAGTGTTAAATTTACTCAATATCTGATATAATTATTATAATTTAGTATTAAACGATAATTATATAATTAAAAATCAATTGTAAAATTTGAGTAGAGGTGATAAAATGTTTAAGAAAATGGCAGTACTAAAAGATATAGCAACTAAAATAGGACGTAAAAAAGCGTATGAATTATTAGAAATGGTTGAAGGTAATGACGCTTTTGTAGCTGAAGTAAAAATAAAAAAGAATGGGATTGAATCTAAAAAAGAAGAAATCATGTTAAAAGATAATCAAAAAATAATATTAGAGTATATAGAAGGTTAATTTTTAGATACATATATAATTAAATAATACTGATTTTTAAAGATGAGTTATGAAAACTCATCTTTTTTATTTTTTCATAACTTTGTTTTATATTTAATATATATTTTATCCCTTAGAGTTGCTGAGATATAAAAAGTACTGATATAATAAAAGAATGGATATAAATGTAATATTTTACAGAAAAGAGGGGTATTATGCTTGAAATAAAAAATCTTTCCTTTAATGTTGAGTCTAACAATGAGGAGCTAGGAATAATAAATGATGTTAGCCTTTCATTTGAAAAAGGCAAACTTATTGTTATCACAGGACCAAATGGTGGAGGAAAATCCACAATTGCTAAGCTTATTATGGGAATTGAAAAAGCCACTAGCGGTCAAATACTTTTAGATGGAGAAGATATAACTAATCTTAGCATCACAGAAAGAGCAAAAAAAGGAATAGGATATGCATTTCAACAACCACCAAGAATAAAAGGTATGACAGTTGAAAACCTGCTTACTCTTGCTCATGGAAAACCATTGTCTACTGATGTGTGTTGTCAATATCTTACAGATGTTGGATTGTGCTCAAAAGACTATTTAAATCGTGAAGTTGATAACTCTCTTTCTGGAGGGGAAATGAAAAGAATCGAGATAGCAACTCTTTTTGCTAGAGATTTAAAGGTTTCTATATTTGATGAACCTGAAGCAGGTATAGACCTTTGGAGTTTTGGAAAGCTTAATGAAAGTTTTAAGAAAATTCATGGGGAATCTGACCAAACTATAATCATAATTTCTCACCAAGAAAGAATACTAGAGTTAGCTGATGAAATAATTGTTTTACAAGATGGTTCAGTAAAAAGCCATGGAACAAAAGATGCTATATTACCTGAAATCATGTGCCAAGTTAATTCAAACTGTGGATTAATGAAAGAAATGAATTAATTAGAAAGGAAGGCAAATTAAATGAACAAAATAGACTTAAATCTTTTAGAAAAAGTTGCTGAACTTCGTGGAACTCCATTAGGAGCATACAATATACGTAAAAATGGACAAGGTATAGAAAGACATTCAACTGAAAATGTAACTATAGCTCCAAAGACTGATAAACCTGGAATTGATATTATAGTAAAACCAAACACTAAAGGAGAAAATGTTCATATACCAGTAATAGTAACAGAAGCTGGTGTACAAGACATGGTTTATAATGATTTTGAAATTGGAGAAAATGCAGATGTTGTTATAATTGCTGGTTGTGGTATACATAATTGTGGTAATGATGACAGTGAACACAATGGAATACATAGATTCTTCTTACATAAAGGAGCTCGTCTAAAATATGTGGAAAAACATTATGGCGAAGGTGATGGAGAAGGAAAAAGAATTTTAAATCCAGTTACGATTGTTAATATGGGTGAAGATTCATATTGTGAAATGGAAACAATTCAGATTAAAGGCGTTGATTCAACTAAAAGAGAAATGGATGCCACTTTAGGTAAAGGAGCAAAGATAGTTGTATTTGAAAAGTTGTTAACTCATGGAAATCAAGTTGCAGAATCTAATATGAAGGTTATATTGGAAGGTGAAAATTCTTCTGCTCAAGTAATTTCTCGTACAGTTGGTCAAGACAACTCTAAACAAAAATTTAATCCTTGTGTTATTGGGGATTCTCTTTGCTCTGCACATGTTCAATGTGACTCAATAATTATGGGAAATTCTCAAATTAGTGCTATACCTGAAATTGCTGCAAACCATCCAGATGCTCTTTTAGTACATGAAGCAGCAATTGGAAAGATTGCAGGAGACCAAATTTTAAAGATGATGACATTAGGACTTACAGAAGAAGAAGCAGAACAACAAATACTAAATTGTTTTTTAAAGTAAGTCCAAGTTTTTATTTAATTTAATATAATTAATATAGTATAATATAATGAATAAGTCTAAAATTTTTTTATTTTTAGACTTATTTTCTTTATGTAAGATAAAACTATTAGAGAAATTATACTGTAATTAGGATGTGGAATAAATGAAAAACTTACTTATAAGAAATGGCACAATAATATCTCCAAAAGATGGTATCAAATTTGAGAAAAGAGATATCTTGGTTTTACATGGAAAGATATGTGATATTGGATTAAATCTTAAAGAAATGATAAGAAAAGAAAAAATACTCATAAACAAAGAGTTTGAGATAATAAATGCTAACAACATGTATATTTCTCCTGGATTTATAGATGTTCATACCCATTTTTATAAGAGAAAATTACCTACAGGTATGGATTCTGATTCAATTGGAATTGAAAAAGGTTCAACAGTTATATTTGATGCAGGTACAGCAGGTCCTGTAAATTACTACGATTTTAAGAAAAAATATATGGATGAATGTAAGACTGAAGTGTATTCATTTTTAAATGTAACTAATGAGGGATTAAATATATTGAATGAATCAACATCTTTAGATGTTATAAATTTTGATAACATTGAGTCTATTGTAGAAAAAAACATGGAAAAGATAAAAGGTATAAAAGTAAAAGCAAGTAAATTTCAATCTAGTACAGATGGTATAGATATAATTAAGAAGTCAAAGCAAATTGCAGAAAAATTAAATTTACCATTAGTGGTATATATAGGGGAGTATCCATCATATATAGATGAAGTAATGAATATTTTGGGAAAGGGAGATGTAGTTACGCCTGTATATGGAAATAGCACAAATGGAATATTTAATGAATCTGGCAGTTTGAGAGAATCTGTATTAAATGCAAAAGATAAAGGTGTATTATTTGATGTATGCCATGGATTAGAGCAGTTTGATTTTGAAGTCTTTAAAAAAGCAGTAAATCAAGGATTAGAGCCAGATTTAATAAGTACAGATATGCATATAAAAAATATGAAAGATATACATTATTCTCTTTTAAATGTTGTAAATAAAATCATGGAACTTGGTATACCTCTAGAAAAATGTATAGAAAAAGTAACTGAATATCCAACAAAAGTTTTTAATTTGCAAGGAAGTCAAGGTAGGATAAAAATTGGTGGAGAAGGTGATTTTACAATATTTACAATAGATGATAGTGAAGAAATTATAACAGATTATAATAATAATGAACTAATGCTAAATAAAAAATTGAACTTACAATATACTATAAAATCATGGATGAAAAGTAGTGAAGTTTATAGACATTCGTATGATGGCACTGTAATAAATTAAGTTATATTGAAAAAAAAGGAAAAATATGTTTAAATTAGTATATATTGGATAAATATGTAATGGAACAATAATTATAATTTTAGGGGAGGTATTTTAGTATGAAAGCATTTGTTGATAAAGATGTATGTGTAGCTTGTGGAGCGTGTATAGGAACATGTCCAGACGTTTTTAGTATGAGTGATGAAGGACATTCAGTTGCAATTGAAGGAGAAATACCAGCAGAATTACAAGATTTATGTAAAGAAGCAGAAGAAGGATGTCCAGTTTCAGCTATAACAGTTAAATAAGACTGTTTAGATTTAGTTTCAAGACAACATATAAGATTTGATTATTATTTAAGCTATAGTATTAGATTAAGATTCTATTACTATAGCTTTTTAAAATATATAAACTCAAAAGATAATATATTATTTTTATAAAAAGTGGAGGACTTATATATGAAGAAAAATTATGAAATAGTGCTGTTTGACCTAGATGGAACACTTACAGACCCTAAAGAAGGAATAACAAAGTCTATTCAATATTCTTTAAATAGTTTTGGTATAGAAGAAGAATTGGATAACTTAGAACAATTTATAGGGCCACCCCTACATTCTACTTTCAAAGACTATTATAAATTTGAAGATGAAAAGGCAACAGAAGCTGTTGAAAAATATAGAGAATACTTTTCTGACAGAGGAATATTTGAAAATAAAATCTATAAAGACATAAAGGAGACTTTAAAAATACTTTATGAGAATGGGAAAACATTATTATTAGCTACTTCTAAACCAACAGTTTTTGCAGAAACCATACTTAAATATTTTGGTATAGATAGTTATTTTAAATATATCGCAGGTAGTAACCTTGATGGTACAAGAGTAAATAAAAATGAAGTTATAGAATATGTGTTAGATTTGTGTGGTGTAACAGATAAAGATAAGGTCATTATGATTGGTGATAGAAAATACGATATAATTGGAGCTAATAAAATAGGTGTAGATTCTATAGGGGTATTGTATGGATATGGTTCTTTTGATGAAATTAGTAAGAGCAATCCTACCTATATTGTCGAAAGTGTTAAATCTATAAAAGATATTTTGCTATAAATATCTTTTATAGACAAAAACAATACAAAATGGTGTAGCATATTTAAAAATATGATATTATAATTAAGGAAGCCATTTAAAAAAGAGGAGGATGCACTTGAAATGAAATCTATTTTAATCATGGGTGGAAGCGACTTCATAGGTTCTGCACTTGCTAAGCGTTTAATTAAATGTGGGTATCAAATAGATATACTTACGAATGGTAAAAAGGAAATAGATTATAAAGGATTTAGAGAGCACTTAATTTGCGATAGAAAAGTACGCAAAGATATGGAAAACATTATCAATGGAAGACAGTACGATTACATATATGATATGACAGCATATACAAAAGAGGATGTTGGTAATCTTATTGATTTTGTGAACTTAGATAGCTTAAAAAAATACATAGTATTGTCAGCAGGAGCCGTATACAAAGATAGTGGAAGAAATGTAAAAGAAGATAATGAAAAAGGTGAAAATGAAAACTGGGGTAAATATGGACTTAACAAAAAAGAAACAGAAGATTTTGTTATAAATAGTTCTATACCATATATAATTATTAGGCCAACTTATATATATGGTGAAAATAATAATTTGTATAGAGAATACTATTTCTTTGAAAAAATAGAAAAAAACGAAAAAATACCAGTACCTAAAGGAAAACAAGTAAGCAATCAATTTATATATATTGGGGATTTAGTAAAAGTGTTAGAAAGTGTAATGAAAAATTCTCATGTGAGAGAAGCGTATAATGTAACAAATCCACAGTTAATATCTTGGGATGAACTTATATATACATGTGGAGAAGTTATTGGGAAGGAACCTATTATAAAATATGTAGACATGGAAAAAGTTGAGTTTAGAGAGAGAACTTACTTCCCGTTTAGAAATATAGACTTTAATCTAGATATAAATAAGCTTATTGAACATGGTCTTTATATACCAAATGTTTTATTAAAAGAAGGCCTTACAACAACATATAAATGGTTCTTAGCCAATAAACCAAAATTACATGATAGAAAAATGGATAAAGTTGAGTCTGTAATGCAAATAGTTTAAGATAATAAATAAGTAGGTAGATACTTTGAAATTAAAGATAAAGCGTTTTTTAAAATTTTTTATATTGATATTTGTTTTAATTTTTATATACTCAGTTGCAATAGAACCGAGTCTATTAATTGTGAAAAAATATAATATAAATGAAGATGGAAACATGATTAAAGAAGATATAGTAAAAAATGAGAATGAGATTATAAAAGTAGTTCAGATTTCAGATACTCAAATAGGCAGTTTTTATTCGACTAATAAACTTAAAAAAGTAGCTAATAAGGTGAATGCCTTAAATCCAGATATATTAGTATTTACTGGAGATTTAATTGATTATTCTAATAAAAATCCAGATATAGATGAAATTACAAAGATTTTATCTAGTATGAATGCAAGGTTAGGAAAGTTTTCAGTATTTGGTAATCATGATTATATGTATAAACTTCCTAGGTATTATAGACAAATTATGAAAAACTCTAACTTTCATCTTTTAGTTAATGAAAATAAGAAAATAAGACTTGAAGACAATAAGTATATTAATATACTTGGAGCTGATGAGATATTAAATGGTAATCCAAATATACGAGATTTGGAAAGCAAAACTGATTATAATAGTTTTAATTTATTATTAGCACATGAACCAGATTTGGTAGATATGCTCAGTAAAGATACAATGAATTTAGTTTTATCTGGACATAGTCATGGTGGTCAAATAAGGTTGCCTTTCAAGGGTGCTTTAGTTACTCCTCCATATGGAAGGAAATACACTAAAGGATTTTATGATATAAAGGGAAATCATCTATATGTGAGTTCTGGTCTTGGAAGTACAAAGTTGCCATTTAGATTTTTTAATGTACCAGAGATAGTCGAATTTAATATTCTAATCTAGTATAAAATATTGTTTTTATGAAATATAGAGGGATAGAAATTTTAAGAATAAATTGAGTTAAGAATATAAAAAGTTTAAGTTATAGTTAATACATTTATTAGAATTGATAATAATATTAATAACTATTAAAATATAGATATAAAAAATAATAAAAATATAAAAGATTATAATATAGCAAGATTGTATCAATTATAAATAGAGAGTATTTATAATTAATACAATCTTGTGTTTCTTTATATAAAGATATTAATTTTTATACAATGTATGAAAATGATTTAATGTTATATTTAAATTACTTTAAATAAATATTTTTTATATTTTCCTTATCCCATATAAAAAGTTTTTCTGAATTATTTAAAGCTCCAAATACATTTCTTTTAAAATCTGGCATTTCTTTATTTAAATTCGCAATAAGGTTTTTTATGTATTCTCTCCTAGTATGGCCATTTGCAGGACATGGGTTTGCTATGATAGGATAGTTACACTCCTTTGAAATCTTCTTAGTCATATATTCTTCTATGTAAATCATTGGTCTTATAACAGTTAAATCTTGTCTATCTAAGTATGTTTTTGGCGAAAAACAATTAACTCTTCCTTCATAAAACATAGACATTAAAAATGTCTCAATAGCATCATCCTTATGGTGTCCAAGAGCTACTTTGTTGCACCCAAGTTTCTTTGCGTTGTCATTTAAAGCACCTCTTCTTAAATTAGCACATAGTGCACAAGGATTTTTTTCTTTTCTTATATCAAATACAATTTCTTTTATATTAGTTTGAAATTCATAAAAAGGTACATTTATTTCCTCACATAATTTGTTTAATGGTGAGTTATCAATTCCACCAGTATTTAGTGTTACAGCTATTAATTCAAACTTTTGTGGAGAAAATCTTTGATAATTTTTAAGTATATGAAGTAATGTCAAACTATCTTTTCCACCAGAAAGGCCAACTGCAATTTTATCATTTTCTTGTATCATATCAAAGTCTTGTATAGCCTTACGAGCTTTACTAAGAAGTTTTTGCATAGACATTTTTAGCACCATCCTTTATTTGAAAATATAAACTTAAGAATAACTTAAGGTTTACTTATAAAATACTTAAAACTTATACTCTAAAATTAACGTTAATAAACATAACGAAGGAGACGATTCAACCATGAAAAAATTAAAATTGATGTTAGGCATTATAGTAGTAGTATTTATAAGTATGTTTATAGTTAAAGATAAAATTCTGAAAGATGAAGAACCAACTGGAACTGCTCAATTTGCTTCATCTCAATATGTTGAAACAGATTCTCAGAAAAAAAATCACTCAAATAGTATAGCAGATAATATATTATTGGTAAACAAGACAAATGAACTTAGTAAAGATTATATGCCGAAAGACATTACTAAGGTAAATATAGAATTTGTTCCAGAAGCTACTGAAGAGGAAAAACAAATGGCAGGAGAACCTGCAAAAGCAGTAGAAGACTTAGTTAGACAAGCTAATGAAGAAGGAATACAGTTTTTAGGGTCTTCAGCATATAGGTCTTATGAGACTCAACAAGATACTTATACAAGAAGAGTAAATTCTCAAGGTCAGGAAAAAGCTGATGCATATGTAGCAAAACCTGGACATAGTGAACATCAATCTGGACTGTGTATTGACTTGACAAATCCAGAGAGATGGTTTGTTGGAAGTACAAAAGAAGCTATATGGTTGGCAGAAAATGCTCATAAATTTGGATTTATAATAAGATATCCTAAAGGTAAAGAAGATATAACAGGTACAGCATATGAGCCATGGCATATTAGATATGTGGGTAAGGATGTTGCTGAGGAAATTTATTCAAAAGGGTTAACCTTGGAAGAATATTTGCAAAACAAATAATAAAACAACATAACATAAATTGTATGATATTACTAAATGTAATATAAATAAATTTGATACTAGACTACTTTAAGTATAGTATAATTTTAGATGAGTAAAAACTATATTAAAGTAAGTTAGGATGTGAAAAAGTGAAAGATACAATTCTTGTTGTGGATGATGAAAAGGAAATAAGAGACCTTGTAGAGATATACCTTTTAAATGATGGATATAATGTAATTAAGGCTAAAGATGGACAAGAAGCTTTAGATATTTTAGAAAAAGAAAATATTCATCTGATGGTATTGGATATAATGATGCCAAAGATGGATGGGATAGAAGTTTGTAGAAGAGTTAGAGTAAGTTTAAATATACCAATACTTATGTTGAGTGCCAAATCAGAGGATATGGATAAGATACAAGGAATAATGACAGGTGCAGATGACTATCTAACAAAGCCATTTAATCCACTTGAACTTACTGTGAGAGTAAAAGCATTACTTAGAAGAGCGTATTATTTTAGTGGTACTAACAAAGAAAATAAAGATGTCATAGAAGTTGGAGTGGTATTAATAGATAAGGAAAAGCATAGTGTAACAGTAGCTGGAAAGGATATATTTTTGACATCGAGAGAATTTGATATCTTGTATTTACTAGCAAATAATAAAGGTAGAGTATATAGTACAGAAGAGATATTTGAAAAAGTATGGAAAGAACAATACTACCAATCTAACAATACTGTAATGGTTCATATGAGTAGGATAAGAGATAAAATTGAAAAGTATACAGATGGAGAAAAAATAATTCATACTGTATGGGGGGTAGGATATAAAATTGAAAAATAAGAGTGTATTAAATTATATGTTTCGTCCTATAGTAGACTTTATAATAAGCTGTATTATAACCCTAATTATTATGTTAACAAGTGCATATATAATAAAGATATTATATATAAGAACTACTTTATCTACAATTAATTACTTTATGCTTAGTTTAAGAAATATTAGATCTGTTATAGGAGACAGCACATTATATTCAGTTTTATTTCTGACAGCATCATTATCAATTTATTCATTAATGTCATACAAGAGAAATAAAAAACTTGTAAATTTTCTAAAAGATACTGATAACAAAAATAAAAAACTAGAAATTATCATGGATGCTGTAAACTCAATGGAGGAAGGCGATTTAGAAAAAAGTATAGATATTGAGTATGAGTCAAATGGATTAAGTGATAAAGAAATTGATGAGATTGATGAACTTGCAAATAAAATCAATAGTATAGTTTATCAACTTAGAAATATAACTGTTGAAGAAAGACAGGCTCAACAAACTAAGACAGATTTAATAACAAATGTTTCACATGACCTAAGAACTCCTTTAACCTCAATAATGGGTTATCTAGGATTGATAGAAGATGGTAAGTATAAAGATGAAGTTCAGTTGATGTATTATGTTAATATTGCATATGAGAAATCAAAAAGTTTAAATATACTTATAAATGATTTATTTGAACTTACAAAAATGCAAAATAATACAATAAGATTAAAAAAAATAGACATAAACTTGGTAGAGCTATTAAGCCAAATAGTATCTCAACTTGGATTTTATTTTAAAAAAGAATTTATGGTTAGTAGAGTTAATTTCAATGAAGAAAAATTAATTATAAATGCTGACCCAAATAAATTGGTGAGAGCTTTTGAAAATCTTATAACCAATGCTATGAAATATGGAAAAGAAGGAATTTATGTGGATATAGTAACAGCAAAAAAAGGAAATATGGCTATTGCAAAAGTTATAAATTATGGAGAACCCATTCCAGTATTAGATTTACCAAATATATTTGATAGATTCTATAGAGTTGAAAAATCAAGAAATAGCAATGATGGAGGTTCTGGATTAGGTCTTGCAATTACAAAAAATATTGTGAATTTACATGGTGGGGAAATTACTGTTTCAAGTAATATACATCAAACTGTATTTGAGGTACAACTACCAATAATACAAGAAACTGTGTAATAAGATAAAAGTATGATTTAGATACACAAATATTTATAGCATAAAGTGTTTACAAAAATAAAAAAGTAATATATAATTTAAGTCAGTTTAATAAGATACTTATCAAGAATTAGGGGAGAGAGTTAGCTCAGCGATCCTATACCAACCTTTTATTAGGTGGTCCTGCTAACAACGATGAGATGATTGGAAATAATATACTCTTCTTATCAATAGTGGATAGGGGGAGTTTTTTTATAGATTTAAAGTAATAAATTTTTAAGTGATGATGGAGGATTCAAAAATGGAAAAAGTAGAAAGTTTTAAATTAGATCATACAAAAGTTAAAGCTCCTTTTGTGAGAAAGTGTAGTGTACTTGATGGAGTTAAAGGAGATAAAATAACTAAATTTGACTTGAGATTTTTACAACCAAATGTAGAAAGCTTTGGAACTGCTGCTATGCATGGTTTAGAACATTTATTAGCAACTTATTTAAGAGAGACATTAGATGGAGTGATAGATTTATCTCCAATGGGGTGCAGAACAGGATTTTATTTAATATTATGGGGAGATATAGATGCTAAAACAGTTAAAGATAGCTTAGAAAAGGCATTAAAGAAAGTAATTGAATCTGATAAAATGCCAGCTGCTACAGCTTTAGAATGTGGAAATTATAGAGACTTATCTTTATTTGGAGCAAAAGAATATGCAAAAGATGTTTTAGATAAAGGATTTTCTCTTAATATATATGGAGAATAATGTAATTGAAAGAGAACGTATAAGCATAAATCAAAGTGAGGTTCTAAGGTATTTACAATATAAAGGACAAGAAATAGATAAAGAACTTAAAGAAACTATTGATGAATGTATAGAAATAGCCAAAAACAAGATAAATCCTAGATATATATCTAGGATTTATCCTATCAAAATAAATAAAGATAAGATTGTAGAACTAGAGGGAACAAATTTAACCTTAAAAAGTAAGGATATATATGAACTTCTAAAAGACTGTGATGAATGTGTAATTATGGCAGCTACTTTGGGAATAGAGGTAGAAAAGGAAATAAAAAGATACTCTTACTCAGACTTAACAAGAGGACTAATAATTGATTCATGTGGAACAACAGCAATAGAAGAAGTATGCGATATTGTTCAAAATGATATAGAAAAGGTTTTTTTAAAACAAAACAAATTTATAACTATGCGATATAGCCCAGGATATGGGGACTTACCAATAGAGAAAAATATAGATATATTAAATGTTTTAAATGCTCAAAAACAAATAGGACTCACAATTACATCAAATGGGATTATGATACCAAGAAAATCAGTAGTAGCTATTATAGGCATTTCTAATTTGAAAATAGATAAATCAAAGAAAGAAAAATCGTGTGAAAATTGTAAAAACTACAGAAATTGTACATATAGAAAAGGAGCGAATTCTTGTGGAAATAAGACAATATCTAAAGGATAATATATTAATATTTGATGGTGCAATGGGAACAATGCTTCAACAAAAGGGGTTAAAAATAGGTGAAAATCCAGAAGTATTTGGTCTTCAAAATCCAGAAAAACTTATAGAGATACATACATCATATTTAGAAGCAGGCTCAAATGTAATTCTTACAAATACTTTTGGGTGTAATGAATTAAAATTAGATAGTGAATATACAGTAGAAAAAGTTATCGACAATGCTATTTTAGTGGCTAGAAAAGCTATAGAAAATGTAGATAACACTAAACCTAGATATGTAGCACTAGATATTGGTCCTATAGGAGAAATGTTAGAGCCTATGGGAACTTTAAGCTTTGACAGAGCATATGAGATATTTAAAAGACAAGTATTGCAGGGAGTTAAATCTGGAGCTGATGTAATAGTAATAGAGACTATGATGGATTTATATGAAGCTAAAGCAGCCGTTTTAGCGGCTAAAGAGAATTCTGACTTACCTGTTTTCTGTACTATGACATTTGATGAGAGTGGGAGAAGTTTTACTGGATGTATGCCAGAAAGTATGGTTGCCACAATAGAAGGTCTGGGAGTTGATGCAATAGGAGTAAACTGTTCATTAGGTCCTAAACAGCTTTTGCCAATAGTCAAAAAAATTGTGTCAAGAGCTTCAATACCTGTAATGGTTCAAGCAAATGCAGGTTTACCAAATATAGTTGATGGAGAAGCTATCTATGATGTTGATGCAAAGGAATTTTTTGAGGGAGTCAAAAAATTTGTTGAAGCTGGAGCAACTATAATAGGCGGGTGTTGTGGCACAAATCCAAGCTTTATAAAAGAAATATCTGAAAATATAAGTTCTGTTAAAAAGGGAAGTACCGAAAAGATTGATAAATGTGTAGTTTGTTCGCCCTCAAAATTTGTGGAAGTAGAATCACCTACAGTTGTCGGAGAAAGATTAAATCCAACTGGTAGAAAATCTTTACAAGAAGCTTTAAAAAATGAAAATTTAGATTATGCAATAAATTTGGGGTTGGAACAAGTAAGTGCTGGTGCACAAATATTAGGCGTGAATGTTGGTTTGCCAGAAATAAATGAAAAGAAATTAATGCCAAAGTTGATAAAAGAGATTCAAGCAGTAGTAGATACACCATTACAAGTCGATTCTTCCAATGTAGAGGCTTTAGAACAAGGTCTTAGATATTATAATGGTAGAACAATTGCAAACTCTGTAAACGGCAAAGAAGAGTCCTTAGAAAGCATATTACCAATAGTTAAAAAGTATGGTGCATGTGTGGTTGGTCTTGCATTAGATGAAAAAGGTATACCTAAAAGAGCTGAGGAAAGATTTGAAATAGCAAAAAAAATAGTTGATAGAGCAGTTTCTTATGGAATAAAACCAAAAGATATATTTATAGATTGTTTATCACTAACTGTTTCAGCACAACAAGAGGAAGCAATAGAAACTATAAGAGCCATAACAATGGTTAAGACATTAGGGGTAAAAACTATACTAGGTGTTTCAAATATTTCATTTGGACTTCCAAATAGAAAAGCACTTAATGCTTCTTTTTTAACGTTAGCTTTAGGAGCAGGGCTTGACTTAGCAATTATAAATCCAAACGAATATAGTATGATGGAGGCTATTAATTCTTTTAGAATCTTAAATAATACAGATAAAGGCTGCGTAGATTATATAAATCAATATAGTAATATGAATAATTCAAAACAGTCTGATTCCACTATTAAAGCTAATAAAGACTTATCACTAGATGTTTTAGTTGAAAGGGGATTAAAAGAAGAAGCCAAAAATGAAACGTTGAATCTTTTAAAAGAGAAGGATGAAAATTATATATTAGATAAAATTTTAATTCCAGCTCTTGATAGAGTAGGAAAGAAATATGATAGTGGAGACATCTTTTTACCACAACTTATTCAATCAGCAGAAACAGTGAAAACTGCACTAAATACAATAAAAGAAACCTTAATAAGTAGAAGTAGTGATAATGTATCTAAAGGAAAAATAATAGTTGCTACAGTAAAAGGAGATATTCATGATATTGGAAAAAATATAGTAAAAATAATGCTAGAGAATTATGGATATGAAGTTATAGACTTAGGAAAAGATGTTCCAATTGAGGAAGTAGTAGAGGTTGCTAAAAAAAGAGATATAAAGTTAGTAGGGTTAAGTGCACTTATGACTACAACTGTTCAAAGTATGAAAGATACAATTCAAGCATTAAGAGATAATGAAATAAATGCAAAAGTATTTGTAGGTGGTGCTGTTTTGACAGAAGAATATGCTGAGGAAATGGGAGCTGACTATTATTCAAAGGATGCAAAATCTGCTGTTGAGATAGCAAAGCTAAATTTTTAGCATGTAAATCGAAATAAAGGTTTTACTAAATAGGATATTTTATATATAATATAAATATAAGTTTTAGAAACTTATGTCCAAAATAATAGGAATTAATCTATAATAATGAGATTAATTAATATAAAAAAATATTTATCATCAACATTAAAAAGGGCTGGGAAGTCTGGTATAACTTCCGTCAGCCCTTTTTAGTATAAAAACACTTAAAAAGCCCAATTGCCATCTTTAAAAATCTGTATATGTTTTCCATCATGAGTTTCTCCGACAATATCCATATCTGAAGAACCAACCATAAAGTCAACATGTGTTAGACTATCATTTACCCCATACTCATCTAATTCTTCATCTTTCAAATCATTTCCACCATCTAAGCAAGTCTTATATGCAGAACCAATTGCAAAGTGGCAAGAAGCATTTTCATCATATAAAGTATTATAAAAAATAATATTTGTATCAGATATTGGAGAGTTATATGGAACAAGAGCAACCTCTCCTAGATAATGAGAACCCTCATCTGTTTCAATAAGTTTCTTTAATGTTTCTAGTCCCTTTTCAGCAGAGAAATCTACTATTTTACCATCTTTGAAAGTCAAAGAGAAATTATCAATTATATTTCCTCCATAAACAAGGGGTTTAGTACTGTATACAGTTCCATTGACTTTAAACTTGTGTGGCATTCCAAAAATCTCTTCAGTTGGAATGTTAGGATTAAAACTTACTCCGTTAGGGTCTTTAGATGCTCCACTTAACCAAATATGACCTTTTGGTAAATCTAAAGTTAAATCAGTTTTTGAAGATTTATACTTTAAAGTTTTAAAATTACTTTCATTTAAAAAATCCATTTTAGACTTTAGATTTTCATTATGTTCTTTCCATGCTTTTATAGGGTCTTGTCCATCAACTCTTGAACACTTAAATATGGCATCCCATAATTTATCTATTGCTTCATCTTCTGATAAACTTGGAAATACTTTTTTTGCCCAATCTTTTGTTGGTACAGAAACTATACTCCATTTACATTTATCTGTTAGCGTATAAGAACGCCACTCTTTTAAAGCCTTTCCAGAAGCTTTTTGAAAGTTAGCAACTTTCTCAGGGTCAACATCTTTTAATAAATCAGGGTTTTGAGCATATACTGATAAAAATGCTCCACCTTCTTTAGCTATATCTACATATTGATCTGCTGTCCATTTTGGAAACTCATGAAATGCTTCGTTTGGAGCATATAAATATTTAATGAGAGTACTTTCTTCATCAGACCATTCTATATATACATTTTTAGCTCCACATTTATATGCTTCCCTCAGTGCATTTCTTGCAAAATCAGCACATTCGATTGGTGATTTTATAAGTAAAGTTTGACCTGGCTGTATGTTAACTCCGACCTTAATTGCTAACTCAGCATATTTTTCTAAATTTTTATTGAAATCCATATCTATCCTCCTGTATTTTTAACATTAAATAACTTATAAATATTATATCATTACTTAGATTTTGGGTCATATTTAAAATATTTATACTTAATAGACTGAGAAATAAAAAATATGTATTTTAATTAAAATAGATTGTTTAGATATATAATTGTAACTAAGACGTTATTTTTTGTTGATAATAGTATTAAAGTAGAAATAAAAATACTTTTTTAGTGAAAGGCTATACAAGAATACCGAAAAAAACTTATAATATAATAATGAGATAGATATTTATAATGAAATAAAAAATTTTCTGGCAAAGCTTATATATGTTTAAATATAGTAGTTTATATATTATGAACAGAAGATTTCAGTTAGGAGGGCATAAATGGAGCTTTATGAAGCCATTTTTTATAGAAAATCTGTAAGAAATTTTTCCAGTACAAAACTAAAAAAGCCATTAATGGAAGAAATAAAAAGAAGTTGTAAAAATTTAGAATACTTAAATGAAGATTTAAATATTAAAGCACATGTTGTTGATAGAGGTCATATAATACACTTTTTAATGGGGAAAGAGTGTAAAGTAAAAGCACCTCATTATATAGTAGTCACATCAGATAAGGGAAAAGACTATTTACAAAATATAGGTTTTGCTACTGAAGGTATAGTATTACGTCTTACAACATTAGGAGTAGCTACTTGTTGGCTGGAGTCCACATTAAAAAGAGAAGATATCTTGGAATTTGTAGATATTGGAAACAAAGACCCAAGAGAAGATGAAGAAGACGATTTAGATTATTTAGCTGGAATAAAAACAGAAGAAGAAGATGAAAACAAAATAGAAAATCCATATATAATAATAGCTTTTGGATATCCGGCAAAAAATGAAGATTTATTTAGGACAAGATATGCTAGACCTGATAGAAAACCAGTAAAAGATATTATAAATAAAATAAATAGAAATAGAAAATGGAAAGAAATATTAGAATTTACAAGAAGAGCTCCATCTGTGAAAAACTCTCAACCTTGGTATTTTCACAAAGATGAACGAGGTCTTCATCTATTTGAAAAGAAACCTAAGAAACATTGTGAATATATGAATAAGGTTAGCTTAGGTGTAGGTTTAAGACATTTTGATATAGCATGTATAAAAAATAAAATAGATGTTTCATATGAAAAACTTCCTATAAAGAATAAAATAGGAAAATCATATTTTATAACTGTAGTTGAACATGTAAAACCAGAAGAAGAAGAAACTCAAGATGAAAATTTAAGTTTGGAAAAAGAACAATCACAAAATGAATAAAATTTTGAGAGGGGATAGTAGACATGTATAAGTGTGGGAAATGTAATCTTAGAGGCTGTTCAGATGGAGATATGGATAAGCTAATGAAGATATGCCCAACTAGGGAAGTTGAGTTACAAGAAAAAGCAAAAAAACTTTATGAAGAGGAAGAAAATAGAAAAATAGCTTATAATGCTGGATTAATTGAAACAGAGGGATACTGTCAATATACTAGGTTAAAAGAGATTATAGAGTTTGCTAAAAAATGTGACTATAAAAAAATTGGTATAGCATTTTGTATTGGTTTAAAAAGAGAAATGCAAACAGTACAAAAGGTATTTGAACATCATGGATTTGAAGTGTTTTCTGTTATATGTAAAAATGGAGCGATTCCTAAGACTACAGTTGGATTGAAGCCATCACAAACAATATCAAAATGTAAAGATGAAATAATGTGTAATCCAATAGGGCAAGCTTTATTTTTAAATGAGGCTAAAGTTGACCTTAATATAATTCTTGGATTATGTGTTGGTCATGATACATTAGCCATGAAATATATGGAAGCTCCTATAACAACTCTAATTGTCAAAGATAGAGTAACTGGGCATAATCCAGCTGCTGCTATATATAATGCAGAGTCTTATTTTGAAAAAAAATTATTTGATAAAGATGAAGAATAATTCAAAGACTTATTGACATAAAAAGCAATTAGTGGTTTAATTATAAAAAAGATGAAACTTTAAAATATCCTTAAGATACATAAAGTTATATAAATAAAGAAAAAATATTATGACTAAATTCCTTAAACTAGTCCAGAGAGACTAAAGGGTTATAGATAGTGTTAATATATAACCTCTAGTAAATCACCTAGAGGTTTTTGATGAGTATAAAATAAAAAATTTAAATATAATAAAGTCTTTTAAACTAGTCCAGAGAGACTGGGAAAGATATCTCATAGCTAATTAATATCAAAGTTATGTATAGATAAAATCCTTGTGCCTCTTTTGGTGTAAGGATTTTTTTATGAGGATTTAGGCTTTATTAAAAAGGAGATATAAAAATGATAAATGGTAAAGAGAAGCTAATAGTTGCAATTGATACTGACGAATTTGATAAAGCTAAAGAACTAATAGACAAATTGGAAGATAGTGTAGATATATTTAAAGTAGGACTAGAACAATATGTGGCTACAAAAGGAAAGACAATAGACTATTTAAAAGAAAAAGGTAAAAAAATATTTCTAGACCTTAAATTCCATGATATTCCAAATACTATGAAAAGTGCAGTAAGAGCTGCAGTAAGAGATAATGTTTGGTTAATGACAATTCATGTATCAGATATGGAAGGGATGAGACAATGTGCACTAGTTGCTAAAGAAGAAGCAGAGAGATTAAATATAGAAAAACCTTTGGTGGTTGGAGTAACAGTTTTAACTTCATTAAGCAACCAAGACTTACAAGATATAGGATGTAATATGACAACAGAAGAATTGGCTATAAAGAGAGCTAAATTAGCAAAAGAATCAGGAATAGATGGAGTTGTTTGCTCAGCTCAAGAAGTAGATAAGATAGTAGAGGCATGTGGAACTGATTTTATAACAGTTTGCCCAGGGATAAGACCTAAGTCAGCAGAAGTTGGAGACCAAAAAAGAGTTGTTACTCCATCAGATGCAATAAAAAGAGGAGCTCATTATTTAGTTGTTGGAAGACCTATAACAAAAGCAGAAAGTCCAAGAGAATCAGCTATTAATATTGTAAAAGAAATAGAAAATGCTTAGATAAAACATTTGGGAGGTAGCTTATATGAAGGGGAAATTAATTTTAGAAGATGGAACAATATTTGAAGGAAAAGCATTTGGATATTTAAAGGAAGCTGTTGGTGAAGTTGTGTTTAATACTTCAATGGCAGGATATGGTGAACTACTGACAGATGCAACTTATTATGGACAAATAGTGACAATGACATATCCACTTATAGGGAACTATGGAATAAATTTAGAAGATGTTGAATCAAATAAAGTACAAGTAAAAGGACTTATAGTAAGAGAAAAAAGTGACAACCCAAATAATTTTAGATGTGAAATGGATATAGACACATATCTAAAGCAAAACAAAGTAATTGGACTTGAAGGAATAGATACAAGAGCATTGACTAAGATTATTAGAAATAATGGAACAAAAAAAGGTATTATAACTTTAGAAAATGTATCATTACAAGAAATTCAGTCTAAATTAACAGAGTGTTGCAATAAAGACTCTGTTAAAAGTGTTACAAGAAAAGAAATTGAAAATATTAAAGGGACTGGTGTTAAAGTCGTAGTTGTAGACTTTGGTGTTAAAAATAGTATATTAGACTCACTGAAAGCTTGTAACTGTGACATAATGGTAGTACCAGCAATGACTACTTCAGAAGAAATTTTAAATATAAACCCTGACTTGATATTATTATCTAATGGGCCAGGTAATCCAGAAGATATAAATGATATAGTTGAAAATATAAAGAAATTAGTAGGCAAAAAACCACTAGCAGGAATCGGTTTAGGACATCAAACTTTGGCATTAGCATTAGGTGGAAAAACTTCAAAACTTGCATTTGGACATAGAGGAGGAAATCATCCAGTTAAATGTTTAGAAACAGGAAAAGTATTTATAACTTCTCAAAATCACGGATACAATGTTTCAGAAATGCCAGAAGATACAGAGATAACTCATGTAAATTTAAATGACAATACTATAGAAGGAATGAGACATAAGGAATTACCAATATATAGTGTTCAGTACATTCCAGAATACACAACAAAAGAAGATTTAGATTGTATATTTAATAAATTCTTAGCATTAATATAGATTTAGTATTATTTACAGATAGTAAAAACCATTTAGATAAGGAGAAAAATTTATGCCTAAATTAGATAGTATAAAGAAAACTTTAGTATTAGGGTCAGGACCAATAATAATAGGTCAAGCGGCAGAATTTGACTATTCGGGAACTCAAGCATGTCAATCTTTAAAAGAAGAAGGTATTGAAGTTGTATTAATAAATAGTAATCCAGCTACAATAATGACTGATAAAGAAGTGGCAGATAAAATATATATAGAACCATTAACAATAGAATTTATAGAAAAAATAATAGAAAAAGAAAGACCAGATAGCTTACTTGCAGGTATGGGTGGACAAACAGGATTAAACTTAGCAGTTGAGCTTTATGAAAAAGGCATACTAGATAAATATGGAGTAAAAATAATAGGTACTTCAGTAGAATCTATTAAAAAAGGTGAAGACAGAGATATATTTAGAGATGTAATGAAAGAAATAAATCAACCTGTAATAGTTAGTGATATAGTTACAGATTTACAAGCAGGTCTTGATTATGCACTTACAATAGGGTATCCAGTAGTTGTAAGACCAGCATACACATTAGGTGGAACTGGTGGAGGTATCGCTGATACTGAGGAAGAATTAAGAGAGATACTTTCACATGGATTGCAATTAAGCCCAGTTGGACAAGTATTAATTGAAAAAAGTATAAAAGGTTGGAAAGAAATAGAATATGAAGTAATAAGAGATTCAAAAGGAAATTGTATAGTTGTATGTAACATGGAAAATATAGACCCAGTTGGAGTTCATACAGGAGATAGTATAGTTGTTGCTCCAACACAAACTCTAAGCAATAAAGAATGTGCGATGCTTAAAAAAGCATCTTTAGATATATTAAATACAGTAGAAGTTCAAGGTGGATGTAATGTTCAGTTTGCATTAAACCCACATAGTTTTGAATATGCAGTTATAGAGATAAATCCAAGAGTTAGTAGATCATCAGCATTAGCATCAAAAGCTACAGGATATCCAATAGCAAAAGTTTCATCAAAAATAGCTTTAGGATATACTTTGGATGAAATAGAAAATGCAGTAACTAAAAAAACTTATGCTTGTTTTGAGCCAACTATAGACTATGTAGTTGCTAAGATACCAAAATGGCCATTTGATAAATTTAAAAAGGCAAATAGAAAATTAGGAACTAAGATGATGGCAACTGGTGAAATAATGAGTATAGGAAGTAACTTTGAAGCTGCTATTCTTAAGGGAATAAGATCACTAGAAACAGGAAAATATTCATTAGTTCATGCTCCATCAGAAGAGAGAAGTATTGAAGCGTTGAAGAAAAGAGTTGTAGTACCTGATGATGAAAGATTGTTTGATTTAGCTGAAATGATAAGAAGAGGCTATAAAGTAGAAATGATAGAACAAATCACAGGAATAGACAAATGGTTTATAAATAAATTTAAATGGATAGTTGAACAAGAAGAAAAATTAAAAGTTATGAAGATTGAAGACTTAACTAAAGATTATCTTCTTGAGTTAAAGAAAAAAGGATTTTCTGATAAAGGTATATCTGACTTAATGAAGATAAGCCCAGAAAAATTATACGAATTAAGAAGTCTATATAGCATAAAACCAGCATACAAAATGGTTGATACATGTGCAGGAGAAATAGATGCGATATCTCCATATTATTACTCAACTTATGAGCAATATGATGAAGTAGTTGTAAGTGATAAGAAAAAAGTAATAGTGCTAGGCTCTGGACCAATAAGAATAGGTCAAGGTATAGAATTTGACTATTGTTCAGTTCACTGTGTAAAATCTTTGAGAAAGATGGATATAGAAACTATAATCATAAACAATAACCCTGAGACAGTAAGTACAGATTTTGATACATCAGATAAACTATATTTTGAACCATTAACAGAAGAAGAAGTTTTAAGTATAATTGAAAAAGAAAAACCAGAAGGTGTAATATTACAATTTGGAGGACAAACAGCTATAAAACTAGCTAAGTTCTTACATGAGAAAAATATACCTATATTGGGAACTGATTTTGATGATATAGATGCAGCGGAAGATAGAGAAAAATTTGATGATTTATTAGAAAAACTAGACATAAACAGACCAAAAGGAAAAGGTGTATGGTCACTTAATGAAGGTATTGAAGTTGCTAATGAATTAGGTTATCCAGTATTAGTTAGACCATCTTATGTACTTGGTGGTCAAGGTATGGAAATAACTTATAACGAGGAAAAATTAACTCAGTATTTAGATGATGCTTTTGCCAGAGACCATAAGAATCCAGTACTTATAGATAAATATCTAACTGGTAGAGAAATAGAAGTAGATGCCATATGTGATAAAGAAGATATATTAATACCTGGAATAATGGAACACTTAGAAAGAGCTGGAGTTCACTCTGGAGATAGTACGACAATGTATCCAAGCCAAAATATATCTGATAAGATAAAAGAAAAGATAGTAGAATACACTAAAAAAATAGCTTTAGACCTTAATGTACTTGGTATGGTTAATATACAATTTATAGAATTCCAGAATGAATTATATATAATAGAGGTTAATCCTAGAGCCAGTAGAACAGTACCATATATAAGTAAAGTGAGTGGGGTACCAATAGTTGATTTAGCTACTAAATGTATGTTAGGAGCTAAATTAAAGGATTTAGGATATGGTACAGGAGTTTATAAAGAGCCTAAACTAGTATCAGTAAAAGTGCCAGTATTCTCAATGTCTAAATTAGCTAAAGTTGAAGTAAGTCTTGGACCTGAAATGAAATCTACAGGAGAAGTTTTAGGTGTAGGAGAAAATCTAGAAGAAGCTCTATATAAAGGATTCTTAGCCGCAGGCAGACATATGTCTGACGAAAGAGGAGTAGTACTTGCTACTGTTAATAATAACGATAAAGATGAGTTTATAGCAATAGCAAAAGATATGAAAGAGTTAGGATACACTTTTGTTGCTACAGAAGGGACAGCTAATAGTCTAAGAGAAAATGGAATAGAAGCTGATATAGTAAACAGAGTGGAAGAATCTAGACCAAACATACTAGATGCTATAAGAAATAAACAAGTTGATATAGTAATAAATACACCTACTAAAGGTAATGACTCAACAAGAGATGGATTTAAAATGAGAAGAACAGCTATTGAATTTTCTACTGAAATAATGACATCTTTAGATACACTAAAAGCTCTAGTAGAGGTTAAGAAAAAACACCTAAACAAAGATAAGTTAAAAGTTTACAATATAGCTGAATAGAAATTAAGTTGATTGTATAGTTTAAGAATTTAATCATTAAATTAAAAAGAAGAAGTTATTTTTTCTATGAGTTTTTACTTTTGAGATAACTTCTTTTTTTTAAGAAATTTGTAGTATAATAGAAAAAGATAAAAAATAAATGTAAATAAGTATAAAACTAGAATGTAAAAGTGAAAAATAGATATAGATATTTAAAAGATTATATTTAGTTAATGTTCTTTAGTTTGCCTAAAGAGAATTATAGGAGGTACTGTAATATGAAAGCAAGGTTAATATTAGAAGATGGGACAGTTTTTATAGGAAAAGCATTTGGATATTTAGAAGAAAGTGTAGGAGAAGTAGTATTTAACACTTCGATGATAGGATATGGTGAAGTTTTAACAGACCCTTCTTACTATGGTCAAATAGTTACTATGACTTATCCTCTTATAGGAAATTATGGTATAAATTTATCATCAGCAGAATCTGAAAAAGTGCAAGTGAAAGGATTTATAGTAAGAGAAAAAAGTGATTCTCCAAGTAATTTTAGATGTGAGATTGATATAGACCAATATTTAAAGCAAAATAAAGTGATAGGACTAGAAGGAATAGACACAAGAGCTTTAACTAAGATACTTAGAAATAATGGGACAATGAAAGGTATAATTACATTAGAAGATAGCAAGTTAGAAGATGTTAAACATAAATTAGATAAGTTTTCAAATACAGAAGCAGTTAGAACGGTTACAAGAAAAGAAGTAGAGCATATAGAAGGAAATGGCCCAAAAGTAGCTGTTATGGATTTTGGAGTTAAAAGAAATATCTTAAGATCATTTATAGCTCGTGGATGTGATATAACAATATTCCCAGCTACAACATCTCCAGAAGATGTATTAAGTATAAACCCTGATTTAATATTTTTATCAAATGGTCCTGGAGACCCAGAGGATTTAGAAAATGTTATAGAAAATATAAAAGCTCTAATTGGTAAAAAGCCTATAGTTGGAATATGCTTAGGGCATCAGCTTTTAGCCCTAGCTCTTGGAGGAAAAACTGCTAAACTTAAATTTGGACATAGAGGTGGAAATCATCCAGTTAAAGATTTAGAAGAGGGAAAAGTATTTATAACTTCTCAAAATCATGGATATTATGTTTCAGAAGTTCCTGAACAAATGAAAGTGACACATATAAATTTAAATGATAATACTGTTGAGGGAATGAGACATGAGAAGCTAGATGTATACAGTGTTCAATACCACCCTGAAGCTTGTCCAGGGCCAAAAGATAATGACTATATTTTCGATAAGTTTTTAGAGTTCGTAAAATAAATAATATAAATATATATAATATATAACTAAAAATAAGACTAACTTAAATCAAAAAAATATTGGTTTAATTAATATAGATATAATAAATAATCTCAAATTTAATATGGAATAAAATAATTAAAATTGATTGTATAGATTATGAAGATAGAAACTGTGAAAATTGTTTAGATAAGGAGAAAGAGTTATGCCTAAATTAGATAGTATAAAGAAAACTTTAGTATTAGGGTCAGGGCCAATAATAATAGGTCAAGCAGCAGAGTTTGACTACTCAGGAACACAGGCCTGCCAAGCATTAAAAGAAGAGGGAATAGAAGTTGTATTAGTAAATAGTAATCCAGCGACGATAATGACTGATAAAGAAATTGCAGATAAAATATATATAGAACCATTAACAATAGAATTTATAGAAAAAATAATAGAAAAAGAAAGACCAGATAGCTTACTTGCAGGTATGGGTGGTCAAACAGGACTAAACTTGGCTGTAGAATTGCATGATGCTGGTATACTAGATAAATATAATGTAAAAGTTATAGGTACATCTATAGAGTCTATAAAAAAGGGTGAGGATAGAGATTTATTTAGAGAAGTAATGAAAGAAATAAATCAACCTGTAATAGTTAGTGATATAGTTACAAACCTAGAAGCAGGTCTTGAATTTGCAAGTAAAATAGGATATCCAGTGGTTGTAAGACCAGCATATACACTAGGTGGAACTGGCGGAGGTATAGCTGATACTGAGGAAGAATTAAGAGAGATACTTTCACATGGATTGCAATTAAGTCCAGTAGGTCAAGTTCTTCTTGAAAAGAGTATAAAAGGTTGGAAAGAAATAGAATATGAAGTAATGAGAGATGGGAATGGAAACTGTATAACTGTATGTAACATGGAAAATGTAGACCCAGTTGGAGTTCATACAGGAGATAGTATAGTTGTTGCTCCAAGTCAAACTTTAAGTGATGAAGAATACCAACTACTTAGAAAAGCATCAATAGATATAATAAATGCAATAGAGGTTCAAGGTGGATGTAATGTTCAAATAGCTTTAAATCCACATAGCTTAGAATATGCAATAATAGAAATAAATCCAAGAGTTAGTAGATCATCAGCACTAGCATCAAAAGCTACAGGATATCCAATAGCAAAAGTAGCAGCTAAGATAGCCTTAGGATATACTTTGGATGAAATAGAAAATGCAGTAACTAAAAAAACTTATGCTTGTTTTGAGCCAACTTTAGATTATGTAGTAGTAAAAATACCAAAATGGCCATTTGATAAATTTAAAAAGGCAAATAGAAAATTAGGAACTAAGATGATGGCAACTGGTGAAATAATGAGTATAGGAAGCAACTTTGAAGCTGCTATTCTTAAGGGAATAAGATCACTAGAAACAGGAAAATATTCATTAGTTCATGCTCCATCAGAAGGTAGAACGTTAGAAGAGCTAAAGAAAAGAGTTGTAGTACCTGATGATGAAAGATTGTTTGATTTAGCTGAAATGATAAGAAGAGGCTATAAAGTAGAAATGATAGAAGAAATCACTGGTGTTGATAAGTGGTTTATAAATAAATTTAAATGGATAGTTGAGCAAGAAGAAAAATTAAAAGGTCTTAAAATAGAAGATTTAGATAAGGAATACTTACATGAATTAAAGAAAAAAGGATTCTCTGATAAAGGTATATCTGACTTAATGAAGATAAGCCCAGAAAAATTATACGAATTAAGAAGTCTATATAATATACAACCTGTTTATAAAATGGTTGATACATGTGGAGGAGAATTTGAAGCTCTATCTCCATATTACTACTCAACTTATGAGCAATATGATGAAGTAGTTGTAAGTGATAAGAGAAAAGTTGTAGTATTAGGTTCTGGACCAATAAGAATAGGTCAAGGTATAGAATTTGACTATTGTTCAGTTCACTGTGTAAAATCTTTAAGAAAAATGGGTATAGAAACTATAATTGTAAACAATAACCCTGAAACAGTAAGTACAGATTTTGATACATCAGATAAACTATATTTTGAACCATTAACAGAAGAAGAAGTTTTAAACATAATTGAAAAAGAAAAACCAGAAGGTGTAATACTACAATTTGGAGGACAAACAGCTATAAAACTAGCTAAGTTCTTACATGAGAAAAAAATACCTATATTGGGAACTGATTTTGATGATATAGATGCAGCAGAAGATAGAGAAAAATTTGACGACTTATTAGAGAGATTAGATATAAATAGACCAAAAGGAAAAGGTGTGTGGACAACTAATGAAGGTATTGAAGTTGCTAATGAATTAGGTTATCCAGTATTAGTTAGACCATCTTATGTACTTGGTGGTCAAGGTATGGAAATAACTTATAACGAGGAAAAATTAACTCAGTATTTATATGATGCTTTTGCCAGAGACCATAAGAATCCAGTACTTATAGATAAATATCTAACGGGTAGAGAAATAGAAGTAGATGCCATATGTGATAAAGAAGATATATTAATACCTGGAATAATGGAACATTTAGAAAGAGCTGGAGTTCACTCTGGAGATAGTACGACAATGTATCCAAGCCAAAATATATCTGATAAGATAAAAGAAAAGATAGTAGAATACACTAAAAAAATAGCTTTAGACCTTAATGTACTTGGTATGGTTAATATACAATTTATAGAATTCCAGAATGAATTATATATAATAGAGGTTAATCCTAGAGCCAGTAGAACAGTACCATATATAAGTAAAGTGAGTGGGGTACCAATAGTTGACTTAGCTACTAAATGTATGTTAGGAGCTAAATTAAAGGATTTAGGATATGGTACAGGAGTTTATAAAGAGCCTAAACTAGTATCAGTAAAAGTACCAGTATTCTCAATGTCTAAATTAGCTAAAGTTGAAGTAAGTCTTGGACCTGAAATGAAATCTACAGGAGAAGTTTTAGGTGTAGGAGAAAATCTAGAAGAAGCTCTATATAAAGGATTCTTAGCCGCAGGCAGACATATGTCTGACGAAAGAGGAGTAGTACTTGCTACTGTTAATAATAACGATAAAGAAGAGTTTATAGAAATAGCAAAAGATATGAAAGAGTTAGGATATACTTTTGTTGCTACAGAAGGTACAGCTAAGAGTCTAAGAGAGAATGGAATAGAAGCTGATATAGTAAATAGAGTTGAAGAGCCTAGACCAAACATACTAGATGCTATAAGAAATAAACAAGTTGATATAGTAATAAATACACCTACTAAAGGTAATGACTCAACAAGAGATGGATTTAAAATGAGAAGAACAGCTATTGAATTTTCTACTGAAATAATGACATCTTTAGATACATTAAAAGCTTTAGTAGAAGTTAAGAAAAAGCATATAAATAAAGATAAATTAAAAGTTTATAATATAGCAGAATAAAAAACAAACTGATATTTAGATTAATTAAAGGCGTTAGTTCCTAGGAGCTTTCGCCTTTAATTAATACTCTATAATTATTTTCTTATGTGAACTAAAATAAATATCAATCTTGATACTATCAGTTTTTTCTTTAATCATTAGATAGAGGATAAGAGTGGTAGTCATGAATTTCTTCATGTATAAGATTTTCATATTTATCATAATAGTATTTAATTGTAACAACTATTTTATCTCCTTTAGATACATTTCTATAGAGTTTTTTATTTTTAATAGAGTAGACCTCATCTTTATATATGGCATTAACTATAAAAATTTCTGACTCATAATCAAATGTTCCCATTACTGGATTATAGTGTTTTGAATCTTCTTTATAGCAGAAGCTTTCAACAGTCATTATATAAGTTCCAAATGAAATCCATTTGGTACCTTTAAATAAATTTACTTTCTCATTAATATATGAAACGCCTGGCGTATCAAGAATTTTTTCTAATAATATTTTTTTCTCCATATACAAAAACTCCTTTCATAGTACCTATTAATATCGTAGTACTTACTCGTATAAATAAAACAAAACTATATTTATTAATGTGACTACATAACATAATCATTTTCTATTTCTTTCTTTAATTTATTAATTATAATGCTTAAAATTATCAATATAACTACTACAATTATCAAAGCTATAATCAACCAAGGTGGAACTATGTGACCAAAACCTCTATTGGCTGTAAATGCAGCAGCTGCAACAAGCCATCCAAATAAATTTAAAAATAAGAGCCTTGAATTTGATAATCTTCGCAATAAAACTTTTTTAGGTTCTATTTTTTGTTTAAATATTGAACGTAATTCTACTGACATCTCACCATCACCATCAAATCTTTCAATTGCCTTATTTTGTGCTTCATCTATTTTATATCCATTTTCAATAAATTCATTTGCAGATGTTGTTAGATGTTCTCTTAACTCTTCTTTTAAATCTTGAATTTCTTTGTTATTTTCACTCTTATATAGTGTTTCTAAATACTCTTCTATTATTTTCATAAATCTAATCCCCCTTCTTTAGAAACTTGTTCATAATATCTTGTATAAAGTACCACTCTTGAATTTTTACTTCTAAGTTGTCCTTTCCATCATCTGTTATATTGTAATACTTTCTCCTGCTTCCTACGCCTTGGTCATTTCCCCAATAAGATTTTATCAAGCCCTTAGATTCTAATCTTTTAAGAGACACATAGAGTGTACTTTCTTTTAATTCAAATGTAGTTTCATCTCTAACTACTTTTGCTATTTCATATCCATATGAATCTCCTTTGCTTAGTATTGATAATATTAAAGTATCAATATGACCTTTAAGCACTTCTTTGTTTAAGTCCATAAATTCACCTACTTTATTTTATCATATACCTCGTAATATAAGGTATATAGATATATAATAAAACATTTCATATTATTTTCCAAGTCTAAACTATAAAATTTTAATTATTATTTAAAAAGGGCATTCCATTTATGATTTAAAAATCATTTGGAAACGCCCTTTTTATAATACCTGATTATACTAGACATCTTAAATCAATTTCTCTCTTTTTAACCTGTATCTGAATTTCGGTTAGAAGTTCATCTTCATTGTTTGTAGATAGAGGGTCTATTATAGGTATCTCATATATATAATTTTCAATAGGTACCCTTTTATAATCAACATAATCAACTAACTTTTTAAAAGCAGTATAATTTTCTCTGTAAGAGCCTTTATATGTCATACAAATAAAATCACCAGCTGAAATTTCAGATATATATTTTTGAGACTTAGCATCAAATAAATCTCTTTCAACATTTACAAAGCTATTTTCATAGATGACTTTATCTTCCTTTAAGAATTTATCTATAGATACAAGACCACTTACTCCACCATAAAACACAGAGATATTATCTTCTAGTATATTTGCTATTTGTCTTCTGGAAAGCTCCATAGTTTCTTCATTACTTAAACCTTCTTCATATTCTATGGATAAAATACTTCTTCTTGGAATATGTTTTCTTACTATTTTACCTACTTCATCTACTCTCATACCTTTTTCCATTGTTTCTTTTTTTGTACTTAATACTTTTTTTATAAGTTCTAATTCTTTAATTTTTTCATCTACGATATTAATCTTATTGGTTAATAATTTTAGAATTTCTTCATTGTTTTCATCTAATTTTTCTTTGATTTCTTTTAATGGCATACCTAGATACTTTAAGTATTTTATAATATCCAATTGTGAAAATTGGTCAATTGAGTAATATCTGTAATTGCTTTCTTGGTCAACATGAACAGGTTTAAATAAATCTATTTGGTCATAGTATCTTAGCGTTTGTATGCTTATTTTGTGAAGCTTTGACATTTCGCCTATTGAAAACTTTTTACTCATATAATCACCTCATTTGAGATTTAGAATATATTCCATGGATATTTATCAGGTGGAGTACATATAAATTCCATTTTTTCTTTTGTTGTTGGATGGCAAATTTTTATTTTATTAGACCAAAGAGAAATCTGTTGTCCAATTTTATTTACTTCTTGGCCATATCTTTGGTCTCCATATAATGGGTGTTTTCTAGTTGCAAATTGAACTCTTATCTGATGAGAACGACCAGTTTTTAAGTTTACTTGAACTAAGCTTAGATTTTCTTTAAAACCCAAAACTTTGTAACTAAGTTCAGCTTCTTTAGCATCCTTATGGTTTTTTTTCACAACACTCACCATATTTGTTTTTTTATTTTTATATAAAAAATCTTTTAATATGTCTGAATCGGATTTCATTTTACCATGAACAACTGCCATATAGGTTTTTTTGAATGTCTTATTTCTTACTTGTTCAGACAATCTTGAGGCAGCTTTTGATGTTTTGGCAAAAACCATGACTCCACCCACTGGTCTATCCAATCTATGTACCAAACCAATATATACATTTCCAGGTTTATTGTACTTTGTTTTGATATAGTCTTTTAAAAGATTTACCATGTCCTTATCATTGGTATCATCTCCTTGAGATAATACATTTACAGGTTTATCTACAACTAATAAATGGTTATCTTCATATATGACTTTTATCATTATTTTTTCTCCCATCTTCCAAATATACCACAAGGAAGTATTTTACCATCCCTAGAAGCTGGTATTCCTAATTCTCCACCATAGATTTCGCCATTGTTTGCCTTTTTACCTATTGTTGTAGACAGTACATTTTCTAGAACTATTGGAGAAAATCCTGTTGTATAAGAATTAATTAGAAAGAATAAAGGATTATCAGATAAAACACCCATACATAAATCCACAAAGCTATATAATTTTTCTTCTATTTGCCATACTTCTCCTTTAGGTCCTCTCCCATAAGAAGGAGGGTCCATTATTATTGCATCATATTTCTTACCTCTTCTTATTTCCCTTTCAACAAACTTTACAACATCATCTACTATAAATCTTACTGTTTGATTTTTAAGTCCTGATAACTCTATATTTTCTTTTGCCCAGTTGACCATACCCTTTGAAGCATCAACATGACATACTTCTGCACCAGCGGATGCACATGCTACTGTAGCTCCTCCTGTATATGCAAAAAGATTTAATACTTTTATAGGTCTGTCAGCTTTTTTGATTTTATCCATCATCCAGTCCCAATTGGCTGCTTGTTCTGGGAATAATCCAGTATGTTTAAATCCAGTTGGTTTAATGTGAAATTTTAAGTTTTTGTAATTTATAGTCCATTGTTCTGGATATCTTTTTTTGTGTTCCCACTGACCTCCACCTTTATTACTTCTATGATAATGTCCGTGAGGGTTTTTCCATAGAGCCCATTCAGACTCCATTGGCCATACAACCTGTGGGTCTGGTCTTCTAAGTACATACTTACCCCAACGCTCTAATTTTTCTCCATTTCCCATATCTATAAGTTCATAATCTTTCCATTTATCTGCTAATAATAACATATCTTTCCTCCTATAAAATAACTCTCAATCCTATGTATTATACCACAAAATCAGTCATTTTTTGCTGTTTTAGATACTTTCTATTCTTTACATTTATTGTTAACATTATTACTCTTTTAAACATATTATATAGTATCTGATTTTTTTAATAAGAGGAGGAGAGTTTTAATGGAAAATTATCAAGCTACAAATACTTGTACATATAACATATTATATGTGCAGTTTAATGAAGACTTTGGCAGAAGCAAATACTTTTCATATGATGTAAAATATCCTATTCTGTACAATATTAGAAATCAATCCACCTATGTAAATCCGCCTATTTTAAACAACATAAATTCTGCTGTAAAGATGACTGTAAATAATTTTAAGCTTGGGTTGCAAGAAGAAGAACAAGAATATAATAATGCAGCTTCTCAAAATTCACTTCCAAAACAAAGTTACTGGGTTTCTACTAATTATGCAGTTACTTTCAGTAAAAACTATGTACTAAGTATGATATTAAATCTTATGGGATTTGCTAGTAGTTCTGGACCTAAGTACAATACATTAAATAATTACAATATAGACTTAACAAATGGAAAAGAACTTTTACTAGGTGATATTTTTAGAGATGGAGTTGACTATATAAACATAATAACTGATTATATAAAAGCTGAAATTAATGAAAACAGAGAAATGTATTACTCTAATGTAGAATTAGTTATACCTGAAGATCAGGCATTTTATATTACAGATGATGGGATTGTTATCTATTTTGGTGTAGATGAGATAGCACCTGAAAGCTTTGGAATCCCTAAATTCAAGATAAGATTTTCTGATTTTGGAAATTTTATAGATCAACGTTTCTATTGTATCTCTCCAGACATATATGTTCAATCAAGAGGAAGAACTAAGCATTTTATGGTATAAAAATATAGATAATTCTGAGCCCTATTTTAGTATATCAAGATTTATGCTGGAGTAGGGTTAAGATTTATCTATCTTAAAAACATAATTTAAACAGTACTATTTGTATATGTTAGTTATATAGACTCAGACCTACTGATAAACATTTATATAGTACAATTAATTTGTATTAAAAGTTTTAACTTTTGACTCAACAAGAAGATTATATTATTATATATATTTAAGTTGTTATTTTTTTTTATACATTTGCTGATAAGCAGAATTTTTATTGATTACTTCTACCTTTAAATTGGGATTACTTACTACTTCATACAAAAAAAGTTTTCCTAATTTTAACCTGATGTTCATCTCCAACCTGTTCCATTCATAGCCTTTGAACAATTCTTTTAATAAAAAAACTTCTCCGCAATGGATGTTTTTTAACTCATCTATTGCATCATTTAACAGACTATTCATATTATTTCCTCCAATTTGTATAATTTCATTAACTTCATTATATTGTTAATTTTTGACATAGTCAAACAAATTATAAAGGAATTATAATGGTGTCAAAAGTTAACAGTATTGACACCAAAAATTCGTTTTAGTAAAATGTATAAAGACAAGTAGATACAGATATCTACAAATTCCTGCATTAAATATTTACGTTAGGAAGTGATTATTATTATATATGGATATTGCCGTGTCAGTACAAAGAACCAGACAGATAACAATAGTTTGTATCAACAACAGCAAGAGATATTAAGCAAGTATAACAATGCTAAAATAATAAAAGAAACTTATACAGGGACTACCACAAATAGACCTAAATTTGAAAAAATTATATCTTCTTTAAAGAAGGGAGATTTACTTGTTGCGACTAAACTTGATAGGCTAGCTAGAAGTACATCAGATGGGATACAACTGATAGAGGGTTTATTTGCTAAAGAAGTTAGTGTCCATATTTTAAATATAGGTCTCCTAGAAAATACTTCAATGGGGAAATTCTTTTTAACTACATTACTTGCAGTTGCAGAACTTGAAAGAAATATGATAATAGAACGAACTCAGTTGGGAAAAGAATTTGCTAGAAAGAAAAAAGATTTTAAGGATGGTAGACCAAAGAAATATAGTAATCAGCAGATACAATACGCATTGGGATTATTAAATTCTAAGCCTTATAGAGAGGTTGTGAAGATGACTGGTATCTCTAAAAGCACACTTATTCGTGCGAAGAAATCAATTTAATGAGATTTTACTTATAAAAAATTAGAGGTATAAATAAATTGGATTATTTGAATATATTTATGCCTCTAATTAATTTTATTTACAGATGTTAAATTATAGTAATGTATAATTACTATAGACTTTTGATGAGAAAATGACAATAAAAGAATTTATACAGAGAACAAAAAATTGATGCTTTATGTATTGAATCAAATTTAATATAAAAAGAGATATCTCTTAAAACAAGCTTATTTTAAGACATATCTCTTTTTATGTTAAATTTTTTAAACATTGTAAAAAAAATATCAAAAACATATTGACTCTATAGTTACTATAGAGTTTATAATTAAAACTATAAAAAAGCAAAATAAGTGTCAGATTTTTAGAAATTATAACAAATATAAAAGTATACTTAAAAAGTTTGTATTAATTAAAGCTGAATTGGTGAAATTTGGCAGGGAAAACGTTGTATAAATAGGTCAAAATAGGAGGAATTAAAATGAGTAATAATATTAATCAAGATTTGGAGACAAAAATAATACATTGGGGACATAGTGCAGATCCAACAACAGGTGCATTAGCTACTCCAATATGTCAAACAGCAACATTTGCTGCAAAGACAGTAGAGCATTTTGAAGAGTTATGTATGACATGGGGGTATGTATATACAAGAGAGTGTAATCCGACACTTACAGAGCTAGAGGCTAAATTAGCTATGCTTGAAAATGCAGAAAGTGCTATTTCTAGTACATCAGGTATGGGAGCAATAACATCTACTATATTAGCATTAGTAAAAAGTGGAGACCATATAGTTAGTTCTGATGGAATATTCTCACATACTAAATTATTTATGTCTGAGTTGTTAGCCAAATTTGGCGTTGAAGTTACATTTGTAGATGCAGTAAACCCACAAAATGTAAAAGATGCAATGAAATCAAATACTAAGATAGTTTATATAGAAAGTCCATTAAATCCATCATTAGATTTAGTAGATATAAAAACAATAGCAGAAATTGCTCACGAAAATAAGAGTTTAGCTATTGTTGACAGCACTTTTGGTACTCCAATTATACAAAGACCAATAGACTTAGGTGCAGACTTAGTAATACATAGTCTTACTAAGTTTATAAATGGACATGGAGATACTTTAGGGGGAGCAGTAGCAGGTTCAAAGGAATTAATAGATTTAGTTAGATGGCCAAGTTTATGTTGTTTTACAGGAGCATCTTTACCACCAATGAGTGCATGGATGATTTTAAGAGGTATGAAAACGTTAGACATGAGAATGAAAAAACACTGTGAAAATGGATTGGCAGTAGCAGAGTTTTTAGAGCAAGAAGAAAATGTAGAACTGGTAAAATATCCAGCACTAAAAACTCATCCTCAGTATGAACTTTGTAAAACTCAAATGAATGGTTTAGGTGGAGGAGTAGTTTCATTTAAACTTAAAGATGGAATAAATGGATTAACAAGAGACCAAGCTAGTAGAAAATTAATGAACTCTTTAGAACTTGCAACAATAGCAACAAGCTTAGGAGAAGAACATACATTAGTTCAAATGAATGGAGAAAATCTAATAAGAATAGCAGTAGGACTAGAGTCTGCAAATGATATAATAAATGACTTTAAACAAGCTATAGAAAAATTAAAATAAAGTTATATAAATAAAACTAGAAAATTAAAATCTTAAGGAGACAAAATCATGGAAAACAAAAGTAATGTTAAGAGATTTTTGGTAATATTCATATTGGCATTTGGGACAACAGCTATGTATAGTTTACCATATATGAAGTCATCATTTTATGATCCAATGCAACAAGCATTAGCATTGAGTCATACGCAAATAGGGAACTTATTGAGTTTATATGGATTAGTAGGAATGGTATCTTATTTTATAGGTGGATGGTTTGCTGATAGATTTTCAGTTAGAAAACTGATAACTTTTTCTTTAATTGCTTCAGGAGCATTAGGGTTTTACTTCTCAACATTTCCATCATACAACATGATTCTTTTAATATTTGTATTATGGGGATTTACAACAATATTAACATTCTTCTCAGCTTCTGTTAAGGTTGTTAGAATGCAAGGTAGTGAATCAGAGCAAGGAAGAATATTTGGATTTTATGAAGGTTTATCAGGGGTATCAGGTACATTAATTTCTTTTATAGGTCTTTACTTCTTTGGAAAATTTGCTGAAATAACTATTGGATTTAAATATGTAGTATGGTTATATTCTGCAGCATCTATAATATGTGGTATACTTTTATTCTTCTTAGTAGAAGAAAAGAAAGATACTGGAGCATCAGATGAAGGATTAAGCATTAAATCATTACTAAAAGTAGTTACAATGCCAAAAGCTTGGCTGATTGGTCTTATAATATTTTCAACTTACTTAGTATTTTCAAGTTTAACTTATTTAAGCCCATACTTATCAGAAGTTTATGTAATGCCAATGACTTTAGTTTCAGCTTTATCAATAATTAGAACTTATGTTATAAAAATGGGAGCATCTCCTATTGCAGGTGTTATAACAGATAAAGTTGGTTCATCTATAAGAGTAATGTTTGTAGGATTTATATTAATGACAATAAGTACAGCAGCTTACTTAGTAATCCCTAAGAGTGCAGCACTTATATGGATAGCTGTAATAAATATGATAATACTAAGTGTAATCTTATTTGGATTTAGAGGTATATACTTTGCATCTGTTTCAGAGTCTAATATATCTTTAGAAACTACAGGAGCAGTAGTTGGATTCGCTTCATTTATAGGATTTTCTCCAGATGCATTTTACTATACAGTTGCAGGTAACTGGTTAGATAAATATGGACAAACAGGATATACGTATATATTTATTCTATCTGTAGTGTGTGCAGTCATAGGTATATTTGCCACTTATGCTTTAAATAAAATAAATAAAAAAGAAAATAAAAACTTGAATAATAAAATCGCTTAAATACTTATAATTATTTATATAACTCTACCTATTTTTTTAAAATGGGTAGAGTTGTTCATGTTTAAAATAATAATAGTTTTGGTTTAGAGATTTCATGATTATAAAATAAATTTATAACATGTGGTATAAAGTAAGTTTAATTAAAAAATAACAGTAACTATTTAAATATTAAAATAGAAAATTAAGACAATAATAAGAATATGGAGAGTAGATATGTTAGCATTATGGGAAAATGGAATTATAATTATATTTGCATTTCTATTGTTAGGGATAGGCTATTATTTTTCTAGAAATGTAAAAGATATGGAAAGTTATTACCTAGGAAATCGAAGTTTACCATGGTCTTTGATAGTAGGTACTTTGGTTGCCTCTTGGTATGGTGGAGTTGGTACAGTTGGCAGTGTAGAGTATGCAGCTATATATGGGATATCTGCATGGGCAGTATGGTCAATAGCTGCACATATTGGAAGAATGCCTTTAGCATTGTGGGTTGGACCAAGAATTCATATAAGAACTAATATAACAGTTCCTGATTTATTAGAAAGTTTTTATGGAAAGCAAGTTGCTATAATTGGAGCAGTTTTAATGTTTATATATTGTGCACAACTTGGAGAAATAACAGCTATGGGAACTATAGGTAATGTAGCTTGGGGAATTGATAAACAGCTAATAGGGTTTATAATGGTAGTGGTAGTAGTTATATTGACAGTTCTTGGTGGTCTTATGGGAGTTGCCATTACAGATATGGTATTGTTTTTCTGCATGGTATTTGGTCTAACTATGGTTATGCCAGGTCAATTTGACCAAATAGGTGGTTTTCAAGGTCTTACAGAAGCACTTAAAGATGCACCTCAGTTAATGCATCCTACAAAAGGTATGTCAGCAATGAAAGCATTGATGTTAATAGTATATTCATTTGGAGCTTATTCAGACCCAACGTTTTACCAAAGATTTTCAGCAGCAGATTCTCCAAAAGTTGGGAGAAGAGCTTTATTGACTTGTTTTTCTCTATGGATATGTTTTGACATGGTATTAACTATGACAGGTCTTATAGTTAGAGCCACTTATCCAGAAATGGCTCCAGCAGCTGGGTATATAACTTTAGTTTTAAATACATTGCCAGAAGGTATAAGAGTTATATTTATAATCGGAATTTTAGGTTCAATAATATCAACACTAGATAGTTATTATCTAGCAGCAGGAGCTACCTTAGCAAATGATATATATGGAAGAATTACTAAAAAAGAATTATCTCAAAAGCAATTAGTTAAATTTACTAGAATAGGTGTATGTTTAGCAGCAGTTATGGGACTTAGTGTGGCGTTTAGATTTGAAAATGTATATGATGCATGTATATTTGTAGGAAGTATTTGGATGGGTTCAGCATTTGTACCTATAGTAGGAGGTCTTCTTGGTAATGGAAGAAGAACATCTATGGGTGGTATTTTGGGAATGATTGTAGGCGGAGTAACTTTTGGTTATTTTAAAATGTTTCCAGTTCAAAGTTTTGAATTAGAACCTCTTGTTATAGCCATCCCTCTTTCATTTATTGCATGGACAATAGGAAATAGAATAGGTAAAAATTTAAATACACAAAATAATCTATAAAAAGGGAGTAGTTATTATGTCTAAATTGGTATCTAAAGTAAAAAAAGATTTGGAAATAAAATGGCTTGGTATAGATGGTTTTTTAGTACTATTATACTTTTTAATAACAGGATTTATATTTTATGGTATAGTAACTAGAAATGATATTATAGTTGGAAAGATAATCCCATATGGAGTCATGATAGCAGTAGTTATAATATTTTTTGATTATCTATATAGAGTATTTAAAATGACAGGAAAAAAAGATGAAAGGGAATGATTTTATGGATATAAGAGCATTGCCTATAAAAATTACAAAAGATGAAGCTATAGATATAGCAAAAAGTGGAAATAATTCATTACTAAGTAGACTGATATTAAAAAATAAAGAAGTTCATGAAGTTAGACTTCATTATATAGAGTTTAAAGTCGTTACACTTAAAATTCATCAAAATAAATCTATTTTCATGAAAAAAAAACAAGCTGGTAATACAAATGAATTAAATATTTTAGTAAATGGTTCTACGGGTGCTGGCAGTATAGTACAAGAACTACCAGTGTCTGAAATTGTAAAAAATGTAGATAATGACATCATACAATATAGTGATAAGGATGAAAGGAGAGTAAAATCAAAGGCAAATAAAATGGCTATAAGATTAAGTCACAGGTTTATGGGGGGTATACCAGAGATAGAGATAGTTAAAATTAAAAGTATCTTTAGACCATACTGGGTAGTATTCTTTGGAAAAGTGGAATTAAATACAAGAGTAAGTTACTTGCCAATTGAAGCAGATGGTTTTGTTATAGGAATGTAGGATATTTTATATAAATATATTTTACACTTATTGTATAATACATATTGAGAGAAGATATAATAGCTAGTTATATACAAGTATCTTTTATACTAGATAACCTAATTTATGATAAGTGAGTTTAAGGTGTATAGGTTATAATTATGGAGGAAATTAATTCTTATGATAAACTATAAATATACAGGATTTTATATAGAAAAGCCAGTAGGAAATAATGTATTTTCATATGAAGAGAGAAAAAATAAGAGTATATATGTTCCAAAACTAATAAGTGGAACATTGGATGATGTGAAATTAGGAAACAAAGTCGTATTTAATGAAATTGATGAAAATAAAGAGATAAAAGCAACAGGATTGGAAAATATGGTCGAATATGTCCTGGGAAATAAAAGAATATATGTTTTTGATAATCATAACCATGCATTTTATTTTTGGATAAAATCTATGATGGCAAATGAATTCACAAGAGGATGTAAACTAGTACATGTAGATCAACATAAGGATACTAGAGAGCCTAAAAACTACAATGTAGATATAAATAATCTGGAGGACGTATTTAGGTATACAAATGAGGTTTTAAATGTAGGAAGTTTTATAAAACCAGCATTAAAACATAATATATTTTCAGAATTAATAATAATAGATAGCTCATATGGCTTTGATTTAGATATAGAGCCAGAGTTTGTTCTTGACATAGATTTAGATATATTTTCAGAGGATATGGACTATATACCATTTGATTTTAAACTAGAAAAGATAAAAAATCTAATTAAAAAGGCTAAAGTTGTAACAATTGCTACAAGTCCTTACTTTATAAACCAAGAGTATGCTATAAAAGTATTAAAAGAATTGTTTAATTATGATATAATGTAAGAGTTAACTTTAAATAGAATATGGTATAATCAAAAAGAAGAAACTTCCAATCTAACTAAAAGATTTTATACTATAAAAAAACTAAAAAAATATAGATATACTTAGGAGGAAAAAAGTATGAGTTTATATACTGAATGGAGAAATTTAAGTGATAACCACGAAAGTCAAGAAACAGAGGTAAAATTCTGGGAAGAATATTTAAAAGTTGAAGCTGGAATATACAATGAAATATTAAATAGTAAAATGGATGTTGTTGAAGGTAAAGTAAGTGAATTAGCTGAGAAATTTGGAACTACTAATGAATTTTTCATGGGATTCATAGATGGAATAAGTGAAAGTTTAAAAGAAGATATAGTTTTAGAAGATGTAGAAGCTGATAAAGAAGTTTCTATAAAAATAGATTGGGAAAAATTATATAACAATATGGTAACTGTCGAGGCTCATTGGCTATATAATTTACAAGGTTGGGAAGAAATATTACCAGCAGACCAAAGAAAAGAAATAATAAAAGCATACAAAAAATCTAAAACAGTAGTTAAAGAAGCAAAAATAGGAAGAAATGATTCATGCCCATGTGGAAGTGGTAAAAAATATAAGAAATGTTGTGGAAAGTAAGGTAATCTTATGTTTATTTTAAGATTTGCAGATGATGATGACAATTTATCAGTTAAAGATTTTACATCTTTAACTGATTTAAAAAAATATATTAGTGAAAATAGTATAGATAAAACATGGCATCAAATTGAAGAAGTTAAGAAAGTAATACCTAACCTAAAAGAGGAATAAAATTAAGTAACATTAAAAAGAATATTAAAAAATAGTTGTCAATAGTTGTCTATAAGGACAACTATTTCTATTTTTAGATATAAATATAAAATATACAGGGGGTATAAATATGAAATTTATTGATTTGCATTGTGATACTATAGCAAAATTAATGGAGAATGTAGAAACAAGTGAACTTAAAACTAACAAATATTCTGTTGATATAGACAGGCTGAAAAAAGGGGATTCATTGGCTCAAACATTTGCTCTTTTTGTTGATACTGAAGAAGTAAAACATCCTTTTGATTACTGTATGAGTATGGCAGATAAATTTCATAAAGAAATGAAAAAAAATAGTGATGTAATAGCTCTAGCTACTAACTATGAAGAAATTATGAAAAATCAATCAGAGAATAAGCTTACAGCACTTTTATCTATAGAGGAAGGAGCAGTGCTTGAAGGTAGAATAGAAAACTTAAAGAAGTTTTATGATTTAGGCGTTAGAATGATGACAATAAGTTGGAATCATGTGAATGAGTTAAGCTTTCCTCATAATAATATAGAGTATAGAGAAAAAGGTCTTACAGATTTTGGTAGAGAAGTTGTACATAAGATGAATGAGCTAGGTATGCTAGTTGATGTTTCTCATATTTCAGATGGTGGATTTTATGAAATTGCAAAAATATCCTCTAAACCAATAATAGCTACACATTCAAATTCAAGAGCAATGATGAATCATACTAGAAACCTAACTGATGATATGATTAAAGTGTTGGCTAATAAAGGTGGGGTTACAGGCATTAACTTCTTCCACTTATTTTTAGGCGATAAAAGCGAAAGTAAGCTTGAAGATATGGTTAGACATATAAAACATATTGTAAATGTTGGAGGAATTGATGTTGTAGCTCTAGGCTCAGATTTCGATGGAATAGATTCAAAAGTTGAGATTGAGGATATATCTCAAATGGGTAAATTATACGAGCCTCTAAAAAAAGAAGGATTTAGTGAAGATGAAATAGAAAAAATATACTATAAAAACGCTTTAAGAGTAATAAAAGAAGTGTTATAAGAAATGTTTTTTTGACATTAGGAAACAAAGTTTTATATCGAACATAGTATAAACTAAGATAAAAATTTATTGGAGGTTTAACTATGAAGGTAGGAGACATTGTAGCTAGAAAGTCACATAACAAAGATATTGTATTTAAAATAGTCTCTTTTGGTGTAGATGAAAATAATGAAAAAATAGCTATACTAAAAGGAATTGCATTTAGAGTAATAGCAGATGCTTATATTGATGACCTTGAATTAGTAAAAGCACCTGATATAAAAGATATATTAATAGATAAAAATGTAGAAAATTTATTATATAAGTCAGTAAGAAAGGCTAAAGAGAGACAGAAAAAGATGACAAGGGCAGTTCCAAAACTTCAATTAAATTCTAACACATATGGAATGCCTGGAAAAGTATTACAAATAGATGGAGATAAAGAGTATTTAAAAATTTGTTTGGATGTATATGCTCAACTTGGAATACCTGCAGTAGGAGTAGCAGTTTCAGAGCAAAACCAGCATAAAGAAGTAAGAGCATTACTAGAAAAATATAATCCGGATATACTAGTAATTACAGGACATGATGCAATGACAGTAAAAAGAGGGGATATAGAAGATATGAATAACTATAGAAACTCTTTAAATTTTATGAAAACAGTTAGAGAAGCACGTAAATGGCAACCAAATTTGGATAATCTTGTAATATTTGCAGGAGCATGTCAGTCAAATTATGAAAAAATAATAAATGCAGGAGCGAATTATGCAAGTTCCCCTGGTAGAATAATGATACATGCTTTAGACCCTGTTTTTGTAGTAGAAAAAATTGCATGTTCAAGAATTGATGTAGTAGTACCTATTGATGAGGTTATAGAGCAGACTATCACAGGTGTTAAGGGTATTGGTGGCTCTGAAACAAGAGGGAAATTTAGATGGGCAATGCCAAAAACAATATTGCACTAACAAAAATTAACATAATTATACTGTATATATTCAAAAATAGTATTGACATTTTTGCAAAAAATATATAAAATAATTAGTTTAAACGTTTGACAAAAATGTTTATATGTGATATTATGTAAACATATAAACGTTAAAGAAGGTGATATTGTGGCTACTGTTCAAACTCTAGATAAGATAAGAGTAAGCTTAGAAAGACATATAGGAAAGAAAATATTGTTGAAAGCTAATAAAGGAAGAAAGCAGATTATTACAAAAGAGGGTATACTAGAAAAAGTTTATCCAAGCGTGTTTGTTATAAAATTAGATGATGAAAGTAATGGATATCCTAGGGTATCTTATAGTTACTCAGATTTATTAACATCTAATGTAAAGTTGCAAGTTTTTAGAGATCAAGATAAATTACAAATAAGTTAAAATTATACCTATTAAAAATAGGTGTAATTTTTTTTTTGTTCCTTAAATATAAATATAGTGTGATATTTTTATAATACTTAAGGAGGTAAACTATGGAATTAATTAAAGATGTAATTAAAATTGACAATAGAATAGACTTTGGGAAATTTCAAACATTTATTGAGGCGGAAGCAGTAGTGCCAGACAAGAAGCTAGATGTATATGAGATTGTAAAGACTGAGGGTTACATATCACTTAAAAAAATTGAGATAGCAGATGGAAAGATACTTTGTAGAGGAAGTTTTAATTACAACGTAATTTACATCGCAGACGATAAAAATACTGTTTCTAATGTAGATGGAAAAGTAGATATAAACGAAGTAATAGAAAAAGATAATGTTATGCAAGATATGGAATACATGTTATTTTCAGAGGTAGAGCATATGGACTGCACTATAATGAATGAGAGAAAGATTAAAGTAGGAGCTCTTATGAATATAAGAGGAAGTTTATTTGAAAAACAGAGATTAGATATTGTAAAGGATGTAGCGCAAGTAGAAGGCATACAAAAGCATAGAAAGGAAATTTGTTTTCAAGATATAGTGGGAATAGAAAAAGCAGAAAGTTCTATAAGAGACACTATAACTATAAATACAGAAGAAATTCAATCTATAATAAGCTTAAATCCTTGTGTTAAAGTAAAAGAAAGTAGAGTAACTGATAATAAGGTTATTATTGGTGGAGTATTAGAAATAAATCCATTGGCTTGTACATATGAGGGTGAACTTGTAGAGTTAGATAGAGTGGGTATAGAGTTCACTCAGTTTGTAGAAGTTCCTGGAGTGAGTGATGGTATGACAGAGGAAGTATTATTGTCCATGTCAGACTTTAATCATATTTTTAAACAAAATAGTGAAAGTAATACAGGTCTATTAGAAATAGATTGTATGGCTTGTTGCAAGGTAAAAGTTACAGATGAAGTAACAAGAGAGGTATTACAAGATGCATACTCTCCTCAAAAGATAATAAAATTTGACCATAAACCTATTCAATTAAATAAGACTTTAAGAAATAGTGAAGAAACATTTATGGTTAGAGAAGGAATAAGAAATGATAATGATGATATACAAATAAAAGATATTGTAAGCGTTTGTCCAACTATGTCTATAGAAAATAGCTACATTGAAGGAAATAAAAGTATTATACAAGGGATTATAAAAGTTGAAATTTTATTTATTCCAGTTGAAGGGCTAAAATTAGTTTATAAAATTAGTGAAGAAATTCCATTTGAACATGATATAGAGATGGATAACTTAACTGATACAGCATCAGTATTTAATACGGCATGTATTGATAAAATTGAGGTTGATTTGAATAGAGACCAAATAGATTTGGTTATAAAAATCAAAAGATTTACTGAAGCATTAGATAAAAAGGCAGAAAGCTTTATTGTTAAAGGTGAAGATCAAGGTGTGTATGATTTATCTAAAGCCCCAAGTATAATTGTATATATATGTAAAGAAGGAGATACTTTCTGGAATATTGCAAAAAAATACAATACAACAGAAAATGAAATTGCAGAACTCAATGATATAAAACTTGACGAAGCAATTAAGCCTGGCAAGTGTCTTATTTTAGAAAAAAAAGTCGTATTAGTAGATTAATATTAAAAAATTTAAAGTAATTAAGTATAATAGGGTATTATAATACCCTATTATTTTATTTTTTGTAGTATAATATTATTGTTAGTGATGCATTATTCTTTAAACAAGGAGGATAGAATGGATTTTATAAAACTAAAGAGCAGGGCAAAAATAAATTTATCCATTGATGTCTTAGGAAAAAGGCAAGACGGTTATCATTTTGTTGAAATGATAATGCAAACGATAGATTTATACGATATAGTAAAAATAAAGGGATTAGATAAAGATGAAATAGAGATAAAAAGCACTAGTTTAGATATCCCTTTAGATGAAGATAATATTGTTTATAAAGCTGCCAAAATACTTAAGAATAGATTTAATATAAAAAAAGGCGTAGAAGTATTCATAGAAAAAAATATTCCTGTAGCAGCAGGTATGGCTGGAGGAAGTTCCAATGCCGCCGCAGTATTAGTAGGATTAAATGAATTATGGAAACTTGAGTTATCTGAAGATGAATTAAAAGACATCGGATTTAACTTGGGAGCAGATGTTCCATTTTGTATATCAGGAAGGCCTGCTTTAGCTCAAGGTGTTGGAGAAAAACTAACAGATATTAAAGGTTTACCATGTGATATAAGTATTTTAATATGTAAACCAGAATTATTTGTTTCTACAAAAGAAGTTTATCAAGGGTTAGATTTGAATAATATTAAAAAAAGACCTAATAATAAATATTTGATGGAGTGTTTAAATTCAGAAGACATAAAAGCTGTATCAGAAAATATGGTAAATGTTCTTGAAAATGTTACTATAAGTAAATATGAAGAGATAAATAATATAAAGCAAGTTATGATGAAAAATAATGCTTTAGGTTCTATGATGAGTGGAAGTGGTCCTACAGTTTTTGGATTATTTGAAAGTAAAGAAGATGCTCTAATTGGAAAAAAAGAATTATTAAAAAAATATAAACAGGTATATGTTGTTAACAGCAGTCAAAAAGGGGTTGAAATTTGTGGAGAATTTAACTAAACTGAACTTGGATAATTACAAGCCATTAAGAGATGTAGTCTTCGAAAATTTAAGAGAGGCAATCTTAGAAGGGAAATTAAAGCCTGGTCAAAGGCTGATGGAAGTACAACTAGCAGAACAATTAGGAGTAAGTAGAACTCCAGTAAGAGAGGCAATAAGAAAGCTTGAATTAGAAGGTTTAGTTGTTATGTTGCCTAGAAAAGGTGCATATGTAGCAAATATGTCATTAAAGGATCTTCTAGATGTATTAGAGGTAAGAGCAAGCTTAGAAGGTCTAGCAGCGTCTCTTGCTGCTGAAAGAATTGGTGATGATGATATAAAAAAACTTAAGGATATATCAGAAGCGTTAAAAAAAAGCATTTTGGAATCAGATTTAGATGCACTATTGAAACAAGATGTAGAATTTCATGAATGTATATTTAAAGCAACAAACAATAAAAAGTTAATCCAATTGATAAACTCCTTATGGGAACAAGTGTATAGGTTTAGAGTTACTTATATGTCTGATTACGACTCATCGCTTAATATTGTTGAAGAACATAGATTTTTACTTGATGCCATAATAAAAGGTGATAGTGAGTTGTCTAAGAAATATGCTACAGAGCATATAGAAAAAGCAGAACAATTTATGATAGATAAGGCTATGATGAATAAAGACTTATAAAATTTAAAAAACTACTTTGAAATGTTTATAAACATTTCAAAGTAGTTTTTTTATTGATATTGAAAATATTATGAATAAATTAAATTTAAATGGACATAATTGATGATATAAATTTATCTTGAGGGGGATTTTTCAATGAGAAAAATTAAAGTTAGGTTGGGAATATTAATATTAAGTCTTATATCAGTCATATCAATAATGACGATAGTAATAAATGGTGAAGTAAAAAAAATTGATAATATATCAAAAGACTATAAAGATAAATTAATAAGATTTCATGTCATAGCAAATAGTAATACAGATGAAGATCAAGAACTTAAATTAAAAGTTAGGGATGAAGTAGTAAAATATTTACAACCAAAACTACAAAACTCAAAAAGTATAGAGGAAAGTGAAGCTATTATAAAAAAAGAATATAGTACTCTGGAAGAAATAAGTAAAAATATTATTCTTGAAAATGGATATAATTACAGTGTAAAGGTAGGTATACAATATAGTAACTTTCCTACAAAACAATATTCTAATATAGTTCTTCCAGCAGGTGAATATAAAGCATTAAAAATTATAATTGGAAAAGGTGAAGGAAAAAACTGGTGGTGTGTTATGTTTCCTCCATTATGTTTTGTTGATGAGTCTAATGGAGTTATAGACAAATCTACAGATGATAAGTTAAAAGAAGTTTTAACTGACAAGGAATATAAGCTAATAAAACAAGACACACCAAAGAAAACAAGCAGAGTAAAAATCAAGTTTAAAGTAATTGAAGTAGTAAAGGATTTAGAAGAAAAATTTTAAAAAAATAAAATTATAAGGAGTGGTTTTAATCATGGACAGGTGGAGTAAACTGATAGCTATATTACTAGCTTTAACCTATATATTTATGCCTATTAAAGAGGTATATGCAGATGAGCCAACAGAGACAGCTAAGAAAGTAAACAAACAAGAAAAAAATGTAGCAAAAAAGGAAGTAATAAATTTATCTGATAATGATTTAATGTTACTGTCTAAATTGGTTGCAGGTGAAGCTAGAGGAGAAAGCTATGAGGGACAGGTTGCTGTAGCAGCTGTAGTAATAAACAGAGTATTGGACCCTAGATTTCCAGATTCAATAGAGGAAGTTATATATCAGAAGAATGCTTTCTCAGTTGTGCTTGATGGTTCAATAAACAAGACACCAACAGATTCAGCATGTAAAGCAGCTAAAGAAGCTCTTTATGGAACTGACCCAACAAATAAAGCAGTATATTTCTGGAACCCAGAAATAGCCACTTGCAAATGGATAAATAGACTAAATCCATATCTGAGAATAGGGAATCATGTGTTTGCAAAATAAATTTAAATTTTTGAGTACTGAGAGGAGTTGTCTTTTTCTAGAAATTATTTTCTAATTTGAGATAGCTCCTTTATTTTTTGTTTAAAATAAACTATAATAATCATTTAGGTAATAATATATTAACTGTGAATATAAAAATAAATTTTAGCGATAAATAAGATGTTGTTAAACACAAAAATGTAAAGTAGGTGTTGTATAAAAATGAGCAATAGACCAATAGGAGTTTTTGATTCGGGATTAGGCGGATTGACGGTTTTGAAAGAAATAATGAAGATATTACCAAATGAGGATATAATATATTTTGGAGATACTGCTAGAATACCATATGGTTCGAGATCTAAGGAGACTATAATTAAATATACTTTTCAAGCTATAAATTTTCTAAAAACTAAGGATGTAAAAGCTATAGTTATAGCTTGTAATACTGCTACTGCGAGAAGTTTAAAAGAGGCTCAAGAAAAATATGATATACCAATAATAGGAGTTATAGAAGCCGGTGCTAGGACAGCTGTAAGTTCCACTAAAAACAAGACTGTAGGTATAATTGGAACAGAAGGAACTATAAGTTCAAAGGCATATAATTTAGAAATATCTAAAATAGATAAAAATATAGAAATTGTTAATAAAGCATGTCCTTTATTTGTACCAATTGTTGAAGAAGGATGGGCTAACACAGAAGTAGCTAAGTTAACAGCAAAGATATATCTACAAGAATTAAAAGATAAGAATATAGACTCTTTGGTATTAGGATGTACTCATTATCCTATTTTAAAGAGAACAATAGGTGAAGAGGTTGGAGAACACATAAAATTGGTTAATCCAGCTAAAGAGACAGCTAAAGATTTAAAAAAGATTTTAGAAGAAAGAAACATTATAAATAGCAAAGAAGCTCATGGAATTTATCAATATTATGTATCAGACATACATGAAAAATTTTCAGATATAGCGAAAGAATTTTTAAAGAAAAAAATTGATAAAATTCAAAAAGTGGAGATACAAAAATATTAGTTTATATGAAGAAGTCTATGGAGGAAAAATCGTTGAGTGTAAAAATAAGCATAAATACTAGACAATATGATGAAAAAGGTAATATGGACACCATAGAGATGACTACTTTTGGTAAAATTTTTTATAAAAATGATGGAATATATGTTATTTACAAGGAAAAAGAAGACAATATAGAAATAACTAATACTATAAAAATACTTAAAAATGAAGTTAGTATTAAAAAGTTTGGTTCTATTAATTCAACTATGATGTTTAAATGTGGAGAAAGCAGTACTACAAAATATGTAACCCCACAAGGTACCTTATTAATTGATATTGACACAAGAGAATTGGATATAAATATACAAGAAGGGGAACACATAAAATTGAAAATAGACTATAATATAAAGATGCAAGATTTATTTTTAGGTAGAAACAAAATAGATATATACATAGATATTAAATAATAACTATAGCTATTTTCCAGAAATTTTATAAAGGTAGTGAAAAAACTACCTTTTATTTAATTTATTTGGTATTATTATATTTATATTAAACTTTAATTTCTTAAAATTGATACAAGGGTTTAGCGTTTTTTTATAGAAAGTATACTTAAAAGTGAATAAAACTAAGTGTAAGAGGGATAAATATGATATTTGATAAGGTACTAAGTACTATAAATAAACATAATTTAATACAAAAAGGCGATAAAATAGTTTTGGGTCTTTCTGGAGGACCTGATTCAGTTTGTTTATTGCATGTACTAAATAGATTAAAAAAAGATTTTAATATAGAAATATATGCAGCACATTTAAATCATCAAATAAGAGGAATAGAAGCTCAAAAAGATGCATTATATGTATCTAAGCTTTGTGAGGATATGGGAATTGTATTCTTTGTAAAGTCTATTAATGTACCAAAATATTGTGAAAATGAGGGGTTATCATTAGAAGAAGGAGCAAGGAAGCTAAGATATGAAATGTTTTATGAAATTAAGGATAAGATTAAAGCTAACAAAATAGCTATAGGCCATAATCTCAATGACCAAGCTGAGACTGTCATGATGCGTATTATGAGAGGAACAGGTCTTAAAGGGTTAAAAGGAATTGATTATATTAGAGATAACTGTATAATTAGACCAATCTTGGATGTAGAGAGAATAGATATAGAGGAATATTGTAAGGCTTATAATTTAAATCCTAGAATAGATAAAACAAATTTAGAAAACATATACACTAGAAATAAAATAAGGTTAGACCTTTTACCATATATGAAGGATAATTTTAATTCAAATGTAATAGAATCTATAGTGAGGATGAGCAATAGCTTAAAAAGTGACAACGATTATATTGAGAAAGAGGCAGAAGCTAAATTTAGAGAAGTTTCAAATATAAAAGAAAAGAGCTTTGTAGAGATAAATTTAGAAGATTTTATTTGCTTACATGATGCTATCAAAGTTAGGGTTCTTAGAAATTCTATAAAACATATACTAGGAGATACTAATTTTGTTGATCAAAAACATATAGAGGACATAATGTCTTTAGAAAGTGATTCAAAAGTAAATAAAATGATAACTCTTCCGAGAAATATATTTGTTTATAGAAAAAAAGACAGTATAATATTAACCAATGAGGAAATTGTTAGTGAGGAAATTGAATTTTATTACAATATACCTAGTAATGGGTTTATAAAAATAAAAGAATTAAAACAAATTATTGAGACCCAAGTAATGAGTATAGATAGGTATAAGAGTATGAAATTAGACAATTCATCTAAAGGGTTTGATTTTAATAAGGTAAAAGGGGGTATAGTAATAAGGAGCAGAAGGCAAGGTGATAAGATAAAACTTGCTATGGGAAGTAAAAAAGTGAAGGATTTATTCATAGATTTAAAAATCCCAAGAGAAGAAAGATGTAAAATTCCTATAATCACAGATAGTGAAGGAATAATATGTGTTGGAGATTATAAAATCAGTGAGAATTATAAAATTGATGAAAGCACAAAAGAAGTATTAAAAATTAATTTTAACAAATTATAGGGCAAAGCAATGTATGAAAGGAGGGCTTCTATATTGAATAAGTTGCTAAAAGGGGCAGGTTTTTATCTACTTGTTTTTATAATTATAGTAGGTATAGTTCAATTCTCAGGTAAGCCTACAGAAAAAATAAAAGATTTAAAATTTTCCCAAGTATATAGGGAATTAACAGATGAGAATATATCAAGATTGTACTTTGTAAATCAAACTTCTGTAGAAGGTACTATAAAAGATACAAATACAAAGTTTAAATCATATGTTCCAACAGAAATAATGGGAGATAAACTTGCAGATGAAGTGTTAGATCAAGCTAAGGCTGGAAAATTAACATTTGGTGGTGAAGCTAAACCATCTACACCTTGGTTTGTTGAGATGCTACCTACATTACTGTTAATATTCTTTATGGTAATTCTTTGGTTTGTATTTATGAATCAGTCTCAAGGTGGAGGCGGAAAGGTTATGAGCTTTGGTAAGTCAAAGGCTAAGGTTCATAAGGATGATGAAAAAACTAGAGTTACGTTTAAAGATGTAGCTGGATTGGATGAAGAAAAAGAAGATTTACAAGAAGTAGTAGACTTCTTGAAGAATCCTAAGAAATATATTGAATTAGGGGCAAGGATACCAAAAGGAATGCTTATGGTAGGACCTCCTGGAACTGGTAAAACATATCTATCAAGAGCAGTTGCTGGAGAAGCAGGAGTGCCATTTTTCAGTATAAGTGGTTCTGATTTCGTTGAGATGTTTGTTGGGGTTGGGGCTTCAAGAGTAAGAGATTTATTTGAGCAAGCTAAAAAAAGCGCTCCAGCTATAATATTTATAGATGAAATCGATGCAGTTGGTAGAAAGAGAGGAGCAGGTCTTGGTGGAGGTCATGATGAAAGAGAACAAACTCTTAATCAACTTCTAGTTGAGATGGATGGATTTGGAGTAAACCAAGGTATAATAATCATGGCAGCAACAAATAGACCAGATATACTTGACCCAGCTTTACTTAGACCAGGAAGATTTGACAGACAAGTAGTTGTTGGTACACCAGATGTAAAAGGTAGAGAAGCTATATTTAAAGTTCACTCAAGAAATAAACCGCTAAATGATGATGTTAAAATGGATGTATTAGCTAGAAGAACACCAGGATTTACTCCTGCTGATATAGAAAACTTAATGAATGAAGCTGCAATACTAACAGCTAGAAAAAGAGAAAAGAAAATTAAGATGGAAACTATAGAAGAAGCTATAACAAAGGTTATAGCAGGTGTAGCTAAGAAATCGAGAGTAATAAGTGAAAAAGAAAGAAGACTTACAGCATATCATGAAGGCGGGCATGCAGTTTGTGCTCATATACTTGAGGAAGTAAGTCCTGTTCATCAAGTTACAATAGTACCAAGAGGAAGAGCAGGAGGATTTACAATGCAGCTTCCTGTTGAAGATAAGTTCTATGCTACTAAAAATGAGATGAAAGAGAACATAGTAGTTTTACTTGGAGGTAGAGTAGCAGAAGAGTTAGTGCTAAAAGATGTGTCTACAGGAGCATCAAATGACTTAGAAAGAGTTACAGCTACTGCAAGAAGTATGGTAACAAAATATGGAATGAGTTCTAAACTTGGTCCAATGTCATTTGACAGTGATGATGAAGTATTTTTAGGTAATAGTTTTTCAAGTAAGAGAAACTATTCTGAAGAGGTTGCTTTTGAGATAGACCAAGAAACAAAACGTATAGTTGATGGTGCATATGATAAGACAAGAAGTATATTACAAGAAAACATGGATAGACTGGAGTATGTAGCACAAGCCTTACTTATCTATGAAACTTTAGATGCAGATCAATTTATAAAAGCATTTAATAAAGAATTACCATTAAATGATATTGAAAATGCAATTACAGAGGAAAATTCTCCTAAAGAAAATGAAGAGCAATTAACTATAAATCTAGAAAAAGATAGAGAAGAAAGAAACAATGTTGTTGATATAAATAAAAATCAAGAAAATAAATCTGATGAAGATAAATAATTTTAAAATATTGATTATTTTAAGAGTATTATCTATTAAGGATTAAATATTAAGACTGAAAGTATAATGTTAAATTGATAAACAAAGTATATTTGCATATATCAATCTAATTAATACTTTCAGTTTTTTTTGTGATTTTAGCAAAGATTAGGCAAAATATTAAGCTATGGGAATTAATGGTATGGGTATATAAGTTTACTTATGATAATATATTAAAAAGGAATTTTAAAATTAGTAGTATTAAAAATATATTAATAATGTATAATTACTTATTAGAAGAAAAGAAGTCATGAAATCATATCATATTAGAGGTGAAGTATGCGAGAGAAGATAATAGAAATTATATTAAATAATAAATCTGAGTTTATTTCGGGTGAAGAGTTGTCAAAGCAATTAGGTGTGTCACGTGCAGCTATATGGAAACATATGAAAGCTATAAAAGAAGAGGGATATAATATAGAATCTGTAAATAAGAAAGGTTATAGATTAACAGAAAATCCAACTGATTTATTAAGTCCACAGAATATCTACTATAAATTAAATACAGAGTTTATTGGTAAGAATATTGAGCATCTTGATACTATAGATTCAACTAATGAATACGCAAAAAGAGTGGCTGTGAATAGTATAGATGGAACTGTGATTTTAAGTGAACATCAAAATATGGGAAAAGGACGATTAGGAAGAACTTGGGATTCCAAACCCCATGAAGGGATTTGGATGAGTATTATTCTAAAACCAGATATGGAACCGCTTAAAGCACCATTTATAACTTTAATAGCAGGAGCAAGTGTAACACAAGCTTTAAATAATCTAGGGGCAAAGACTTTGATAAAATGGCCAAATGATGTTATTTTAAATGGGAAAAAAATATGTGGTATACTAACAGAATTGTCTGCTGAGATTGAAAGAACAAATTATGTTGTTCTTGGTATTGGAATAAATGTTAAAATAATGGACTTTGATTCAGAAATAGCTGAGAAAGCTACCTCATTGTATAAAGAAGGATACAAATTGTCTAGAGTAGATATTGTCAGAAATGTATTGGCTGAATTTGAAAAGTTATATTTAGATTATATTGCAAATAACTCAAAAGAAGAAACTTTAAAAATATGTAGAGATTATTCTGCTATTATAGATAAGAATATATATGTACTAAAAGGAAATGATAAAGAATTAGTTAAATGCTTAGATATAAATGAAGATGGTAACTTAGTAGTTCAGGGTAGTGATGGAAGTGTAAAAGAAATTGTTTCAGGTGAAGTTTCTATAAGAGGAGAAAATGGATATGTATGATAATATTTTAGATATAGAAGGTTTAAAGGTTGGGCAAGTTGAGGATAGAATAGGGCTGACTGGATGTACAGTAGTGATTTGTGAAGAAGGTGCAGTTTGTGGTGTTGATGTAAGAGGGTCGGCTCCAGGAACCAGAGAAACCGATTTATTAGACCCTGTAAATATGGTTCAAAAAGTTCATGCTATAGTTTTAGCAGGAGGTTCTGCATATGGTCTTGAATCTACTTGTGGAGTAAGTAGATACTTAGAAGAAAGAGGAATTGGTTTTGATGTTGGAGTTGGAAAAGTTCCTATAGTTGTTGGAGCAGTTTTATTTGATTTAGGAGTAGGAGATTTTAAGTGTAGACCAGATATACAAATGGGTTATAAAGCTTGTGAGGCGGCAAATACAACTGTTTTAAATCAAGGTAATTATGGAGCAGGATGTGGAGCTACTGTTGGAAAGATAAGAGGGCAAGAATATGCTATGAAAGGTGGAATAGGAAGTTATTCTATAAAACTAGATAATGGATTGATTGTATCTGCATTAATTGCTGTAAATGCTCTTGGAGATGTTTATGAGGATGGTAAGGTTATAGCAGGCGCCTTAAATGATAAAAAAACAGAAACAATTGATACATATAAATTGATGAAACAAGGTGCAAGTAAAGGTGGATTTAGTATAGATAATACTACAATTGGAGTTATAGCTACGAATGCTAAACTGACTAAAGCTGAATGTAAAAAAATATCTCAAATGGGTCATGATGGGTATGCAAAAGCTATTTTTCCTATCCATACACCTCATGATGGAGATACAATATTCACAATGTCAAAAGGTGAAATAGAAGCAGATATAACGTTATTAGGTTCATTGGCTGTAGAGGCTGTGGAAAAAAGTATAATAAATGCAGTAAAAAAAGCTGATAGTGTAGAAAATATAATAGCATATAAAGACATAGTAAAAAAATGAGAAATATGATGAAATTAGCATATTTTTCTTGTCAAATTGTTGACAATGACAACTCATCTTGATAAAATTATTCTTGTTAGAGCAGGCATCCTGAAAGTAGTAGCCTGACTCATAATGATAAGAAACAAGAGTAAGAAAAATCAAAAAATTAAGTAGTCCGGCATCGTTAGTGAGCTGGAACGGAGGTGTATTTTTTATGATGAATACAAGTGCATCAGTAAGAAAAGTAAATGTAAGAAAGATGACTATAATAGGGGTACTATCAGCTATTTCTATTATGCTATCTATGACTCCATTGGGATTTATTCCAGTTGGACCTACAAAAGCAACTATAATGCATATACCAGTTATTATTGGAGCTATTATGGAAGGACCAATAGTTGGGGCAGCAATAGGCTTTATATTTGGAGTATCAAGTCTTTTAAACGCTATAGTAAACCCAACAGTAACATCTTTTGTTTTTATAAATCCATTAGTTTCAATATTGCCAAGAGTTATGATAGGTATATTGGCTTATTATGTATATCAACTAATAATCAATGCTACAAGTAAGGTATACATATCTGGATTAATTACAGGAGCTGTAGGTTCTTTGTTAAATACAGCTGGTGTTTTAGGAATGATATATGTTTTATATGCTGACAAGTATCTTCAAGCAATGGGTCAAAATGGTTCAGCAGGAAAGGTTATAATGGCTCTTGCCGCAGCAAATGGAGTACCAGAAGCAATAGTAGGAGCTTTAGTAGTAGCTGCCGTTGCTGCTGTACTTAAGAAAAGCAAAAAATAGAAAGAAGGTTAATGACATATGCTTCTAGTATTTGATGTTGGAAATACTAATATGGTTTTAGGTATATATAAAGGTGACAAGTTAGTTAATTATTGGAGAATTAAAACAGATAAGGAAAAAACATCTGATGAATATGGAATTCTAATAAGTAGCTTATTTAAGTATGATGATGTGGATATAAATGCTATTGATGATGTAATAATATCATCTGTAGTTCCAAACGTTATGCATTCTCTTGAAAATTTTTGTATAAAATACTGTAAAAAGCATCCATTGATAGTAGGTCCAGGCATAAAAACAGGTCTAAATATAAAATATGATAATCCAAAACAAGTTGGAGCAGACAGGATAGTTAATGCTGTAGCAGGCATAGAAAAATATGGGGCACCAAGTATACTTGTAGATTTTGGAACAGCAACTACATTTTGTGCTATTTCTGAAAAAGGTGAATATCTAGGGGGTACAATAGCACCAGGAATAAAGATATCTAGTGAGGCATTATTCCAAAGTGCATCTAAATTGCCTAGAGTAGAATTAGCAAAACCAGGTATGACTATTTGTAAAAGTACTGTATCGGCTATGCAATCTGGCATAATTTATGGATATGTAGGTTTAGTTGATAAAATAATAAATATGATGAAAAAAGAATTAAATTGTGATGATGTTAAAGTTATAGCTACAGGTGGGCTAGCTAAACTAATTGCTTCAGAAACAAAAAGTATAGATTATGTAGATGGTTTTTTAACGCTAGAAGGATTAAGAATAATATATGAAAAAAACCAAGAATAATTAATACAGGGAATTGGATTATATATCCAGTTCCCTTTTTATGATAGTTTTTTAGTGTTATGTGGTATATTATAATGAGGAAATGCAGATTTAGAAATAAAATCACAAAAACAAAGGAAAAAATAGGAGAAAAACGATGAAAATAGGAAATTTAGAATTAAAAAATAAAGTTTTTCTGTCACCTATGGCAGGGGTAACAGACCTTCCATTTAGATTAATTTGTAAAGAACAAGAATGTGGACTTTTATATACAGAAATGATAAATGGTAAGGCACTTTGCTATGATGATGAAAATACTAAAAAAATGCTTAAGATAGAAAAAGAAGAACATCCTGTAGCTGTTCAGATATTTGGTTCTGAGCCAGATTTTATGGGAAGAGCAGCAGAAATAATGAACGAATATCCAAATGAAATCCTTGATATAAATATGGGATGTCCAGCTCCAAAAGTAGTTAAAAATGGGGATGGTTCAGCACTTATGAAAAATCCTAAACTTGCAGAGCAGGTATTAAAGGCAGTAGTGAAGAATTCAAAGAAACCAGTTACTTTAAAAATAAGAAAAGGATGGGATGATAATAGTATAAATGCTGTTGAGATAGCAAAGATAGCAGAAGCTTGTGGAATAAGTGCTTTAGCAATACATGGAAGAACGAGAGAGCAATATTATACAGGTAAAGCAGACTGGAATATAATTGCAGATATTAAGAAAAATTTAAATATACCTGTTATAGGAAATGGTGATGTATTTACAATAGAAGATTCAATAAATATGTTAGACAAAACGGGTTGTGATGCTATAATGATAGGTAGGGGTGCTCAGGGTAACCCATGGATATTTAAAAGAATAAACCATTATATGAATACAGGCGAGATTTTACCAGAGCCAACTCTTAACGAAAAGATAAGTACTGCCATTAAACATTTAAAGCTTGCAGTAGAAGAACATGGAGAGTATGTAGCTGTAAGGGAAATGAGAAAACACATCGCTTGGTATTTAAAAGGTCTTAGAAACTCTGCAAGATTAAGAGATGAAATTAATAAAATAGAAGACTATCAAGAAGTTGTGTCGAAATTGGAGTACTATATGGAAGACTCCTTGACATAAAAATAATAGTGACTTATAATATAGCGCATAAATTAAAAAAAGATTATAAAAATTTTAAAATATAATTAGGAAAATTCCTAAGAAATTTGTGAAGGAGTTGTATTTATAATGGAAGAGAATAAAGAGTTTTTATTGACACAAGAGGGATACGATAAATTAGAAGAAGAATTAGAGAATTTAAAGGTTGTAAAGAGAAAAGAAGTTGCAGAGAGAATAAAGGTTGCTATATCTTTTGGTGATTTATCTGAAAATGCTGAGTATGATGAAGCTAAAAAGGAACAGGCACAGGTTGAAGAAAGAATCTTAAAATTAGAAAATATGGTTAGAAAAGCTGTTATCATAGATGAAAGCAAAATAGACCTTAATGTTGTTACAATAGGTTCAATAGTTAAAGTTAAAGATTTAGAATTTGATGAAGATGTTGAATATACTATAGTTGGTTCAACAGAAGCAGACCCATATGATGGCAAAATATCAAACGAATCTCCTGTAGGAAAAGCGCTTTTAGGAAGAGCTGTTAAAGAGGTTGTAGAGGTGCAAGTTCCTGATGGAGTTGCTAAGTTTGAAATATTAGAAATAAGAAGATAATCTGGAGGAAAAAAATGAAAAATAATCAACAAAGCAATGAAGAAGCACAAATTCAAGAAGACCTTAGTGAAGTACTTCAAGTAAGAAGAGATAAACTAAAAAAATTACAAGAATCAGGTAGAGACCCTTTCAAAGAAAGTAGATATGATAGAACTCATTATTCTATGGAAATAAAAGATAACTTTGAAACTCTTGAAGGTCAAACTACAAAAATAGCAGGACGTATCATGAGCAAGAGAATACAAGGTAAAGCTGGTTTTATAGATATTCAAGACCAAGAAGGAAGAATTCAATCTTATGTAAGATTAGATGCTATAGGGGAAGAAGAATATAGTGTATTTTCAACATATGATATTGGAGACATAGTTGGTATTGAAGGGGAAATATTTAGAACTAAAAGGGGCGAAATATCTGTAAAGGCTAAATGTGTAGTATTATTATGCAAATCTTTACAAGTTTTACCAGAAAAATATCATGGATTAAAAGATCAAGAATTAAGATATAGACAAAGATATGTTGATTTAATAGTGAACCCAGAAGTAAAAAATGCTTTTTTAATTAGAACGAAAGCATTAAAGGCATTGAGAGCGTATTTAGATGACAGAGGATTTTTAGAAGTTGAGACTCCAATATTAAATACTATAGCTGGTGGAGCGAATGCTAGACCTTTTATAACTAACCATAACACTTTACATATACCAATGTATTTAAGAATAGCAAACGAATTATACTTAAAGAGACTTATTGTTGGTGGATTTGATAAAGTTTATGAAATGGGAAGAATGTTTAGAAATGAAGGTATGGATTTAAAACATAATCCTGAATATACTGCTATAGAATTATATCAAGCATATGCAGACTACACTGATATGATGGAGATAACAGAAAATGTTGTTGCACATATGGCTGAAGTTGCTACAGGAAGCATGATAATCAACTATCAAGGAACAGAAATAAACTTTACACCTCCTTGGAAGAGAATGACTATGGAAGATTGTGTGAAGGAATATTCTGGCGTAGATTTTTCTGCAATAAATACAGATGAAGAAGCATTAGAAGTTGCTAGAGAAAAAGGAATAGAAATAAAGCCTGGAATGAGAAGAGGGGAAGTAATAAATGCTTTCTTTGAAGAGTTTGGAGAAGATAAATTAATCCAACCAACATTTATAACACATCATCCAGTTGAAGTATCTCCATTATCTAAGAGAAATACTGAAGACCCAAGAAGAACTGATAGATTTGAAGCTTTTGCTAATAAATGGGAGTTAGCTAATGCATTTTCTGAGCTTAATGACCCAATTGACCAAAAAGGAAGATTTATGGACCAATTGAGAAAAAGAGAATTAGGTGATGATGAAGCTTTTGAGATGGATGATGATTTCTTAAAAGCATTAGAAGTAGGTTTACCTCCTACAGGTGGACTAGGAATAGGTATAGATAGAGTTATTATGCTATTAACTAATTCTCCATCTATAAGAGATGTATTATTATTCCCTACTATGAAACCTATTGATAATAATCAAAATAAAGAAGAAGAAGAAAAATAAAAAATACAAGCATTCTACTAAGTTTTAAATAAAATAGAGCTATTAAATTATCAATAAATAGCTTTATTTTATTTAAAATGTCAATGTAGAATGCTTTTTATATGTTCTAAAGAAGTTTTCATGTATTTAATTTATAAATTACCAACAAACGTTACAAATTGATATTAGTTTTTGTTGATTGGAACTTTATATTTAGAAAATATGATTGAAAGTAATTTATTATGAAAATATTTAAAGTAATTTTTGGGAAGGAAAAAGGAATAATTTTTGAGAATACTATATATAAAAAATTATTGGGGGAATGTGTGATGTTTCAAGTAATTGATTTTTTATGTTTAGTTTGTATTGGATTTTTAGTTCTTGATGTTATGGTATATTTTTGTAAGGATGCAATGGATATATTTGAAAGTACAACTAAGGTTAATAAAGTTAAGAGTATAAATGTTTGGGCAGATAGAGTCAGAGCCAACTCATATTCTTACGAAAATAAAATTGCAAAATAGGAAAAACTGTATATGCATGTGTTACTTGTAATATCAAGGGTTATATCTGTTAGTTTTAGTTAAAAGTATTAAAAAAAACAAAGAGTTATAACCTTTTTTAAAATAAAAAACAAAAAAAGTATTGACGAATTATTTTTAAGGTGATATAGTATTACTTGTCCCCAAGAAAAGGGCAAACATGAAAAATGAACTTTGAAAATTAAACAGTAGGTTAATTTATAAAAACAAGAAACAAACCATAAAGCCAGATATTTAGATAACAATAGTATCTGAGCCTGATAAACTTTTATTTGAGAGTTTGATCCTGGCTCAGGATGAACGCTGGCGGCGTGCCTAACACATGCAAGT
>NZ_JACVWJ010000006.1:0-293118 GCF_020676075.1 Clostridioides sp. ES-S-0001-03 | reverse complement strand
TTTCTTTGACTAATTGTTTTCTTAAAGTATTCATAAAAAATCTCCTTTACGACATTTGATTATATTTAAATCATTGCCATAAAGAAGATTTTTATTAACCTTGAAGCACAAATTATTTTACATTACCCTTATAAACTATTTAGTTTTAATGTTACCAGCCTTATTATTTGGTATTTTACTTTCAGCAGGATTTTATTCTATAACAAGACGTATTGATTTAAGTATGATTATACTCCTTGTTCTAGTATTTTTATCTATAAATATAAAAGATAGTTATCTTATTGATTGGGTACAGACAAAAGTTACTATTTATTCTGATAGCTTTGGGAATACTTTGCAATTAAAAGCTTTATGTTGGAATAGACTACTTTGGAGTTTTATATCAATATCAACGTATTTATTAGGTGTGATATGCACAAGAAAATATGAAAAAAATGTTTTTTCATCTATACTAATTAATATGAAAAAGGTATTACTATCAATTTTAACTATAGTATTAATTGCAGGTTCTTATAGTGTATATGCATTTGAACCATATTATGATGATACTCCTCCACCTAAAATGGAAAAGGTATCAGATAAGAAGTCTGGCTCAGGTGCTGTTATGTCTACTGGTGCTGATGAAAAGCTAAATAAGAATATAAAATTACTTGATTCAGATCTTGATATAAAAATAAATCCTAAAAAGGCAAGATTAGATGGCAAAATACAATACACTATGGAAAATACTAGTGGAGAAAATCAAAACTTGGAATTTGATTTAAATCCTGGATACGATATTAAAGATATTAAGATAAATGGTAAGAAAGCTAAATATGATATTTCTAAGAAGAAACAAGCAGAAGGAAGACTTAGTTTGAATATACCTAAAGAAAAAAATCTTAAAATTGAAATTGAGTATGGAGGGAAATTAATAAACAATCAACTATTTGAAACTATTCTTGCAGGAGATACAATAAGTAAAGATAAGGTTGAGTTACGTAGTAAAGGTTCAATATTTCCAAAACCTAAAGTTGATGCTATGAATACAATGGAATCGATGATTAATGGTAATATAACTCTACCTACTGGAATAACACCTGTAGTAAGTGGAATCAGTACAGAAAAGGTAAAAGGTGATAAAAAGGATAATGAATGTACATGGAAATTTAGCACAAGAGGAATAATGTTGACTATAATAGCTGCAGACTATGTAAAAAAAGATATAAAAGCAGGTGGGATTGATGTGCAATTTTACTATAATAGAAAGCATGGAGATAAAATAAATAAAATGAATGCAGAGAAAATTATAAAAGATTCTATCAATTTCTATACAAAACAATATGGAGAACTAGAACGTTATAAAGTTATTCCGCTTAAGCTAGTAGAAGGAGGAGCCTCATCAGGACAGGTAACTGGAGGAAAAGCACATGAGAATATAAGTTATATGGATGAAAGTATTTTCAACCCAGATGTATTTGATACTCACATAGGAGAGGGAGAAAATGGATCTGAAGTTTTGGCTCATGAAATATGCCACCAGTGGTGGGGGATTATAGTACAAGTTGACCAAATGACACCTCCTTGGTCACCAGAAGGAATAACAAATTATGCAACTAATAAGTTCATGGAATACGAGTATGGAAAAGAGTATAGTAAAAAAACTATAGATAATTGGAAAGAAGAAAATGATAAGCTTAAGAGAAATTTCTATATGAAGAATCCGCAGTATTTGCAAAAATTGCCTGAAAATTATGTATTCAATATTTTATCACCTAATTCTATGAGACTTCTATATAACAAAATGCCATTACAAATTTTGAAGGCAGAAGAGATTTTAGGACAAGATAAGTTTGAAGCTATTCTTAAAGACTTATATAACAAATATAAGTACAATATATTAAAATATGATGATTTCTTAAAGGCTTGTAATCTTACAGGGGAGGAATTGAATTTTGAATAATTTAAAAATAATAAAATATGAAATGAAGAGATTGTTATTCTCTAAGGTATATTTGGTTTTAATATTAATAACAGGATGGTTCTCCTACCATGTCCTTAAGACAAAGACAATCTATGGTTTAAACGACACAGCACCATTTTCAGAGTGGAGTTATTCTGGTTTTTTACTTGATGTAAATCCATTTTTACTAGTTATAGTTCTTGTGTTTTGCACGTACATCTTTTCAAAGAGAGAAGAAGCTGTAAGGATAATTACTATGAGCACTAAGATAAAACCTACAACATATTTTTGCTTAAAAAGTGTTACAATAGCAGTTGTGTATCTTCTAACAGTTGCAGTTGTAATTGCAATAAGTTTTATTTTTTACAATAGATTATTTCAATTTAATGATTTTAGTCAATTTATAAAACCTATAATTCTAATTTTAATACCATCTGTGTTATTTATATCAGGTATGGGCATGTTTATTGGTAATATAAATGGAAACTTTCTATATATTTTTATTCCAATAATATTTCTTATAACAAATTCTGGTACACTATCTATTATATCTGGTAAAAATCTAGTGAACTCTATACTAGAGAGTAAAGTTGCAGACACGATGGGTAATCTTGCATTTGATATTCCACAGAGATTTGTAATAAGTAGAATAGCTTTGGTGATTATAGGTATAGGCTTAATAGTTATTGTATGCAAAGCATACAATAAAACTAAAATTAAAGCTTAGAAGGGTATTACAAAGAGTAATTTAGTTAAACTTCATAAAAATTGTAGCATTCTTATTTAAGGACTAAGAGTAATGTGTACAAATTAAAGTTTAGAAAGAAAACTGACTATGAAAAAACACAATATAATTATTAAAATTAAATACAACTAGAAATAAATCAAAGATAATCTAAAAGAGTATGTTTTAATCTATGATTTCATGGATTTTAGTACATACTCTTTTTATTGAGTATATGAATATTGAGTATATGAATTAAGTAAGGTATGTACAATAAAATTTTTTATTATAATTCTACAGAAGGTTCCTCAATTAATTTTCCACATACATATCTATGAATAATATTTCTGTCATCACCAACATAGATAAATCTTTCAAGTCTTTCAAGTATAGAGTAACTGTCATGATTTAAATCTGAATCATCAATAATTAATGCATCAAAATCATAATTTTCTTCAAAGCTACCAACTTTTCCAAAAAAACTTCCTCCACTTTTAGTTGCAATATAAAAAGCCTCAGATAACGATAGGAAATTACATTTCTTATTAGAATTTACCCAGTATAATTTAGATAGCTGGATTGCAGATACTATTGCTTTAAATATTGACAATGTATGACCACCACTTATATCTGAACCAAGAGCTAGTTTAATATTATTATCAAGTAATTTTCTAATAGGCATGGCTCCACTACCAACATTAAAATTAGAAGCAGGACAATGAACAGCCATAACCTCATTTTCTTTCATTAAATCTATTTCTTCTTGAGAGCAGTGAATACAATGAGCCATTAATGTAGGTGTTTGACCAAATAAATTGTATCTATTGTAGGCATCTCCGTAAAATTTAGATTCAGGTTCTAAACTTTTAACCCATTCAATTTCATCATGGTTTTCAGATAAATGTGATTGTATAGGAACATTATACTTTAAACATAAATCTCCTAATTCCCTTAAGAGATTACTTGTACAACTAGGTATAAATCTAGGAGTTATAATTGGTTTTACAATAGAATTTATGTCACTGTATTTGTTTATTATTTCTTCTGTATCGTTGATAGAATCCTCAGTATTTTCTAGTAGAGTGTCAGGACAATTCATGTTCATATTTACTTTACCAACATATGCTCCAAGACCAGCTTCTTTAAAAATATCCATAAGTTTCATAGATGCTTCTTTATGTACTGTTGCAAATACAGCTATTCTAGTAGTACCCGATTTCCATACTTCTTTTACAAATTTTTTATACATCTTTGTAGCATATTCTATATCTATATACTTTGATTCTTCTGGGAATGTATAAGTTTCAAGCCATGGTATAAGTTCCTTGTCCATAGCCATGCCTAAATTTCTAAACTGAGGTGCATGGCAATGAAGGTCGTTCATACCAGGTATTATAAGTTTATCAGTATAGTCTATGATTTCTGAGTTTTTATATTCTTTAGGTATATCTTTAAAGACACCTTTTACTTTGCCTTTGTTTAGTATAATGTAGCTATTTTCAAATACTGTGAAAGTATCTGAAGTCTTTGTAAAAATTATATTTCCTTTTATTGCTTTTAACATATAGCTCTCCTTAGTTTTAAATTTGTTAACTTTAATATATAAGTAAATATATAGGGTTTATTAATTAAAATTTTACCCTATGTATTATATCAAATCTGAGTTATAAATACTATTAAATAATAATAAATATTATTGAATTTGAGAGGATGAAAATAATGAAACAATACGAATGTATTGGTAAAGGAAATACATCTAAAATTTATGATTATGGAGAGAATAAAATAATAAAATTATATAAAAGTGAAATTTCAAAGGATTCTTACATTAGGAAATTTTGTATTACAAAAAATATATTAGGAATTAATAAGATTATAATATATGACAAAATGAACAAGATTTATCATATATTATAATCATGTTAGAGACATCTATTGGTAGGAGTATTCTCTTTATAAGTGGATTAAAAAAATATTAGGTACATTACTTAACAGTTTTTAAAATCGATTTAAATGAATCTTTTTTATGACATAAATTGTACAATATACAATTTCCTTTTATTGTATTTCATTAATTTAATTTTAGTACTATATTTCACTATAAGCATTAAATTTTAAGGAATAAATTGGAATAATGCATTTAAAATATGATTAGTAAAATTAGTTTAAGACGATTATCTATCTTATGGGTTTATATTCCATTTTAGATTCTTCATCAGTTCTCTCAATTTTAAAAATGACAGGACGAATTCCATCATTACAGGAGCATATAGCCACTCCTTCTTTATCTATCCAATCTCCATAGTAAAATTTTTCACTACCATGAGATAAAGCAAATACATATTGATACATTGCTTTCCATGCTTCGTCACATAATTTTTCAGGTTTAGCAAAATCTCCAAAAAATACTTCTCCTACTTTATGCATAGGGCATTTTCCAATACCTTTACATCCATACTCATCTGCTAAATCTTTATGGAATGTTGTTTTTATTACTTCTATTTTACATTTTTTCATGAAAGTCATCTCCTCGTAATTTGTAACTTTTATTTATATAAGTATATGTGCTATCTTATATTTAAACAAGTATTTACTTTTAAGTAAGGTACTAACATTTAGGATAGTATCTTTATTATAGGATGGTGATTAAATGAGTATGAAAAACTATAATACATCTGATTTAACTAATATAACTTCTACACCATTTGGATATACTCTTTCAATTATTGGAGGAAAATGGAAGATGATTATAATGTTTTGGTTAGTCGAGTATGATGTATTACGTTATGGAGAACTTAAAAGATGTATTGGTTCAATAACTGATAAGATTCTCAATAATCAGTTAAAAGAATTGGAACGAGATGGTATTATCATACGCAAAGAATATCCTCAAATTCCTCCTAAAGTTGAATATTCACTTTCCAAAAGGGGATTGTCATTAATGCCTATTTTAGAAGAAATGTGTAAATGGGGTGAAAATAATAAACTCAATTTATAAAATAAAAGCCCAGTAAAGATTTTGCTGGGCTTTTATTTTATAAATTAGAAATGCTAAAGTTAATTTACAGGTATATAATTTTCTGTGATTAATACTTTGAAAATCACTAATTAAAATCTTTATTAGTGATATTTTTTAATATAAATTAAATAAAAAAATAAAAAATATATCTAAATAAAATGATTATTTTTCTTGAATTTTTTATATAAATATGGAAATTTGTCTAGTTATACATTTTTATTGACCAGTTACGCAATTGATATTGAATATTCTAAATATTGATGTTACTTTATATATGATTTAAGTACAATAGGGGGATATTTTATAAATATGATTTGCGTTATAGATAGATAAAATTTGGAGTAGTAAAAACTTAGATTCATATTTGATGAAATTGTAGAATATGTGTATAGAATGATTCTTGTGCTTCAAGAGAATATAAAGGATGTAATTTGTATAGTTGTTTTATTTTATAGTATATACTTTTAGATTATATAGTGAAAAAGTAAAGATGTACTCCCAATACATCTTTACTTTAAAATAAGTTATAGTTACTTGAAAAGTATAAAAAATTATATAGTTATTTAAGGTAGAAAATCTAAAAAGGTTTTTCTAGAAAATGAAACTTAATTTTAATTATATCTACTTACTAACAATAAAACTTGATATAAACAAGATTCAACTACAGTTTCTCCATATTCTGATATAAAATCATCTAATTGTGTATCTATAAAATTACAATAATCATATGAACTACTTATATAAGCAGTCAATATATGTGTACATCTGTCTATTTCTCCAATAAACATATTATCCATCCCCCTAAAAACTTTAGTAAAAATAAAAAAATTATATATGTGCTAATTTGCTAACATAACTTACAAAGAATTTTTTAGTACTTATCACTATAACTTTATTACTAAATTTTTCTAGTTTTACCAATTTAGCTTTTATTCTACAAGTTAATAATACTAGAATATGATTTATTATTCAACATGCTTGTTTTAGATTAAAAAATATTATAAAATTATATTTATTTTTTGAAGAATAAACTCTGACAATAAACTGATAAGGTTTACATGAATAGATTGAATTAAAGGTTTATATATTTGAATTAATTAGATTCAAAGTAGAGGATAAACTAAAAAAGTATTCAGGATATATTATTAAAATGAATGTAAGAATAAATAAAGTGAAATGCTAGAATATTAAAATTAACAATAATATAAAAAATAAAATTTATTGTTAGTAAGAACTTTAAGATAGATATTTTAAAACGGATATAAAAACTAATTGATTTACTTATAGATATTTAAAAGATATAAAGAGCTTGTAGATAACTCTTTATATCTTTTTTGTTATGATAAAAAATTTTAAGAGACAACAAAAAAGATAAGAGCATATCTATAACACATATATATGTTCTTTTATAAAAATAAATAAAACAATGCAATTAAATTTGGTTAAACTATATTATTTATATGTAATATCTTGATTATTAATAATAAAGTTTTTATATTAAAAAAATTCCTTTTAAATATAAAATGCAATTTAAGTCACTATTTGATAATTTTTCCGCAATATGGGCAATAAGTACTATTCTTTACAAGTTCCATTCTTGAATCTAAATAATGATTACAATTTGGGCAACGATAAAATTTCCAATCAATAAAAATACCAACAAGTACAAAAATAATTGATACTATATAATTTTCTATAAAAAAGATAAATGCTGCTCCAATAATAAACATAGCCATAGATGTTAAGAAGATTATTTTTAATTTTGTATAAATATCTATACTTTTCATACAATCACCAACTTATCTTAGATTTAATCCTATTAATAAAAGTATAGCAAGTTTATTATAAAAAATGTAAACTAAAAAATTACAATAAAAATAAGTAGCGAATAAAACTAAACACATAATTTAAGTTTTATTAAAGGTTAGAATTATATTGATATAAGATTTAAGTTTTATTATGTATATAAATAAAAAGCAATTAAAAAGACTTAGGAGGAAATGTATATTGATAAGTTGGGAAATAAAGAAATTAATTAAATCTAAGAGCATGTTGATATCTTTAGGGATATTAATATTCATATTATTAATCAGTATATTTGTTAAACCTGTTTTAGAAACAGAAGATTATTATATTGATGAGAAAAAAGGTCATATAGAATATACAAGTAATAGAACAGATATAGCTAATGATAAATTTCAAAAAAAACTTGATATTTTAAAACAACTTTCAAATCAAACATATAGTGATAAATTTTCTAAAAAGATTAAATCCATGTCAAAAGAAAAACTTGATAATCTAAATGTTGATGAATATAAAAATGTTGACTTTTGGAAGGTATTTAATTATAGAGCCACAAATTCACTTATAAATATAGGGATGTTGATTGTCATAATCATAACTGTATCAAATCTTTATACAGATGAAGTAATTTCTTCAGTAAAAGATATTATACTATCATCAAAAGAGAAGGAAAAGGCATTAAAATCTAAAATAGTTATTGCTATATTTATACCATTAGTAATTTATTTTGTTTATTTAATCTGGATATTTATTATGACCTGCATACAACAAGGATTACCAATTAATGGTGACTTAGAATCGTTTAGGATAGTAGACAATATAGCTACATTGAAAGCAAATTCAAATATAACCAATTATGTAATATCAAATATAGCTATAGATATTTTAATGTTTGAAGGATGGGCAATGATAGCTATGTTAGGTTCTTTTATTAGCAAATCTTCAATATCATCAGTAGGTTTTCTTATTTTAAGTATAGCTGTAGCTAAAGTGATGTCAGTAGTTCACATATTACCTAAAGGATTGCTTTCGATTATTTCAACGGTAAATTACTATGATTTAATATTTGGATTTAATAAAATAATAGGAAATTATTTAGGTGATATTAGAATATTTAAAATGAATATAGATATTGTCAATCTATCAATAGGACTTTTAGTAGTAATATTTTTAGGTATAATGACTTTGTGTTTCTCAGTAATAAAGTCAAAGTATATAAATAGATAAAAGGGGAATTAAAATGAATAAATTAGAAGTTAAAAATATTTCAAAGATATATGGAAAAAAAGTAGTAAATGATAAAATTACAGTTACATTAGAAAATGGAGTTTATGGTCTTTTAGGACCAAATGGAGCAGGAAAATCCACTCTAATGAAACAAATAACCACACTAATAAAACCTGAGAGTGGGCAAATACTTTACAATGGTAAGGATATATTTAATATGGATGATGATTATAGAAATATTTTAGGATATTTACCACAAGAATTTGGAGTATATAAAAACTTTACAGCTAGACAATTTTTACAATATATAGGAGCGTTGAAAGGTCTAAAAGGCAGAAATTTAAATTGTAGGATAGATGAATTGTTAGAGTTAGTAGGTCTTTATGATGTCAGAAATAAGGCTATAGGAAAATTCTCTGGAGGTATGAAAAGAAGAGTTGGCATAGCACAAGTTTTATTAAACAATCCTAAAATAATAGTACTTGATGAACCAACAGCAGGACTTGACCCACAAGAAAGAGCGAGGTTTAGAAATCTAATAGCAAAAATATCAAGGGATAAGATAATAATTCTTTCTACTCACATAATTTCAGATATAGAATCAGTTGCAAAAGAAACAATAATGATTAAAAATGGTAAACTTCTTATGAAAGGAACATATAAAGAAATATTAAATCATATGCAAGATAAAGTTTATAATATTCAAGTTGAAGATGAGTGTGATATTGATGAGATTCAATCTAAATATAAAGTTATAAGTATTCAAAGTGATGTTAATTCAATAGTAATTAGAGTTGTGTCAGAAAATACTCCAACTGAAGCTAATGTACAACTAGTTCAAGCAAAATTTGAGGATGTATATATGCTTTACTTTGATTTAGAAGATGCAAAGGAGATATAACAGATATGATAAATTTAGTTAAAGCAGAAATAATAAAAGCCTTAAAATTAAAAAGTGTTTGGATGCTTTGGATATTTTTACTATTATTTGGGTTTGTATTGATTAGAAAATTTAATGTTTTTGACACATATTCAGATATATTTTATAAAATAGAGGGTTCTATACCTTTAATAGGGTTGATAATGTTTATAATAACTTCTGGAAACTATACAAAAGAATATGATTCTAATATGACAAGTCTAATAAATACAACTAAAAATGGGAAAAAGTCAGTAGTAGTATCAAAAATAATAGCTAATGGATTGACTTTGTCCATGATTAACATTTCTTTTGTATTATTGGTTGGGATTAGAGGATTTAGTTTTTTTGAATTTAAAAATTTGAATGAACCAATTAAGAACTTATGGTATTTTAGTAATAGTAATTTAAATCTTACAGTAATACAAATGTACTTGATTGTTATAGTATCAGTCATTTTTGGTTCTTTCATATTTGCACAAATAGGACTAGCACTTTCTTCAATATTTAAATCAGCTGTAATGCCTTTCATATTAGGAGGCTTAATTATGGCTGTTCCATACTTTATTACAGGTTTTATACCAGATAATGCTATAAAATTTGTTTCTATTACTCCAAACTGGATTATGATGAGTCAACAAATTGTTAAGTATAATGTACCAAATACTTTAATAGGTTTATCTATATTAATCTCAATCATATTGATAATAATATTAACTAAAATAACATATAAAAATTTTACATCAAGTAAAAGGTTTTAATTAAGAATAAAAAAGAACAATGATTTTGTTTATATATTGACTTGATTTAAAATAATATAAATAAAGCTTAGAGAAGATATATGTTAATATATAGATAAATTATCATAGGAGGTTATTTATGGAAAATAGCATTTTAGTAATAGATGATGAGGTAGAAATTTTAAAACTCTTAGAAACTGTATTTAAGAAAGAAGGTCTTAACAATGTGTATACTGCAAAAACAAGAAAGGAAGGATTGGAAGTATTTAAAAAATATAATCCTAACTTAATCATTCTGGATATTATGTTGCCAGATGGTGAAGGGTACGATATTTGTAAAGAAATAAGAAAAAACTCTAATGTACCAATCATATTTTTATCAGCTAAGACGGAAGAGTTAGATAAATTACTTGGACTAGCAATTGGAGGCGATGACTATGTTACAAAGCCTTTTAGTCCTAAAGAGGTCGCTTTTAGGGCAAAAGCTCATCTAAGAAGACTAAATTATTTTAATGAAGAACAAAATGAAAGCATAAACTCAGATAATAAAGAAAAGATTATATCATTTGGTCCATATAAATTAAATGAAAGTAGAGCAGAACTCATAAAAGATGGTAAGTCTATTGCATTATCTGCAAAAGAATTAAAAATATTGTCTTTATTTGCACACAATCAAAATCAAATTATAAGTAAAGAAAAGTTATGGGATAAAGTATGGGGTGAAGATTATATTGGATTTGATAATACTATAATGGTTCATATTAGAAAGATTAGAGAAAAATTAGAAGATAATCCTTCAAAGCCAGAATATATCCTTACGATAAAAGGACTTGGATATAAATTAGCAGTAAAGGAAGATTAGAATATGAAGTGGAAGATTACTAGAAACTTTATGTTTACAATCGTATTTGTAGTTATATCAGTGGTTATTATAAATATTGCGTCTATTTTATATGTGATTTCGACTAATAATTTTTTTAATGTTGTAGGTTCTAAAAACAGTCCTGAAGAGTTTGCTCGTTCTTTTGAAAAAGAGCTATATGAAAAAAATGGAGAGTTCAAGTTATCAAAAGCTGGCATTGAAAAATTAAAAAAATCACATTCTTGGGTACAAGTTTTAAATGACTCAGGAGAAGAATTGTATGGAGTAAATGTGCCAACGAATACTCCAAAAAAATATACTCCTTTTCAAATGGTTAATAACTACAAATATATAGAAACAGAGTATACTAATTTTGTTTTAGAAAAATATTTAGGCAACAAACATCTAAATATAATAATAGGTATGCCTAGTAGAGATGTATCGAGAATAATTTTAACTTATTCTCAAGATAATGCTAAAGCAATTTTAAATAAAATTATCACTTTGACATTGGTAATTGATGGGATGGTAGCTTTAAGCATAGGATACTTATTTAGTAGAAAACTTACAAAGCCAATATCCAATGTAATATGGAGTATTGAAACTATGGCTAACGGAAATTATAGTTTATATCTTAAAAACAGGGGAATATATGAAGAAGTTTTTGAAAATATCAATATGTTGGCTGATACATTGAGGGTAAACGAAGCAGAGAGAAAAGAAAATGAAGAGATGCGAGAGGAATGGTTAGCTAATATAACACATGATATAAATACACCACTGGCTTCTATACAAGGATATGCAGAGATAATCAATGATAAAGATTATGAATTTGTGGAAGAGGAATTACGAGAATATACAGAGATTATATACAATAAGTCCAAGTATATAAAAAATTTGGTTGATGATTTAAATTTATCAACTCGATTAAAAAATAATAGCTTAGTTTTGAACAAGAAGAAAATAAATTTAGTTAGTTTGGTTAGAAATATAATAATAGATATTCTAAATGACAATAGATATAAAAATAGAAATATTGAGTTTGTAAGTTATGAAGATTTAATTGAAGTATATGTAGATTCAATTTTATTTAGAAGAGCTATAACAAATCTCATATTTAATTCAATAGTGCATAATAAAGAAGAAACTCTGATAAAAATAGAAATAGTAAAAAAAGATACTATAGAAATTATAATAAAAGATAGTGGAGTAGGAATAAGTAAAAATGATTTAAAGCATATTTTTGAAAAATATTATAGAGGTACTAATACAGGTGAATTACATAAAGGCTCTGGTCTTGGAATGGCTATTTCTAAAGAGATAATAGAGATTCATAAAGGTAGTATTTATGTGAATAGTGAAATAGGAATAGGAACAGAAGTCGTCATAAAAATAAATCAGAAGTAGGAGATATGATATGGATTTTCTTAAAAAAGGTTTCAATGGATTTACTATTAAAATATTAGCACTGGTATTTATGACATTTGACCATATAGCAGCTTTTATGCCACAAACAATGCATATACCAGTTTGGTTTCATTGGTTAGGTAGAATATCAGCACCATTGTTTACGTTTATGGTAGTAGAAGGGTTTTGTCATACAAGCAACAAAAAAAAGTATATTGCTAGATTATATGTAGGGGCTATCATTATGGCAATAGGGAATCAAATAATTAATACTGCTTTCCAAAATCCAGAAGGTTCAATAATTATGAATAATATTTTTGCAACATTATTTTTGGTAGTAATTTATTTACAGGCTATAGAATTTATAAAGAAATTTAGAGCAGAAAAAGAAAAAAAGTATCTTGTGAGAGGGCTTTTGATGATAAGTGTTCCTATAATTTTAGGAATCGTTATATTAACTTTACTTTTTAGCTCAGTGGATAAAGTACTTATGTTTATTATGATTTTTGTACCAGTACCATTTTTGGTAGAAGGGGGACCAATTTTGATTGCACTGGGGATTATTTTTTATTTATGTAGAGGAAAGAAGTTTAGTTTAAGTATTTGTTATTTTTTGATGTGTATATTTATATTTGTAGCCATAGCAGGAGGAGATTATAGCTTGAAAAAATCTCTTCTAGAAAATTACCAATGGATGATGATTGCGTCACTTCCTTTTATGTTGCTTTATAATGGAGAAAAAGGTAAGAGTATGAAATATTTGTTTTATTTATACTATCCAATACATATATATATATTGTATATTTTAGGAGTGTATTTGATAAAAATCTAAGAATATAGAAGACATTGATAAGTATGGTTATTAATAACTTTCTATATTTCATACAAATGTCTATGGTCAATATATCCTACTTATTAATGACTGGCATGTTAAATAATTATGGAGTTGCTGTCTCAGCAGTATCTGGAATTGGATTGAAGATAAATACTTTTGCCGGGATGCTATGTTGGGCAGTTGGTCAAGCTGTCATTATTAAGCTTGGTTGTAACATTTATTTCCATTGTTTTTGTACAAATATTTGCAGAACCAATAGTTGTATTTTGTGGGTCTAAAAATCAAGCAGTTATTAGAGAGGGAATTGTGTATCTTAGAATTTATTGTTTAATTAACAGTTTGATTTATGCAGTAATGTATATTTATGATTCATTTGTAACTGGTATAGGTTTTACTAGTCTAGCTATGTTTAATGCATTGTTAGATTCTGTAGTTATTAGACTATCCCTTAGTTATACACTAGGAACTATTTTAGAATATGGATTTATAGGCGTTTATTTTGCTCAATCTTTATCACCAATACTCCCAGCTATTATTGGGTTAATCTATTTTTATAAAAGAAAATGGAAGGGTATAACTGAGCATGTCAGAAATTAATCGTTTTAAACAGATTAAATAATAAAATAGTGGTTTTGATATAAATAGAATCAAAACCACTATTTAGGTATTATACTGCTTTCTATGCGCTATTCCATTTATTAAGTATCACTTTAATTTTAAATTAACAATTAATAAAACCAAATTATTTATTGTATAAAATTAGTCATAATTTTTTCTTCATATTGAGGGTCTTTGACTCCTGTTTTTTGCCCAGCTGAAATACACTTAAGAAGCCATGCCATGTTTTCACCTAAAGTTCTCATAGTTTGTAATCCCTCTTTATCTTTCATAACATCCTCTGGTGTAAAACCATGAACCTGATTCCAGTACTGTGATGATACAATAGGCATATTACTGATTGAGAAATATTTATTTAGTTGGTCAAATGTTGCAGTTGCTCCACCACGTCGACATGATACAACTGATGCACCAAGTTTCTTTGCCATTTTACTTCCAGCTGAAAAAAATAAGCGGTCAAGAAATGAAGTTAGTTGTCCACTTGCACCAGAATAATATACAGGTGAACCAACAATAATACCATCAATATTATCTAGTTCTTTCGCTAACTCATTGACCTTATCATTCCAAGTACATTTGCCGGTTTGAAAGCATGATGAGCAAGCAATACAACCTGGTATTGGTTTTTTACCTAAATATAATATTTCGGTTTCAATGTCGTGCTTATTTAATGTTTTAGCAACTTCATTTAATGCTGTATAAGTACACCCGTATTGGTTTGGGCTACCATTTATTAATAAAACTTTCATTAGAAATTCCTCCAGTAAAATTTATTTAATAGATATTCAAGGGTCTTTGCTTTTTCTAAAATAGGTTTTCTATGAATCTATAAGTACAGGTATATTCCATTTGTTCTTAGATTTACATTTAAAACACCTCCTATTACTAAATTTATCAGTGATATGAAACTACATTTGTTAGAAGTTTTTTATAACTTGAATTAAAGAGTAAATAAATTAAAATTTGACAATATGCTAAAGTACTAGTATTAAGTAGAATTTATATGTATTATAGCAAATTGACTTTTAATTGTTCTTACACTATAATTTTATTATAAATTAGCTAAAAGACAAGTACGCACATTTTTGTTCAATACTAACCTAAAGGAGAGTGTAGCACATGGATATGGATTGTATCTCACAAGCAGATTTAAGTGAAACAGGGTTTAGTTATATACTTTCACTGATTAATGGAAAATACAAGATGGTAATTCTCTATTGCCTTGCTGAATTTAAAGTTGTTAGATATAATGAACTAAAACGTTATATAAAGACTATTTCTTATAAGACTCTGAGTTTATCTTTAAAGGAATTAGAAGCAGATGATTTGATTATTCGTACTGAATATCCTCAAATACCACCTAAAGTAGAATACAGTTTATCAAAGAGAGGGAAGTCTTTGATTAAGATTTTAGATGCAATGTGTGAGTGGGGAGAACAGAATAGAATTTAATTTTACATTTGAAGATTGTACATATTGTAAAAGACTGTAGGTAAATTTGAATTTAAACAAATATACTTACAGTCTATATTTAAAAAAATGTCTATTTTCATTTATAATTTAAAAAATTTATTTTAGATATTTTTTATGAAATTTCACCACCAATTTCTTTTATATCATCTTTGTAGATTACACAAGCTTCTATGGCTAATTCCAAACCTTTAACTATTTCTTCTAAAGACATAAATGGTGTATTCTTTTTATCTATTATTTGAGAAGTCATGTATGGTATGTGTATGAAGCCTCCTTTTATATTAGGATATTTTTTATCTATCATGTAAAGAATTCCATACATTACATGATTGCAAACAAATGTACCTGCAGTATTTGAAACACTAGCTGGAATTTTATTTTCATTCATATGTTTTACCATAGCTTTTACAGGTAATTTTGAAAAATATGCAGGTTGACCATCTTCTTTTATAACCGTGTCTATAACCTGATTTCCTTCATTATCTTTTATTCTAAAATCATCTACATTTATAGCAACTCTCTCAGGTGTAATATCAAATCTACCTCCTGCTTGTCCGACTGATATTACTATATCAGGGTTGTGTTTTTGGATAGCTTTATCTATTGCTTCAACAGATTTTGTCATAACTGTTGGTATAGTTATTTTTATAATTTCTGAGCCATTTATATTATCTTTGACCCTTTCGACAGCTTCTTGAGCGGGATTAATTGGTTCTCCACCAAATGGGTCAAACCCTGTTAATAAAACTTTCATTATTTTACCTCCTATTTATATCAAAATCCTAAAAAATACATTACTAATATGTGTGCTACAATTAATATTAAAGCAACTGGTGCTTGATACTTTATAACAACATAATCATTTTTACATTCAAGTAAAGCGGCTGGAACTATATTAAAATTAGCTGCCATTGGAGTAAGTAGAGTTCCACAATATCCTGCTGTTAATGCTAATGCTCCAATTATAGCAGGATTTCCACCTTGAGACAATACAAAAGGAATTCCAATTCCTGCCGTTATGACTGAAAATGCAGCAAATGCATTTCCCATTATCATAGTAAATATAACCATACCCAATACATAAGCTATAACGCCAAATAATCTATTGTCAGTAGGAACTACTCCTGATATCATACCTGAGATAACTTCGCCAACTCCAGCTTGAGTAAACAAAGCACCTAATGCAACCAAAAGTTGTGGTAGCATGCTAGCTGGTCCCATTTGTTGCAATAATCTTGAACCATCATGAACTGAGGTAGATGATTTTGATTTGGTTATTATAAGAGCAGATATTAGTGCAATTATTGAACCTACACCTATTGCAAACTGTGAAGAATTATCGAAATTAGAAAGACTCATAGCTACAATTACTGCTGCAAAAGCTAATATTAATGATGGTATGAATATTTTATTTTTAAGTTTGTCTGCCTGTTCTTTCCCAAAATTTTCATTTGGCTCTTCGTATTTTGCAAATATGACTTGTTTAGTAAGTGTTAATAAACTAGATAATATTAGTATGATTCCTATTATATTAGCTGGAATTAATCTTCCAAATATAAATGGTAGTGATATTAGTATCCAAAATAATGATGTACCGTATTTTTTATTATTGTCTATTGTAGTAAAAGACCTGTATGCTATGACAATCATTAAAAGCCCCATTAATGCATAAAAAATTTCTAATGATATGTTTATAAAATTTTGCACTTTTATACCTCCTAAATAAATCTATCTCTTATGACTTTTATTTAATTTTTTATCATATAGAGTAAATTGGATTGTGGCAGCTATAAATGCTATTACGGCCATAATGATATTAGCTTTTACAATCTCAATTCCAGTTACATTATATCCAAATTGAGTAAGAGTAGATGCTATAAGTAAAACTCCACTGCTACCTGCAAATAAGTTTTGACCATAGAAGTTACCATAGTTTTCTGATGCAGCAGATAATGCTTTTATAGCTTCTTCGTCTGATTCTTTTAATTCATCACTATTGCTTAATCCAGCAGCTTGTGCCATGGGGTTAACAAGTGGTCTTACAAATTGAGGCTGTCCACTCATTCTTATTGATAAGGCTCCAGCTATTTGTCTAGCAAACATATATATACTCAGTACTTTTCCTGTTGTGAGTCTTTGTAATTTTTCTATTAGAGAAACTGCTCTTTGTTTTAATCCATATCTTTCTAAAACACCAATTACAGGTAATGTTAGTATAAACAATGACACACCTCTATTTGAGACAAAAGAATCTCCTAGAGTTGTAAAGATTTGGTTAAAATCTAATCCTGCTACAAGTCCTGTTGCTATTCCTGCTAATAATACAGTAAATAATGTATCAATTTTAAGTATAAATCCAATCACAACTATTAATATACCAATCAGTTTTATCATCAATTATTCTCCTTCCATTTTTTCTATTTTGATTTAATTTTACTAAATAAATTTAAACTCTTTTTATAGTATTTACGTTAATATGACTATTATTATAAAATTTAATAAAAAATAAGAAAGTAACTTTAAAATACTTATTTTAAAGTCACTTTCTTATTTTTATTTTGGTTTATTTAAAGTTTTTATTTTAAAGTAATTTGACAAGAAGACTGCTTTTTTTTAAAATAGTGTCGATTTCTTTCGTATCAATTTGTTTGATTGTTTTTATGTAGTCTGGTTTTATAGGATGAGTACCTATGTATTTTTCAAATAACATAACATCATGCCAACTACCAAACTTATATCCTGTATTATGATAAATTCCACATGGTTTGAAACCAAAGTGTTGGTGAAGTCTTTCGCTTTTAATATTAGGCGATGCAATGCTAACATATAAGTTTTGAATATTTTGTAATTTTAATATATCTATTATTGAATTATAAAGAGCTATGCCTATTTTACAACTTACAAACCTTTCATCAATATAAATTGATAATCCAGCATTCCATTGATAAGCAGTTCTTTCATTATGTTCATGAGCATAAGTATATCCAACAATTTTTTCATCAATTAAACATACTAGATATGGATATTTTGAACAAATTGTTTTTATTCTATTTTTAAAATCACTAATATTTGGTATATCATATTCAAAAGTAATTGCTGTATTAGTGATATATGGTGTATATATTTCTAATATTTCTTCAGCATCTGTTTCCTTTGCTAGTCTGATTTTAACTTTTCCCATAAGTATCATCTCCAATGTAGTAAATATAATAGTTTTTGTTTTATAATGTTCAAGTTTAAATGTGAAAACATATTGTATACTTTATTATATTTTATATCAAAAGTTATATAAGGGAAAGTTATGTAACTTTTGATATAAAAATATATGGTAAAACATTCCATGACTTTTGAGCTCTTTGCCATAAAGTAGGGGTAGATGGGGTTGTTAACGAAGAGTATAGCTTATTTTAGTCATTAAAATTTCTTAAAAAATTATCTATATTATCCTGTGATATTTTCAAACCATTGTAATCATTTTTTGTAACTGACTTCATAATCAATTTATCAAAAAATTTCATTTTCTCTAATCTAGCTTCACCACCAAATACACTTATTGATTTTGCACTCTTTAATAATGATGATGGGAAATTACTTGATAGATATTTATCCGTCTGTTCAGAGAATGCGCAACAAAGAAAAATTCCAACTTTCTTTTGGTTTAATGACTCTATATTATCATTACAGAATGTACGAATTTCTTTTGAAACTGAACCCACATATATTGAACTTCCAATAATAACTGTATCAAATTTTGATAATTCAATTTTACTGTTTTTATCCTTAATATCAACAATAGTCACATTATTTGATAGTTTACTTTTTAATATATTTGCACAGTCTGTTGTACAACCATATTTACTTGAATATACAATAATAGTATCCATATTTTACTCTCCTTTTTGTAAAGCATTTTCTATAGCTTTTCGTATAGTATCACTGCTGTAAGTTGCAGAAGTTATAGCATCCACTTCTAAAGATTGTTGCTTAATAATATTATTTACAATCTTTTCAGCTGGTTTACCTAAAAGAGTGTCATGTTTCAATATATGAATATCTTTTATTACTCCATTGTTAACTTTGACAGATACAGTAGCTTTTACTAGACCATTATCAGCATTTCCAAGATAAGTACCATTTTTTATTTTAGTAGGATTTATATTTTGTACTACTAATTTTTCTGGTTTCAAATTAACTACAGCTACAATAATAATACATATAAATATAAAAAATAAAACTATTAATACTTTTAGAATTCTTAAAAATTTATTTTTCTTATTAAGATTTTTGATGTGAATGCTCATTGTAAATTCCTCCAAGTAAAATATCCACGAAATTGTCTATAAATTGTGGGAAGTTATGTAAAGAATACAAGTGATTTTCAACAGCACATAAAACAAAACCTAATAATGCACTTATAAGCATCCAAGAAGCATTATCTATGTTTGGTTTAAATATTTTTTGCTTAATTCCAATAGCAAGAAGTTTATCAAACATCTCTATACCATTATTAGCAGGAGTACTAGCAGTATTTTGAGATGCAAATATAATATTCATTCCACTATACATTATGGCTTTTGTCATTTCTGGATTGCTAGAAAGAATTTTGATAAAAGTAAGCATAATTTCTCTGATTTGTTTATCTACTGAAAATGAGGAGTACTTATCCATAACAGTAATAGAATCATTTTCTATTTTATTATAAAGTTCATTAGCCATATCATTAATAATCTGTGCCTTATCTTTGTAGTAAAGATAAATAGTAGTTGGAGAATATTCTATTTTTGTAGCAATTTTTCTAATTGATAAATTTTCATATCCTTCTTGATTGATAATTTCAATGGCAGCATCCATAATTTTTTTCTTCATTTCTATTTTTTCCTTTTTACGTCTTTCTTTGACACTCATATAATCACCTCTTTAACTTAACAGTGTTAATTTAATTTACAATGTTATTGTATGTTTTATTTTTAAGTTTGTCAACAATCTAGATTTCTATACTTTCTATATTGGTACAGTACTTACACATTTTAATTGAATTACTATTAAATCAAATTAATTTGGTTTTGCAAAATAATTTAGGATACTAAAATTGATTAGAATCTTCTTATGTGATATTAAGAAGATACATTGGATTTATTATGTGCTGATTTGGATAATATTAAGATAAAAAAGATAGTATTTATCTAATGATTGATTCTTATATAAAATTGAAAAATGAAGGTTTATTACATGGTATCTGAATATTTCACATAATTATAAAAAACAAAAAAGAGTGCCATAGCACTCCTATTGTGAGAAATATATATGAAATTCATTTTTGCATTAATGCAAAATGTACATATAACAAAGTTTATTTTTTATATTTACTTTATATAATAGCATATTAGTATTAACTAAATATTTATCATAATTAGTAAAAAGAAAAGGGAGTGATTTTACACTCCAGTTGTCAAAAATCTAAAACTGTCATCGCAATATTCTCATTATAACATAATTTATGAGAATGTGTGAATATATTTAAGATTTTTAAAATATTTTTGATATAACTAAAGTTATACTAAAAAATGTAATCATTAGATATTAACATAAAAAAATTAAAACAGAGTATTTATAAAATATATAAATGATAAAAAAGTGTTATAGTTAAAAAAAGTATTATCAATTAATAATTTTACGAATTTTTAAATAAAAATAGACAATAGAGATTATATAGTAGAATCACATAAAAGTTTATCAAATCAGATGAAAATAAATGAAAATAAAAATGTTTTTGTCTAGTTATGCGTTTTAGATTACCACTTATGTATTATATATTGAATATTAAGAATATTTGTGATATTTTTATAAAAAATAAAATGATAATTATTTTTTTTATGAAGATGAATGATTTATATAAATTTAGATTTTCATTATTATGGGACATATACATGGATAAAATTTAATTAAAGGAGTAAAATGTTATGAAAATATGTATTACAGTAGGACACAGTATTCTAAAAAATGGTGCATGTACTTCTGCTGATGGATTAGTTAATGAATATCAGTATAACAAATTATTGGCACCAATATTAGCAGATATATTTAGGAAAAAAGGGCATACAGTAAGCGTAATAATATGCCCTGAAAAACAGTTTAGTTCTAAAAATGAGGAAAAGTCTTATAAAATACCTAAAGTTAATAATGGAGAATATGATTTACTTATAGAGTTACATTTAAATGCAAGTGATGGTCAAGGAAAAGGCTCAGAAGTGTTATATTATAGTAATAAAGGTTTAGAATATGCAACTAGAATATGTAATAAATTAGGTATGGTATTTAAAAATAGAGGAGCCAAATTAGATAAAGGATTGTATATTCTAAATAGTTCAAAACCTACTGCTATATTAATAGAAAGTTTTTTTTGTGACAATAAAGAGGATTATGAGAAAGCAGAAAAACTTGGATATGAGGGTGTGGCTAAGTTAATCGTAGAAGGCGTATTAAATAATAATATAAATGGTGGAGATATCAAGCAGATTAAACATACAATAGTTTATAGTGGAGATGATAGAGTTTCAGCAGAAATAATAGGGTTATATTATAAAAGAAAAGATGAAAGCTGTTTAGTAACAGATATAAAAGATTATAAGCCATATAAAACAGAAAATTTGTATGTTATTGGCGGAGGTGCTTGTAGCAAGATGGAAGAAATGAGTAAGAGCACAGGAGAAAAATTTACACAAATATATGATAGTGATGTGTGGTCAACAATGGATAAAGTAAGAGCATTTATAAAAGAAAAAGCGTAATTTAAAATCTTTATTAAATTAAATATTTAGATAAGAAGAATTTATATAAAATTCTTCTTATTCTTTTTGATGAATTAAATTTTATGCCAAACCACATTCACATAATAAAATCATAATTCTATGAAGACAAGACTCTACAATATCTTCTCCATATCTTTTAATAAAATCATCAATCTGAGTTTCTATAAATGAATAGTATTCTTTTAAACTAACAATGTATGCAGTCATTATATGAACACATTCATCAATTTTGTCTTTAAACACAATACATCCCCCTAAAAAATAAAAATATTCAGTAAATAAAATAAATTATTTTATTTGAAAATATATATGTATAATACTTCGCTTTAATATATTTTACAAGTGTATATGCAAAACTGGATATTACAACTGTAAAACTGGTTGAATTATTATTCCTATCATAGTATCTAGTACTAATTTTTTAATATAAAAGCCACTAAAAAGAATATGAACAAACCAAATATATCCAAAAAAGCGTGTTGAAAGTTTTCTTTTCATATAATCACCAAATTGTATTAGTTTTAATCTATTTAAGAAAAGTAGAGCAAAAATTTTAAGAAGAGAATAGTTACTAATCCTTTATATATTCAAAAACTTCTTCTATACTTACATTGAATACGTTAGCAATGTCAAATGCATAAATTTTATATGTAAATTTAATTAAAGGTATTAATTGTAATATTTATAATATTGTTGTATAATAATAATCGGTTTAAACGTGCCACATTTTATTAAAGTTTGTTTATTATTTAAGCATGCTTTAATGAGACACATAAAAATATAATAAATTCTTTTAAACTACAAACAGTGTTTTTGTAGTTAGTAAATCAGGTGTTTGAAAGGTTTTAGTTGATTGACAGGTTATAATAAATGACTTAAAATCATAACTAAACTTAACATCTGTACTTGTTCGAGAACTCCAAGTATAAAAAACTAAGGAATTATATAGTGGCAGTATATAATTAATACCCTTAGACACACCTTTTTGAAAGTGGAAAAAAGATGTGTAGTTCTCCTCGACCACAAATCAAGGAGGATAGTAATATGGAAAAAAGAAAAGTAATAATTGATTGTGACCCAGGAATTGATGATTCTTTGGCAATCCTTTTGGCTTTAAACTCACCAGAGCTAGAAGTAATTGGAATTACCACATGTTGTGGTAACGTACCAGCAAATGTAGGTGCAGAAAATGCACTAAAAACACTTCAAATGTGTTCTTCACTAAATATTCCAGTATATATAGGAGAAGAAGCACCACTAAAAAGAACACTTGTAACAGCTCAAGATACACATGGAGAAGATGGTATAGGAGAAAATTTTTATCAAAAAGTGACAGAAGTTAAAGCAAAAAATGGAGCAGTAGATTTTATAATAAATACTTTACATAATCGTGAAAAAGTATCTATAATAGCACTTGCACCACTTACAAACATAGCTAAAGCACTTATGAAAGATAAAAAAGCCTTTGAAAATCTTGATGAATTTGTATCTATGGGAGGAGCTTTTAAAATTCATGGAAATTGTTCTCCAGTAGCAGAATTTAACTATTGGGTAGACCCACATGGAGCAGATTATGTTTACAAGAATTTATCTAAAAAAATTCACATGGTAGGTTTAGATGTAACTAGAAAAATTGTACTTACTCCTAATATTATTGAGTTTATAAATAGACTTGATGAAAAAATGGCAAAATATATAACTGAAATCACTAGATTTTATATTGATTTTCATTGGGAGCAAGAAGGAATAATAGGTTGTGTAATAAATGACCCTCTAGCAGTGGCATATTTTATAGACAGAAGTATATGTAAAGGATTTGAATCATATGTAGAAATTGTGGAAGATGGAATAGCTATGGGGCAATCCATAGTAGACTCATTTAATTTCTACAAAAAACATGCTAATGCGATTATTTTAAATGAGGTTGATGAAAAGAAATTTATGTATATGTTTTTAAAAAGACTTTTTAAAGGATATGAAAACATTATAGACTCTGTGGAAGGAGTGATATAGTGTGAAAAGAAAAATATGTGTCAAAACTATTACACTTATAGCTTTTGGGATTTCTATAAATATAGTAGGTGCGTTTATAGCTATGGGGCTGAGGCTACCTATATATTTAGATTCAATAGGAACTATAATGATAGCTTCACTTTTGGGGCCTAAATATGCTGTTATTACAGGTGTGTTTGGAAGTTTAATAAGTGGAGTTACATTTGATGTATATTCTCTTTATTTTGCACCAGTTCAGATATCAACAGGATTACTTGCTGGTATTGCTTTTAAAAAGAAATTCTTAACTGGTTTAAAAACTCCATTAGGAGTATTGTTGTTTGCCATACCAACATCTATAGTAAGCTCAGTAATTTCAGCTTTTTTGTTTGGCGGGGTGACATCATCGGGTTCTTCTTATATAGTTCAAATTTTAAAAGTACTAGGGCTTGGAGATGTATTTAGTGTGTTTATAACTCAAGTGTTCACAGATTATACAGATAAATTAATTGCTGTTGTTTTGGTAAATTTGGGATTAAATGCAGTTCCAAAGACTTTAAAAGTATCATTAACTGGAGAAAGATAGGAGAGAATATGGATAGATATAGTGAGATAATAAATAAAAATCAAAGAGAAATAGTTTTACTTAAAAGCTTTCCATGTATATGGGGAAGATGTTCTTTTTGTGATTATATAGATGATAATTCTAATTTGGAAGAAGAAATGAACAAAGTAAACTTTGAAGTTTTAAAAAATATAACTGGAAAATATGGAGTTCTTGAAGTCATAAATTCTGGTAGCTGTTTTGAAATACCTAAAGATACTTTAGAGAGAATAAAGAAGATTATAAAAGAAAAAAATATAAAAAAACTATTCTTAGAAAGTCATTGGTCCTACAAAAATAGACTAAAGGAAATGAGAGATTATTTTGAAATCCCTATAATATTTAAAATTGGGGTTGAAACATTTGATTATGATTTTAGAAATAATTTTTTAAATAAGAATGCAAGATTTAAAACTCCAGAAGATGTAAAAGAATATTTTGATTCGCCTTGTATTATGGTTGGAATCAAAGGACAGACTAAAGAAATGATAGATAATGACATGGATATTATTCTAAATACTTTTGAAAAAGCAACTGTGAATGTTTTTATAAACAATTCTTCTAAAATAAAAAGAGATGAAGAGTTGGTTAAATGGTTTATTAATAAGTATGAATTTTTAAATGAAAATCCAAATATAGAAGTTTTATACAATAATACAGACTTCGGTGTGGGAGATTAGTAAGATTTTCTAAAGAGATATTATGCTGTAGTAAAGCTTAATTTAATTTAAATTTTAAATTGAAAAATTTAGTACATTTTTGAAAAAGCTTCTGATATGTAGAAGCTTTTTTTTATATAATTTTATGTTACAATAAGAAAAAAGGAACTAAGGAGTAAATAAATGATGCTTAGTAGGGAAAAATGGGATAAATTGGAATATATCGAATTTTTAGAGTATATGAAATCTATGCAAGATGTTAAGTATAGAGATTTTAATAAGAAACTTATACCAGGAACAGAAAATATAATAGGTATTAGAATTCCTAATTTAAGAAAGTTGTCAAAAGAAATAAGTAAAGGCAACTGGAAAGAATTTTTAGAAGTAGCAGAAGATACTTATTATGAAGAAGTTATGTTACAGGGTATGGTGATTGGCAATATAAATAGTAATTTTGAAGAGATTTTATATTACATAAAAAAATTTGTACCTAAAATTAGTAATTGGGCAATTTGTGATGGATTTTGTTCTGGACTAAAATGTACAAGTAATTATAAAGAATACATGTATGATATATTAAAAAAATATGTTTGTTCAGAAAATCCGTGGGAGATTAGATTTGCATTAGTTATGTTTTTAATATATTATGTTGATGATGAACATATTAAAGATATTTTTGAATACTGTAACAATATACAAAGTGAAGAATATTATGTTAAAATGGGTATGGCATGGCTATTGTCAATTTGTTTTGTTAAGTATGAAGAAGAAACACTTCTTTATATAAAAAACAATAATTTAGATGATTTTACTTATAATAAAATGTTACAAAAAATAGTTGAATCAAACAGAGTAGATTTAGAAAAGAAGAATATAATAAGAAGTATGAAAAGAAAGACAAGAAGATATTGACGGAGGAGTATTAATGAATAATGAGGAAAGAATTGATAAATTTTTAGAATTTCAAAGTAAAGGAATCAAATTTACAGAGATAGCTCAAAATCTAAAAATTAGTCAAAGTACTTTAAGAACTTTTTTAAATAAAAAAGGATATAAGTCAGAAAAAGGTAAATACATATTAAAAGACGAATTAAAGAATAAAGAAGATTTGGATAAAGAAAAAACTAAGGAAGATAACACTAATAATGTAAAAAAGGTAAGCACCAAAAAGAAGAAATCTAATGAAAAGGTTTTAAATAAGAGTATTGAACAAATTGAGTTTAACGACACAGATTTAAAAAATATAAAATCAAGAAAAAATATTAAACCTAAAAAAGACAGAAAAATAAATATAACTCAAGAAGATTTAGATAAGCTTTGTGAAGTGTATGATTGGTATTTAGAAGTGAAGGATTATAATATAAAACCTAAAAAAATATCTAATAAAAAAGATGTACATATAGATAATGAATCTTTAAGTGAATTAAAAACAACAAGAGTACGTATAGATAAAGAAACTTGGAGTGACTTTGAAAGATTATGTAGCAACTCAAATTTTGAAAAACACCAAATACTTACACAAGCATTGAAGGAATTTATGAAAAAGTATAAAAATCTACTATAAAATACTACTATATGAGGTGCTTAATATGAATAAAATAGTAAAAAAATTAATTTTTTTAATGATTATATTAACAATATTTATTTTTACACTGACTGCATGTAAAAGGGAAGAAGAACAATCTGATTCAGTTGAGATTCAAGCAGAAGACAATAATGAAGTAACAATAGATAAGGACAATGCAAAAGTATTGAATATAGGAGCAACAGAGATTATAACTGTAGATGAAGGTGGAAAAATAGATACATCCACAAAGATAGAAAATAATTCAACATTTAATATATCGAATGTTGAACTAATATATAATGAATACGATGATAATAAAAAAATTACTTCATCTGATAGTAAATCTCTGTTAGATATGACTTTAATGCCTGGGAAAGTTGCTTATGTAGAATGTGGACATAAAACTTTTGCCAAAAGTGTAGAAGTCTATGCATATGAATATGAAGCAGAGGGTAAAATTGTATATGTTAATTTAAAAGAAAATACTATTGATATAAGAAACAATAAAATTAAGCTAGAAAATAGTAGTCAGTATGAAGTATTATCTACTTCAGAACTTAAAAAAGTAAATGAGTCAAAAGAGGGAATTACATATCAAATAAAAGTAAAGAATTCATCATCAAAAGACTTAGGAAATATTATCCTTAAGACGGCAGAAGTTAATGATAATGGGGAATACTTGACAGTAAGTCGTGTACCATCATACAAAGTTTTGAAGGCTTCAGAAGAAACAGATATAGATATAACATGTTCAACAAAAGCAAAGAATGTTGAAATAGTAGGATATACTTATGATGATATAAAAGAAAAAGCAAATGTAGATATTGATTTGAAATCTCATAAAGTCAAGATAGACAAGTAAAGGTAGGGGATATTTATGAAGGTTTTGATAGTTGAAGATAATAGGGTGCTTTTAGAAAGTGTAGTAGAAGAACTTAGTAATCATTTTGAAACTGAAAAGTGTGAAGATGGAGAAGAAGCATTATATTTAATAAATCAAAATATATATGATTTAGTTATTTTAGATTTAATGCTTCCTAATATAAATGGAATTGATATTTTGAAGAAAATGAGAATCAATAATATAGATACACCTGTACTTATATTGACTGCTAAAGAAGCATTAGATGATAAAGTAGAAGCATTTACTATAGGAGCTAATGATTATTTAACAAAACCTTTTTATATGGAGGAACTAGTAGCAAGAGTATATGCCATATTGAGGACTAATGGAAAAATAAAAGAAAGAAATGGATTAGAATTTAAATCTTTATATCTAGATACATTAGAAAAAAGAGTGTATATTGAAGAAGAAGAAATAAAACTTCAAAATAAACAGTTTAACTTATTGGAATATTTTGTTTTAAATAAAGGTTCAATTTTATTAAAAGAACAGATTTATGATAGAATATGGGGAATTGATTCAGATGCAACTATTGAAATAGTAGAGGTATATGTAAGTAATCTGAGAAAAAAACTAAGTAAATATGGATATGATAAATATATTAAAACTAAGCGTAAGGTAGGATACATATTCGATGATAAATAAGAATGTATTTACCAGCACTAAAAACCATTTGATAAAAATGTACATTGTTGTAGTGGGTAGTTTTTTAATAATATTTTCTATATTTATATATTCATATTTTAGAGGTCTTACATATAGTGGAATTGATAGTGAAATCAATGATGAACTGGAGTATATAGTTTCTCAATTTAAGAGAACCTCATTTTTAAACCCAATAAGACTTAAAGACCCTAAAGATATGGTATATGTTTATGAGAATGACAGAATAAGTTACTATACTCAAAATGAATATTTTGATGAATTACTTCCAGACAGAAGACTAGATAAGAAAAATACATTTTTTAAATATACAGAAAATGGTTATACATTTAGAGAATTAAATGTGGATGTGGGCAGATATCAGATACAAATAATCAGAAACATTGACTCAGAGATGAATTCTTTAAAACAGTTGACATCTGTACTTATAATTGGAATACTAATTTCTGTTATAATAACATACTTTGTAGCTGTATATCTTACTCGAAAAGCATTAATTCCAATAGAGACTGCTTGGAGGAACCAAGCTAAATTTATACAAGATGCTTCACATGAGTTAAGGACTCCAATAACAATAGTTTCATCAAAATTAGAAAGTATGTTAAAATCTCCAGAAAATACAGTAAATGATGAAGTTGAAACAATAGCTACTGCAATGAAAGAAACTAGAAGACTTAAAAAGATGATAACGGATTTACTATCTCTTACTAAGGAAGATTCTATTGTTAAAGTTAACTTGGAGGAAATTGATTTAGAAAAATTACTAGAAGAAATATCAGAAGATTATGTGGATATTGCTGAGTTTCAAGAAAAAAAATTTACATTTAACTCTGAATTAAAGAATAAAGTTATAATAACAGATAAAAATAAATTGAGACAACTTATATTAATTTTTATTGATAATGCTTTTAAATATACTAAACTAGGTGATGAGATAGTATTAGAATTAAAAGAAGATGTGGAAGATGAAGTAACATTACTTATAAGAGATACTGGTATAGGTATAAAAAAAGAAGAAATGCCTTTTATATTTGACAGATTTTTTAGAAGTGAAAATGTGAGAAATAAAGATTTAGAAGGTTCTGGAATAGGTCTTTCAATAGCACATATGATTAGCTTGAATTTATCTATCGAAATAGATGTAACTTCTGATATAGGTATTGGAACTACATTTGAAATATCAATACCAAAAAAATTAAAATAATAAAAATATAAAAATCTGTTTTTACAAATAAAGAATGGGTATACTAATAGTATAAAATAAAATATAAAAGAATTTATAAAAGTAAAATTATATTTATAAATTTCATAGTATAATTATAAGGATAATAAATTTTTAGGAGGATTAAAAAAATGGCAAAAATTATAAATACATCTGAATTTAGAAGTAGTGTTGAAGGTAGTAAAGGAGTAGTTGTAGTAGATTTCTTTGCAACTTGGTGTGGACCTTGTAATATGTTAGGACCTGTATTTGCAGAATTAGGCGAAGAGATGAAAGACGAAGCTAGATTTGTAAAAGTTGATATAGATGAAAGCTTAGAAATAGCTCAACAATTTAGTGTATCTACAGTACCAACTATGATTATATTTAAAGATGGAGAGCCAGTTGAAACTCTAATTGGATTTATGCCTAAGAACAAAATTGAGATGAAAGTAAAATCATATTTATAAAAATGGGTGAATATTATGAGATATGACATAGCTATAATAGGTAGTGGTCCAGCAGGATTATCTGCTGCTATAAATGCAAAAATAAGAAATAAAACAATGATTATGTTTGGCAATGATAATTTAAGCAATAAGCTTGTTAAAGCTCCTTCAATAGATAATTATTTAGGTTTTTATGATATAAGTGGAGATGAATTAAAAGACAAATTTAAATCCCATATAGATAACATGGATATTTCAATTGAAAATAAAAGAATAAATAATATTTATGCTATGGGAGAATACTTTGCAATAATGTCTGGAAATGATATGTATGAAGCTACTACTGTAATCCTTGCAACTGGTGTAGAATATACTAGACCAATAAAAGGTGAAGAAGAATTTCTAGGAAGAGGAGTAGGATATTGTGCTACATGCGATGCACCACTTTATAGAAATAAAAAAGTAGCAGTTATAGGATATAATGAAGAATCTAAAGAAGAGGCAAATTTCTTAAGTGAACTTACTTCAAAAACTTATTTTATACCTATGTATAAAAAAGAAAACCTTATGAGAAGTTCAGATAATTTAGATGATTCTATTGAGATTATACATGATAGACCAGTGCAAATAGATGGAGATAAACTTGTAAATAAGATATCTTTTAAAGAAAATCATATTGAAGTTGATGGAGTATTCGTTATAAAAGATAGCACAGCTCCAAGTACATTGATTCCTGGAATAGAAATTGATGGTATCCATATTAAGGTTGACAATAATATGAAAACTAATATAGAAGGATGTTTTGCCGCAGGAGACTGTGTAGGTAAACCCTATTCTTATATCAAAGCAGCTGGGCAAGGTCAAATAGCAGCATTAAATGCTGTTTATTATCTAGATAAATTAAAAAGAGCTTAGTATAATTAGTAAGTAAATTTTTAAATATACAAATAAAAAACTGTCTTAAAATAATATAATTATTTTAGACAGTTTTTTATTTGTATATTATTATTTTACTTCAAGATACATTAGAGATGTATCTCTAGGTATGTTTATTTTGATAGATTTAAATTGGCAATTGAAATATATATAGAAATAATTAGAATTATTTATAATAAGTTCCAAAATTTCAAAATAATAGTTGAAAAATCTAATTAAGAGTACTATAATTTAATTAAGTAATTACTTAATCAAAAAGAGGTCTTTATGGAAAATTTGGTTAAAATATTTAAAGCATTGAGTGATGAAACTAGACTTAACATACTTATATTAGTATCTAAAAGAAATATCTGCCAAAAAGGAATTTCTAAATATTTAGGAATTTCAGATTCTGCTGTTTCACAACATATAAAAATATTAAAAGAAATTGGCATAATAACAGGATATAAAGAAGGATACTATGTTTTATATCATATTAACAAAGAAGTGTTTAACATATGTATGGATTTTATAAATTCTATGTTAAGTAATTCTAGTGAAAGCTTTATAGATGTATTTGATATAAATACAATACATCTAGGATGCAGTAAAGAATGTAAATCTATGAAAAAATGTTGCAAGAGAAGGGAGAAATAATAATGAAAGTATGTATACCAGTAGAAGAAAATAAAGGATTAGATAGTAAACCATATGGTCATTTTGGTTCTGCACCAATCTTTGTTGTGTGTGACTTAGAAAGTGGAGAAGTTAAATCTTTAGACAATGGAGATTTAGGTCATGAACATGGGAAATGCCAACCAATAAAAGCATTATCAGGTACAGTTGTAGATGCAGTAGTAGTTGGAGGAATAGGGCAAGGTGCCATAGTTAAATTAAATAGTATGGGAATAAAAGTTTATAGAGCTGAAGCTGATACTATCAGTGGTAATTTGGACTTACTTAAAGATGGAAAATTAGTAGAATTTCCATCAAATCATACTTGTTCACACGATGGATGTGGGCATCATTAAAAACAAGATAGCTGATGAAGCATATGCTTCATCAGCTATTTTATCATTTTAACAAATAAGATTCTTTATATTTAGTATTAAATTTTGAGGTTGTACAAAGTTTTTATATATAACCTTAAATTTATAAGTATCTTACTTTAGATTTTCTTTGTATGCTTTTCTATATAGTTAATATCATTTAATATATCGTTAAGTTCTTTATTGAGTGTTTTTAAATCATCTCCATCTACATTATAGTTTAAAAATAACTCTTCTACATTATCAATAATAGAATTGACTTTTCTAGTAACTTCAACAAAAGTTTTAAAGTTACTACTATTTTTAGCATTTAGAAATTTGTTTAAATCCTTTGATATAAATGATATTATTTCATATTCATCATTAAATAGACCTCTACCAATAGGATATGGTTCAATTCTTTGTAAAAAATATTGATCTTTAGCATTAATATTATAAGTATAAGATATTTCCCAGTTGTCTCCTAAATCAAACTTAATAAAATATAATGTACTACTTACTTTTGATATTTTTGTAGCTCCAAGTTGTCTTAAAAGAACTTCAATTGAATCTCCTTGAACAGTATTAATATTCATATATACACATCCCCTTTAATACTATTATACTATATTTTCTAAAATTTTATAATTAAATAAACAGTAGATATAATAATAGATATAATCATAAGTGGAAAACCTATCTTAAAATACTCTTTAAAAGATATAGGATGACCATGCTTATTGCCTATACCTGCTAGTACAACATTGGCAGAGGCTCCAATAAGTGTCCCATTACCTCCAAGACAAGCTCCAAGGGATGTTGCCCACCATAGTGGCATTACATCAATTCCTTCAGCTTGCATAGTCAAAATAAGTGGAATTAATGTTGCAACAAACGGAATATTATCTAAGAATGAAGAAACTATTGCTGATAACCATAATATTAATAACATTGTAAATACAATATGGCCCTCTGTAAGTCCAATCAATGCTTGAGCTAATTTATTTATTATACCCACTTCTACTAATCCACCAACTACTACAAATAATCCCATAAAGAATAAGATTGTAGACCATTCAATACCTGCCATAATTTCATCTACATCTTGTTTTCCTATAAGAAGCATTATAGATGCACCAGTTAATGCTACAACAGAAGAATCTATATGGATTGTGCTATGAAACATAAAACCAAAGAGTATAAATGCTATTAAAAGAAGACTTTTTATAAGTAAGGGTTTATCTTTAATAGATTTTTTTTCATCAAGCTTTAATATTACTTCTTTGGCTTTATCATCTACAACAAGTTCTTTTCCATAAATAAATTTAAAACATATTATTGTTATAATAAGTATTACTATAACAGCAGGTCCTAAATTTATTACAAAATCCATGAAACTAAGATTGGCAGCACTACCAATCATAATATTTGGAGGGTCACCTATAAGAGTAGATGTACCTCCGATATTTGAAGCTAAAATTTGTGTTATTAAAAATGGAACTGGATTAAGTCCTAGAATTTGTGTAATAACTATAGTCATTGGACCTATAAGTAAAACAGTAGTAACATTATCTAATACAGCAGATAAAATAGCTGTTATAATAGCAAAACAAATCATTATTCTCCATGGATCACCTTTAGCTTTTTTTGCAGTCCAAATAGCTATATATTCAAATAGTCCTGAGTTTTTAACAACAGCAACAAATAGCATCATACCAACCAATACTCCAATAGTATTGAAGTCTATATGGCTTAATCCTTCATCAAGTGTAAGTATATTGAATATTATCATTAATAGTGCACCACCAACCGCTGCTACAGATCTGTTTACCTTTTCTGTAATAATAGCTGCCATAACTATTAAAAATATACATATAGCTATTATTTGTTGAAATTCCATAATATAAGTACCTCCATTTGTATTCTTTTGTGTCTAATGCTAGTACTATATATAGTATTACTTTTTTCTAGTTTTTTCAATGGATGTATAAAAGTATATTATTTAACAAAGTTTTTAAAAAATTAACAGAATTTAGAGAAAATTTTTGTTATTTAAATAAATTTTAAAATCATATCATTACTTATAATATTAAACGACAAACGAAAAAATATACTTCAAAAGTATAATTTATTGTATTTGATAAGCAATATAAAGTATTAATTACATCTAAGTTATAAAATTAATAAAATAAAGTTGAATTCAAAGATAAAACTGCAATTTATTAAAGAAATTATTCATTTTAAACCTTGTAATTTAATTTTATAAATATTATAATTAAATTAATGAATTTTTCACAAGGAATTATGCATTTTTTTGATTTTAAGATTTATTGAGAAAACAATATTAACAGGGGGTAATTAATAAAATGGATTTTTTAAATGGTATTTTAACAGGCATTAACAATGCAGTAGTATTTGTAAACAATTACTTATGGTCTTATATTCTAATTATAATGTTAGTTGTAATTGGTATTTACTTTACTATTAAAACAAATTTTGTACAATTCAGATATTTTATAGAAATGTTTAGGCTTTTAGGTGATGGTGCAGCAAATAAAAATGCAAAAAAAGAAGGAAAAATATCTTCATTTCAAGCCTTTTGTATAAGTACATCTTCAAGAGTTGGTACTGGAAATATAGCAGGGATAGCAATTGCAGTAGTAGCAGGAGGTCCTGGTGCTGTATTTTGGATGTGGCTTATAGCTTTAATTGGTTCTGCTTCAAGTTTTGTGGAGAGTACATTGGCTCAAATTTATAAAGTTAAGAATGGACCAGCTTTTAGAGGTGGACCAGCTTATTATATGGAACAAGGTTTAAATAAAAGATGGATGGGTGTTTTATTTTCAATACTTATAACTATCTGTTATGGATTTGTATTCAATGCAGTTCAAGCAAATACTGTTTCATTGGCATTTAATAATGCATTTGGTATAAGTAAAATGGCTATGGGAATAGGTCTTGGAATTTTAACAGCAATAGTTATTTTTGGTGGTGTTCATAGAATAGCAAAAGTTTCAGAAATAATAGTTCCTGTATTTGCAGGATTATACATATTAGTTGCTTTAGCTATAGTTGTAATGAATATAACAGAAATACCAGGAGTTATATCATTAATAGTAGAAAGCGCATTTGATTTTAGAGGAATGGCAATTGGTACATTTATGGGAGTTGTAATGACTGGAGTAAAAAGAGGTTTATTTTCTAATGAAGCAGGAATGGGTAGTGCACCTAATGCTGCTGCAACAGCACATGTAACTCACCCTGTAAAACAAGGTTTAATCCAATCTCTAGGTGTTTTTACAGATACTATAATTATATGTAGTTGTACAGCATTCATGGTATTATTATATTCAGATTATGCTAGTAGTGGAGCAACAGGAATTGAATTAGCTCAAGAAGCTTTAACTCACCATATAGGTCCAATAGGAAATATTTTTATAGCAGTTTGTATATTCTTATTTGCATTTAGTTCTATAGTAGGAAATTATTACTATGGAGAATCAAATATGGAGTTTATGAGTGGAAGTAAAATTAAACTTAATGTATTTAGAGTTTTCGTTGTAGGTATGGTTTTATTTGGTTCTCTTACTCAAGTAGAAGTAGTCTGGAATTTAGCAGATTTATTTATGGCACTGATGGCTATAATAAACTTAATAGCAATAACTCTTTTAGGTAAGTACGCATTTATTGCTTTAAAAGACTATACAAGCCAAAAAAAATCTGGAATAAAAGACCCTGTATTTATTGCAGATGAAATAGAAGGACTGGAAAATGTATCAGAGTGGCATACTGAATTATCTGATGAACGTTTAGGATAAAAAGTAGTATGAAAATTATAAAGTAATTTTGATAGATTAGAATGTATTTAATTTATGTGAATATAGTATTTTAGTTAACTTATATTACTGGAATTTTTAATTCCAGTAATATTTTTTTATATCAAGTATATTATATTTTATTAAGAGTTTTTAGTATTTTAATATAATTTAGTTATCATAAATAATATATTAAAACCTCTCTTTTTAAATACTACACAATTAAATCTTGTAAGTTATCTTCAAAGCTTTCTAAGTAATCACAAAATAATCTAAACTCTTCTATATTTTTGATTTCTTGTAAATTTCTTAAGTCTATCATCATGTTGCTATATTTATGCAACATAAAACTCATATCATATATTTCACATTTAACAAATCCTTCTTGATAGTTGTATTTATAAGGTTCATATTTTGAAAAATTTGATTCAAAGTATTTTATTTTAGCATAACATAATCTGTGTATATTGAATAAAAGAGCAAATATAGATTCTTTAACTGCAAACTTGTGTGTGAAGTATTTTACAGTGTGGTATTTATCGTGTTTAAATTCCCAAATTAAATCTTCATTCAAAGTAAGAGAATATTTTTTTATAAGGTTACGTTTTTCTAGTGTTAAATCTTGTATTGAACTTGTTTTCATAATTCAGTCCCCCATAAATATTCAATAAACAACCATTAAATTATGGTGTTCATTTATAGTTTATTATTGCTTACTTAATTATATTGTATAATTAATCGAGAAAATAATAAAATAGATAATTAATATAACATTAATATATGCTATAAATAAAAACGATAGCTTTGATAGTAATATGTACAAATTTATGGTATTTTATATTTAGATTTATATTTGTAGTTATTTTAAGCTTTTAAAAGTATTTTTTATTATTAACTTATATTTCCTAGATTACAGGGAATTTAACACTAAAAATCTATCTTGTGTCCTTAAAAATTTACATAATGATTGTATATATTCTAATTTCAAAATATACGTGAATAGTGTTGGTATTTCTAATGAATATGAAGATATGGGTAAGGTTGTTCAAATAGATAATTATCTTTAAAATTATTAAGTACCAAAAGACAAGTATGCTTTGCCATATTGGTACTTAATAGTATTTTATAGTCTCTATTTTAATTTCCACTATTTAATCAATAAAGGTATTTAATCTAGAACCTTAAATAGGTTTGCCATTTCTAGTGCATTCATAGCACAATCATATCCTTTATTTCCAGCTTTTGTGCCAGCTCTTTCAATAGCTTGTTCAATATTTTCTGTTGTTACTATTCCAAATATAACAGGTAATTCATTATCCAAAGATACTTTTGCAATGCCTTTAGATACTTCGCTACATACATAATCATAATGAGAAGTAGCACCTCTTATAACACATCCTAAACATATTATCGCATCATACTTACCATTCTTAGACATTTTTTGAGCAACGAGAGGAATCTCAAAAGCTCCAGGTACCCAAACCACTTCTATATTTTCCTGAGTAACATCGTGTCTTAAAAGGCAATCTTGAGCACCAGATAAAAGTTTTGATGTTATAAATTCATTAAAACGAGAGTTTATTATACCTATTTTTAAATCTTTTCCAATAAGTTTTCCTTCATATATCATTTTTATTTCCTCCAATTTTATTTAGGTTATAAATCTATATTTTTAGTATATATGCATATTATTGTAATAAAATTACTTAGTAGAATAAAAATTAAATACCATTAGCTATATAATATCTAATAGATGTCCCATTTTATCCTTCTTAGTTTTCAGATATAATTTATTAAAATCATTAATTTCTTCATTAATAGGAACTCTATGTTCAATTTTTATTCCATATTTTTCCAATTGATTTATTTTGTCAGGATTATTACTTAAAAGGTTTATACTTTTTATATGTAAATTTTTTAATATCTGAGCAGCGATATAAAAATCCCTCATATCTTCTTCAAATCCAAGCATTAAATTTGCTTCAACAGTATCATAACCTTCTTCTTGAAGTTTATAAGCTTTAATTTTATTTAAAAGCCCAATACCTCTGCCTTCCTGTTTCATATAAATTAAAACACCACTTCCATTTTCTACAATTTTTTTCATAGAAGTTTCTAACTGTAATCCACAATCACATTTTAAAGAATGAAATACATCACCTGTTAAACATTCAGAATGAAGTCTGACTAGTGTATTTTCTTCATTTACATTTCCATAAGTAAGGGCAATGTGTTCTTCATTTGAGTAAATATCTTTATATCCTATTATTTCAAAATTTCCATATTTTGTTGGAAGAAAAGCACTAGAAATTTTTTCTATAGTGGTTTCATTTCTTTTTCGATATTCTATCAAGTCTTTTATAGTAATTATTTTTAAATTATGTTTTTCTTTAAATATCATTAAATCATCAACTCTTGCCATTGTACCATCATCTTTCATTATTTCGCAGATAAGACCAATTTCTTTAAATCCTGCAAGTCTAGCAAGGTCTACAGAAGCTTCTGTGTGACCATCTCTAACTAGGACACCTCCAGTTTTTGCTATTAATGGAAATACATGTCCAGGTGTTTTAAAATCTTTACTTGTGGAACTTTCATTACAGAATAGTTTGACAGTTTCAGCTCTCTCATATGCAGATATACCTGTTAAAGTATCTATTCCATCTATAGTGACAGTAAATGCAGTTTGAAATGTGTCTGTATTTTCTTTAACCATAAGAGGTATATTTAGACTTTTAAATTTTTCTTCAGTAGCAGGAAGACAAATAAGGCCCCTACCATATGTAGCCATAAAGTTTATTGTCTCAGGTGTAGCCATTTCAGCTGCCATCAATAAATCTCCTTCATTTTCTCTGCTTTCATCATCAACTACGATTACCATTTTTCCATTTTTGATATCATTAATAGCTTCTTTAATAGTGTTAAACATGTAATTCACTCCTTTTATTATTTTTAAAAACCATTTTTAAATAAAAATTCTTTATCTATATTTGATTTATAGTTACTACTATTAGAATTTAATTCCTTGTAGTTTTTTACAAGAAAATTATTAACATACTTTCCAATTACATCACTTTCTAAATTGACAAAGTCTCCAATATTCTTTGTCAAGAGAGTAGTGTTAAATTTAGTATGAGGTATAACCGAAACCTTAAATATCTCATCATCTAAATAAGCTATAGTTAGACTTACACCATCAATAGCAACAGAACCTTTGTGTATCATTGTTGATAAAAGTTCTTTGGACGGTTGTATGCTTATTAAAACTGCATTTTCATCTTTTTCAAATTTACAAATAGTACCTTTACTATCAACATGACCTGTTACTAGGTGTCCACCAAATCTAGAAGAAAGACTCATAGCTCTTTCAAGATTTACTTCATCACTTGGATTTAATGAACTTAAATTTGTGGAACGGACTGTTTCCATCATGACATCAGCAGTAAATTCATTTTTACCTAAACTTGAAACAGTTAAGCAAACTCCATTTACAGCAATACTATCTCCAAGATTTGTACCATCTAGTATTTTATTTGATTGTATGGTGACTTTTCCACTTTTGCCATTAGCAGTAATTTTTCTAAGTATTCCAACTTCTTCTACTATGCCAGTAAACATTTTAACCTCCTAGACGTGTATATTTATAAATTTAATTTAAAACATCAGACTCTACCAAAATATCGCCATCTATTAAAGTTACATTCTTAATTTCTAATTGTATAGCATCTGATAAGTAATCTATTCCATCTCCAGAAACGAAAGTAGGAGCATCTTTTCCACCTATAATTTTAGGTGATAAAAACAATTTGACTTTGTCAACTAAATTGTTTCTAAATAGACTGTCATTAAGTGTAGCACCACCTTCAACTAAAACAGAATCAATTTTTAATTCTCCTAATTTATACATTACAAATTCTAAATCTACTATATTATTTTTTTTAGGAGAAAGTACTACTTCAATATTATTTTTTCTTAGAACTAATGATTTTTCACTATCTTCACAACACGTAAAAACTATAGTTTTATTGTTTTTATCTTTAACTAATTTGCTATCAACTGGCAATTTTAAGTTTGTGTCTATTATTATTCTTACAGGGTGAGATACATTTTCTTGGTTAAGTCTGCAAGTTAGCAATGGATTATCATTTAAAACTGTGTTTATCCCAACCATTATACCTTGATATTTATTTCTATACTTATGAGTTAGATATCTTGATGATTCATTAGATATCCATTTTGATTCTAGCGATTTTGTGGCAATCTTGCCATCTAAACTTACTGCTGATTTTACAATACAAAGAGGTTTTTTTGTTTTTATATAGTAAAAAAATATTTCATTTAATTGTTTTGCTTCTTTTTCTAATATACCTACAGTAACATCAATGTTATTGTCTCTTAGTTTTTTTACTCCATTACCACAAACGATTGGATTTGGGTCTAATGTAGATATTACGACTCTCTTAATCTTATTTTGAATAATTTTATCTACACAAGGAGGTGTTTTGCCATAATGAGAACAGGGTTCTAAATTTACATAAAGGGTAGTGTCTTTTAAACTTTGATTAGCACTATTTATAGCATTTATTTCAGCGTGATTAGAGCCAAATCTCTCATGATATCCTTTACCTATTATGTCATCATCTTTAACGATTACACATCCCACTAATGGATTTGGATTTACAAAACCTTCTCCATTTTTGGCTAATTCAATAGCTTTTTTCATATAATAAATATCTTTCTCTTTTTGACTTATAAATTTCACAATATTTACACCTCCTATTTAAACTTAGATAATTTTCAAACAAAAAACCCCGAGAATTAACTCGGGGTTTAGAATAATCTACAATAAATATTGTATAAATGTATAGCAAAACGGCTCTACAAAAACACTTATTTAGTATATATCTTCTTCCATCCAGACTTTACTGTCGGCTTTGGAATTTAACCAAATCAACCAAGTTTTAACTCAGCTCGCGGGCTATACCGCCGATTGGGAATTTCACCCTACCCCGAAGATTAAGTATTAAATTTATATTTAAAATGTATCATAAATTATTTTACTTTGCAAACTATTTTTTTAAAAATATATGTTAATATATAATATATAACAGCTAGAAACTTTGGAATAATGCGATTGTGAATATAAAAATAAAAATTTGAACATAATCAGAAAAGAAGTTTAATTAATTTGAATTGGGAGAGAAATATATGAATAAAAAACCTTTAGAAATATTATCAAAATACTATGGATATACAAGTTTTAGAAAAGGCCAAGAGTCCATAATAAATTCTATTTTGAATAAAAAAGATGTATTAGCTATAATGCCAACTGGAGGAGGAAAATCTATATGTTATCAACTTCCAGCATTGATATTAGATGGGATGACAGTAGTGATTTCACCACTTATATCTCTTATGAAAGACCAAGTAGATGCTTTAAAAGCCATGGGAATCAATGCTGCTTTTATAAATAGTTCATTGGGAAACAAAGAATTTAATGAAATATTAAGTAATATTAGAAAAAATACTTATAAAATACTTTATATTGCTCCAGAAAGATTAGATACCCAAGAATTTCTTGAACTAATAAATAATAATGACATAAGTCAAATTGCAATAGATGAAGCACATTGTGTATCTCAATGGGGACATGATTTTAGACTGAGTTATAGAAGGATTTCTACGTTTATCAATAGTTTGTCTAAAAGACCTATAGTCACAGCCTTTACAGCTACTGCATCAGAAGAGGTAAGAGCTGATATAATAAATTTATTGTGTTTAGAGAGTCCAGATTGTTACATAACAGGGTTTGATAGAGAAAATCTAGCAATAAATATAGTGAAATCATCTAGTAAAAATAAATATATTTTGGACTATATTCAAAATCATAAAAATGAGTCTGGAATTATATATACAGCTACTAGAAAAGAAGTTGAAAATATTTATAATGGCTTGGCAAAGAGAAATATATCTGTATCAAAATACCATGCAGGTTTATCTAAAAATGAAAGAAATAAGAATCAAGAAGATTTTATAAATGATAATATAGATATAATGATAGCAACAAATGCATTTGGGATGGGTATTGATAAGCCCAATATAAGATGGGTTATACACTACAATATGCCTCAAAGTGTAGAAAATTACTACCAAGAAATAGGGAGAGCTGGTAGGGATGGAGAAAAAAGTGAATGTATACTTTTATTTTCTCCAGGAGATGTACATATACAAAAATATTTAATAGATATTGGTGTTGAAAATCCTGAAAGAAAATTATTTCAACATAAAAAACTTCAGCATATGATTGATTTAGTTTATAGTAATTCATGCTATAGGAGGACAATATTAAATTACTTTGGAGAAAATTATATAGAAAACTGTAATAACTGTAGTAATTGTTTAGTTGAAGGAGAAATAGTGGATAAAACTATAGATGCTCAAAAAGTTATTTCATGTGTAGCTAGAATGAAAAGAAGTTATGGTGTTACTACTATTGTAGATGTACTTAGAGGGTCTAAAAACAAAAAAATTTTACAACTTGGTTTAGATACTTTGTCTACATATAATATTATGAGAGATTATTCAAGTGAAGACTTGAAGAATTTTATAAATACATTAGTTTCTCATGGTTTTTTAGATTTAGTCGAAACTTTAGGTAGCGGAAACAGAGGAAGTTACCCAACTATAAGATTAAATGATATGTCTATGAAAGTTTTGAAGGGCGAGGTAAAGGTAGAATTTAAGGAAATTGTAATGACAAAATCTCTAGAAATAGAAGATGAATTATATAGTGCTTTAAGAGAATTAAGACACTTAATTGCAAGTGAAGAAAGAATAGCTCCATATATGGTTTTTGGAGATGGAACACTTAGAGCTATGTCTAGTAGTTATCCAGTCAATAAAGAAGAAATGCTAAATATATCTGGAGTAGGAGAAATTAAATATCAAAAATATGGTGAAGATTTTGAAACACTAATCAAAGAATATGTCGAAAAAAACAATATAGATAAAAAAGACAAAGAAAAAAATGTCGATTTAATGAATGTCAATAGTGAATTTCTTGAAGTTAATACAGATAAAGCTTTATATGAAAGGCTAATAAATATTAGAGAAGAATATGCTAAAAAAGAAAAATTACTTCCATACATGATTTTAACTAATAAGGCTTTGAAAGAAATAAGTGGAAGATATCCTATTGATAAAGAACAATTAAAGGATATTTCTGGTATAGGTGAAGTAAAAATTGAAAAGTATGGGGCTAGTATTTTAGATGAAGTTAAACATTATGTAAAAGAAAATAGTATTGATGTTACTTGGGAGAAAAAGAAAAAAAGAAAATTGATACTAGATGGAGAAAGCAGAAAAAACAATGAAATAGCACTAGATTTGTTAAATCAAGGTAAGGATATACAAAGTGTAAGTCAAGAAATAGAAGTCTCCCTATCTACAGTTATTGGATATGTATATGATTATTTAAAAGATGGGCAAAGTATATCATTTACATTAGATTTAGAAAATTTTTATAGTGAAGATGAAAGGAAGATGATTTTAGAAGTATGTGAAGAAGTAGGTTATGAAAATTTAAATAACATAAAAAGAAAACTTCCAGATTCAATAAAGTATGAAAATATAAGGGCTGTTATACTTAAATCTTATCTTGAAAATTCGAAAAAAGGTGCATCATTGGAGTAAAGTTAGCTGGATTAAAATATAAAATTTGTATTATTATGTTGAACTAATATTTTTGCTGTGTTATACTGAATTTGTAAAAATGATAAAAATTTAGAGCTAGGGGCGCTAGAATTGGCTAGCTGAGAGATAAAGCCGTAACTTACAAACCCTAATAACCTGATCAAGATAATGCTTGCGAAGGGAAGCTTTGTAATATAATTTTGTTATATAAATAGATAAATTATTCTGCATAGTGAGAAATTTGTCTAAGTGTATATATGATTATAAGAGTGCTTTCCAAAACAAGGAAAAGCACTTTTTTTATTGTTAAAAACTATAACTTTAATCTTGGAGGAATGTAATATGAATTATACAACGCAAATGGATGCTGCTAGAAAAGGCATAATAACTAAAGAAATGGAAATCGTTTCTCAAAAGGAACAAGTAGATGTAAATGAATTAAGAGAATTAATAGCAAAGGGACAAGTTGTTATACCTGCTAACAAAAATCATAAATCCTTAAGTGCAGAAGGTGTAGGTAAAAATTTAAGAACAAAGATAAATGTAAACTTAGGAATTTCAAGAGATTGTAAGAATATAGAAAATGAACTTGAAAAAGTTAAAGTGGCAATAGACATGAAAGCTGAAGCAATAATGGATTTGAGTAACTATGGAAAAACTAGAGAATTTAGAGAAAAAGTTGTTGAAATGTCACCTGCAATGATAGGTTCGGTTCCTATGTATGATGCAGTAGGGTATTTAGAAAAAGAACTAAAGGATATAACAGAAGAAGAATTTTTAAATGTAATAAGACAACATGCTATTGACGGAGTTGATTTTATTACTATACATGCTGGTCTTACTAGAAGTGTTTGTCAAAAGATAAAAAATCATGAAAGATTAACTCATATAGTATCTCGTGGAGGTTCACTATTATTTGCTTGGATGGAGTTAAATAATAAAGAAAATCCTATTTATACTAATTTTGATAAGATTTTAGATATATGTGAAGAGTATGATGTTACATTAAGTTTGGGGGATGCATGTAGACCTGGTTGTATAAAAGATTCTACAGATGGAGTTCAGATTCAAGAACTTGTAGTATTAGGAGAGCTTACTAAAAGAGCATGGGAAAGAAATGTACAAGTCATGATAGAAGGACCTGGTCATATGGCTATTGATGAAATAGAAGCAAATGTAGTGTTAGAAAAAAGACTATGTCATGGAGCACCTTTTTATGTTCTTGGTCCATTGGTTACAGATATAGCCCCAGGTTATGACCATATAACTAGTGCAATAGGAGGAGCATTAGCATGTGCTAAAGGAGTAGACTTCTTATGCTATGTAACTCCAGCAGAACATTTAAGATTACCTAATTTAGATGATATGAAAGAAGGGATAATAGCTGCTAAAATAGCTGCTCATGCAGGAGATATAGCTAAGAATGTTAAAGGAGCTCGTGAATGGGATAACAAAATGAGTAAAGCTAGAGCAGATTTAGATTGGTGTGAAATGTTTAGACTTGCAATAGACCCTGAAAAAGCTAAAAGATATAGAGATGAGTCAACTCCGACTCATGAAGATAGTTGTACTATGTGTGGAAAAATGTGTTCAATGAGAACAGTTAAAAAAATATTAAACAATGAGGAACTTAATTTAATATAATTTGTGCAGAGCATTAGTTGAATAAAGTCAAAATGAGGAGGTGATTTAGTGAAGGTTAATGGAAAGAATGTTGAATTCAAAGAAAACTTAACTGTTATAGATTTGTTGAATAAATATAATTTGAAGAGCGATAGAGTTGTAGTTGAGATAAATCTAGAAATAATTGAAGAATCCAATTACAATACATATATATTAAAGGATGAAGATGTTGTAGAACTTATTAGCTTTATTGGAGGTGGTTAAAATAAAAATATTTGTAAATGAAGTATTAACAGATGTTGAAAAAAATACAACTGCCTATAAAGTTAGAGATAAATATAATCATAAATGTGATGTATTGGTGTTGAATGGATATCCAATTAAAGCTGACATTCCCCTTTCTGAAAATGATAAATTAACACTTATACAAAAAGGGGTTAAACCTTCTTTTGATGAGTTAGAAAGCTTGTTGATAGCTAGACATACTCCAAATGTGCATAATAAATTAAAAAAAGGAAGAGTTGCTATATTGGGACTAGGTGGACTTGGGTCCAATATAGCTATCTCTTTAGCTCGAATTGGAGTTGGAGAACTTCTACTTATAGATTATGATGTTGTGGAGCCATCTAACTTAAATAGACAGCAATACTTTATAGATGATATAGGAAAACTAAAAACAGATGCTATGGTTGAAAATATAACAAAAATTAATCCATTTATAAAATTAAAAAAGCAAAATATTTTTTTAAATAAATATAATATGGATATACTTAAAGAGGCAGATTTGATAATTGAAGCTTTTGATGATGCTTCATGTAAAGCACAAGTTTGTAATTATATCTTAATAAATTTGAAAGATAAATATTTGATAGCATCATCAGGTATGGCAGGTTACTATGATTCAAATATAATAACTACTAAGAAAATAAGAGATAGATTTTATATATGTGGAGATTTTGTAAATGAAGCTAAAATTGGAGAGGGACTTATGGCTCCAAGAGTTGCTATTTGTGCAAATCATATGGCAAATTTGGCAACAAAAATACTTATAGATATATAAATACGTGAATCAGAAAATAAAAAGATTGAAAATTGAAAAAAATAAGATGGGGAGGAAAGAAAATGGATAAATTAGTACTTGGAGGACATGAATTCAATAGCAGATTATTGGTTGGAACAGGTAAATATGGCTCAAATGATATATTGCCTAAAGTAATCAAAGAAAGTGGAAGCGAAATAATAACAATGGCACTTAGAAGAGTAGATTTAGATAATAAACAAGAAAATATCTTAACATATATTCCAAAAGAAATGACTATACTTCCAAACACATCAGGAGCTACTAATGCAGAAGAAGCTGTAAGAATAGCTAGAATATCTAGAAAAATGGGTTGTGGAGACTTTGTAAAAATAGAAGTAATATCAGATACTAGATACTTACTTCCTGATAATGAAGAAACTATAAAAGCTACAAAAATACTTGCTGATGAAGGATTTATAGTACTTCCATATATGACACCAGACCTTTATGCTGGAAGAAGACTTATAGAAGCTAAAGCAGCAGCAGTTATGCCTCTTGGTGCTCCAATTGGTTCAAATAGAGGTCTTCAAATGAAAGAAATGATAAAAATAATGATAGATGAATTAGATATACCAATAATAGTTGATGCAGGTATTGGTAAACCATCTCAAGCTATGGAAGCTATGGAAATGGGAGCTGATGCAGTGCTTGTTAATACTGCTATAGCTTCAGCAGGTGACCCTGTGCAAATGGCTAGAGCATTTAAGTTAGCTGTAGAAGGTGGACGAGAAGCTTATATAGCAAAAGCAGGAAGTGTATCAGAATTTGCAAATGCATCTTCTCCTTTAACAGGTTTTTTAGGCAATTTATAGAAAGTGGTGATTGATGATGAGTTTTTATGAGGTAATAGAAAAATATAGGGATTTTGATTTTGATGGATATTTAAATAATGTTACAGACAATGATGTTTTAAGAAGTTTATCAAAAGACAAACTTGAGGATTTTGATATATTAAATTTACTTTCTAAAACTGCTGTAAAACATTTAGAAGCTATGGCACAAAAAGCACATAAATTAAGTGTTCAATATTTTGGAAAGACAGTCTGCCTATATACACCAATGTACATAGCAAATTATTGTGTAAATCAATGTGTTTATTGTAGTTACAATATAAAAAGTGGAATAAAAAGAAAAAAACTAACTATGGATGAAATCAGAGAGGAAGGAAATGAAATTTCAAAAGAAGGTTTCAAACATCTACTTGTTTTAACTGGTGAAAGTAGTTTTCATTCAAGTGTAGAATATATAGGTGAGGCTATAGAAATATTAAGAGATAAATTTCCATCTATAGGAATTGAAGTATATCCAATGGAAATAGATGAATATAAGTATATTGTAGACAAAGGAGTTGAAGGTCTAACTGTATACCAAGAAACTTATGATGAGAAAATATATAAAAGAGTTCATTTAAAAGGGCCAAAATCAAATTATAAATTTAGATTAGATGCTCCTGAAAGAGGAGCAAAGGCAGGTATGAGAACTCTATCAATAGGAGCACTTTTAGGATTAAATGATTTTAGAAAAGAGACCTTCTTTACAATATTGCATGGGAAATATCTAAAAACAAAATATCCTCATATTGAGCTTTCATATTCAACACCAAGAATGAGACCATTCAAAGGTTGTTTTGAAGAATTAGTAGATATAAGCGACACTGATTTAGTTCAAGCGATGGTTTGTATGAGGCTGTTTGACCCTCATGCAGCTTTAAATATATCTACTAGAGAAAATTTGGAAATGAGAAGTCATATAGTACCTTTAGGAGTAACTAAATTAAGTGCAGGTGTATCTACAGATGTAGGAGGGCATTCTCAAGATGAACATGATACTGCTCAATTCAAAATAAATGATGAAAGTACTGTTGAAGATATAGAGAAAATGCTAAATTCAATTGGTTATCAACATGTATTTAAAGATTGGGAAAGATTTTAGATGTATTTGATAACAAATAGAAATTTATGTAGCGAGGAACGATACTTAGAGGTTATTAAAGAATCTATATTGAGTGGTGTAGAAAATATTATAATAAGAGAAAAAGATTTAGAATATGAAGCATTAAAAGATTTATATATAAAGATAAAAAATAAAATTAAGTATATTAATTTTCAGGAAAAAATATTGGATGAAAGCTTGAAGAATAGTATAAAAAAGAAAGAGAATAATGATGGATTTAAAGTAAACTTTATAATAAATAGCAATATAGAATTTTTTGAAAAGACAGATTGTCAAGGTATTCATCTTCCATTTAAATTGTTTTTGAATTTACTGGGAAATAGATATAATTTCAATAAAAATAAGATACTGGGATTGTCATTACATAAAGTAGAAGAAGTAAAGTGTCTAGAAGAAATAATAAGAAAACTAAATATAAAAATAGATTACATAACATTATCACATATATATGAAACTAAGTGTAAAGAAAATTTATTGCCAAAAGGAATTGAACTTTTGAAGGAAGCTAAGAAAATTACTGATATTAAGACCATTGCACTTGGAGGAATCCTACCATCTAATGTCAAAGAAACATTAAAATACTGTGATGATTTTGCTGTAATGTCAACTATAATGAAATCTAAAAATATTGAAGAAACAATATCAAATTATAATGAAAAAATTCAATTAGTAAAATAGAAAGTAAAGTATTTAAATTGAATAAAAATAAAAAAAGCTATCTTTTAAAATCTAAAAGAGAGCTTTTTTATTTTGTATCTTTGCTAATAAAAAATTGTAAAAAGGGAAAACTTTAGTCAGAGAGATTAAAAAGTATCCTATATAGATTCAAAATTTAGTAAAGTATGGAGGACATTATAATGATTGACAGTAAGAAGAAACGATTTATTATACCACACACTTTTACAATTATATTCTTGCTAATAGTATTAATGGCAATATTAACTTGGATAGTACCAAGTGGTGAATTTAGTAGAGAAGATGTAGAAGGTAGGATGGTTGTTGTATCAGGGACTTATCAAAGTGTAGAAAGTAATCCTCAAGGATTTACGGATGTTTTTAAAGCACCCATAGAAGGCTTTATTGATTCAGCAGAAGTTGTAGGATTTGTTTTAATAGTTGGAGGTGCTTTTGGTATTGTAAATAGAACTGGAGCTATAGAAGCAGGAATAGCATCAGTTATATCGAAGTTTAAAGGAAAAGAACTACTTATAATTCCAATATCAATGATTTTATTTGGTCTTGGAGGTACTACATTTGGGATGGCAGAAGAAACATTACCATTTTATATGATATTTGTTCCACTTATGACATCCTTAGGATATGATTCTCTAACCGCCATTGCGATTGTATTTATAGGAGCAGCGGCAGGAGCGGCTGCATCGACAATAAATCCATTCTCAGTTGGTATTGCACAAGCACTAGCTCAACTTGCTCCTGGTTCAGGAGTAGCATATAGAGTAGTGATTTTTATAGCATATATATTAATCAGTATAGCATTTGTTATGTATTATGCTAAAAAAGTTAAAGAAAACCCTGAAAGCTCAATAGTGTATGAGATAGATAAAAATAATAAATCAATACTTAATCATACTTCAACTGAAATAAAAGAGTTTACTTTTAAAGAAGTATCTGTTCTTGCTATATTTGGAATAGGAATGGCAATAATGATTTGGGGTGTTTTAAGTCAAGGATGGTATATTCCAGAGATATCAATGTGTTTTGCTGCGATAGGTGTACTTTCTGGATTAGTTGGTAGATTGTCACAAAGTGAAATTTCCGATAGTTTCATAGATGGAGCAAAAGATTTAGCATCAGCTGCCCTTGCAATAGCTTTAGCTCGTGGAATTGTAATAATTGCTCAAAATGGATTTATAATAGATACTATATTAAATTCTGCAGCAAGCTTTTTAGGTGGACTTCCAAAGGTTATATTTGTATATCTATCATTTTTCTTGGAAGCTGCGTTGGCATTTTTGATTCCATCATCTTCAGGACTTGCTTCACTTACAGTGCCTGTCCTTGCTCCTCTTGGTGATTTAGTTAATATATCAGCTCAAGTTATAGTAACTGCTTATCAATTTGGGGTAGGTCTTACAAACTTTATAACTCCAACATCTGGAGTACTAATGGGAGCACTTGCAGTAGCTCATATTCCTTTTTCAAAATGGGTAAAATTTATAATGCCTATATTACTGATTTTAACAGCTGTATCTTTAGTTTTTTTAACAATAGGTATATATATAGGTTTTTAATTGAAGAAAATTTAATTTAATATATTTAGAAATTATATAAAATACTAAAAATATGATTATTAATAAATTGCCACCATAAATGTCTTGGTGGCAATTTATTTTATAAACACTTCATTTCAATATTAAAATAAAGTATAGCTTTTTTTAAGAAGAGGTGGCTTTATTTTATTTACAACTATTTATTTAGGACTAGGAGCTCTAAATTTGTTTCTATAATGAAGTAATAAATATAATAATGGTATTGCAAACCATATGAACTGGCATGCTGTTGTGACTGTATCTGAATCAAAATAAAAACTCAATATAATCATTCCAATAGATATAACAAATGATAAATACGCAAAGATCTTACTTGCCTTTTTCCATATTTTTTCATCTCCAATGGCCCAAGCACATTTAGTATCTATGTTCTTATAAATTTGTAGCTTAGGTAATAAATTACCAAAATACATAATTATAATGGCATTTATTATAACTGATACTTTGTCGTTAATTTCATAAGAAAATATCTCATCTATACCTAGTAAAGGAATGATAAACCTTCCAACTGCGACTATTAAAAATAACATTTGTAACCTTCTTGCAGTTTTAACTTTAGGGTTATCTTTTGAAAAACCTAAAATTTCTGGTGCGTTTACATAGTTTATAATTAATAATGCTATAAGTAATATTAAACCTATATTTTCCATAATAGCCTCCTATATCTTTTTAAAAATATCCAAGAAGTTTCCAAGTACTTCTTGAAGGACCGATAAATTAATAGAATAAATCAAAAATTGCCCCATTTTTTCTGAACTAATAAGTTCTGCATCTTTTAAAATATCTAAATGTTTAGATATTGCTGGTTTAGACATATTAAAATGACCTGCTATTTCTCCTGCATTCATATCTCTTTCATTAAGCAATTTTAAAATTTCTCTTCTAGTTTCATCACTTAATGCTTTAAATACTTTTACCATAATATCCTCCCTACTATAGATATAAATATTTAACTAATTAGTTAAATATTTATATCTATAGTATACTCGTATTAGGAAAAAAAATCCACTATTTTTATAACTTTATTATCACAAAATCTTTTAATTTTATCTGATATTTTAATTCTAATTTGAAATATATATGAAGGTTTTTGGAGAATACTTACTTATAATAGGAAAAAATGTTAAAATAAGAATGTAGTTAAATATAAAGAACTGAAATAGCTAACAGTTATTAAACATAGGAGTGTAAAAATTTATGGGATTAAAAGAATTTGATTTTATTGAAGAGTCTATAGAAATGTTGAGGGTAATGTCTCCAACTTTAGAAACTATATCAGATGAAATAGAAGAGTACTTTGAAAATATCTTGGACGAAAAAAATCAAGAGTATATAAATGTAACCTCTAGAATAAAATCAGAATCAAGTTTGAGGGAAAAGATAATTAGAAATAGATATTTAAAAAAATATGGGGAGGCAAGTAATCTTATTCATAATGTATCTGATTTAATAGGACTAAGAATTGAGTGTAGATTTATTGAGGATGAAAATAAGATATATAGGCTTTTAAGAAGATATTTTAATAAAACAGATGATAAAATAAACTATTATAATAAAGAAAATAAAAATATTAAATTAAAATTGTCTGAAAGACAGCCTAATAAGCAAAAAAATGGATTTGAAATATATAAGATAGATGGAGTTTTTGCATATTTAGATAGAGAAGTAAAATTTGAACTTCAAATTAAATCTCTTGTAAATGTGTTTTGGAGTGAGATTGAGCATAAAATAATTTATAAAAATAACACATATTTACTTGCTGATAAATTTATAAAGGATATGATGGACTCTATAAAGAATAATCTTACTATGATAGATAATCAGCTTTTGAGTATTTATAAAAACTTTCATTCAGGAAAGTCTTTTAACATGAAAGTAAGTAAAAAAGAAATTGAAAAACTCTTTGCAAAATTAGTGTATGATGCTTTTTCAGAAAAGATGAATAAAAGTATAGGTTTTGTTGTGGATTTTAAAAAGCCATGTGAAACTATATTAAGTTATTCTTTTAATAAACAAGATATAAGTGATGAAGTTTTAGGCAATTTTATGCTTGATGAGTTTGCAAGATTAAATGAAATTGTAAATAAAGATATAGATTTTAATGACCAAATAGAGTTTGAAAGAGAACCTACATTTGATGATAAGTTCTGTAATGATTTAGGAAATCATTTTAGAAGTAGACTAAATACAGAGTTTCCATGGAATTTATTTTTTAGGATACTATTTGAAATAGAACCATGTAATAACACTGAAGATTTTGAAAACTTTGTAGAGTTTATAAAGGAAAATGTATTGCTTGAAGAAAATAGAGAACAACTTTTAGGTCAATTTGAAGAAGATAGTAATTTTATAATTGAAGATATATATGATTGTATTTTTAATAGCATAAGTGAGGTTGATAGTGTTGAAATTTTATATAACTATAATCTTGAAAAAATCAATTTTACATCAAGTGAAATTATAAATTGTATATGTAGAGAATATGAGTGTTATAGTGAATATTTAGAAGAAAAAGAAAAACTTATGAATGCATTTAAAGAAAAAATTATTCAGATTTTTGAGTAGTCAATCAATGTTGAAATGGCGCAATAGCGCCATTTTTCAAATATAAATAAAAGTATTTTAAAGGAGGCGATTTGTATAGAAAAAACAGGTGTAATTTTAGCAGGAGGGAAAAGTTCTAGAATGGGTAAAGATAAAGCTTTTCTAGAATTACATGAAAAGCCTTTTATTGAAATTGCAATAGAAGTATTTAAAAATTTTGATGAGGTAATAATAGTATCTAACAATGAAGAATTATACTCAAAATATAACATTAAAGTTTATAATGATATAATAAAAAATGTTGGTCCAATAGGAGGAATATATACTGCTCTTAAACATGCAAAGTATGATATAGTTACAGTTGCATGTGATATGCCATATCTAAATAATGAAGTAGTCGAAAAAATAGCTGATGAAATGGATGATAAAAGTGTAATTTCAGTAACAAATGGAAAGTTACAACCATTGTGTTCTGGATACAAAAAGAGTATAATAAATAAAGTATCTTTATGTATAGGGAAAAATGATTTGAAGCTTAGAACTCTTATAGAAAAAATAGATAAAAGCTATATATACTTTGATAACGAAGATTTATTTTTAAATGTAAATACTATTGATGAGTATAAAAAATTGACTGAAGTTTAATTAGCTACGGTTGTAAAATAGAGTAGGATTTATATGGAGGAGAATTTATGAATTTACTTAAATGTGATTCTTGGGCAGTGATATTAAATAATAGTGACGAAGAAAGCAAAGCATATAAAATATTAGATGAACTTAAAAAGAATATGTACAAAGTTGTTGCTATAGATGAAGAGAAAAAGAATATTGAAGGTATAGATGTATATGAGTGCCTAAAAGACGTACCACACAATATTGATGTTGTAGCTATTATAGATAAGCAGTCTAAGATGGAGGCCATTTTAGAAGAGATAGAACTTTTAGACATACAAAATATCTGGTTTGAAAAAGGAAGCTTTAGTGAAATGATTATTAAAAAAATTAAGGATTTAAAATTGAATGTAGAATACAATTTAAGTTTATATGATGAGTTAACTAAGTAAATTTATATATAGAAAATTGATTAGGAACATAATTGGTTAACGAAATATCTTATTTTATAGTATAGATTTCCTAGATAAAGTATTAAATTACAAGATTTATTAAGAAGATTGCTATTTACATGATATAATATATTAAACAGGAATATAAAGGAGTTGATATATTATGTTAATAGTAACTACAGAAAAAGTAGAAGGAAAAAAAATAGCAGAAGTTTTAGGGCTAGTTAGAGGAAGTACGATAAGAGCAAAACATGTTGGAAAAGATATAGGAGCAAGCTTTAAGAATCTTGTTGGAGGAGAACTTACAGGATATAATGAAATGCTTACAGAAGCAAGACAAATTGCAATTGGTAGAATGGTTGAAGATGCAGAATCTAAAGGTGCAAATGCAATAATAGCATTTAGATTGTCTTCAGCTTCAGTTATGCAAGGAGCGGCAGAAATGCTTGCTTATGGAACAGCAGTTATTTTAGAAGATAACAATGATATATCTGAAAAATAAAATATAAGGAATTAGAAAGAGACATCTTTTATAAATTTTATGGATGTCTCTTTTTGTTTGAAAAATATCAGGTAAAAGTAATTTTTAACCATTATAATAATAAAATAAGATGATATTATATAAATAAGTAAAATTATATTATATAATATAAAGTATAGACTTTAAAATTTTTATTAGTAGGAGAAAATATGAACAATGTTATAATAGTTAGAGGGGCTGGAGATTTAGCAACAGCAGTTATACATAAGTTACATAACTGTGGTTTTAAAATAATCGCTTTAGAAGTTGAGACTCCTCTTGCAATAAGAAGGAAAGTTTCTTTTAGTGAGGCTATCTATGAAAAGAAAGTTTCTGTGGAAGGTGTTTATTGTGTGTATTGCAAAGATAAAGCAGAAATAAAAAAAGCTTTAAATAAAAGAAACGTGGCACTAATAATAGACCCAAAAGGTAAATATATAGATGAAATACGTCCTGTAGCGGTTATAGATTGTATACTTGCAAAAAAAAATATTGGAACAAATAAAGCGATGGCACCACTTACAATAGCTTTAGGTCCAGGATTTTGTGCAGGTAAAGATGTAGACATAGTTATTGAAACTATGAGAGGACATAATTTAGGAAAAGTGATAAGAAAAGGATATGCTTTAAAAAATACAGGAATACCAGGTGCTATATTGGGTATAACCAAAGAACGAGTTTTTTATTCTGAGAACGTTGGAATAATAGAAAATGTATGTAATATAGGGGATGTAGTTAAAAAAGGAGATATAATATGTTATATTACTGAAAAAAATGGAAATAAAATAGAAGTGAAAGCTTCTATAGATGGTGTTTTGAGAGGCTTATTGAGAAATGGTTCACAAATAGAAAAAGGATTAAAGATATTGGATATAGACCCTCGAATGGAAGAAGTAAAAAATTCATTTACGATATCAGATAAAGGACGTTGTATAGCAGGAGCAGTTTTAGAAGCATTATTATCAGAAGGAATATTACCAGAATAGGTTCTATTAAATAGATTTTTTATTTATAAAAGTTTAATTAATATATAAAGGGGTGAAACCATATGTTTAATGTAGCAATTATAACGCTTAGTGATAAGGGCTATGAAGGGAAAAGAGAAGACATAACAGGAAAAAAATTAACTGAATTTGTTGAAAATACAGGGAATTATAAAGTTACTGAATACGTGTTGATAAAAGATGATAAGGAAATGTTAAAGGAAAATATTATAAAAATTTGTAACAGTAATAAAGTAGATTTAATTCTTACTAATGGAGGTACTGGATTTTCAAAGAGAGATATAACTCCAGAGGCTACTAAAGATGTTTTAGAAAGAGAGATACCAGGTCTCAGTGAATACATGAGAATGAAATCTACAGAAATTACTAAAAAAGCTATACTAAGTAGGGGTGTAAGTGGAATAAGGAATAATTCTATAATAATAAATTTACCTGGAAGTCCTAAAGGTGCAGTTGAAAATCTAAGTTTCATTATTGATGTCTTAGACCATGGCATAGAAATTTTAAGAGGAGAAGCCACAGAATGTGCCACTAATAACAAAAAATAGTATATAATTCAGATAGATAAAAAATAGACAAAGAGGTAGATAGAGTATGATTGATAAGTATGGAAGAAAAATAGACTACCTTCGTATTTCACTTACAGATAAGTGTAATTTAAGGTGTGTTTATTGTATGCCACCAGATGTTAAATTTGAAAAAAATTATATAAACGATAATCTAAGTTTTGAAGACTATAAATTCATTATAAAGGCTATGTCAGAACAAGGTATAAAAAAGGTTAGATTTACTGGAGGAGAACCTCTTTTATATCCCAATTTAAATGAACTTATAAGGTTTACAAGAGAAGAATGTGGAATAGAAAATATAGGAATGACAACTAATGCTCTTGGACTTTCTGATAGAATCTTTGAGCTTAAAGAATGTGGTCTGAATAAAGTAAATATAAGCTTAGATTCTTTAAAGGAATATAAATATAAATCTGTGACAAGAGGTGGCAATTTAAAAGAAGTATTAAAATCGATTGAGTCATGTTTAAATTTAGGTATAAAAGTAAAGGTAAATTGTGTTGCCATAAATGGATTTAATGATGATGAGCTTAAAGACTTTATGTTTTTAACAGTTAAATCACCAATTGATGTAAGATTTATTGAACTTATGCCATTAGGTGAAGCTAATAGAGTCTACAAAAAAGGATATTTTAATGTAAAAGAAATGGTTGAAAAAATATATGGTTTATATAAAGTTAAAAATGATGAAAAAAGTACAGCAGAATATTATAAGTTTAAAGGAGCAAAAGGAAGAATAGGAATTATAACTCCATTAAGTTGTTCATTTTGCAACACTTGTAATCGTATTAGACTTACCTCTAGTGGTGCAATAAAACTGTGTCTACATTCAAAAGAGGAAATAGATATAAAACCACTTTTACATAAACCATTGTTATTTAGAGAAACTATGAAAGATATAATAAAAGAAAAGCCAGAAAAACATCATTTAATAGAAAATAAATGTAGTGATACAAATAGACGTATGTATGAAATTGGAGGATAGGTAATGTTAACGCACATAAATGAAAAAGGGTATGCTAAAATGGTAGATATAAGTGAAAAAGATGATACAAAGAGAACTGCTATAGCAACAGCTACGATTACTCTTGGTAAAGAAGCTTTAGAAAAGGTAAAAAATGGACAAATAAAAAAGGGAGATGTATTATCTGTAGCTCAAGTTGCAGGGATAATGGGAGCTAAAAATACATCTTCAAATATACCAATGTGCCATCAAATTAAATTGGTTGGATGTGATTTGGAATTTGAGATAGATGATTCTATATCTGCTATTAGAATATATGCAACCTGTAAATCACTTGGTAAAACTGGTGTAGAAATGGAAGCATTAAATGCTTGTTCTTTAGCAGCACTTACAATTTATGATATGTGTAAAGCAGTTGATAAAAAGATGGTTATAAGCAATATACATCTTGTGGAGAAAACTGGTGGAAAATCAGGTGATTTTAAGTTTGAATAATTTAAGAATATATGGGTGAAAATTTGGAGGAAATATGGCTAAAGTAGTGTCAATAAATATAAGTGACAAAAAGGGTGTAATTAAGGTTCCTGTGCAATGTGCAGAACTAAAAATAAATTATGGAATAGTTGGAGATGCACATGCGGGAAACTGGCATCGTCAAATAAGTTTACTTGGAAAAGAAAGTATAGATAAAATGAAGATGAGAGGTTTTGACCAATTAAAATTTGGAGACTTTGCTGAGAATATAACTACAGAAGGAATAGAAGTGTTTTCATTACCTGTTGGTACAAAATTAAAGATAGGCAAATGTGAAGTTGAAGTAACTCAAATAGGTAAAAAGTGTCATAATGGATGTGAAATTAAAAAATTAACAGGGGACTGTGTAATGCCACGTGAAGGAATTTTTGTTAAGGTTTTAAAGGAAGGAATTATAAGTATTGGAGATTCAATAGATATAATTCAATAAAAATTTGATTGAACTTAAAATAAATTTCTGATTATATTTTAAAATTTTATTAAATGTTCGTATAGCCTTGTTTTATAGGCTGTTCGGACATTTTTACTGTCAGTAGATACTTTACAATATTTCAGAATGTGCAGTGTGAAGTATTTTAAATAGATAGATTTAACAATATAACATACTGTTGTATAATGTGAGATATGATTATTTGCTGTACGTTCATGTTGTCGTCCACAGTTGCCTTGGGGTTAAGCACTAACTAAATTTAAAAAAGACCCTACACCTATTCTATCTATATTGGAACAATTAAAAACCGACTCATCACTGTATGTGCGAAAGAGTGTTGCTAATAATTTAAATGACATTTCTAAAACACACCCAGATTTAGTTATAAAGCTTGCGAAGGATTGGTATAGTGTAAATGAATATACTAACTGAATTGTAAAATATGGTTGTAGAACTTTACAAAAAAATGAAAATAATTTGTAAAATTATATTCAATTGTATATAAAAATAATATAAATTTTTATTAAATTTAAAAAATACAAAATATAAATACAGTAATAATATAAAAAATTACATATAAAACTAAAAAATACAAGTAATTTACTTTTTAAGTTGACAAAATATTGCATATATATTATGATATAAATCATAAATAAATAAATAACGTAGATTCGCAGAAGAAGAAAGTAGCATAAAGGAATTTTACAGAGAGTTAGATTTGGCTGAGAACTAATATTGAAATTTGTGTGAAAAGAGCTTTGGAGAATACTATTACAGTTCTATTGTAGTAGTGGTTTAATTCGCCTTAAGAAAATGAGTGAGTAAAATAAATTTTTACTAATAAGAGTGGTAACACGGATTGGTATTCGTCTCTTGGATTTTTTCCAAGAGGCGTTTTTTATTATAAAATTATTTCAGAAAATTTAAAACTATATATTAAATGAAAATTATAAATATATAGTTGTTAATAAATTTATAAATTAGAAAATTGTAAAACAAACAAATTAAATGGTTTTACAATTTTAATGGAGGGATGAAAATGGAAGAAGAAAAAATTAATTATGCCCTGGAACAGGTTCCAGAGAATCAAAAACGTGGTTGGGTAGCTATGTTTTCAGTGCTAGTAGCAATAGGTGTGGATTTATCATCTGTTATTTTAGGAGCTGAGTTAGCTCAAAGTATGCCAATGAAACAAGCAATATTATCAGTAATTGTAGGTTCATTTTTTTCTGCTATTTTGTATACTATATGCTCTTTAGTTGGTTCATCTACAAGCTTATCTACATCTATGATAACAAAATATGTGTTTGGAGAAGCTGGAGCAAAAATATTTTCTCTAGTTATAGGAGTTTCTTTATTAGGATGGTTTGGAGTTCAAGTAGGCTTTTTTGCTCAAAATGCTCAAATAATAATAAAAGATATATTTAATCTAGATGTGAGCATGCAAATTTTAAGCCTCATAGGTGGTCTTTTGATGATGAGTACAGCTATTTATGGATATAAAGCAATGGAAAAATTAAGTGTGTATTCAGTACCATTCTTATTAATTCTTATGATGTTAACTATATTCTTAGCTTTTAAAGCAAATGGAATTCCAGTTGATGATAATATGAAATCGACTATGACATTTGCAGGTGGAGTTTCTCTATCAATGAGTATAATAATAGTTGGAGCAATAGTATCACCTGACATAAGTCGCTGGGCTAAAAGTAGAAGAGATTGTGCACTTTCAAGTTTTCTAGGGATACAATTTGGAAATGCTTTTATGATAGTAGTATCAATAATATTAGTAAAATGTATGGGTACTTCAGATATTATGAGAATTTTTATTACATTAGGAATTGCTATACCAGGTATAATTGTACTTACATTAGCTCAATGGACTACAAATACAAGCAATGTATATTCTGCATCACTAAGTATAGCTCTTGTACTAAAAAAAGCTCCTGAAAAAGTATTAACTATAGTTCTTGGTGTTGTAGCAACTTTATTAGCTGTATTTGGAATATATGAAGGATTTATAGGATTTTTAAATTTACTTGGAATTGTTATTGCACCTGTTGGTGGTGTGTATACAGCAGAATATTATATAGTAAAACAAGAACTTAAAGGATTTGATAAGGGGATAGCATACAAACCAATAGTTAAACATTCAATAATATCTTGGATAATTGGTATATTAATAACATACCTTTCTACATATGGATTTATAACTCTTACTACTATAGCACCTTTAGATGGATTTATAGCAGGATTTATAATACAATCAATTATTGGAAAAGTGATTTGTTCATCAAAAAACAAACAAGAAGCAGAAAAAGCAGTTTAATGAAATATGCTTGTAAAGTATAAAATAAATTTGGAATATGAGGAGAAAGTAACATGAGATTTTTAACAGAAGAAAGCGTGGATAAAATAGCAGTTGGCGCAGCAGTGCTTGGAACAGGAGGAGGAGGAGACCCATACATAGGTAAATTAGTTGCAAAACAAGCAATTAAAAAGTATGGGCCTGTAAAAGTGATTAGTTTAGATGAGCTAGAGGATGATGCTTTAGTAGTACCAGTATCTGGTATGGGTTCCCCTGTAATTACAATAGAAAAATTACTTTCTGAAGTGGAATTAACTACTCCTTTAGAGATAATGGAAAAATTATTGAATAGAAAAGTTGATGTTATAATTCCTATAGAAATAGGAGGAATAAATTCACTTATGCCAATAGCAGTTGCTGCAAAAAAAGGGCTTCCTATTTTGGATGCAGATTCTATGGGTAGAGCGTTTCCGGAAGCTCAAATGGTAACTTTTTATCTTGAAGGATATGAAGCATCACCTGCTGTAATGGCTGATGAAAAGGGTAATTCAGCCATCCTTTATCCTGTTGATGGAATTTGGTCAGAAAGATTGGCTAGAACTTTAACAGTAGAAATGGGAGGAAGTTCTTCTATTAGTGACTATAATTTAAGTGGAGCTCAAGTTAAAAAAGCTGCGATAGGAAATACCTTGACTATAGCTGAAACTATAGGAGGATTTTTACTTGAGAATAAGTCAGACTCAAAAGGTGCTATTGAAAATATATTGAAAGAATTAAAAGGGTATAAATTATTTGAAGGAAAAGTAGTTGATATTAAAAGAGAGTTAAAAGGTGGTTTTACTAGAGGGCATGCATTCTTCGCTGGAATTAATGGATATGATGGAGAATACTCTGTACTATTTCAAAATGAAAATCTAATTGCAAAAAAAGGTAGTACACCACTTTGTATTACGCCAGATTTAATAGCAATATTAGATTTAGAAACTGGATTCCCAATAACTACAGAAAGAATAAAATATGGTTCTCGTGTGATGGTAGTAGCTTTTCCTTGTAATGAAAAATGGAGAACTAAAAAAGGAATTGAGACAGTTGGACCTGAATACTTTGGATATGATGTAGAGTATAAAACAGTAGAAGAATTACAAGGAAAATAAAAATTTAGGGGGAAATTTTGATGTATCGTGTAGGAATTGACGTTGGAGGAACAAATACAGATGCTTGTATACTGGATAAGGAATTAAAAGTAATCCATTCAGTTAAAGTAGCAACTACAAAAGATGTTGAAACTGGTGTTTATAATGCCTTAAAAAAAGTTATAGATGAAAGTAAAATTGACCATTCATTAATAAAATATGCTATGCTTGGTACAACTCACTGTACAAATGCAATAGTAGAAAGAAAAAGACTTAATAATGTAGCAATGATAAGAATTGGAAAACCAGCAACCACTGCTATTTTACCATTTATAGATTGGCCAGAAGATTTAAGAGAAAAAATAGAATTAGATTCAATATTGATATCTGGTGGTTATGAGTTTGATGGAAGAAAGATAAATGAACTTTGTAAAGATGAAGTTGTAGATTTTTGCAATAAGATAAAAGGCAAGGTAGAAAGTGTTGCAATAAGTGGAGTATTTGCTCCTGTAAATAAACAACAAGAAGAAGAAGTTGCAAGATGGGTTAGAGAGATTCTTGGTGATATTCCAATATCCTTATCAAATGAAATAGGTAATATAGGTATACTGGAAAGAGAAAACGGAGCAATTTTAAACTCTGCATTGTCTAGAGTAGGTAAGGCTGTTTCTTTAGGATTTGAAAAAGCATTGAAAGATTTAGGAATAGATGCAGAAATATATTTTAGTCAAAATGATGGAACATTAATGAATTTGGAGTACACAATGAAGTATCCTATTTTCACAATTGGATGTGGAATAACAAATTCTATAAGGGGAGCGTCTTTCTTATCAAAAGTAAAAAATGCAATAGTACTAGATGTTGGAGGAACTACGAGTGATTTAGGTGTATTATACAATGGATTTCCTAGAGAATCTTCAATTCCTGTTACAATTGGAGGAGTACATACGAACTTTAGAATGCCTGATGTTTTAACTATTGGACTTGCTGGAGGAACTTGTGTAAAAGGCGAAAAAGACAATATAAAAATAGGTCCTGAGAGTGTAGGGTATAGAATAACTGAAGATGCAATAATATTTGGTGGTGATACTTTAACTTTATCAGATGTTGTTACAAAGTTAGGCATGGCATTTGAGGATAGAAAAAATAATGTTGAAAATTTAGATAAAGATTATTGTGATGAGGTATATAAAAAAGTAATTTTAAAACTAGAAGATGCTGTAGACCAAATGAAGACTAGCCAAAATGATGTTGAATTAGTTTTAACTGGTGGAGGAAGTATAATTGTTCCAGAAAAACTAAAAGGTATAAGTGATGTTATAAGACCTCCTCATTATACTGCAGCAAATGCTATTGGTGCAGCTTTAGGGCAAATAAGTGGGGATGTAGAAAAAGTGTACAGCTTAGATAAAATGTCTAGAGAAGATGCTATAGAAGACGCAAAACAAGAAGCCATAAACAAAGCTTTAAAAGCAGGTGCTAAAAAGGATACTATAGAAGTATTAAATATAGAAGATGTTCCACTTGCATATCTTCCAGGTAATGCACTCCTTATAAAAGTGAAAGTTGTTGGAGATTTGATATAATTTAAAGAAAATTTAAGTCTTTTTGAATATGTTTTAGATATAAAAAAATCGGTGCATAGTTTGTACCGATTTTTTATATTTATTAGTAGAGAACTCGTTTTTTTGCTTCTGCTATAGCTCTAGCAGCACTTTTTGCCTCAACTCTTTTTTCTTCCTCTCTTTTAAAAGCATTTATTGTATCATTTAAATTTTTATCGTGTTCATTTTTTTCTTTGTCTTCGTTTTCTCTGTAAACTAATACATAATCTATTATTGATTCATTTATTATTTGAGATATACTTTTATTTTCATTAATTCCTATTCTTTTAACTTCTTTAAGTAATGTTTCATCAATGTGAACTGTTGTTTGTTTTGTATTTTTTGCCATCTTAATCACCTCTTAAAAAAATTTTAACATTAAAATTTTTTCTAGTCAATAAATTTTAATGTTAAAATTCTTTAAAAGTTTTTATTTGTTTTTCTAAAACTTTCTATTTTGTTTATCATATTTTTTTTAATATTTTCTCCTAATACAGAAGATTTTAGTCTAGGATTTTCAATATGGTCATAAATTGGTTCTAGGAATTCAACTTCAACAGGAACAGAGTTAATTTTACCAATAGGTTGATATCCTTCATAAGTATCTTTTGAATTTTTTATGACTAATGGAACAATAGGACACTTTGCTTTATATGCTATTTTTAAGGCTCCACTTCTAAAATCTGATACTAGAGAATTTGGTTCTTTAATCCAGGTTAAATCTCCTTCTGGAAACACTGCCATACTCTGACCTGTAAGTATATTTTGTGAGGCTTCAGCAATACTTTTAATCCCTTCTCTATTATTTTTTCTGTTTACATATACACATCGTAACAACTTCGCCCATTCTTTAAATATAGGTATATTTCTCCAAACTGGCTCATCTGCAATTACACATCCAATTGGTCTTTCTACACTTGCTGCTAGGATAAAACTATCAAGCATACTTGAATGATTTACAACAAATAAGATTGGTTCTTTTGGTAATGTTTCTTTGCCAAGTATATTAAGGTCTATATTTACTATATCTAAAGATTTTTTAGCTTGTTTTTGCATAAATTCAAATTTTTCTTTTAAGTTAAATTTATCTGGATTTTTTTTGATTTTTATAAGTTTAGGTATAGAAGATGTAAAGCCTATGAGCTGATATGTAGCAAATTTTAAGTAATTATTCATAAAATTATCTCCTTAAAATAAAATTGTTTATTACTGTAAAGATTTTAACATAAAATGAAATTTAAGTCTATTTTAATTGGGATTTATAACTTACACTTAAAATAGACTTATTCTGAAATTTTTATACTTATAATTTTATTAATAAAATTATATCAATAATGTAGTATTCTATTAGATTAGCTAAATAACCTTTAAATATTATTTTGTACAAATATAAGAATCCAATATAGTATTGTTTTAAATCTTATATTATGCTAAAATTTATTTGTATTTTATAAATTACAAAAATATATAGTTTAGTTTTCTAGGGTTCCGCATTTTATAATGGGCAGGTCCAAGAGAAAACGCACAGTTATTGTGTACACGGAAGGATAAAAGCCTGGGAGATATTTAATAATATTTCTGTAGGCTTTTTTATTTTTATATATTTTAAAGTTGAGGAGGTATTCTAATGAAAAAATTTGTTGTTGAGGATGAGTTTTGGAACCTATTTCCTAGTTCAAAGATAGGAGTTGTTATTTGTAAGGACATAGACAACTCTATAAAGGATAAAGAAGAATACAAGGAAATGATTTTGCAGGGAGAAAAAGAGGCATTAAAACACTTGAAGGATTTAGAATTTAGCAATAACCAAGTAATTAAAGTATGGAGAGAAGCATTCAAAAAATTTAAAACGAAAAAAGGAGCAAGGTCATCTATTGAGGCATTGCTAAAAAGAGTTCATAATGGAAATCATATAGCAACTATTAACCCCTTAGTGGATATTTACAATTCTATTTCGCTAAAATATGCATTGCCTTGTGGTGGAGAAGACATAGACAAATTTATGGGAGATATTAGGTTGACTAGAGCAGTTGGAAATGAAGAATTTATACCATTAGGAACAGAAGAAAACTCATCTCCATATGAAGGTGAGATAGTCTATAAAGATAATGAAGGTGCAATTTGTAGATGTTGGAATTGGCGTGAAGCAGTGAGGACAATGCTTACTGAAAATACAAATAATGCATTTTTATGTATTGAATTAGTAGATGAAAGTAGATTTGAAGAATTTGAGAATGCCTTGAATTATTTGGCGAAAACAGTTCAAGAAAATTTAGGTGGAACATGTAAAATTTCAATTTTAGATATTAATAATAAAGAAGTATCAATAAATTAATTTTGAGAGGATAGAGTAATGAGTGGTTTTAGTTATAAAGATATTTATATTGAGGATGGAAAAAGAGTATTAGAAGTAAATATACTTCCTGAAAAGTATTGTAACTTTGATTGTATATTCTGTCCTATTGGAAGGTCATATAATAAAGTGGATACACTTCAATCATTTGACAAGATGGATGACTCACTTAGAGAATTAGAAAGTATAATAGAAAAGCATAAGGCAGAACTAGTTTTCATTAATTCAAAAGGAGAATCACTATTGAATGATAAAATTTGTGATGTAATCGAGTTAGTAAAGCGCAAAAGAGTGCCTGTACGATTACTTTCTAATGGATATTTATTAGGTAAAGACGAATATATAGAAATAGCCAATATGTGTGATGAAGTCATTGGAGAGATAAAAACAATATCGGAAAAAGATTTTCAAAAAATTCAGAGACCAATTATAGGATATACTCTAGAAGAATATATTTCAAATATGATTTTATTTAATAAACAGTATAAAGGAAAATTTATTTTAGAAGTAACAATTATAAAGGAATATAATGATAATGAGGAATCTATTAATAAGATAAAAAGTATTATTTATGAATTATCTCCAGATAAAGTAATTGTTGAAAGAATGAACGATGAAAAATTTAAGCAAAAATTTGATATATCTAGTGAAAAATTTGATAAAATTTCAAAAACGTTATTAAACTTTTGAAAACATTAATGAAAAATATTTATATATGAAATAAAAATCTAATAGAGCTAATCTATTGGATTTTTTATATATAATATACTATGTATCTTTACTGAAATAACCCTTATTTATGAAGAGTATTTTATATTTAGGAGAGGGATTTTTTTATTTGTCCAAATAATATTATTTACTTAATTAATAATTATATTGTATATTACCAATAAAAAAAGACTCTTAAAAGAGTCTTTTCCGAAAAAATCTATATAATTATAATATAGTTATGTTTTCTGCTTGCTGACCTCTAGCACCTTTAACTATATCAAAGCTTACTTTTTGACCTTCTTCTAATGATTTAAATCCTGAAGTTTGTATAGCTGAGAAATGAGCAAATACATCATCTCCACCTTCTACTGTTATAAAACCAAATCCTTTTTCGTTGTTAAACCATTTCACTATTCCATTATTCATTAAAAATACTCCTATTAACCTATATCAAGATATACTTGATTTAATTGTGTATTACCACAAATACTATTGTATCATAGATTAATACAAATGTCTACTTAATTGTAATTTTTAGTTAACATTTTTTGCTTATGCTTAACCATAAAAAATTGAAAAGCTTTGTGTTACTATATATTGGTGTAAATGCAGATAAAATACTTTACTAACATTTAATTGACATAAATATTAAAATATAAAATTAAGAGATTTAAAAATCAATGTTTATTTGTGAAAAAAATAGATAGCTATTATTTTATATTGAATAATAGCTATCTATCTTAGAGAATATACAATTATGTATTAAGGTATTAATATTTTAATTTATATACAATATAAAATATATAAATATGATACTATTATAAAGCTAGAGAAGCCCATTTTTCACATTGAGAAATTCTTTTTCCATCATCACCTTGTTCTTTATCATATGCAAATTGAGTTAATATTTCACATGGAAATGTGTCACATAGGCCACAATGTGTAAGATTTTTATTCTCACAACATGATTTTACAGGACATTCTTCAGACCAAAAAGGTTTATCAATATTTGTACATCCAGCGCAATTTACATCTTCCTTATACTTACATTCACAACACAAAATTCCACATCTTGATTCTATCATTTTAAATCCTCCTCAAATATAAACTTTAATATAATCATATGTTAAAATTTATATTTCTCATTGTAAAAATCAGACAAATTTTTTATATAGGTTGTTGGATTAACACCACAAATAGATTTAAAATCATTTATAAAGTGAGATTGGTCATAATAACCTATATTTTGAGCTAAAGTTGTAAATGATATATTATTACTTTGTATTTCTTGTAGTACTGTATTTATACGTAATAATCTAAGGTATGTCTTAACACTCATACCAAGAGAATTATTAAAAATCCTATTTAAATGGCGTTCACTATAACAACTAATTTGAGCAATATTTTTAACAGACATAATAGAGTTTTGTTTCCTAGCATCTATAAGAATTGGTATTGTTAAATCTTTTATATTAGATTTAAATAAGTACGATAAAAATAACCTATCGAATTGTTCGATGAGTTCTTTAAGAGTACTGGATTTTTCAAAGATAGAATTAGTTTCTAAATCAAGTTGAGTGTTAAAGTCTTTAACAGGGATTATTAAATCGGCTGATTCTATCTGAGGAAAACCTGTTAAATAGTATACTCCACATGGAAGAAATTCAACAAATATTCTAAATAGTACATTTTCTATATCATTTTTTACAATAATAGTTTTTGTTGTAGCACCCCAAAATTTGCTGGTTATATCTTTTTTACTAAATTCAAATACGATACATCCACTGGCATCAGGTATCAATGTCAGGTTTTCTATAGAATTTTTATCTGGAAAAGTTATTGTATAGTGAGCTATATATGGTCTTAATAATTTGTGTGGTGAAATATATATATCATGATTGTGATTTTTCAGCATGTTTTTAATTTTTTCTATCATAAGTATATCCCCCTGATACTATTTAGTGATAAATAGATATAGTTTAATTTTAGTATTTTATGTAATAAAACATTCTGATAAAAAAGTTTCACTGAGAGTATAAAGTATATAGAATAATTATAAAATAAAGTCTAAAAATGTACAATTATTAAAAAAAATATATGAACTCATGAAACTGGCATATTAGATAGAGTTAGGTATAAACTAAACACAGAAAATAATAGTGTTACTTTTATAATAGATACATATAAAGATATTTTTAAGAATAAAATTTATTATTAAATAAAAAATAAGGGAGAGTGATTTAATAGAATGGCATCAAAACAAATACCAAGAAATAATTTAGAAAAGTTTTTAAGAATAAGAGTTCTATCACATACAGGCGACAAAATACATATAAAATTACCTGTAAATTTTGCAAAGAGAATGATTGAAAACAATGCTTTAGATTTATTTAATGGAAAAGATGATGTAGTTGATGGTAAAAAAGTTACTGAAATACTAGTTAAGGCATTTGACTATGATTTAACTGGAGAAGTGGTTCATCTAGAAAGAAAAAATGGGGATATTATTAAAGTATCAATTGTGCAATAAAATTAATTTATAGGAATTTCAATTTGATGTAATTATAAAAAGATTATATAAAAAATGAATTATTTTACCATGTAAAAAGCTATATAAATTTGTTATTTTGCAAATTTATATAGCTTTTTAAGTATTCTTATTATGTGCGATAGATATAAAAAAATAGTATGTTTATATAAGTTAAGTTTTCTGTATTCTCACTAGTAATATATATTTTAGAAGTATTTTGAAAGTTAAACAATTGGCAGTATATTCTATTTTTCTATTGAAAATGATATAATATAGCTACTAAGAGGGAGGAGGACAAAATTTTGAAGTTAAAAACCTATCAATTGATTCTGATTGTTTGTATGATTTTTCTTTCTTTTCCAATAAAAATTAACTCTGCTTCAGATAGGGTTCCAGTTAAAGTCGGGTATTATGATGATGGCGATTATATGAGTCGAAATGAAAATGGAGAGTATATAGGATTTAATTTTGAATACTTACAAGAAATTACTAAGTACACTAACTGGAAATATGAAATAGTAGATTGTAAAAGTTGGGAAAATGCTCTTGAAATGTTAAAATCAGGTGAGATAGATGTTCTTCCTAGTGTCTATTATACAAAAGAACGTACAAAAGAAATGCTTTTTCCAACACTACCAATGTGTAATATCTATACAACTTTAAATGTAAAAGTGGATGATACTCGTTATGATTATGAGGATTTTGATTCATTTCAGGATATGAAAGTAGGTGTTATTAGTAATAGTAAGGATGCTGAAAACTTTAAAGAATATTGTAAAACAAATGATTTTGAAGTTAAAATTATATCTTATAAAGAAACAGATGATTTATTAAGAGATTTAAAAAATGGAAATCTTGATGGTGTTGCTATAACACATCTTGGTCGGACTAGTACATTTAAAAGTGTAGCACAATTTTCTCCAGAGCCACTCTATACTGTGGTTTCAAATAAGAAACTGGATTTATTATCTCAACTGAATTCTGCTTTGAATACATTGACACTTAGGAATTCAAGTTATGAAACAAAATTATATAATAAATATTTTTCTATAAGTACTGCTCAGAAGCCAGTATTTACAAAAGATGAGCAAGAATATATACAACAATCTGGTGAAATTTCAGCTGTTTATGATTCTACAAAGATACCACTAGAATATGGTGATTCAAAAACAGGTGAGTTTTCTGGTGTGGTTGCTGATTTATTTAAGGAAATTACAAATAACACTGGTTTAAAATTTAGATTTGTTTCTGCAAAAAGTTATAGTGAAGCACTTCAAGTATCAAAAGATTCTAGAATATCTATAGTTTGTGGTATGGAAAACGATTATATTAACAACCAAAAAAACAATATAAGAACAACGCAGTATTATTTACGTGCTCCAGTAGTTTTAGTTAGTGGAGAAAAAGAAAATGAAATTAAAAAAGTGGCAGCTGTAAATGGTTCTTTAATTGGACAAAATATTACTGAAGATGGGAAACTAGATAGAACTATACAGTATTATAATTCTCCAAAAGAATGTTTTGAGGCTGTATTAAAGGATAAAGTGGATGCTGTTTATGTAAATACATATATTGCAGATTATCTATTGTCCAATCCTCGTTATGAAAAATTTTCTGTTTCGACCTTGACAAACTATGCAGAAGAAATAAGTATTGGTATTTCTGATTCTGCAGATTCGAGGTTATTTTCTATACTAGATAAATGTATTCAATATATGTCAACAGAACAAATGGACAGAATAATTTTAAAAAATACGATAATTCAATATGATATAACTTGGCAAGATATTATCCACCAGCATCCAATGGCAATTATTGGAGGCGTTATTATAGTATCAGCTATTATTATTATACTTTTGAGTTTTCTACTTTTATTAAAGTCAAAAAATAATAAACGTATTGAGAGTTTGTTATACCGAGATAGTCTTACAGGAATTTGGAATTTAAATAAATTTTGTAAAGAAGCTATTAAGAGTTTAAGAAGTGCAGAAAGTGGTTCATATGTGATTGTTTATTTAGATATAAAACAATTTCGAATGATTAATGACACTTTAGGTTTTTCAGAAGGAGATGAAATACTTTGTGCATTAGCTAAAGCTTTACAAGATTCTGTATCTTTTGAAGAATCTTGTGCTCGCGTTTCTGCAGACCAATTTGTTATGTTATTAAAATACGATAGTTGGGAGTGCTTAGAAGAACGTCTCTTCAAGATTGATAATCAATTAAATGGTTGGGTAGAAAAAATGAGAAAAACTTACCAACTTATTCTTGTATTTGGTGTATATATAGTAGATGAAGTTGAAAAACATGATATATCTCTCATGCTTGACCTAGCAAATTATGCAAGAAGAAATACAGAAATAACTCACAAAAGTTGTGTTGTACTTTATGATATGACTATGAGAGAGGAAGGGTTACATCAAAGAAACTTAACAGATAGAATGCAAATAGCCTTAGAACATGGAGAGTTTGTTCCATACTTTCAACCAAAGGTAGATATGAATACAAATAAATTGGTAGGAAGTGAAGCATTGGTAAGATGGAATTATCCACATAAAGGTATAATAAGTCCTGCAAAATTCATTCCTTATTTTGAAAAAAACGGATTTGTGGTAGAAATTGACTTTTATATCTATGAAGAAGTCTGCAAAATGTTAAAGAGATGGATGGATTTGGGATTAAATATTAGTCCAGTATCCTGTAATTTTTCCAGAATTCATTTTAATAATGAAAGCTTCTCAGAAAAATTGATAGAAATAGCGGATTCCTATAAAATACCTCACAAATACCTTGAAATAGAAGTCACAGAAAGTATTTTTGTTGAAAATCTCAATCAGATTTTGAGTCATTTTAATCAACTAAGAGAATCAGAATTTCCTATTTCTATAGATGATTTTGGTTCTGGATATTCCTCTCTTGGCTTATTACAACAATTTTCTGTTGATATAATTAAGTTGGACCGTACATTTATACAAAAAGGAATGCATGGTAGTCGTGAACAAGCTGTCGTGCGTGGAGTGGTAAATATGGCAAAAGAATTAAATATGAAAGTTATATGTGAAGGGGTAGAAAGTATAGAACAAGTGAGAATACTAAAAAAAATTGGATGTTATTTGGCACAAGGATATTTTTATGCAAAGCCAATGCCACAAGATGATTTTGAGCAATTATTAAAAAATCCTGTCCTTAAAATTAAATCAAATGTTTAAGGTACTCGTTTATTATATAAGAGAAAAAGAAAAATACCTATTCTAAATTTATATTAACTAAATTGAAAAAGCTATAAATAATAGAATTATTATTTATAGCTTTTTATTATATTAAGTAGTTAATTAAAATTAAATACAAATTGTAGTCATTATATTTTCTGTTTAAGTTTTAAAACTTGTTTTACTATATTTGTTGAATGGTCAGAAATTCTTTCTAAGTTAGTAAGTAAGTCAAGGTAAAGTACACCAGCATCAATTGTACAACTACCATTATTTAATCTAATCATATGAGAATTTCTAAAAGTTTTTTCTAAGTAATTTACTTCATTTTCAACTTCTAAAACTTTGTTTGCTAATTCAAAATCTTTTACATCTAAAACTACTAAAGCATCCTTAAAGTTAGTCATAGTTTTATTGTATATTTCATAGATTTCTTTTATTGCACTATCAGAAAAGTTAACATTCATTTCTTTAACAGTCATAGCCAACTCAGCTATATTTTCAGCATGGTCAGATACTCTTTCGATATCATTTACTGTATTGAAAAGTAAATCTGTTCTAAATCGTTCATCATCTCTGAGTGGTTCTTTAGAAAGTTTTAACAAGTAATTTAATATATCTTTTTGCAATTTATTAACAACTTTTTCAGACTCAAAAGTTTTCTTAATATCCTCACTACTTTTATTTAAAAAACCTGCAATTGAATGTTCTAAAGAGTTTGTAGCTTTATGGCCCATTCTAACAACTTCTTGTACAGTATTACCAAGTGCTATAGATGGAGTACTAAACATTCTTTCATCTAAGTACTTAGTATTGTTTACAATTTCTGACTCAGTTTCCTTAATAGGTATAAGTTTATTTGCTAATTTAACTATGTATTTAGAAAATGGCAATAATATTATAACATTTGTAAGATTAAATAAAGTATGTGCATTTGCTATTTGTCTAGCTGTGTCAGTTGGGTCAAAATGAGTAACTATTGCTGATATAGGTTTATTTAAGACAAGCATAAATATTATTGTACCAATTACATTAAAGCTTAAATGCATTACAGCTGCACGTCTAGCATTTCTATTTGCACCAACACTTGATAAAAGTGAAGTAACACAAGTACCAATATTATCTCCATAAAGTATAGGTAAAGCAGCTGATAGAGGAAGTATTCCTTGAGAAGCTAAAGCTATTAGCATACCCATAGAAGCACTTGAACTTTGTATGATACCAGTGATTGCAAATCCTGCTAATATACCAAGGATAGGATTTTTACTAAAATATAAGAGTGTATCAGTAAATCCCTTATACTCAGCAAGTGGAGCTACTGCATCTTTCATAAATTCCATACCTGTAAATAATATACCAAAACCAATAAGTATTTCAGCTAAGTGTTTTGTTTTTTGATTTGATGTAAATAAATAAAATACTATACCTATACCTAATGCAATTGGGGCTATTCCTTCAAGATTAAATGAAACTAATTGGGCAGTAACAGTAGTACCTATATTTGCACCCATTATTACACCAATGGCTTGACTTAGATTCATTATTCCTGCATTTACAAACCCTACAACCATTACAGTAGTAGCACTTGAACTTTGTATGATACCTGTAACAACTGTACCCACCAATACACCCATAACAACATTACTTGTTAAGAGTTCGATGATTTTCTTTAATTTGTCTCCTGCCGATTTTTGTAAACCTTCTCCCATTAAACTCATTCCATAAAGAAAAAGTCCAAGTCCACCGATAAGACTAACTGCTATATTCACGATATTTCCTCCCTTAAGAAATTAATAAATTTTTTATATGAATTATAAACTTTATTAACTAAAATTTATCGTTTCCATAATATAGAATAACAAATTTTGTCAATTTAAATATTAACGTTTTGTTAAGTATAGGTTAAGAGAATGTTAAATCTTTAAGTTGTTGTTAATTTGAGAAAACTTATATCATATAGTAATTTAAATACTTAAGGTGATATTTAGCATATTTTGGATAAAGTCAACTTAACAAAGAATTAACTGTTTTCGTCAAAATATTTATAATTAAAAAATATCATCCTTTGCAGAATGATATTTTTTAATTATAAATATTTTTATATTCAATTGGTGTAAGGTTGTTGAACTTTTTAAAAACCATACTATAATAATTTTGGCTATTGAACCCAACAAATACAGCAACATCTAAAATAGACATGTCTTCTCGAAGCAAATATTTTTTACTTTTTTCGACTCGAACCTTATTGAGAAAGTTAGTAAATGTATATCCACTTTCTTTTTTAAATAGGGAGCAAAAATAACTTTTATTAAGTTGTAAATCATTACATATATCACTTACTGTTATATCCTCTGAGTAGTTTTTATGAATATAATCGATAGTTTTTTTTACATAAAAACTAAGAGCTGGTTTGTGTTTCATTTTATCATTACATATTTCTGATAAAAGATTTGATATATAATCTACACATGATAGAGGCTTAAATGGTATATCAGAAAACTCAATATCATTATTAATGCATGATTTAAAAGGCCCTATAACAAAATAGCCACTAGAAATATCAAATTTATGTATTGGCATAATTAAAAATTGTATGTCATTGCAAAAACTTAACATTATATAGGATAAGTTTTTATTAGATATAAAATCTGTGCTTTTTATATTATTGAATATGTTTAAACTTGAAAAGTATATTTCTAGTTTATCACTGTAGCCAACACTACAAAGTTCTTTTAAATCCTTATTAATCACTTTTGTTGGGATATTACAACAGTCAAAAAAATCATTAATGATAAGTTCTATATCATCTTTAAAACATTTCAAAAAATCACCTCATCTAAATTTATACAAATATTTTTATAAAAAAACAAATATAGTTAAGAATTTAAAAAACATATCGCGTAAAATAGTTATTGCGAATGATAATTAATTTCGTTAAATAATATTATGATGTAAGAGAGGTAAAAAGTCAATGAAAAAAATAGCTATTTATGGGAAGGGAGGAATTGGAAAATCAACAACAACTTCCAATTTATCTGCATCACTTTCTCATTTAGGATATAAGGTTATGCAAATAGGATGTGACCCTAAATCAGATTCTACTAAAAATTTAATGAAAGGAAAATTTATACCAACAGTTCTCAATGTAATGAAAAAGAAGAAAGATGATTTAAAACTTGAAGACATAGTATTTGAAGGATATGGTGGAGTATTATGTATTGAAGCAGGAGGCCCAACTCCAGGAGTAGGTTGCGCTGGAAGAGGCATAATAGCGGCCTTTGAAAAATTAGAAGAATTAAAGGCATTTGAAATATATAATCCAGATGTAGTAATTTACGATGTACTTGGAGACGTTGTTTGTGGAGGATTTTCAATGCCAATAAGAAATGGATTTGCAAATGAAGTGTATATAGTAACTTCTGGAGAAATGATGTCAATGTATGCTGCTAGTAATATATCTTTAGCTGTAGAGCAATTTAAAAATAGAGGATATGCTTCTTTAAAAGGACTCATATTAAACGCTAAAAATGTTGAGAATGAAATAGAATTAGTTGAAAAATTGGCTGATGAAATAAAAAGTAAAGTTTTTCACTATATCCCAAGAAATAAAATCATGCAACAGTCTGAGAATAATGGAAGAACCGTTATAGAAGAAGATAAAGATGATGAAATGTCACAAGTATATATAGAACTTGCAAATAAGATTATGCAAAGTAACTAGATAAATATAAGATTAAAATAGAAAATACAGATTTAAAATAAAGTTTATTATGGAGGAAATTTTTATGAAATTTAAAAAGATATGTTCAGTATTTTTACTTAGTGCATTAATATTAACAGGATGCTCAAAACCATCAAATGATGAGTCTGCAAATAAGGAGTCAAATAACAACGTAAAAGTTGTTTCAGCCACAGTAGCAGCAACACAAGTACTAGATAAATTAGATGCTACTTTAGTAGGTATTCCAACGACTAAATCTGAATTGCCAGAAAAATATAAAAATCTACCAGAAGTAGGACAAGCTATGAATCCTGACTTAGAAATTGTAGCATCTCTTGAGCCAGATGTATTTATAGTTGATAGTATGTTTAAAGAAAATGTTGAGAAGAGTATGAAAGAATATAACCTAGATACATTCTATTTTGAAACTGGAACATACACAAAGTTTCTTAAAAGTATAGAAAATTTAGGTAATAAAATAAATAAACAAGATGAAGCAGAAAAACTTATAAAAGAGCTAAAAGGAGTAGAAGAATTGGTCGTAGAAAAATCAAAAAAACAGGATAAAAAACCAAGAGTAGCTATTTTATTTGGTGGTGGAAATAGTTTTATGCTAGCTACAAAGAGCTCATATCTTGGTGATTTGGTTAAAACAGTAGGTGCTGAAAATATAGCTGATAACTTAACAGATAGTGTGGATTCAGATTATATACAATTTAGCTTAGAACAAATTATAAAAGAAAATCCAGATTACATACTTAGATTTGCACATGGGAATATAGAAGAGACTAAAAAAGCATTTGATGATTCTTTTGATAAAAATCCTGCATGGGCTACATTGAATGCAGTGAAAAATGGAAAAGTTATAGATTTAGACTCAAGTATATTTAATGTATCAGCAAATATACATGTCAAAGATTCAATAAATAAACTGGGAGATATCTTATATGGAGATAAATAGATTTTAGGTGAATAATATGGATAATAAAAAAGTCTTATTGATATTTACAGGGTTGATAACTGTAATTATTTTATTAATTGTTTTTTCTACTGTAGGGAGTGTAAATTTAAGTATTGGGGAAATATTTGATGCATTGATAAATGAAAATAATACAATGGTTACTACAATAGTTTATAAAATGAGGTTGCCTAGAAATATTTTAGCAGCGTTAGTTGGTGCAAATCTAGCAGTTTCAGGATTATTGTTACAAGCTGTTATGAAAAATCCATTAGCAGACCCTGGTATAACAGGTATATCTACAGGAGCAAGTGTAGCTGCTATTATAATATTGCTTTTATTTCCACAATATACAAGTATGTTACCAATAGTTGCTTTTATAGGAGGACTCATATCTTGTGGAGTAGTATATTTGATGGCGTATAAAAATGGGCTTAGACCAGAGCGAATTATACTAGCTGGAGTCGCTGTAAACACTATATTAGGTGGTGTTATATCGTATTTATCAACTATGTATAGTGAAAGAATTCAAAGTGCAATGTTGTGGTTAAACGGAAGTTTAGCCACAAAGACTTGGTTAGATGTAAATATGCTAATATGGTATTCTGTTATAGGATTGATAGGAGCAATTTTACTTATCAGAAGTACAAATGTACTGCAACTAGGAGATGACGCAGCTACAAATCTTGGCTTCAATGTAAATAAAAGTAGGTTTCTAATCTCATTAGTAGCTATATTTTTAGCAGGTGTTTCTACCTCCATAGTTGGTGTCATCAGCTTTGTGGGTCTTATAGTACCACATATAACTCGTATGTTGCTTGGTAGTGACCATAAATATACGATACCATTTAGTATAGTACTAGGGAGTATAGTATTATTAATTGCAGATACATTAGCAAGAACAATAGGAGGCTCTATAGAGATTCCAGTAGGCGTTATTATGTCTATAATAGGGGGTCCATTCTTCTTATATTTATTAAGAAAGAGAGGCGGTTATTAATGTTCAATGTAAAAAATGTCAAAATAGGTTATGAAGATAAGATTATCATAGACAATCTGAGTGTGAGCATTAAGGAAAAAGAAGTAGTTTCTATATTAGGTCCAAATGGTTCAGGAAAATCTACGCTACTTAAATCCTTATCTAGAATTTTGAAAATTAAACAGGGTGACATATATATTGGTAAGAAAAATATGAAAGTCATGAGTAATAAAGAAATTTCGAGGAAAGTGGCATTATTAGCTCAACATAATGCCTCCTTAAAGGATATAAAAGTAAAAGATTTAATATATTATGGAAGAATACCACATAAAGGTTTTTTTGAAAGTAAAAATAAAAATGATGAAGAGATAGTAAATTGGGCAATGAGAAATACAGGTCTTGAAGCATATAAAGATAAATTGGTAAGTAATTTATCTGGAGGAGAAAGACAAAGAGTATGGTTAGCGATGGCACTTTGTCAAAAGCCAGATATACTTTTATTAGATGAACCTACAACATATTTAGATATATCTCATCAATTAGAACTAATGGAACTTGTAAAAGATATAAATAAAAAATTTGGAATGACTATAATTATGGTTCTACATGATATAAATCAAGCGAGCAAATATAGTGACAGACTTATTATTATGAATAATGGTGCTATAGTAGCGGATGGCCATCCTAATAACGTAATAAGTGAAGAAATAATAAAAGATGTTTATAAGGTAAAATGTGATATAGATATAGATCCAATTAGCAAAAAGCCTAGGATTCATCCAATAATGTTATGTAGAAGAACTAGTAGTATATAAAGTTTTAACATTTGAAATGACCACAGTTTAAAAATATAAAAAGTAATATAAGTGTAACTTTAAATTTATAAAGTTGTATAAGTAATAGGATTGGAAAGGAAAAAATATGTATACTTTAAATGTATTAAATAGATTAAAAGATATAGCATATGATAAAGATATAAAATCTTTATCATATGCTGTGTTTCCAGGGACTCATTGTCCATTGTTTGGAGTTGTATTAACTGCATCATATATAAAAAACATGGCTCTTGTGATAGTAGGAACAAATGAATGTACTTATTATAGTAAAAACTTTGCATATCATAGACAGTCTGGTCAAGATAGTGTTTATTCAGTAGTTCTAAAAGATAAAGATATAGTTTTTGGTGCAGAAAAAAAAGTAATAGAAGCTGTAAAGTATATTTCAGAAGTTGAAAAGTTTGATGCAATAATGATAGTAACTACATGTGTACCAGAGTTAATAGGTGAGGATTATAATGCTTTATCTGAGGAATTGGAAGAACTGATAGGTATCCCTGTTTTAGCAGTTAATACCGAACATTATACTTGTAATTCTCATATAATTGGAATGACTAGAGCTTTAAAGAGTTTATCATCAGTTATGGAGAATCATACAAATAAAAAAGGTGTTAATATTTTAGGGCATAGACAAGAGAATGTAGAAGATACAGAGCTTGTAAAGTTACTTTTTAAAGAAGGCGTAAAAATAAATTGTGTAATACCATCTAAATGTACTATAAGAGATATAAAAAGTGCATCTAGTGCTAAATTAAATATAGTAACAGACATGATAGCATTGGATTTAGCAGAAGATATGAAAAATAAATTTGGAATAGAATACATATATTTTGATAAAAACATGAAAGAGTCAATTATAATGGAAAACTATAATAAACTTTGTAACATTTTAGATATAGATGTACAAGATGAATTATTAGAACAAAGACAAAAATATAATTTGTTATTGAATAAATGTAGACTTCTAATGGAAGGTAAAAAGCTAATTTATGGGAATACACCAATGATGGTGTTTGAAACAGTGGATTTCTTAACAGAATTAGGGTTAGTGCCAGAATTTATACAAGTGCGTGAACTTTATGAACAAGATGGTTTATTTAAAGACAACATAATAAAAAAAGGACACAATCCATATATAAGCAGAATTGCGAATATAGCTCCACTTAGAAGTTTGTATGATACTATAAATGCAGATATTTATATAGGCCATGAAAATCCAATGTTATTAAAAGAAAAAGGACTTATGCAAATAACGTTAGACGAACATGCACAAAAAATAGGGTTTGAGCTTCCAATAGGCATAATGGAAACTTTAATTAAATTGTTTGATGTGGAGAAAGTTACAAGAAAGGAAGTGATTTAATATGGAAGTATATAAATATTTTCCAAATCCTTCTGATAGAATGGGAATAATATTTACAGTATCATCAATAAGTGAAGCCTGTGTCATAGAATTTGGCCCATCAGGAACAACTCACTATGCGATAGAAGCAATTGGAAGTTTAAATGGAGAAGACAAAGCAAAGATTTATTCAACTCATATGAGTGAAAGTGATGTTACGTTTGGAAATTATGATAGATTAGAAAAGGCTATAATTGAAATAGATAATAATATTAACCCAAAATATATATTTGTAATGGCTTCATCTGTATCTTCTATTATAGGTGTGGATATAGTAGGAATCTGCAATATCATAAGTGATTCTGTAAACTGTAAGTTAATCCCAATTACAACAGGTGGATTAAGAGAAGATTATAATCAAGGAGTTGAAGATTTTCTTTATATATTAGCAAAGGATGTAGTAAAAGAGAGCAATGAAAAAATTGATAGTTTTAATATAATTGGATGTAATATAGACCAATATAACTTTTTATCAGATTGTGAAGAAATTAAAAGGATGATAAAGACTTTTTTCAAAAAAGAAGTAAATGTAACCTTTACATCATACACATCAATAGATGAAATAGAAAATGCATCTAAATCTAGTTTAAATATAGTACTTAGGAAAGAAGGTATTAAAGCAGCCACTTTTATGAAGGATAAGTACAATATACCTTATGTGTATAAAAAGCCTTATGGAATAAAAAATACTGAAGAATTTATTAAAGACATACAAAAAGTAACTATGTGGGATTTGGATAAAAGTGCTTATGAAGCTGAAGTATCTAACATAAAAAGACAAGTATTTAATATAAAAAGGAAGTTTTATTTTTATAAGGAAAGCAAAAAATGTGCTGTATTTGGAGATTATGACACTGCTTTAGGATTTAAAGATTTATTGAATGAATTAGGTCTTGAAGTTGATAGAGTTAATATATTGCATAATACAGATTGTAATGACGAATCTGTATATATTGGAAATAATGAGTTAGAAAGAAATAAATATTTAAAAGAAAATGAGTTATTGGTTTTATTTGGAGATGGTACTAGTATTGATATGAGTCACAATTCAAAGTTAGATATACAGATAAGTAATCCAAACCTAAAAAGTGTAAATATATATCCATATACACCATTTATTGGATTAAGAGGAGTGCTTTACATAATTGAAAGAATACTTAATATATCACTATAAGATAGATTTATTAAAAGGTTAATACATATTTTCTCACAATAATTTATGAATTCTGTTAGGATTTGTAAGATATGGGATATAATATAAATAAGTAAATTTTATAAATAGATAATTTACTTGCTTTATTTTAATTATGTTGGAGAAGTGGGGGAATAGGTTATGGAAAGACTAATGGAGCTTTTAGAAAGAAAATTTTTAAAAGATGTAGAACTCTTAGAATTGGAAGATATAGAAAATGTAGTAGAGTGTAAAATGACACAGCCATACAATGCTCACTATAATGAATACTTAGTAAAAGTGAAAAATGGAGATATAATAGAAGAATATTTTGTGTATTTAAAACATAGATAGATGTAAAAGAGGTGTGTATTTTATTTGTAATATTACAAAATAAATACACACCTCTTTTAGTATTAGAGTGTAAAACTATAAAATTTTAATTTATATCTATTTGATATTTTCAACAATATCAGTTAATATTGAGTCTAAATCATTACTAATGTCTGTAACACCATTATGAGTAATATCTATGATTTCTTTAGTCATAGGAAGTTCACCTAGAAGTTTTAAATCTAAATCATTTAAAAACTTTTCAGTAGAGTCACCATCAAATAGTTTGATTTTTTTAGAACAATCAGGACATTGAATATAACTCATATTTTCAATAACTCCAAGAACATTTATGTTCATTTTTTTAGCCATATTAACAGCTTTTGATACAATCATAGATACCAAATCTTGAGGAACTGAAACCATAACTATTCCACTTATAGGTATAGATTGCATAACTGTTAATGCAACATCTCCAGTGCCTGGGGGCATGTCTATAAGTAAATAGTCTAGTTCTTCCCAAAGTACATCAGTATAAAATTGTTTTACAACTCCTCCAACTAGAGGTCCTCTCCAAACAACAGGTTCATTTTCATCATCTATCATAAGATTTATAGACATTACTTTTATGTTATTTGAATTTTCTACAGGATAAATATAAGAACCATCAGAATAAGCTTTTACATTTTTTAGACCCATAAGTCTAGGAATACTTGGTCCTGTTATATCAGAGTCTAATATACCAACTTTATATCCCATTTTATTTAGTTTATTAGCAAGTAAAGCAGTTACAGTCGATTTACCAACTCCACCTTTCCCACTCATAACACCAATTATTTTTCCAAATTTATTGTTAGGGTTATTTTCAATAGAACAATTTGATTGACTATTACAATTTCCCTTTGATGGACATGAATTACAATCTGCCATATCTATTACCTCCAATGTTTAGTATTTATTAGATTATTTGTAACCTACATATACTATTTTAGTACAATTAAACAATAAAGTCATTATTTAAAAGGAACTTAGAATATTTTCTATTAATCAAATAGTAATTTATTATAAAAAAAAGAAGGTAATAAAAAAATATAACCTTCTCAATAAAATGGTTGTTTCAATTGACCTATAGAGTTTAATCATATAAACATATAGGAAATATTTCAATATATTATACATAAATGGTCATTTTATAAGTATAACTGGGAATTATATATATTTTTTATAGAAGTTTGTTGAAAAACAATTAAAAATCATGAAGAAAAAAGATATAATTAGAAATGTAGTGATAAATTTAAAAATGTGGTAATAAATATTTTACTAAAAATGATAGCATTGAAATATTTTAAATAACATCAGGAGGTATATAGATGGAAATAAAACCAAGAAGTGCAAAAGTAGAAGAGTTTGATAAAGTAACAGGATTAATAAACTATGTGTTTAGAATATCAAGAAACTATAAGCCAACTATGGTGGAAGAGTTTCCCCTTTTATTGAATAAAGATAACATAGAAAATATGATTATAATATCAGAAAATGAAAAAGTAGTTTCAGATGTAAACTATTTGGTACAAGATGTATCTATTCAAGGAAATAAACTAAAGGTTGCAGCTATAGGTGGAGTATGCACACATCCAGATTATGAGAAGAAGGGATATTCATCTAAAATACTAGATAAAGCAGAAGAAAAAATGTTTTCTGATGGTGTAGATGTTTTAATTATTTCAGGGACAAGAAGTTTATATAGTAGAAGAAACTGTAGTGTAGTGAAGAGTTTCTATAAATATACAATAAAGCCAGAAAATATTGAAATACCATATGAAATAGTTGAATTTGATGAAACTAATTTTGAAAAAGATGCTGATTTAGATAAAATGATTGAATTATATAATCAAAATAGTACTAGATTTATAAGAACGAGAGATGAATTTAAAAAATTATTACATGCAGCTACTATTGCTTGGGGGCCAATTGATTATAAGAAAGTATTTATAAAAGAAAATAGTAACATAATAGGATATTTAATAATAAGAACAATAAAAAAAGAAGGTTCTATTATAGGAGAAGTAGTTGAAATAGGAGTGAATAATATAAATGTTGAAAATGTATTAAAATATGTTACGAATAAATTTGGTTTAGAGTATTTAGACTATAAGGTACATGTAAGAAATCTAAAGGACCAATTAGAATGTAATGAACTAAAGTCTTTGGATTATCAACAAGGAACAATTAAAATAATAAATTACAGTAAATTATGTGATAATTTAAAAGGTTATTTTAATCAATATGTAGATTCTGAACTATTAGAGCATATTGAATTTAAACAAGTTGAAAATAAATATATCATCAAATATAAGGAAGAGGAGCTTATGATAGAAAGTTTAGATAAACTTAATAAGCTATTTTTCGAAAGAAATGAAGAACAATACAATGAATTTAAACATTTAAAAAAAATATATGAATTTACTACAAAAGTATTTCCTATAGATTTTCCATGGACTGCAAATTTAAACTACCAATAATTATTATACTTTTTACCTAAGATTTAAAAGAAATGTTCTTAAAGATGGTTTAAAGAAGTTGATTCAATTAGCCAATCAAAGAAGAGATTACCTACATCAAGTAACTTGAGTATAAAGTTATTTGGTATGGAAGATTAGTTCAATGAGTGTTGGAAAAGTACTTTTATGAAGGAATTTGAAAGGATGAGTATTATATGGACATACTTGAAAAAATAGCAGAATGTATATTAAATATGGGTGTAAATAATATAGAAGAGTTAGTAAAAGATGCTATAGAGGAAAATATTAATGTAGAGGATATATATGAATATGGGTTAAACAAGGGTATGATAGGTGCTTTAGATAAATTTGAGAGTAAAGAATACTATCTTTCAGAAGTGATAGTATGTACAGATGCATTAAACAAAGGTATTAGCATCTTAAAGGGCACTGGAAAGATAAAGAAAAAATCAAAGGGAGTAATTTTAATGTCTGTAGTAGAAGGTGACACCCACGAGATTGGAAAAAATATTGTAAAAGTAATGGTTGAAGCTACTGGATATAAAGTAATTGATTTAGGTGTAAATAGAAAAAGCGAAGATATAATAGAAGAAGCTATAAAAAACAATGTAGATATAATAGGTTTATCTTCAATGATGACAACGACAATGGAAAACATGAAATCAGTAATAAATAAGCTTAATAGACTTAATTTAAGTAAAAGGCCAAAGGTAATAATTGGTGGAGGTCCTGTAAGTATGGATTTTGCAGAAGAGATAGGTGCAGATGGATATAGTCCAAATGCTCCAAAAGCAGTTAAATTAATAGACAAACTTATAGGAGGAGAAATTTAGAATGTTTTCAGATATGACTTTATTGCAATATATAAATAGTGAAGATAGAGGATTTTTCCTGCCTGATATGGGTACAAATGGTTTATTTTTAATAAATAAAAAAGCATATGAAGTATATGATAGTGTAGATTTACAATTGGAATTAGCAAGAACTATGGACAAATATTTTGAATCAGATTTTATATATTCATTTTGTGATGGAATTACATTTTGTGAGACTCTGGGCTTAGAGACACTAAGACCAGATTACGATTTTCCAAGTGTATTGACACATACAATAACAGATAGTGAAAAGTTAAGAAAATTAGATGTACCAGACCCTTATACAAGTGGACGTATGCCACTCAATCTAGAAAGCTTGTCACTAATATCAAAAACTATAAAAAAACCATTATATGAATCAATACAAGGTCCATTTACTCTTGCAGGTCAATTAGCTGGGGCTACACAACTTTTAAGGTGTATAATAACTGATAAAAAATTTGTGGATGAGTTATTAGAATTCACTACTGAGTTAGTAAGGCGATATGCTGTGGCTGCAAATAAAGCAGGTGCAAAATATATTTCAATAGCAGAGCCAACATCAGTAACTTTAAACAAAGCTAGATTTGATGAATATATAGTAAAAAATTTAAATGAGATATATGATGAACTTGATTGTTGGAAAGGTATGCATATATGTGGAGACACAAGAGAGTTGTTAGATAATATGTTGAGTTGCAATGTAGATGCAGTAAGTTTAGACCAAATTCTAGACTATGAAGAGATTGCACCAAGAATTCCAAAAGATATAGTTTTAATTGGAAATTTAGACCCAATAAAACTTCTTGGACGTTCTACACCTGATAAAATCACAAAGGAAACACTAAAGTTGTTAAAAAAGATGAGAAAGTATGATAATTTCCTATGCGATTTTGGTTGTAACTGTTTAAATACAACACCAGTAGAAAATTTACAAGCAGCCATAAAAGCAGGCAGAATTAGTTATAAAGAATTAGATAGGATTGATATGAATGAGTTGGAATAACAGTAAAAATATGCCTTATTTAGAATTTATAGATTTAGAAAATATTTATATAAATAAAGATACAGTGCTAAAGTTTTTGGGATATTCTAATAGAAAAGTTCCAGAAATGATTAATGAAATAGTTGAAGAAGAAATAAAAAGTATAAAAAGCATATTGAATATTAAAGTTTATATAAGTGAAATTGATACTGATAAAATGCCTAAAGAGTGTAAAAAGGCATTTGCTATTTTATATACTATAGGAGATAAAATTGATATTAAGATGAACGACTACATGAAAAATTGTAATATGATGGCAGGTCTAGCACTAGACAAAATAGGTGTAGTATGTTTAGATTACATTAATGAAAAAATAAAAATGTATTTAAAGGAAACCTATAGTAATCTCAATATATCATACGAGATATATCCAGGAGATAAAGATTTTAAAGTTGAAAATCAAAAAGACATTTATGAATATATAAAAAATAAATACAATAATTTGGAAATAAAAATCAATGATTATCATCAATTGGCTCCTATAAAAAGTGTCGCGATGCTCATATTAATGGGTGATAAGGAAAATACTGAATCAAGATGCAGTAAATGTATTAGAAAGTGTTTTTAGAAATTTTTACAAGATTAAAGTTGATATTGGCAAGTTGCAATAATTTTTTTAGCTTAAATATACGCTAGCTAAAAAAATTATTGCAAAATAATAAGATTCTACTTATAAATTATAATAAATTTTTTAATTCAATGAGAGTGTTTATTTCATAAGTTGGTATAGAACTAGTATAATTTATACTGTTATTGGAGTTTAGCCAACAAGTATCTATTCCTGAATTTATTCCTCCTAATATATCTGAAGTTAAACTATCACCAATCATCAAAGCAGAAGTTTTATCATAACAGTTAAACTTTTTAAATGCATATTTAAATATTTCTGGATTTGGTTTTGATACTTTTACTTCTTCTGATACAATCATTCCATCAATATATTTTTTTATTTCTGAGTTTTTAAGCCTATTATTTTGGACTTTAGAAATTCCGTTTGTTATTATGATAATTTTATATTTACTTTTAAGGTATGACAATACATCAAGTGTACCTGGCATTAAAAAAGTACATTCTGACAAAAGATTTAGGTACATTTTACTAAGAATTATAGGGTCAACATTTAATTTCATTTCCTTTGCAAAAAGTTCAAATCTAAGTAGCTTAAGCTCATCTAAAGTTATAGTGTTTTTTTCAAGGTCAAGCCAAAGCTTATCACTTATATTTCTATATATTTTTATACATTTTTCAAAGTTAAAATCCAATCCAAATTTAGATAAAAGTTTCTTGAAAGCATAAGATTCACTCTTTTTAAAATCAAATAAAGTATCATCTGCATCAAAAAATATAAATTTATATCTCTTCATAAGGTCTACCCTTTATAGTATAACTGCAAAAACTACTTTGCTTTCACTATTAGAATCATTTTGCCATTTGTGCTTTGTTCCTAGAGGAATCTTAACACTATCACCTTTGAATAGAGTAAATTCATCATCATCCATAAATAGTTTGACTTCTCCTTCTAAAATGTATGCAATTTCATCTCCATTATGAGTAATTCTATCAACACAAGAAGATGTATTTGGAGCCAAATCCATAATAGCAAATTCTAAGTTACCACTAGAATCTGGAATTAAAACTTCATATACAACATCATTACTTCCAGGTAAAATAACTTTCTTTCTACTATCGCGTCTCACTATTAAACTTTTTTTATCTACTTCAGATACAAAAAATGTAAATAGAGGAACATTTAGAGAAGAGGCTATAGATTTTAATGAGTTTACAGATGGATTAGCAAGACCTCGTTCTATTTGACTCAATAATGATGGTGTAACATCTGCTAGTTTTGCTAAATCTCGAATACTTAGATTTTGTTTTTTTCGAACTTCAGCTATTTTTTCTCCTAAATTTAAATCATTCATATAAATATCCTCTCTTTTTCGTTTTAAAAATATTACTTTAAAATAACCTAAATAAAAAGATTATATAGTATGAAATCATTATAACATATAAGATATAATTTTGAATAAATAATGTTAAATCTAATTGAATAAATTAAAATATAATTGACAAGTGGATACAGAATACTTAAAATATATTTAAATAAAATTAAATTAAGTAAAAAATAATTAACTTACTTTAAGATAGGAGGGAATAGTGTGCAAATAACAACTTTTGGAGCTATATTTGGCTTATTAGTAGCAATTATTTTAATTATAAAGAAATTTCAAGCTGTATATAGTTTAATGTTAGGGGCATTTGTTGGGGGAATAATTGGAGGAGCGAGTATAACAGAAACTGTAGATTTTATGGCAACTGGAGCTATGAATATCTCACCATCAATTCTTAGAGCTTTAGCATCAGGTGTATTGGCTGGAAGTCTAATAAAAACAGGAGCAGTTGATAAAATATCAGAACAAATCGTAAAGATATTAGGAGAAAAGAGAGCCTTACTTTCTATAGCTGCTTCAACAATGGTACTTGCAGGAGTAGGTGTAAATTTAGATGTATCTGTAATAACTGTAGCACCAATAGGCTTATACATAGGAAGAAAATTAAACTACTCTAAATTAGCAATACTTTTAGCTATGTTAGGTGGAGGTAAAGCAGGTAATATAATATCACCAAATCCAAATACCATTGCGGTAGCAGGAAATTTTTCTGTAAATCTATCTAGTGTTATGATAGCAAACGTAATTCCAGCAATTGTTGGTATTGTGATTACAGTTGTTTTGGCAAGTTTATTAATAAATAAAGGAAACAAGGTGGAATCATATGAACTCTTGGAGCAAAGAGAGGGCTTACCAAGTTTGTTTAAGTCATTATGTGGTCCAATTGTAGCTATATTTTTATTGTTTTTAGGAAATATATCACCTATAGTAATAGACCCTATGGTTGCACTTCCTATAGGAGGAGTAGCGACCTTAATAGCTACAGGAAATTTGAAGAATACAAGAGAGTATTTATCTTTTGGATTATCTAAGATGCAAGGTGTATGCATATTATTACTCGGAACAGGGACTATTGCAGGTATTATACAAATGTCTGAATTACAACAGAGTACAATAGGTATACTACAATATTTAAATATGCCACAATTTTTATTAGCACCAATTTCAGGTATACTTATGTCACTGGCAACAGCATCATCAACAGCTGGAGCTACTATAGCATCATCAACTTTTTCTGATGCTATATTAAGTGGTGGATTATCGCCAATTTCAGGTGCATCAATTGTTAATGCAGGTTCTAGTGTATTTGAACAATTACCACATGGTTCATTATTTCATACTAGTGCAGGTAGTATAAATATGGATATAGGTGAAAGATTTAAATTGATTCCGTATGAAGCACTAATAGGAATAGTAATGACTATAGTTTCAACATCTATACAATTAATCTTATAATAAATATAAATATTTAATGAAAAAAGTAGGATTTTGTTATTAAATATTGAATTTATATAAAAAAGAAAGATTGGAGTTTTAAGGTGAATAAAAAAAAGATAGTAATTATAGGGATTATTTATTCATTTTTAGTTGTAGTTTCACTCGCAAATATGTATGTAGGTATGGAGTATAATTTGAATATATTTGAATATGTTAAGAAATCACTTCCATTTACAGAAGAGGAAAAACAATGGCTAAAAAAACATGAAAATTTAGTTTATAGTTCTGACCAGAGCTCTCCTCCCCTTAGATATAAAGGTCAAGAAGATGGTCAATACAAAGGAATTGTTGTTGATTTAATTAATTCCCTATCAATCCAAATAGGTAGAGATTTCTATTTTAAACCAAATACATGGTGGAAAGAATCCTTTGTAAATCCAGTGGATGATAGTATAAGATTTTTTGACTTAATTCCATCAAAAGAAAGAGCAAATAAGTTTGTATTTACTGACCCAATTTATACGTTAAGCGCAAACATATTGAAAGATAAAAAATCACAGAATATAAATAGTTATAGAGATTTAAAAGGAAAAACAATAGCAATACCAGAGGGTGACTATTCTATAAACTTTTTGAAACAAAGAGTTGATAATATAGATATTGTGTTGACTCCAGATATAAAGACTGGAGTCAATTATTTAATGTCAGGTAAAGTAGATGTAGTTGTTGGTGATGAACCAGTACTACAATACTATGTAATAAACTATGAACTTTCAGATAAATATAGTATTTTAAATACTCCTATTTATACCAAAAAGGCAGTTCTCGCTGTTCCTAAACAATATGAAGAATTAGTTGGTATTTTAAATAAGGGAATTTTTAAACTTCAGAAAAATGGTGTATATAAAGATTTAAATAAAAAATGGTATTCTATATATAATGAAGTTGATGATGTATTATATGATAGAGGAGTCATACCAATCATTTATATTTTTATAGGCATAATTTTGATATCTATTTATATTTTTTATAGTTATACATATTTATTAAAAATAGAAATAAGAAGGAAAACAGAAGAAGTAATAGAAAATAAGAAGGCTTTAGAGGCTACATTTAATAGTATCACAGACATAATAATGCTTATAGATGACAATTACAATATAGTTGAATCAAATAAAGTATTCTATGATTTTATCAATGAGACACAATATAAAAAAGAAGAATTAATTGATATAATAAAAAATATTATTGAGAATACATTTTCTGAAAATACACATGAAACAAGTGAAATAGAATTGAGTAATAAAATTTTGAAAATAAGTACTTTCCCTGTAGAATATAAAAAAAATAATGTTGAATATATAGTAGCTTTAATTAAAGACATAACTAATGATAAAATAATAGAAGCAAAGTTGTTGAGAGATAATAAAATGATATCTATAGGGCAACTAGCTTCTGGAGTAGCACATGAGATAAGAAACCCTCTAGGAATAATAAGAAATAATTGTTATCTTTTAAAAGATAATGTTACTATAGAAGAGGTAAATGATTGTGTAAAATCAATAGAAAGTAATGTAGATAGAGCAAGTAATATAATAACGAACTTATTAAATTTTGCAAGAATATCAGATGATAGTTTAGAAAATATAAATATGAGAAATTTTATTGAAAATATAGTCAAGCTTCAGTATAAAGTTTTACAGTTAAAAGATGTTGAAATAAATATAAACTGCAATAAGGATTTAGTGTGTTACATAAATGGAGAGTCTTTAAAACATGTATTTATAAACTTAATATCTAATTCAGTGGATGCAGTACATAAAGGCGGTAAAATTATTATAAATTGCTATGTGAAAGAGCGCTGTTTATTTATAGATTTTAAAGACAATGGTGATGGTATAAAAGAAAACGTTTTAAAGGATATATTTAATCCTTTTTATACTACAAAGCCGATTGGTGAAGGAACTGGATTAGGATTGTATATTACATATAATGAGATTAAAAAGAATAACGGAGATATAAGTGTCAAAAGTCAATTGGGAGTTGGTACTTGTTTTTATATAAAAATTCCACTAAATAAAGAGGTGACTATATGATGAAGATACTAGTAGTTGATGATGAATTAGAGTATGGAACAATAATGAAAAAAATTTTGCAAAAGAATGGATATGTGGTAGATATAGCACTAAGTGGAGAAGAAGCTGTGAGTATTATCAAAAAAAATAAAAATTATGATTTGATTTTGTCTGATGTTATGATGAAAAACATGGATGGAGTACAACTTTTAGATAAAATTAAATCTATTAATAAAAATATAGAAGTTATATTAGTTACTGGATATGGAAGTATTGAAAATGCAGTTGAAGCCATGAAAAGAGGAGCTTTATCTTATTTTATAAAAAGCAATCCTATTGAAACTTTATTAGAAGAAATTGAGAAAGTAAAAATAGAAAAAGAAGTAGTTTGTACACAAAAAAATAATTTGGACTTTACTTTAGAATCTAAAAATAAGGATTTTAATAATATAATAAAAATCGCAAAAAAGGCTGCTTGTAAAGATGTAAATATACTAATTCTTGGAGAATCTGGGGTAGGAAAAGATGTTTTAGCTAGATATATACATAGTCTAAGTCCAAGAAGAGATGAAATATTTGTACCTGTAAACTGTTGTTCTTTTTCTGAAAACTTATTAGAATCTGAGTTATTTGGACATGAAAAAGGTTCTTTTACTGGAGCAGTAGATAATAGAAAAGGCAGATTTGAACTTTCAAATAAGGGCACTTTATTTTTAGATGAAATAGGAGATATACCTCTAAATGTACAAGTAAAATTGTTAAGGACACTTGAAGATAAATCTATAGAGAGAATAGGAAGCAACAAGTCTATTAAAGTTGATTTTAGATTAATTTGTGCAATGAATAAAGAACCTAAAATAGAAATACTAAATGGTAATATAAGAGAAGATTTTTTTTATAGAATAAGTACAATAACAATAACTATACCACCTTTAAGAAATAGAAGAGAAGATTTAAATACACTTATAGACTTTTTCTTAAATAAATACCAGATTGAACATGATAAAAAAATATCCTCAATTGATAAAGAAGTAGTTGATTTTTTAATAAATTATGATTATCCAGGTAATATAAGAGAATTAAAAAATATAATCAATAGATTAGTAGTTTTAAGTGAAGGAAGTAAGTTATCAAAAGATAATTTAAACTTAATATCAAATAATATAAACATAGATGATAAAATAAGTATTAGACCTCTAAGAGAAATAAGAAAAGAATTTGAGTGTGAATATATTGAAAAGGTTCTATCTCTATGTGGAAATAATATTTCAAATACAGCAAAAAAATTGGAGATTAGCAGAAGACAATTAACTAATAAAATATCAGAGTACAATATTAAGTGAGAAAAAAACTTCTCATATACTGAGCAAAAAATTTCTCACAATTATTAAAAGATAAGTAGAAAAATTCTACTTATTTTTTTTATTATAATTTTTAAATTTAAGACTTACAATAATTATAGGTAAATTCAATGTTTATATAAGTAAAAAATGAAAATATCTATAGCATTAACATAAAAAAGCTATATTTTAAATAATTGGCATATAAAATGCTTTGTATATAAATAAACGTAATAATAGATATTTTTAATTGCGATTAAATGTATTAAGGGGGATTTTCATATGAAGTTAGAGCTAGGGAATATATTTATAAAAAACGTTGAATTTGGCGAGAAAACAGAAGTAAAAGATGGCATATTATACGTGAATGGTAAAGAAATAGAACAGATAGCTTTAGAAGATGAAAGAATTGTAAGTGTAAATGTTGAACTTGCAAGACCTGGTGAATCAATAAGAATAGCACCAGTTAAAGATGTTATAGAACCTAGAGTTAAAATTGGAGATGAAAGCAAAATATTTCCTGGAATTATTAACAAAGTAAAGACTGTAGGAAGTGGAAGAACTCATATCCTTTCAGGAGCTTGTGTTATAACTTGTGGAAATATAGTTGGGTTTCAGGAAGGTGTAATTGATATGAGTGGTCCTACTGCTAAATATACACCTTTTTCAAAAACAAATAATGTATGTATTGTTATAAAAGCAAAAGAGGGAATAGAAACTCATGATTATGAAGAAGCAGCTAGAATAGTTGGGTTAAAGATAGGCGCCTATATAGGAGAAGCAGGCAAGGAAATTGAACCAGATGAAATAATAGTATATGAAACAAAACCACTATTAAAACAAGTGAAAGAATATCCAGACCTACCAACAGTAGCATATGTTCATATGTTGCAATCACAGGGACTTTTACATGATACTTATTATTATGGAGTTGATGCTAAACAAATAGTTCCAACATTTATGTATCCAACTGAAATAATGGATGGAGCCATAATATCTGGTAATTGTGTTGCACCATGTGATAAAGTGACTACTTTCCACCATTTAAATAATCCAGTTATACATGACTTATATAAAAGACATGGAAAAGACTTAAATTTTATAGGTGTAATTTTAACTAATGAAAATGTATTTTTAGTTGACAAAGAAAGAAGTTCTGATATGGTTGCAAAGTTAGTAGAATTTTTAGGGGTTGATGGAGTATTAATAACAGAAGAAGGATACGGAAATCCAGACACTGACCTTATGATGAATTGTAGAAAATGTAGTGAAGTTAGAGCAAGTGTAGTTTTAATAACTGATGAGTTTCCTGGAAAAGATGGAAAGAGTCAATCTATAGCAGATGCTACTAAAGAGGCAGATGCACTTGTTTCTTGTGGTCAGGGAAACTTAGTAGTCCATTTTCCTGCTATGAAAAAAGTTATAGGAACTTTGGATTATGTTGAAATGATGATTGGTGGATATAAAGGATGCTTAAATGAGGATGGAAGTATGGATGCAGAATTACAGATTATAATAGCATCAACTATAGCAAATGGTTACAATCATTTGACAGCAAGATATTATTAAATAAATATTTGAGTATAGGTTATTGTTAATACTATTATTAATTTAATTGATGTAATAACTATAAAGTGATTTGGAGGATTAAGATATGAGTAAAATCAGAGTTGTTCACTATATAAATAATTTCTTTGCTGGTATAGGAGGAGAAGAAAAAGCAGATATTCCACCAGAAAAAAGAAAGGGAGTAGTAGGACCTGGAATGGCATTTCAAAGTCAATTCAAAGATGAAGCAGAGATAGTTTCAACTGTAATTTGTGGAGACACATATTTTGGAGAAAATATTGAAAATGCTACTAGAGAACTTTTAAAAATGATAAAAGAAGAAAAACCTGATTTATTTATTGCAGGGCCAGCATTTAATGCAGGGAGATATGGAGTAGCCTGTGGAACTATTTGTAAAGCTGTTGAAGAAGAATTAAATATTCCTGTAGTTACAGGAATGTATAAAGAAAATCCAGGTGTAGATATGTTTAAACTAGATTTACACATAATAGCTACAGGAAATTCAGCAGCTAGTCTTAGAAAGGTAGTTCCAATAATGTCAAGACTAGGGATTAAATTAGTTAAGGGTGAAGAAGTAGGACCTCCCGAAGTAGAAGGATATATAATGAGGGGAATAAGAAAAAATTTCTTCCATGAATTTAGAGGTTCTGAAAGAGCAATTGAAATGCTGGTTAAGAAAATGAATGGAGAACAATTTGAAACTGAATATCCAATGCCAGAATTCGATAGAGTTACACCTGTAAAGGCTATCAAAGACTTATCTAAAATAAAACTTGCATTAGTAACTTCTGGGGGGATAGTTCCAACTGATAATCCAGATAAAATCGAATCTTCAAGTGCTACTAAGTATGGTATTTATGATTTAACAGGTATGAATTCTATGTCAAATAAAGATTTTACAACTATACATGGAGGTTATGATAGAGCATATGTACTTGAAAATCCAAACTTAGTTGTGCCATTAGATGTGGTTAGAGAATTTGAAAAAGATGGTGTGATTGGAGAGTTGGCAAATTACTTTATAACCACTACAGGTACTGGAACAAGTGTGGGTAATTCTAAGAGATTTGGAGAAGAATTTTCTAAAAAATTGGTAGAAGATAAAGTAGAGGCTGTAATTTTAACATCTACATGAGGCACTTGTACTCGTTGTGGAGCAACGATGGTAAAAGAGATTGAAAGAGCAGGTATAGCAGTTGTCCATGTTTGTACTGTAGTACCAATATCACTTACAATAGGAGCAAATAGAATTGTTCCAGCAGTAGGTATACCATACCCACTTGGGAATCCAAAGCTAGGAGAAGAAGAAAGTAAAAAAATTAGAAAGAACATAGTTTTAAAAGCCTTAAATTCATTAAAAGAAGATGTAGAAGACCAAACAGTATTTGAATAATAAAAATATAGCACAACACTTAAATTAAAATAGATGTCATGAAATAGTTTTTAAAAATTATTTTATGATATCTTTTTTTATTAAGTAATTTTAAGTAATTTAAAAATATTAAATATATTTGTTTGTTTTTAAATTTACTAGAATGGAAAATTAAATTTAGAGTATTGATACATAAATTTAAATTAGATATACTATGAAACGTAAAGTTATTCACTTTGGAACATATATTAAGCATACTAGAACAGATTAATTGAAAGAAAGAAGTTAACTTTATATAATAAAATAATATGAGAAAGAAGGTGTTACATATTGATTTCAATTGCTATTTGTGATGATGAATCGTATATGCTAAATGATTTAAAAGCAAATATAGAGCTATATATGAATAAAAATAATTTATTATATAATATAGAGCTTTTTGATAAAGCTGAGACTCTATTATATAATCATGAATTATTTGATATTATCTTTTTAGATATACAGATGGAAGGTATTAATGGAATGCAAGCAGCTAAAAAACTAAGGTCATATGATAATGATTGTTTTATAATTTTTGTGACAGTTTTAAAGGAATTTGTATATGATGCTTTTGAAGTAGATGCTATAAATTACTTGCTCAAACCATTATCTAATGAAAAACTATCTAAGACAATGGATAGAATAATTATAAAGCTGGATAGTAATGAAAAAAATTATATAACAATACAAAAAGGGCACTCATATTGGAGGTTAAAAATAGCAGATATTTTATATTGTGAAGTTATAAAAAGAAAGATTTATATCCATTTAAAAAAAGAAATTATTGATTATTATGAAACTATTGATAGTCTAGAAAGAAGTTTACCAATAAATTTTTTTAGATGTCATCGTAGTTATATAATTAATTTACAAGCTGTATATAGCTATGAAAATGGTAATGTAGTTATGGAAAATGGAGATATGATACCTGTTTCTAGGTTACGTCAACAAGAATTTTCTGAAGCTATGCTTGAAAATATGAAAAATAGGAGGAGATAGCATGGCTAATTTATCTTCTTCTAATGTATTATTAGAATATAGTATTTTGTTCGTTTTTGCAGTAGATAGAAGTCTAATGGCAGTATTGCAATATTACTTTCTAATTAGTTTTACAAATACTAAGTCGAAATTTGGGGACTGTAGTTTATACTTGTTAGTATCAGTTTTGTCAATTAGTATAAATACATATTTTAATTTATATAATTTATTTTATTCACGGCTTATATTTTTTCTACTGACTTTTTTGTTTGTAAAGTATGTAATAAAAAAATCTACAGTTTTATCTATAGTATTATCTCTATTAGTATATATAATTGAGCAGTTAGCATATGGATTTATAGCTCCATTTAATTACTTACTATTTATAAATAATACAGATATAAATATTTATAAATTTGTTATAAATACAGAGATTTCATTTTTTATTACGATTATAATAGTTGGATTTATATATTGGTATAGTGCTAAAAAATTTAATATTAAAACTGTAAAATTTGATAGATATTCAATAATTTTGATAATGCCATTGTTACTCATAATATTATTTTGGCAATCATTTGAGCATACTGGTTATTCGAGTTCAACGATAAATATCGATACAAAACTTCAAACTGTAAAATTATTAATAAATACATCTCTTACTAAAGAAATTCAAGCTTTCCTTTTTTCTTCAATTGGAATTATATGTGTTTTTTTCTCTTTATTTGAGTTTAAGAAATTGATGCAATATTTAAAAGAAGAGAAAAATAAGGCGATTTTAAACCAACAAATTCATTCTCAAAAAAATTACATTGAAGAAGCAAAATCTCGATTGTCACAAACGATGTCTTTTAGGCATGATTTTAATAATCATTTAGCTATTGTAAATGGATTGCTAAAAAAAGGCGAAATTTTAAAAGCACAAGAGTACCTAAATAAACTCGAAAAAATAACCAGTGACCTATCATTTTCTTGTAATACAGGAAATATTGTAATTGATGCCCTTTTCAACAATAAATTAAGCATAGCAAAACAATTAGGAATACAGGTGGATTGTGACGTAATTATACCAAGTAATACTAGTATAAATGATGTTGACCTCTGTATAGTATTTGCCAATGCTATTGACAATGCAATTAAAGCTTGTAAATTTGTAGATAAACGAAATAGATATTTAAAACTATCAACTAAACTAGATGGTGGATTTTTTATGATAGAAATAAGGAATAGTTATAATGCAGCAAATAATTACACAAGTGGTTCAGGTATCGGAATTTCAAATATAAGAGAGGTTGCTAAGAAATACCAGGGAGCTATAAGTATAGAGAATACATCAGATTATTTTCAAATAAATATATTACTAATTATTTCATTACACTATACTGACATTTCAGAACAATTAACTTGAAAATAGAATTTGTAACCAATATTATATATGTAAATAAAAGTATATATAAATGAAAAATTTAACATATAGAAATAGGAGGTTACTAAAATGAAAATTGAAAGTATAAGTGGTCAGACACCAAGGATGTCTAATATAGACAGTTCAGGTAATAACCAAAGTGAAATACAAAGTTTAGAACAGCAAAAAAAAGTATTGCAAGAAGAATTGGAGAAAGTTAAAAACGATAAAAGTATTGATAATGAAATGGCTAAGTCAAAAATAGAAAATTTAAAAAAAGAAATAAAAGAAATCGAAAGTAAAATTCAAGAATTAAAAGAAAAGAAAGCACAAGAGTCAGAGGGAGGACAAAATACTGTTTCTGAAGTGAAGAATAGTACATTAGATAGAAAAGAAGAAAATTCTAATAATAAAAATGCAAAAACACCATATGATATTTTTGAAAAAAGCAATGAAGAAGAACAATGGGACAATACTTATAGTCTTGTTCAAGACGATAAAAATTTAAAAGTAAAATTTAATAGACCTATATAGTGTATCTAGAAAATCAACTTGTTGAAATATTAATTAGTATTTTATACTCTTAAGTAATAATTATATAAATATATTAAATGTAAATAAATATACTATATTTATACAAATTTAAATATAGCTTTATAACTACTATTTATGAATTTCTATTTTAAATTTTATAACAAATATAAATGTCAGTGGCTATCTTCTTAAGATTACTTATGGTTCTAATACAAATGTTTTTAATGCAAATAAAAAAAGAGATTTTAAAATCTCTTTTCTTATTTTTATTTTATATTAATTATTTTTTAAATTTATATTTTTTGCATCAGATTTTCTAATAGCTAAATCAAATCCTCTAAATCTAATCACTATAGGATCATTAAGAGGGGCTATTTTTTTTACTTCAACTTCAGTGCCATCTATTAATCCTAAAGCAAGAAGTCTCTTCATAAGTTTTTCATTCCCAGCTATATTATCTATAATTCCCTTTTGTCCAAGTTTTAAGTTGTAAACAGTCATTATTAACACCTCCTAATGAAAATCATTATCAAGTTCTATACTTATAATATATAATAAAAAAGCTAAATTGTCAATATATAACAAAAAATAAACATACTAGCTCAGTATGTTTATAAAAAATAGTATACAAGGGATACTAATGGCATCTAGTAAAAAACCACTTACTAAGGGAACAACCAAAAACGCTTTTGGAGAATCTCCGTATTTTTGTGTTAAAGAGCTCATATTGGCTAAAGCATTTGGAGTAGCACCTATTCCATGTCCAATTAAGCCACTTATTATGATGGCAGAATCAAAATCTTTTCCAAGTATCTTAAAACAAATAAAGATTGAAAATAAAATTATAAAGATTACTTGAAAAGTTACTATTAGAAGAATTGGAGGCAATAATGTTGATAATTCAAATAAATCTATATTCATAAGTGATAATGTTAGAAAAATTCCTAATGAAAGTTCTTTTAGAAACTCTATAAGTTTAAAATTTAACTCTAGTATATTTATTTTGTCATTTAAATTTCTGAAAATAACTGCTGAAAACATACAAGTCACAACAGAAGGTAAAAGAATGTTACATGTCATATAAAATATTCTGCTTATAATTTCTCCTGTATTTATACAAATAAATATAAGAAGAACTTGCTCTAAAAATATAGTAGGAGTTATCTTTTGGGACGAGTTATTTTGGATTATTTTATTCCTGTTTCTAAAAAATTTATTCATTACTCTCATTGAATCTTTTTTATATTTAAGACTTGATAAATCTGCTTTTGTTGAAGGTTGCAATTTATACTTTTCTATTAGAAATCTAGCAACAGGGCATCCCAATATCCCGCCTATAATAAGACCTATTGTTGCAGCCGATAAGCCAACTCCAACTGCACCATTTATACCAAGACTTTCTATTGTAAGCCCAAATGCAGCCGAGTAACCATGACCACCTTCCATAGATACATTACCGCACATAAGTCCTAAAAGTGGTTCAAGTTTTATAATTTTTGATATTGATATGGCTATGATATTTTGAAAAAATGCTAATATTCCACATAAAATCCAATATCTAAATAATACACTACCACCTTTTTTTATAAGGTTTATGCTTATTTCAAGTCCAATAGTTGTAAAAAAGAAAGTTATGAAATTTGGCATTAAGTTTCCACTTACAGAGATGTCTGCTATATGAAAGTATTTAAGAAATAAATTTAAAAAACAAAATAATAGACCTCCTATTACTGGTGCAGGTATACAGAAGTTATTTAAAAATTTAATCTTATTCTTTAACAGATTACCAATTAAAAAGAATAGCATAGATAAGGTTAAAGTTTGTATAGTATTAAAAGTTAAAGTAATCAAAATAAGTCCTCCTTTGTAATTTAAAAATTTAAAATCGCCTTTATATAATTTAAATTATTATGTAATGGAATTTTTACTATCAAATGTATATTAATAAATGTATATTAAAAAAAATCAATGGATATAATTAGATAATTATAAATTAAATGAGAATATTTTACTAATACACAGCTTTTAACATGAAAAATTTTAGTATATTGTTATAATAGAAATAAGACTTAAAAACTTATCAATAGAATATATTATTTATAAGTATAAAAGGAGGATAAAATGTTTGAAAATTTACCTAAGATAGAATTACATTGCCATTTAGATGGAAGTGTTAGAGTAGAAACTATATTTGATATAGCACTTAAAGAGAAAATAGACTTACCATCAGATAATATTGATGAAATAAAAAAATTATCAAAAGTTCCACATGATTGTACTTCACTTGATGAATATTTAAAAAAATTTGATTTACCTCTAAAAGTTATGCAATCTAAAGAAAGTTTAAAAAGAATTACTTTTGAACTTTTGGAGGATGTAAGTAAAGAAAATATTAAATATATAGAAATTAGATTTGCTCCATTACTTCATACTCAAAATGGGTTGAGTGCTAAAAGTATAATTGAAAGTGTGGTTGAAGGAATTAGAGATGCTGAAAGTGTTTATGATGTAAAAGGGAATTTAATATTAGGTTGTATGAGAACAATGACCTCAGAAGAGGCATTGTTGGTAATTGAAGCAGGTAAATCTTTTATAAATAGAGGTGTTGTAGCAGTAGATTTATGTGGTCCAGAGAAGGACGGATTTTGCAGTGAATATGAAGAAGCTTTTAAATTGGCAAGAGATTATGGATATAAAGTTACAGTACATGCAGGAGAAGCTGCAAGTGGAAAAAATGTATTAGATGCTATAAATATTTTAAAGGCAGATAGAATTGGCCATGGTATAAAAATTAATGGAGAAAAATATGCATATGATTTAGTTAAAAATAAAAAAGTATTACTGGAAATATGTCCAACCAGTAATGTACAAACTAAGACAGTAGATTCTTATAAAAGTCATCCATTTTACGATTTTTATAAAGATAATTTGAATGTAAGCATAAATACTGATAATAGAACTGTGTCAGATATAAGTTTAAATTCAGAACTAAATCTAATATTTGATATATTTAATCTAAATTTAGAAGACTATAAAATAATTTATAAAAACACAGTAGAAGCAAGTTTTGCAGATAAGGAGACTAAAAAATATTTATACAGTCTAATTTAGTAGGTTAAATGAACTATAACTTTAAATCAATTAAGTAAGTTAATTAAATTTGTATTTTAGAGTAGGAGATAAATTTGAAAAATTATAAAGAGATTTCTTATAATGAATTAGCAAAAAAAGAATTAGAACAATGGAAGAAAGATATATTAAAAAAACCGTCTATATTTGATAAGGCGTCAAAAGGTATACAAAATAAATTCAATGGAGTCTTGCCAGATAAATACCATGAAATAATGACTTCTTCAATAAAAGGAATGACAAAAACTGTATTGTTTGGATATAAATATGCGACAAAGACACCAATTAGAAATATATCTTTAGAGGAAAGGGAAAAGCTAGTTGATGAAAAGGCTAAAAATTATAAAACTACAGCAATGATTGAAGGAGCAGGTACAGGAGCTGGAGGGATTTTTTTGGGGCTTTCTGATTTTCCTCTACTTTTAGGTATTAAGATAAAATTTTTATACGATGTTGCTTCAATATATGGATATGATGTCAAAGACTATAGAGAAAGAATTTATATACTAAATATATTGCAGTTGGCCTTTTCTAGCCAATCTCATATAAATACAACACTTAAATTGATGGATAATTGGGATGAGTATATAAAAAATTTACCAAATGATATCAATGATTTTGATTGGAGAACATTTCAGCAAGAATACAGGGACTATTTAGATTTAGCCAAATTTTTGCAACTAATGCCTGGAATAGGAGCATTTGTAGGATTTTATGTGAATGGAAAATTAATTGATAAATTGCATGAAACAGCAGTATTTGCTTATAGATTGAGGATTAGAGAGTTTAATTAATAAGTGTTAAAATTTTAAAAATGACTATAAAATATATCTATATATATATTGATTTGCATTGATAAAAACAATGATGAGTGAAAGGTAAAGCATGATAAAATCTAATGTAGAGGTTTGTATTTTAATGGAAATATTTAAGTTTTACTGTTTAAAATACAAAATGAATTATAAAGAGAAGTAATTGGGAGGAATGTTTTCATGGCAAATTTACCAAAACAATTTGATAGTTTTAATGAAGCTAGACAAAAAGGATTTATAAATGCAAAGGAACTTAAAGAAAGTGGGAAAAAAATGGTTGGAGTGTTCTGTACATTTACTCCAGTTGAAATTCCAATGGCAGCAGGAGCAACAGTAGTAGGTGTTTGTGGAGTTAGTGAAGAACCAATTCCAGATGCAGAAAAAGTGTTACCAAGAAATCTTTGTCCTTTAATAAAATCAAGTTATGGACATGCAATAACAGATACATGTCCATATTTCTATTTTTCTGATTTATTAATAGGAGAAACTACCTGTGATGGCAAGAAAAAAATGTATGAAGAACTTGCAAAGGTTAAACCAACATATGTAATGCATTTACCAAATACTGCAAAAGGTGAGTTTGCTTATAAGCTTTGGAAAGATGAAATGATAAAATTAAAAGATGAAGTTGAAAAGTCTTTAGGAGTGACTATAACAGAAGATGATATAAGAGCTGCTATAAAAGATAAGAATGAAGAAAGAGAACTTCTAAAAGAGTTTTATGCACTTGGTAAATTACAACCATCTGCACTTACAGGTCTTGAACTTCATAATGTTCTATATCAAGCAGGTTTTAAATTTGACCGTGCTGAACTTAAACAATCTTTAAGAAAAGTTATAGATGATATGAAAGAAAGATATGAAAAAGGAGAATGTCCAATTACAAAAGATAAACCAAGAATTCTTATAACAGGTTCTCCAATTGGTGGAATAAGTGAAAAAATAGTTAAAACTTTAGAAGATGCTGGAGCATCAGTTGTTGCATATGAACTTTGTGGAGCTATAAGATCAAATGATTTATTAGTTGATGAAGAAAATGAAGATGTGTATGATGCTTTAACACAAAAATACATAAATATAGGTTGCTCTTGTATGATGAACAATGACCATAGAATTGAACTATTAGATAGAATAATAGATGAATATAATGTAGATGGTGTAATAGATGTAGTTTTACAAGCCTGTCATACATTTAATATAGAAAGTTACAGAGTAAGAGAATTTGTTACAAAAGAAAAAAATAAGCCATTTATGTCTCTTGAAACTGATTATTCAAAATCAGACACTGAACAATTAAGAACTAGATTTGAAGCGTTTGTGGAGATGTTATAGGAGTAAATAATAGGAGGGTTTATGTTTAGTATAGGAGTGGACTCAGGGTCAGTAGCAACAAAAGGTGTGTTATTTGATGGTCAAAAAATTGTCAAAAAAATAATTATACCAACTGGATGGAGCCCTAAAAGTACATCTAAACAAGTTTATGAGTTGTTAAGCGATGGAATTGATAAAAAAGATATAAAAAAAGTAGTAGGCACAGGTTATGGCAGAGGAGTAATGGACTTTGCTGATAAGAAAGTAACAGAAATAACGTGTCACACTAGAGGCGTTTACTTTTTAAATGAGAATGTAAGGACTATTTTAGATGTAGGTGGCCAAGATAGTAAAGTTATAAATTTAGATAGAGATGGAAATGTATTTAATTTTATAATGAATGATAAGTGTGCTGCTGGTACTGGTAGGTTTTTAGAAATTACTTCTAATCTTTTGGGGAGTGATATAGAAAGTATTGATACACTAGCTCAAGGAAATGAACCAGTTAATATATCTAGTATGTGTACAGTTTTTGCAGAGTCAGAAATAGTAAGTCTCTTAGCTCAAAATATTTCTACTGGAGATGTAGCAGCAGGAATACTTAAATCTATTGCAAATAAGTCAACATCAATGCTAGCAAGAGGAGAAATAGTAGATGAAATTGCATTTACTGGAGGCCTTGCAAAGAGTAAAGTGTTAGTAAAAATGATAGAAGAAATATTAGATAAAAAAATATTTATTGCAGAAGATACTCAGATAATGGGGGCTCTAGGAGCTGCAGTAATTGGATTTAAATAAAAATATCTTAAATAATAAAATAAAAAGTTGAAGTTATCCAAGATAATTTCAGCTTTTTATTTTATTCTATTTATTTTTAAAGGAAAACTTTGGTATAATTGATTTAAATGATTATATATTTAGAAATAATCAATATTTAGTCATATATAGTATTAAATCTTTAAAAATTAGCTCGAAGTTAGGGGGAGAAAGTATGAAAAAGTTTGCTTCAAGAAAAGCATCAAGGTTTATTGCATTATTTTTAATTTCTATTTTAGTAATGTCAACGATTCCTGTGTCAGCTGAAAATGGAAATACATTGAATCAGATAAAAAAAGCTGAATACAGTGAGACCTATAAACAATATCTAGAAGATGCTAAAAATGGACGTACAGAAAAATATAATGGTATTATACCAAATCCATATCAATTGGAAGGTACTAAAGTTCAAAGCAAAGGAAGAACAGCTCCAGCATCTTATGACCCAAGAAAGTTAGGATTAATGACATCAATAAAAAATCAAGAAAATCTTGGAATATGCTGGGACTTTGCAGCTATGGCAACTTTAGAAAGTTTCCTGAAATTGAAGAATTATGGAGACTATGATTTATCAGAAGAACATTTAAGATGGTGGGCTTCAGAAGGTGAATATGGATGGACTGTAAATGATATGGATGGTGCTTTAAATTATGAAGCTATGGGATACTTAACATCTTGGTCAGGTCCTAAATTGGAAAAAGATATTCCATATAATGGTAAAATATCTAAAGCACAAGGAGCAACAAAACCAGCTAATATGAATACAGCACCAACTGTCTTTAATGTAACAGATGCTGTATGTGTAAGTAATGATATGAACTCTACAAAAAATGCTATATTACAGTATGGAGCAGTAACATCAGGTTATTATGAAGATATTAGGTATCAAAGTGAAGACCAAAATTCATATTATTGTCCAACAAAAAGTTTTAACACTAACCATGCTATTTCAGTTGTAGGTTGGGATGACAATTATTCTAAGGATAACTTTAATTCAAGCAATAGACCATCAAAAAATGGTGCATGGCTAATAAAAAATAGTTGGGGAGATTATAATTCTGAACGTGGATACTTCTGGATATCTTATGAAGATAAGACTCTTATGTCTGATATAGATAATTTCTCAATCAGAGGAGGTCAAAAACCAAATGATGATGAAAAAATGTATCAACATGACTATGCAAGTATTGTTCCTTTAATTTCAAACAAGATAACAGCTGCAAATGTATTTGACTTTAATAGGGGAGATGAGACTCTAAAGTCTGTAATGTTTTTAACTGAGAGTATAGGAGCTAAGTATGAAATATATTATGCTCCAGTAGTAAATAGCATACCTCAAGAAAATAACATGAAAAAATTAAAAGAGGGCACTACACAATATTCGGGATACATAACAGTTCCAATCGATTCTTTTGATATACCAGAAGGAAAAGGTGCTATAGTAGTTAGCATAGAAGATAAAAGTGGAGAATCAACTATAGGTTCAGAATCAAATGTTCCAGGTTACGATACGTTTAAAGCAAAAGCAAACTTAGGAGAAAGTTACATTATAGATAGTACTGGAAAATTCTATGATATAAATAGAGATAGCAAGTTTTATCCATGTAACTTTACTATAAAAGCTGTTACAGAAAAATCTTCTGGGGAAAGTATTCCAAATGAATCTTTAATTGGTAGTGATAGATATGAAACTGCCATTAAAGTTAGTCAAAATGGCTTTAGTTCTTCAGAAAATGTAGTTTTAGTAAATGGAAGTTCAATAGTGGATGCATTGGCAGCAACTCCTTTTACATCTGCTATCAATTCACCAATACTATTAACACAAAAGGAAGCTTTGAATTCAAAAACTAAAGCTGAAATACAGAGATTAGGTGCAAAAAAAGTATACTTAATAGGTGGAGAAAATTCCATAAGTAAAGAAACTGAACAACAATTAAAAAACTTAAATATATCAACTGAAAGAATATCAGGAAGTGACAGATATAAGACAAGCTTGCTATTAGCTCAAAAACTAAATAGTATAAAAAATGTTTCTCAAATAGCTGTTGTAAATGGTGTAAAAGGTTTGGCTGATGCAATTAGTGTAGGTGCAGCCGCAGCAGAAAATAATATTCCAATTATACTTGCAAATGAAAAAAGCGAATTACAAGGAGCAGATGAATTTTTAAACTCACTAAATATAGAGAAGTCTTATATTATTGGCGGTACAGTATCTTTATCAACTAGTTTGGAAAGTAAACTTAAAAATCCCACTAGATTATCTGGTAGTAGCAGAGACGAAACAAATTCAAAGATAATAGATAATTTTTATAAAAAAGATACTTTGAAAAATGCATATGTAGTTAAAAATGGAATCAAGAGTCAAAATGATTTAATAGATGGATTAGCAGTTGGCCCTTTAGGAGCAAAAAATGCGTCACCAGTAATTTTGGTTGGTGATAAATTAGCTGATAGTCAAAAAGATGTTCTTAAAAATAAAACTTTAGAAAAAGCAACTCAAGTTGGTGGAGGTGCAAATCAAAACGCCTTTAAGGAGTTAGTAAAATTAAAAAGTGCTAAATAAGATAGATACTAGTAGATTAATATATTTATAGTAGAGAGTGTCAAATGTAAGCTGTAAATAGTTATTTTAATTATTGATAACTGAAACAATCAATAATTATAAGATTCTATTTACAGCTTTAAATATATGTATTAATATTTTAAGTGTATAAATAGAAAAGGGTTATTTTTATATAGAAAGTCTTACATCCTATATAAAAATAACCTGTATTTAATTAACTTTTTTATATAGTTCTAATAGCTATTATAGAGCTAAGTGGTAAATATAGTGTGTAAGTCTCGTTTAAAGATGGATTAGATTCGTCTATATATCTTGAACAAAGTGTAATTGATAAGCTGTCTGCTTCTATAATTTCCCCATATAAAGGGCAACTGCTAAAATAAGAATTTACTTCAACATATTTATTTAAGTTTTCTTGAACAAAATCATAAAAACGATTTTTTGTAGTAGTAGTCATAAAATCAACTCCTTCATTTTTTATTAAAAATGGAACTTTTAAAAAGATAAATATGATTACTGCTATTAGAAACTAAGTTAAAAAATAAGCAAATAGATATGAAAATAGAATAATATATTATTTATACTTTAATTATAACATTATAGCATAAAAAAAGCTATATAAAATTCAGAATTTTCGAAGATTTTTAATGGAATTAAGAAATTTATTGACATTAAAGTGGAAATGAATTATATTGACTGTAAAGATTAATTTAGTCAAATAGGAGGTGAAAGGATGCCTAAATCATATTCTGATAAAGAAAGAGAATACATAGTTAAAAGACTTAAAGAAGAAGCTAGTTTGTGCATTGAGCAATATGGTATTAGAAAAACTACTGTTGATGAGCTTGTAAGACGAGCAAATATTCCAAAAGGAACTTTTTATCTGTTTTTTCAATCTAAAGAATTACTTTTTTTTGAAGTATTGAGAGATATACATGATTCAATACAAAATCAAATGTTATATGAATTAGAAAAACTTGATGACAGTGTTACATATGAACAGTTGACAGATATATTTATGAAATTTTATAAGTTAGTTGATGATACTTCAATTTTAAATCTGTTAATTAATGGAGAATTTGAAATACTAATGCGAAAATTACCAGATTCTATAATTGAAGAACATTTTAAACATGATGATTTTGAAATTAGTAAGATGATATCTTATATTCCAAATGCAAAAAATAAAAGTGTAGAAAACTTTAGTGGTGCGTTTAGAGCAGTATTTCTTACTATGTTATACAAACATGAAGTTGGTGAGAATTGCTTTGATGATGCTTTAAGATTGATGATAAGAGGTCTAGTTATACAACTTATGGAATAAATTTTTAAACTTGTTTGCTAATATTTTTACTAAAAAGTATTAACAAACAAAAAAATTGGTTTTTATTGACTATATAGTTAAAATAGTCAAATATATAAAAAGGTGGGATAAAAATGATTAAAGTTGATAATTTATCATTTAGTTATACAAATAAAAAATTTTTACAAAATATTAATTTTGAAGTAGGGAAAGGAGAAATACTAGGATTTTTAGGACCATCTGGTAGTAGTGTATTAGTACAAAAATTAAAGCTAATTATTATAAAAAAATGATAGTAGGATTCTTATTTTCATCAATAACTATAGTATCTATAATACTAGTCCATAAAGTTCTTTTTTCTTGGTCATTTAAATCAGCATATATTTCTTCAAAATTAATTTCTAAAAAACTTTTAATTGCTTGTAGATTTATTATAGAATTTTTTTCCTCACTCTTATTTTTTTCTAATTCAATCAATTGTGTATTAAGCTTTTGATACTTAAGTTTGTAATTTTCTTTATCTATTAAGTCATCAAAATATAAATCTTGAAGTTTGTTTATTTGTTTTTTTATCTTATCTTGGAGTTGTTTATTATTATTTTTGCTTTTAGGTTTTGTATTATTAGATTCATGTCTAAATGCAATTTCTTCTAATTGTTTTCTTACGTTTTTCAATAAAAAAATCTCAAGTTTTTTTTCTGATAATCTCTTTGTATTGTCACATTTTTTTGTAGTCTGAGATATGTGACATCTATAATACTTATATATTCTTTTATCCGTGCTTAAAGAATATGTACCACTCATTTTACGCCCACATTTACATATTACCATACCAGAGAAAATATATTGCATACCTAAATTGTTAAGAAATTTGTTATTATAAACTTTAGCATTTTTTGATAAAAGCTTTTGAACAGTTTCAAACTGTTCTGGACTTATAATTGCATCACAAAAATTTTCTACAACGAAATCGTTGCGAATGTATATTCCTGTATATATGTTATCTCTTAATAGTTTGTAAACAAAATTATAAGAAAAATTAGCATTGAAAGAGTTGTTTATATGTTGTAAAACTTTTATCATAGAAGTTAATTTTTCATAAGAAATAAAACATTCTCTTACTATTTCAGCTTTTTCCTCATCAATTACTAAGTGTTTATCAACAATCTTATATCCGAAAGGAGTACTTCCACTGATAACTTCACCACGTCTAATTTTATTATTAAAAACAAACTTTATTCTTTCGCTTGTTTGTGAAGCTTCATTCTCAGCAACAGATAGCATAATATTTATATGTAATCTACCAGCCGCAGTACCAGAGTCGTAGTCTTCTAAAATTGTTTTCCAATCACATTTATGTTTTTCTAAAATTTCAATTATTTTATAAAAGTTTTTAACACCTCTACTAAATCTATCAATTTTAGTTAATAAAATCAAATCAATTTTATTTTCTTTTATATCTTCAAGCATACGTTGTAAGCTAGGTCTTTTTAAGTTTGTTGCACTATAGCCTTCATCAATATATTTATCGACTACAATAAAACCATTATCTTTTGCATACTGTTCTAAAGCTTCTGTTTGAGTTCTAATACTATCACCATGTAATACTTGCTCTTCTGTACTAACACGTATATAAAGAGCAACACGTTTTATATTGTCCATTAAAATCACTCCTATTGTTTATATGTTTAGTGCCTAGATTAAATTCACTAGGCACTATTGATTAAGATTAATTAATATCAAGTTTATTTTTCAATGCTTCCTGTAATAACTGAGAAAAATTTATATTATTTTTTTCAGCTTCTTTATTTAACCATGAAGGAATAGTTAAAGTTTTTTTGATTGATTTACTATCATATTCTTTTATTGTTTCTTTTAAATTAACTTTTACCAATATAGCAGTTTGATTTTCTTTAGTACTAATATTATTTAGTTGTGTAGGTTTTGGAATTTCTAAACCATCTGAATATAAATCAAATAGTTCCAGTTTTAAAGCATCCTCTGCCATAAGGAAAGCTTTTTCTAAGTTCTCGCCACAAGTTATTATATTTGAAAAATCATAAAAATTAACTTCATAGTCACCTTTATCATGTTTTGCTATAACTGCTGGAAATATATATTCATTTTTATACATATTTTCACCGCCTTTATAAAATTAGTTACAAATATTAATTTTCTTCATAATAATCATGAGATTTTGCAAAACTTATAGCATCCAATACTTTTTGTTCTATATTGTAATATCTAGCTACATTAAGTACCTCATTATAATGTTCTTTTTCATTCTCATTATAGAAAATGTAATAGTCTAGAGCTTCTTGAATAAAACTATACTCGCTATCATACCTTATCATATCACAAATTGTTCTTGCAGGATTTGTTATCCAAACACCTTTTCTAACTTCTTCTACATAAGATAAGTCTAAATTTTTAACAGGGTACACTGTAAAATAATCTGTATCAATTTCTTTATCTATAAAAGCAGATTGAGCTATTATATGATTGTCTGGAAAATTAGTTATTCCTAATAAGCTTCCTGCATATTCTCCACATAGTACAACATTATTGAAAGAGTTTCTTATTACTCCTGTAAAGTCCACCTATCATTCCTCCAAACATAATTTTTATTTGATTTTGATGCTATAAAAGTGTGTATTGGAACTATAAAATTGCTTACTCTTTTATAAACAGTTGCAAACTCAGGCTTAGATTCAATACCTCTTAATCTATTATATCCATGCTCTAAAGTATTAAAATTCTCTAATTGGAACATGTACATTTTTTCTGGTATATTTTTATATTTATCTATATACAATCTTACTAAATCATTGCTATTATATCCTTTTAAGTAACTTAGCGAGTATATATCAAATAAATCTTTTAACCTTCTATTAATTTGTTTACTCTCACAAGCATGTATTTTGTCAACCAATATTAATTCTGGTGTATATCCATTAATTGTAACTAATCCACCTAGTGAATATTTCTCTGAGTCTAAAGTAGACCACTTAAAATTCACATCTATACTGAATCTGGTTATTAATTCAGCATCTCTATAAACACCTATGGTTACACTTTCATTTTTAGTAGCTTCACTTGTTGTTATTTCTTTTATAACTTTATATATTACTTCAAATCTACTATACTGAGAGCAAGATATTATATCTTTTTTGAAATTAATCCATTTATTATAATCAGTTCCGTGTATATCTATATCTTTTGTTAATCTTCTATTCCGATACGAAAAATATACACAAATTTATATAAATATATCTACTTGTCTACATCTTTACTGTAAGTTGTCTTATACCTAAAAGGCTTTTAACTTAACTTTTCCTACTTCAACGTGTCCTATTTTGAATATCCGAAGATAATCTACTTTAGTTTGATATAACACTTCATAGGCTTAAATTCCCCAGTATCGATGGGTACACGTTTAAGATTTCTTTTAATGTGAAAGCTCTTAAACTGAATAATTTGCTAAATTAATACTTGCATTATAATCTCTATCAATAGATATTCCACAATTATCACATTTGTAAATTCTATCACTTAGTTTTAAATCTTTTTTAATGTTTTCACAACAAGAACACTTTTTACTACTTGGAAAGAATTTATCAACTTCTATAAATTCAATACCATATTTTTTACACTTGTATTGAATTTGTCTTTTAAATTCATATAGTTTTTGTTGTTGAATAGCTTTAGATAAATGTTTGTTTTTCATTATACCTTTTATGTTCAAAGTTTCCATTACTATTCTGAAAGGTTTGGTTTTCACAATTTCAGAACTTGTTTGATGTAAATGGTTATTACGAATATTTGTAAGTCTACAGTAAATTCCTTGAACAACTTTAAGTTGTTTTTGATAGTTTTTACACTCTCTAAGTGGACGAATATATTCAAAAGACTTTAATCTTCCTTTTTTATCTCCACTTTTATAATAGATTTTATTAATCATATTGTTTTCCTTCATACGTGAAAAACTTCTTAATTCCCTTTTAAGTTTCTTTTCAAGTCTTTTAACTTCCTTACTTTTATTAATATTTTTATAAGTTTCACCATTTGAACATATAGCTAAATCCTTTATTCCAACATCAATTCCTAGTGATATATTTGTAAGCTGATATGTTTCTTCTTCAATTTCAATACTAAAAGATAAACACCAATGCTTTCCGTCATACTTAATATGGGGATTACTATATTTATCTTTTACTTTTGGTAACATCTCAGAAGTTTCAACTATTCCTATTTTTTCTCCTCTAAAATGAAATCCATCAATTCTTTTTAAAGATTCATAATTTACATAAAAACTTGGAGTAGATTTATGTTTTGATTTAAATTTTGGTTTGTCAGCAAGTTTTTTAAAGTATTTAGTGTAGGCATCTTTTGCATCCTTAACACCTTGCTTCATTACATTACTTCCAACCTCTTTTAACCATGCATGAGTAGTAGGTTTTAATACATTATTAATGTATTTTCTTACCTCCCCATCACCTATAAATCTTTTTCCTGTTTTATTATTATCTAAATATGATTGATATGTTTCATTTTGGGTAGCTATAAAGTAATTATATGACCATCTAGCTACACCAGCTGATTTCCAAAATAACATTTCTTGTTCTTTTGTGGGTTTTAATCTAATCTTTTTCCCTATTATCAATGCTTTTCACCTCATCAATCAAACGTTTAGTTTTTTTAGAACGTGAACCATATAATCTATTAGCAAATACTGTGATAATTTGAACCAAATCATCAGTTAATTCTTCTTCTTTAGATTTCTCACTATGGTCTACAATTTCTATTTCAACACCGTTAATTTCACAAAGATATTCTATAAGTTCAAAACCAAATCGTACTAACCTATCCTTATATAGAATTACGACTTTGCTCACTTCTCTATTATTTATCTTATCTATTAACTGTTGTAAACCCTTTTTCTTATAATTAATACCACTACCTACATCTTTAATAACCTCAAATTCATATCCTTTGGCATACATATAAGTTTTAAGATTTTCAACTTGTGTTTCTAAATCATCCTTTTGAGATGGCGTACTAACACGACAATATCCAACTACAATGCGTTTTAACTCTGACTTTTGATTAAATTCTCTAAGTTGTTCAGTTGAATAGTATCTTGTACCACCCTCTGAAACATAATGAGGCTTTAACCTTCCATCAGCTTCCATTCTTCTTAATGTTTTTGGATGAACACCAACTTTTTTAGCAAACTTTCCAATGGAAATTAATTCCATACGTACCACCTCCTTGTATTAATTATATTTTAATACAAATCGGCTAATTTATCTATATATTTTAAATTTGTCTATATTTTTCTCATTCACATTAAAACGCAACTTTTAATGCAGTCTTTCTCTCACAAGTAGACCTCTTATGCTTTCACATAAGCGTAGACTATATCTTCATCTTATCCTCTGATAAGAGCCACATTTTTCTTCCACCATTAGCTTGTGGTTTTACTCTCCCTCAAGGAGATAGTCGTTGAAGGTTCTCCATATCTAAGACTTAGGAGTTTCCCTGCTAAACATCCATTGCATTAGCACTTAGGACTATCACATAAAATTGATAGCTTTTATTTCACCATATGCCATCTCAATTATTTTTTCCGCTTTCGCACCTTTACATATGCCATTTCTAGCTTCGCTTTGGTCATTGAGCTTTAGGAGTTAAAAGCAATTAACGTGGAGTTCGCACCAATTACTTGATACGAAGGGCTTACTGTTTATCTATATTTTATCTGTATTTTTGTATAAATTTATATACATTTATATAGATTTTTATTAACAGTTATATTACCCATAATTATATTTTTTAAAAGCACATAATAATGTTATTCCACCTTTAAAAATCATATCATTAAAACTATTGCTATGACTCATACAGTAGATAAAGTCCTCTATATAATCTAGTGTGCTATTATTATCATGAAAATTGTTACTATTACTCCACTTATTATTAATCAACAGTATCATTTCCTCCTTTCTCTAACTATATTTATATTATAACAAAAATATCAATACGTATCAATACGTATTAACAAGTAACTTTTTGAGAAAATCTTTTTCTTATTTCTTTGATTATAAACTCTAAAGTCTTATTTTCAACGGGTTTAAGAGTTTTGTTTGTTTTTAGATTTTCTATTTCTACGATATTTTTTCTTATGTCAATAAATGTAATTTTCATGTTATAGTCTTCTCCAAAAACTTTGATTAAATTTTTTTGACTATCCCAACTATAATCATTATTACTTAGAAATAAGAATACATTCTCGAATGAAGGAAAATCTTTTCTGTATTTTAATGCCCAATCTAAAGGGTAGTCTTTACAATTTGCTTCAAAATCAAAATCGATAGAATTAATTAAAATCTCATTATTGACTTCTTTAAGTAAAGTATCAGATTCTTGTAATTTTTTGAATATTTTTAAACATGTTTTTGCATCCTCTAAGGAATTATGATGATTAAATTCTATGTTATATTTTTTTGCAAGAGTAGATAGTTTATAGTTTTCTAAATCAGGTAATAAATCCTTTGCTAACTTTAAAGTATCATAAGACATTTTATTGAATTTTTCAGCGAATTTAGGTATATCCATATTATATCTTTCACATTCCTGTCTTATACAAGCTAATTCCATGCTTCTTAGATTGTGTGCTATCACTAATGTAGATGGAGTTATATATTCTTCAACAATACTCCAAGCTTCATCCCATTTAGGAGCGTTAGAAACATCTTCTGGGGTAATACCGTGTATTTTAATATTGGTCTTTGAAAATTCTGAATTAGGGTTAACTAAGATTTCTTTTTCTATCAAAATCTCATTATCTTCTTCAACTACAAAGCCAATACTACAAACAGAACATCTTTTTGAATTTGCAGTTTCAAAATCTATAGATAAGATTCTAGTATGGTTTTTGCTGTCTATTTCAGCGATAGAAAGGTTTTCTTCCAAAAAGATATAGTTTTCTGTTTTATGTTCTAAACTATACTCACTCATGCTGTATTCTAAATTGAAAAAATTATCATTGTTGTAAAATTTAATTCTATCATAAATATTTACAAAATGTTTTGTCATTACTTCATTTTTAGTTAAATTTGTATTCATGGCTTTATTAAAACCTTTTGTTATTGCAGTATGTAATACGTTTTTTGGAATATTCATTTTAGCATTAGAAAGTGTTAGAATTATGCCTTTTCTTGCTCCAGTAGATAAATGTACAATTAACATATTATTTTACCTCGACTTTATTATATATTTTGTTTACAGATAGTAACATATATATTTTACTTTTTTCATACTATACATGTCAAATATAAACAAAATATTATAGAAAAGTACAGGTGATATGTAAAAAACTAAGTGCATTTTTTCTTATACTTCAAGCAATTTTTTTTAACTTATGAAGAAAAAATGCATTATAACATAAAAAACAAATGCATATCAATATACATTTGTTTTTGTTATGGTTTATTTATCATTTTGCTTTACTTTTACCACAGTTCCACTTGTCATTATAAAAAAAGAACCATATGATTCTATGTAATTAGTGCTTATACCAATTACAGCATTACCACCACATGATACTGCTTTTTCTTTTAAATTATAAAGTGCTTGCTTTTGAGCAAGTTCTAAATTACTCTCATTTTTTGAAATGTCAATATCTGTACTTTTTCTTAATTTAAAGCTTGCTGTTACTTTACTATATTCTACAGAGATATATTTATATATGTTATATCCTTCTAAAAATGGAGTAGTTGATGCAATTACTAATGCAGGGTTACGTTTAAGGTTTTCTAATTCCTTTTTGCGTTTTTCAACATTATCAACTTCCATAGTTTGTGTTTTTACTATGTCTATACATAGTTTACACAAATCTTGTTCTGAGTTTTCTGGAAGTTGTTTACCACATTTTCTACATTTATTATTTAAAAAAAGTTCATCTTTTTCTACAACATTATTTTTATCCTTGATAATTAAATGACTTGGTTTCATAGAAGAAGCTAAACTTTTTGCATAGTCAATAACCATTTCTTTATCTGTAGAGCTATAAATTGAATATGTATTATTTTCATCTATAAATTCTTTCAAATCCCAATTATTTAAATTATTTAGAACTACAATATATTCAGTCATAATATAAAAACCTCCCTAAAAACATGTTAATAAAATTATAGTATCATAATATAGTATATAAATGGAAGATTTGTATAATTATTGAAAGAAAATATAGAAAGAAAGGTACTTAGTTAACTAAGTACCTTTCTTTCTATATTTTATGTAATTTTTAATAAAAACATTAAACTGTTTTATAACTAAATTCTCTAAATCAGTAATATTATTTTTCCCTTTCTTTAAAGAAACACTTTTTTTTAACGCAATGTTTTTATCAACACCGCAAACATACATAATTTCAGAAATTTCCAAAATTTTACAATATGATAAAACTGTATGAGGACATAATATATATTTTGTAAAGGCTTCTGCTTCTACTTCAAATAATTTATTGTTTTTAGAATGTAGTTTTAAAACATTAGTTTTTGTTGCGTGACCTAGAAAAACGTGTGATAGTTCATGCATAAGTGTCCAACGGATAGAATAAAAAGGATAATACGTATTGTAACAAATTACAAAAGTATTATCTCTTTTACTCCAGAATACAAATCCTTGCTTGTCATATTTTTCAGTAATAAAATCAATATCTCTTCTTATCAGTTTTGCAAATTCGTCATAGGAATAAACTTTCAAATTATTATTTCTAATAATCTGAAAAGGACAAATAGGGTAATGTCGTAAGTTCTTCTCTTAAAATGAATTCGTAAGCTATTTGTCGTAAAAATTTATGCATTATTTATTTTTAAGTTACCTTTCTAAAGTGTTATCTAAATTGTCATATAAATTTATTGCTTCTTCTATATTTTCAGTATTGCCATTTCTAGCAGCAGATTGCTGGGCATTTTCTTCGATATATTCACTTCTATAGTCTTGATACAATTCATCATCTTCTAAAATTGTGTCAACAAGTGAGTATACATATTTTTTTATTGCTTTTCTTTGTTCTCCAGTCAATTTTAAATAGCTTTCAAGTATTTTCACATCTAAATTATCAAGATTATATTTGTTTGATAGTTCAGAAATTATTGTATCATCAATTTCTAAAAATATATCTCCTATTCCTTGTCTTAACCATTTTTCGTTTACATTAAATGCTTGGCAAATTTGGGATATATGTATATCTTTTGGAGTTCTTTGACCTGTTTCAAACATAGCTAAAGTGGCATGTCCAACTTTAATTTTTTTACTAAAATCTCTTTGATTTAAATTTAATTCCTTCCTTAATAATTTAATTCTTTCATTAATTTTTTCATTCATTAATTTATCACCTCTTCTGATATAATATCATATTTAAGATTGCTATGTAAACAAAAAGAGTTGACTCTGTGCTTATTAAGTGATATATTAAGATTACAAAGCAGACAAAGGGGTGTAATTTATGAATAAAGTTATTGATAATAAAACAAAAAAAATGATTGAAGCAGAAGAAAGAGTAAAAAATGAATTTCTTAGTAAAAAAATTGATGCAGAAGATTTAGTAAGAGCATTTAAAAAATTGCCAGATGAGGAAAGAGTAAAGATATTTTATGGAATAGAGTTTGTTAATAAATTGGATGCGATGGTAATGTAATGAAAATAAAATGATTGAGGTGATAAAGTTGTTTATATTGAAAGGTAAAGACTTTGAAAAAGTAACAGAAAAACTAAATGTATCTTACTGGATTACAACTGACGAAGAAACGGAAGGAGAGTTGGTATATGACTCTCTAGGTGCAGAAGAATTTTGTTTTAGATTGGAAGATTATGAAGTTGAAGATTTAAGAGTAGCAAATAGACTAGAATCACATGATAATTCATTATTTGATATAGAAAAAAAGTATGTTGTGATTGATGAACTAGTTATAGTTATTTCTTGCGATTTGACAAAAGAAGAGTATTTTTATGAATGTGAATTAGAAGAAGATAAAAAAGATAGAAAAAATATAAAATGGAATGAAAATAAAGAGGACAACTATAGAGGTAATTTTTCTAAAAAAAGTTTTAAATTTAATAATAGCGATAAAACATTCTGTCTGGATACAATAGTTTCTTATAAGAGTTTAAAACAGTATTTAAAAGAAATAACTGAACTTATAGGAGCTAATGAGATAACAATATTAAGTGAAGTACCAGAAGATTCAATAAGTATTAATTTTTACTGTGATGATGATAGAAAACTTATTTTAAAATTTAGAAGGGAAATTGATGTTGAAGAAGGTTGCAAAAGAGAATTTGAATATTATGATAAAAATGTTTTATTCAATATCTAATAAATAATTAAGTGAGGTAATAAAAATGGCTGAAATAAAAGAAGTGAAAACAGATAAAGAAGTGTTAGAAAGACTTATACAAGAAATGAGTATCTTAGAAGAAAAAGCTATTCCAAGTACAAAAGAAATTATTACTATGAAAATTGAACTTTCAAAAGAGATAAGAAGCTTAATAGAATTGAATAGAAAAATAAAATAATAATATAAAAAGAAATAAATTTATGGGGAGAAAAAGATGGAAGAGAAAAAAGAAGTAATAACTTTAAAAGTGAATATAGAAATAGACGAGGAACTTCTGAATCAGAAAATGAGTAAAATTAAAGGCTTGTATGAAGAACTTAAAAATGAATTGAACTCATTTTCTGATTTGATAAAAGTTAGATAAGGAGTGATAGAAACATGAATGATTTAGATGTAGAAATAAAAATAAATGAATTAGAAAAGTATGGTTACTTTAGAGTAGATAAAGATTATATGTTACAAAATATAAATAAAAAAAGTGCTTTATATAGAAAGCATGTTGAAGAATACCCAAATGTAAATTTAAAAAAAGAACTTTTAATTGCAATGAAGTGTGAAGGAAATTTTTATTTTTATTCAAGAGAATTTATAGAAAAGAATAGTGTTTTTGAAATACTAGAAAGTACTAAAAATCACTTTGCAAAATAAGTTAATAACACTATCTAATACATAATTAAAATACTAAAAAATGGGGGAATACATATGTCAAAACCATATGAAAAAGTTGAATTTAAAGGCGAAATGAATATGGATTACTTTTGTAAAGGATTGGCAAGAGCGAAAGAAATGATGATAAAAAGACTTTTTGATGTAGATTTAGAAATAAAGTGTACATATAGAAAGAAAACAGAAGAAGAAATGAAAGCTGAAAAAGAGAAGAAGTTAGAAAAGGAAGTAATTTAATTGGAATTTTAAAATTGCATAAATAAAATAGTTGCATAGGGATAATACAGTATCTGAGGTGATAAAAATGAAACTACAAAAAGACACTAGTGAAAAAATTACAAGAGATTTAGAATTAAAAATACTTGCAAATAAAGAGAAAAATAGTTTTTTGAATTTTTGCAAGTTGAAAGAGTTGTCTAATAAAGATATAAAATTCATTTTAGAGAATGTTTACATAAAGAAGTATATAAGAAAATCAATTTTAAAAAAAGAATATGTCATAAAGGTTAAAAGTATTACTTTGAAAAAAAATGATAAGCTCTTAATCTTTTGTAAAGATAAGAACTTATCAAAAGAAGATATATTATTTATATTACAAAATATTATTTTACATAAAGAATTTATAAATATCATGAAGAAAAAAGATGAATATGAAATAAAAATTGCTATATTAATGTCAATATTAGGTATTATATTAAGCCTAATATCTTTAATCTTCATTTAATGGATTTATAGGTTTAAAATCTTTTGGTAGAGGATTAATCGTTACTTTAGTATTAAATGAGCCATCTGGAGTATCTACAATTATTTTAAAATCTTTTGATTCTCTTATTGGATGTATGCCTTCGAATACAGCATATCCATGTACAGTACCAAGTGATGGAATCCTTGTATATTTTAAAATATTTTCACTATTTATATTGATAGGTATGTATAAATTATCATCACCTTCAAAATTAATCAATGAAATTCCATTATCATTATAATAGTCATGTATATCAAGTTTAGTAGCATTTGAAGATAGATGATTATCTAATAATTTAATTTTAGTAATAGATACATTGCTGGTCGAAAGATTTTCTATAGTTAAATAGCATATTAAAAGTTCATATTTTTCATACCAATTAAAGCCAAAACAATAACTTTTTTCTATATCATAGGAGATTTTAAGTTTAACACTAGCTTTTCTATATACTTTGATAGAAATATAAAGGCTTGAAAAAGATACTATTAGTGCTAAAATGGCAATCCAATTTACTGCTAAGTAGTCCATATTTTGATAGTCCTTTCATTATATTTTAATAAGAAAATTATAACATAAAATTTTGAAAAAAAATAAAAAAATAAGATTGGTGAAATACATATGTCAAAGCCATATGAAAACATTGAAATTAAAAATGAATATGGATTTATTTGCAAAAAATTAGCAAGAGTAAAAGAAGTGAAAAAGTTAGAAAAGGAAGTAATTTAAATTGAAATTTAAAAATTATGTAAACAAAAAGTGTCTTATAACTACGAATTATAAGACACTTCACAAAATAACTTTGTTGTCAAAGCTATAAAATCATATCTACTCTTTATTATAGCAGATAAGACAACAGAGTTCAATAAACACGCTAAATAAAGCGATTAACGAGCTTGTAATAGGTATTAACATTATAACGATAAGTATCTATACAAATATATAACACTAGATACTAATATATAGATGCTAATAAAAGACTGAATGAGGTACTGCTATGAAGAGTTTTATAAGAGAGAAAAAGATATATTGTAATGATTATTTAGAGATAGATATAATACCAAAAGTAGATGGAACAAAAGGTAAAAGAGGTAAAAGAGAATATGTATCTAAACCAAAGCAAAAGAATCTAAATGATAAAAACGCTAAAAGATATTTTACACAATCAGTTAATACAAATTTTAATAATAAAGACTTAGTTATACATTCTACATATGCACCAGAATATCTTCCAGAAACATTAGAAGAAGCTGAAAAAGAGGTTAGAAACTACATAAGAAGGATTGATTATAAAAGAAAGAAAGAAGGGCTTGAACCAGTAAAATATATGCTTATAACAGAATTTGGAGAAAAGAAAGATGGAACTAAAAGAGTTCACCACCACATTATTATGAATGGTGGATTAGATAGGGATATAATAGAAAGCCTTTGGTCTAAAAAGCAAAAAGGTAGAAAAGAAGGCGAAAAACTTGGATGGATAAATACACATAGGCTTCAACCTAATGAATATGGATTACAGAATCTATGTAATTATTTGATGAAAGACCCAAAAGGTAAAAAGCGATGGAGTTCTTCTCGGAATTTAAAGAAACCTTTTCAAGTTTGTAATGATAGTCGATACAGTAAAAGAAAAGTAATGGATATAGTAAGAAATGATTTAGACAATAGAATGTTTTGGGAAAAACAGTATAAAGGTTACATATTTACAGAGTGTAAAGCTAGTTTTAATGAGATAACAGGAGTTAGCTTATATATAAAAATGCGAAGATTAAATTAAAATGAGGTGATTATATGTACTTAAGAGTATGCAAGTGTTGCAAAAAGGAATTTAAAACAAATTTGTATTTAAAGACATATTGTTCTTATGTTTGTAAAAACAAGTTTAAGAATGGGAGAAAAAAAGAAAAGAAAGAAGGTAATAAGAATGAATAAAGAAATAGATGCGATATGTGCCAAGGCTGGAGAGTATATTTGTAAAATATGTAAATTTAATAATACTTGTAGAGTTGAGAATAAAAATGGGTGTATGTGTGGTCAGTTTAAAGTAAAGAGCAAGATAGAAAAAATACTGGAAAAAGGTAATTCTATAACTGCCATGGATTTTAAATTAAAAAATATAAGTATGAAAGAAGTTGAATCTTATTGTGAGGAAAATAATAAAAAAATAGAAATTTGTGGATGGGGAAAAGAACAAATAATAATATTTACAGATAAGGAGAGAGGAAAAATTAATGACTAATAAAGAGAAAATAAAAGGTTTTGTGCTAGTTGATTTATGCCAAGGTGAATCTAGTAAAAAAAGAGAAAAAGATACTTATTATGCAGGTAAAAACCATACTTTTAACTACGACTTATACCCTGTACTAGTGAAGGATATAAATAAAGCTAAAGTATATAAAACTAAAAAAGAAGCTAAGAAAGAACTTAATGTATTAAATAAAAAATGTATTCATAACTGTTTTAGAATTGCAAGCTTTAAAAAAGCTATTAAAAATATGACTAATAAAGAATTAGTAGCTTTTACTTCAATGAGAGAAAATAAAGCATGTAAAAAATACTCAGAAGATATATGTAATTCATGTAATAATACTGAGATTGATTGTGACAGTTTTGATTGTGAAAAAGCATATAAGAATTGGTTAAATGAAAATGTTATCTGGTAATGTGAAGGAGTGGTAGAAATGGTTTATAAAGATAAAAGCTTGTTAACAAGATTATTAAAAATAATTTCAAGTAAAGAAAAGAAAATAAAAATGTTAGAAAAAGAATTAGAAGCTTACAAAGAACTTGCAAGAAAAGGAGAACTCAATTTTTATTTTTCAGAAGAAGATGAAGAATATCATATAGAATTATATAACTACAATGAGAAGCTTGGAGAGTTTGCAAGAGATATTATATTAGACAGAAAAAAATTTGAAAGAGAAATAGAAAAAGAAAGAAATTTCAAAAATAATTTATATACAGGAGAGATAACAGTATCCAATATAAAAGAAATTATACAATCAAAAATGATAATAAAGTTAAAAGATGTTCAAAGGGCTGGAATAGACGAAATAATCTTGGATTATCATTGTAGCATGAATGAAAAAACTTATAGAGTAGTTACAAACAATTATGGAAAAAGTTTTGTAATCTTTGAAGATAAAAATTAAAAAATAAAAATAAATAGAAGGTGATAAAAATGACTAATGAAGAATTTAAAAAGCTAGAAGAGATATGTAATAAATACGAGGGATTAAGAGTCATGAAAGAAAATGCGGAAGAAACAAAAAAATCTATTGAATGTAGTGATAGTTCAAAATTGAAATTTATAAGTTTTAATTTTGGGTGGAATGAAGATTTAGAGCTTCGTATTAGCAAAGAAACAAGAGCTTACATAAAACAGGAAGTTATAAAAATGCTAGAGAAAGTAACTCAAGATTGCAATAAAAAAATGGAAGATATTAATGCCGCAAGCATAATACTAGAAGAAATTTGGAATAAAATAGGAATAAAGAAAAATTGAAAACATTTATTATAGAATGAATTATTTTAAATATAAATTCCTTGTAGGAAAAAAGGAGCATAAAATATGGATGATAAAAAACTACAACAAAGATATAAAAATAAAGTTGCTAATGCACAAGGTCAACACTTTGAAAATTACATAAATTCAGCTTGTATAATTTATAGAAATGATAATAGAGCTGAAATAGATAAGACACCAGAACCTTTCAAGGTGCTTAATAAAGATAGAATGGGAAAATTTACAGGTAGATTTATAGCTAATGCACAACCAGATTTTAAAGGTACTTTAAAAGGTGGAGTATGTATATGCTTTGAAGCTAAATACACGCTTAAAGATAATATAAAAAGAAGTGTTTTAACTAATACACAGCTAGAAACATTAAACAGATATTACCACATGGGAGCGATAACAGGGGTTTGTATAGGTATACAAGATAGATTTTACTTTATACCTTTTCTTGTATGGAAAAATATGAAAAATTGTTTTGGTAGACAATATGTAAAACAAGAGGATATAAAAAGATTTGAAGTAAAATTTTTCAATGGAGCTGTATTGTTTTTAGACTATATAACTAAAGACGAGAAAATATTAAATGAAAATTATAGCTTATTAAGAAAAAAATTTGAAAATGAAATAGATGATAGTATTAAAAAGGTGAGGGGATAAAATGTTTTTAAACTTATATACTAAAAAAGATTTTGATGAAATAAAAGCAGAATATGAAATAGCTATTGGTAGAATAGAAGAACTAAAAGATAAATGTTCAAAGAAAGAAAAAATAATTTCAGACTTAGAAAATAAAAACGCTGCACTACATACAGAAAAAATGTCTTTAAAAATTAGATATGAAAATGACCAAAATATAAAAAAAGGGATGGAAGCTGGAGCTGGAATTTTAAGAAAAGAAATAGAAAGATTAAAAGAAGAAAATGAGATTTTGAAAAAAACAATAGAAACTTTTAACAATAAAGTCAAAGAAATAGAATTAAAATTTAAAAAGATGCTAAATAGTAAAATAACTAGACTTGAAGCTATAAAAGCAAGAACGAAGAGGTTTAGAAAAAAGAAAAAAATAGAAAAAATTATTGAGGAACTAGAATTAAAAAGTTTCTTAGAATAAAAAAAGGTTGATTATTATGTTATTAGCTAATAAAGATAAAATAATACAGCTTGCAAGTAAAATAGTAGAACTATACAATTTTGAAGATTTAGAAGCAACAATAAAAGCTATACAGTACTTAGGAAAAGTAGAAGTAAATGGAGTTATACAGGAAGAAGAATATAACAAGCTTCTAAAATTGATTGAAAAATAATATAAGGAGCTGAAAGTCTATGGAAAAGAAAGTAATAAATTATTTTGTAGATTGTATAAAGAAAAATAAAACTAGGATATTGATAGAAAAAGATAATAAGTACTATATATCAGATGGTGCATGTGTTTTTATAGTAGATAAAAATGAAATGGTATTAAATCCCAAGTTATTTGAAACTAACAGTAAGAAGTCTCAGATAATAATGGATAACATAAAAAAAGATAGCTATAGAGAATTGTTATTAAAATATTATATACCAATAAGAGAGCTTGTTTATCATAAATATATATGTGAAGATTTTGCAATTTACCTTGATGAAAACTATATAAAACTTTTTGGGAAATTTGATAAGGTAGAAGGAATAGACAATAACTCTCTTGTTCGCATATCTATAAAGGGGCATATAATAGGCTACTTATTACCAGTAAGGACAACGGAAAATTTTTAGTACTAAAAATAAAAGAAAGAAGGTAAAGTTATATAAATATGAAGTTTTAGCAGGACATAGAAGATTATTAGTATCACATCTTTTAGTTGATGAAGGTAAAAAAGAATTTGAGTTAGTACCTTGTATAGTAGAAAAAGAAAAATCAAAAATAACTAAAGTAGATAGATTATTAGATAGATTATTGCTAATCACAACAAACTCAACGATAAGAGGGTATTCAGAATATGCTAAGATGAAAGAATTGGAAGATACAAAAGAAGTGTTAGAAGGATTAAGAGAAGAAGGTTATGGAAAAACTGGCAGAACAAGAGATTTGATAGCTGAAATGATTAAAATATCATCATCCAAGGTGGCTAGATTAGAAAGTATTTCTAAAAATCTTACTCCAGAATTTAAAGAAGAGTTCAAAGGAAATGAGATAAATATATCAACAGCTTATGAATTATCAAGACTGGAAGAAGCTGAACAACAAAGTTTATTTGAAGAATACAAAGACAAAGGAAGTTTAAGTATTAAGGATGTTACAGAAAAAAATAAAGATGAAAAAAGTGAAATAAATGAATCGACAATTTATGAAATTGAAGAGGATGAAAATGAAGAAAGTGAAAATATAATTAGTTTCCCAAATGTAATAATAGAAGATAAAAAAGAAGAAGGAAAAGTTTTTAAAACAATTTTTGAAATATTAAAAGATATGAAGATTAGAAAATTCGCAGAGTTTATTTGTTCTCAATGTAATGTGACTGGAACATTTTGTGATTTTGCGATGGAATGTAATGATAAAAACGGAAAAGGGTGTGTTGATATATGCATAAAGTGGTTAAAGGTGGAAGCACAAGAAAAGAAGTAGATATAAGACATAATAAAAGTGGATACTTAGATAGTACAGCGTATGAAGCTATAAAAAAAGTTGACAAAGAGAAACAAGAAGTTAATGTATTGATTGAATTAATTAAAAAAATGGCTAAGATAGCAGGTTTTGAGATAGTAGGAAGAATAGAACTTAGAAATAAAAAAACAGGCGTTCTATATAAATAAAATATTCTTTGGTGGGTGATAAAAATGGATATATGTAATGATTGTTTTCATTTTAAACATTATAGAGGTATGGAAATTGGAAGATGTAATAAAAAAGAAAAAGTAGTATATGATAAAGCAAATATATGTGGATTTTATAAAAGTAGATTACAAAATCTAAATATTGAGGAATTATTGAGTGAAATAGAACGATGGTCAAATGAAAAAAAGAATAGTTATGTAATATGGTTTGCTGAACATGACAGTATACAGCTTGATATAGTTCAAGACATTAATAGACCTAATAATCCAGAGGATGATGTACTTATAGAAGAATACATTGAAAATAACTATGGTTATGTAAAATATGAAGTTATTGATTTAGATACGATAGAAAAAGTTGAATTATAAAAACAGGAGGAGTAATAAAATGGATAAAGATGTTTGGCTATATAGTTGGGATGATGAATATTTTGCAAGTGATGAATACGAAAGTAAAGAGGAAGCTATTGAAGCAGCTAAGGAAGAACTTAAAAGGTTTGGGGAGTTTGGTAGATTGGTTTATGTTGGGAAAAAAGAAGAGGTTAATATACCTAACATAGATGCAGAAAAAGTGTTAGAGCGTGTTCAAGATAGAATTGATGATGAATTTGGATGGTATGGTGAAGATTGGTTTGAAAATATACATGTTGAAGATATATTGATACTAGAGAATAGAATAAGCGAAGTATTTAAAAAATGGATAGATGAATTTGGATACAAGCCATATTGGTTTGTTGTCACAGATACAAAAGAAATAGAACTAAATGAGGTTATTAATGAAGGTGATAGAAGAAGTAGTGGAGTTGATAATAATTAGAAAGGGATAAAATTATATGGAAACAAATACTATAGAAGATAATAAAAAAAATAATATCAATTTAATAATTGAAAGAGCAGCAAAGTCAGCAGCAGAACAAGCTATACAAATATATAAAGCAAAATTAAATGAAGAAGCTATTGAACTATATAATAGAAAGATAAGAAATACTAAACTGTTGCTGAAACATTATAGAGAGTTTAAAAAGCATATTGATAATTCTGTTTTTAAAGTCTCTTGTAAAAACGGAAATGCTATTGAAGTGTTGACTACACTAGCAGATAGATATGTAAGTGAAGATTTGTTTGTAGAAAGCATCAGTAAAAGTGTATCTAGGACTAATGTGATAATTGCACATATAGATATAATGTTGAAGATATATAAAGAGTATTGTAATAACTCTAATGATATAGAACAAAGACGATATAGAATAATAGAAGAAAGATTCATAAAAGAAGTAAAACATAAGAAAGATAGATGTAGTATAAACAAGATAGCTAAAAGAGAAAACATAGATACTAGGACTGTATATAAAGATATAGACCAAGCATGTGAAAAGTTAGCAGCTTTAATATTTGGTGTGGATGGGATAAAAAAGTATTGAAAAAGTATATGTGAATGGGCATGTTTTTATATATAGATAGGTTTAAATAAGATACATATTGATATATAATAATATCAGTAATTGCAAATGATTAAGTGTATAATAAGAGAAGTATTAATTTATAAAGATATAAAGAATAAAAGGGCAATAAGTGTTCATATACAAAACAATTTCAAAATGATAATATATAAAGTGTAGAATTGTCCTTCTGATATAAAAGGGAAATCAGAGGGAAAAGTGAGGGTAAATATAGGGAAAAGAAAATGTTATAATGATAATATGGAAAAGCTATATATAAGAACTAAATAAAAATATTTATATTAAAAAACCTAGCAAATAGACTAGGTTTTTTATTTTATATGTTTGTCTTAGAAGACTTAGATTAATTTCTAGGTCTTTTTTAATGAAAAAACTTAATAAATTTCAGATATCGGTAATTCCGACATCTGAAATTTATTAAAAATGCATAATACATATTATTCAGATATGCACACTATGCATATCTAAAATTCAAATATTTAGGAGGTTGATTTTATGAAACTAAAACTTGTTAAAAAAGGAAAATTTTTAGGGACAACATGCGACTTTTACACAGGATAGTGCGGAAAGCCCACTCCTTTAGGTGTGGGATGGATAGCACAAATAGTGTATAAAAAGCATTGACACATACACATATAATGTTAATATAAATATATGGAAAATAAATATAGAAGAACTCAAACAACTGTTAGTCTAATTAATTATCATTTTATATTCTGTCCTAGATATAGAAGAAAAGTATTTAATATAGAAGGTTTAGAAGATAGATTTAAAACATTGGTTAAAAATAAGTGTAAGGAGATGGATATTGAAATTATTGCAATAGAATGCGATAAAGACCATACACATATGTTTTTAAATAGTCTTCCAACTTTAAGTCCTTCTGATATAATGCAAAATATAAAAGGTTATACAAGTAAAATATTAAGAGAAGAATTTATTGAATTATCAAAAATGCCTAGTTTATGGACTAGAAGCTATTTTGTATCTACAGCAGGGAATGTATGCAGTGAAACTATTAAAAAATATGTAGAAAATCAGAAAACAAGATATTAGAAAGTGAGGTGAACACTATGTCAAATTATATATTAACATTGCAATTAAAAACAGAAAAGTTCCAAGAAGATATTATATGTAATACTTTTGATAAGTATAGAAAAGTATATAATTCATGTTTATCAGAGCTATTTAAAAGATATAACCACATGATAGAATCTAAAGAACACCAAGCAAATTGTAAATATAAGGGTAAAGATAGAAATAAAATATTTAGTGAAATTAATAAGAAGTATAATTTAACAGAGCATTCACTTCATAAGTTTGTTAAATCTATTGGTAAATATTATAAACTACATTCTGCTATAACTCAGAAGATAGCTACAAGATGTTTTAATGCTTTTAGTAAGTATATCTATCATCAAGCTAAACAGGTTAATTATATTAGATATAATGAATTGACATCAATAGAAGGGAAACAAAATTCAACTGGTATTAGTTATAAAGATGGTATTATTAAATTTAATAAGATGACTATTCCAGTAATAATAAAGAATAATGACAACTATGCTCAAAGAGCAATTCAAGATAAAATAAAATATTGTAGAATACTTAAAAAAGAAATTAAGGGTAAAATTAAATGGTATGTACAATTAGTCTTAGAAGGAATTCCACCTAAAAAAACAACCAATCAAGGAAAAATAAAAGGACAAATTGGTTTAGGTAATGTAGGTATAGATATTGGAACTCAAACTATAGCTATATCTAGTAAATGTGATGTTAAGTTATTGGAGTTAGCTCCTAATGTTAATAATATAGATAGGCAATTAAAATTAATTCAACGCAAAATGGATAGAAGTAAACGTGCAACCAATCCTAAAAAATTCAATGATAATGGTACTATAAAACAAGGAAATAGAGATAAGTGGATATTTAGTAATCACTATATTAAATTAAAAACACTAAGAAAAGAGTTATATAGAAAGCAAACTGAAATAAGAAAGCAAGACCATTATGTATTGATTAACAAATTACTTAATTTAGGTAATAAGTTTTATGTTGAAACAATGAGTTATAAAAGACTTCAAGCTAGAGTAAAGAATACTACTATCAATGAAAAGACTGGTAGAATTAATAAGAAGAAACGTTTTGGAAAATCATTAGCAAATAAAGCGCCATCAATGTTTTTGACTATGTTAGACAATAAGTTAAAATATAATGGTGAAAAACTATATAAAATAGATACTACTAAATGTAGGGCTAGTCAATATAATCACTTTTCAGATGAGTACAATAAGAAGGAATTAAGGGATAGATGGAATAATAGTATGGATATTCAAAGAGATTGCTATTCTGCATTTTTAATAATGAATGTTAATGAAGATTTAAAATCAATCAACAGAGAATTATGTATTAACACATATGATAACTTTAAAATATTACATGATAAAGAAATAAATAGATTAAAAGAATTAAAATTAAATGGTTATAAATTAATATCTAGTATGGGGATATAAAAACTATATAGGTTGAGAAACGAGCCTAATATTAATGTTAATGGTATCAATAGATACTTTGTTAATAAAAGTCTTAGGGAATATGATTAGTGATAATATGCTGTAGGTTATGATTTATTGTAACTGAGAGTATTGTAGAAATTCATGTACTACCTAAGAACCCCACGCCTTTAGGCGTAGGAGTTTCAGAAACATTTCACAGAATTGGTTAGAAAGAAATTAAGTATACCAAAAGGTATTAAAAGAGATGAATTAAAACAAGGAGAACTATTTGATATACAAGCGTTAGAAAGAGTTATAACAATGAAGCTGGATAAATTAATAAATGAAGATATGGACTATAAGGATGTATATAAAAAGATAAAAGAATTAATTGATTTAATATAAATAAGAGGTGAAAGTATATGGATGATAGTAGGGAATTAAAGATTAAAATGAGAGATACATTTAGAGACTTAGCAAAATTATTTGATAAAAACATGAAGCTAGAAGATGAAATAAAAAGTTTGGCAGAAGAAGAAACTAAGAAACAAGAAAGGTTAGTAAAAAGATATGAAAAAGTACTTGAAACTATTTGTGAGAAACTGGACTATCTATCAGCACTAGGAGAGGAGCAAACAAATGAGAAGAATAGTATGTGATAAATGCAATAATAAATTTAAAGTAGCTTATAAAGATGTAAGAACAGAAACTATTGGAGATATAGAAATAAAATATTTTATATGTAGAAAGTGTAAAGAAAAATATATTATATATTATGAAGATGAAACATTAAAAGAACTGAAAGAATTATATAAAGAACTTATTTATGAAGAACAGAGTGGATTTACAGATAGAACAACAAAGTCTGAAAGAGAAAAAGTTTTTACTGAAATGATTGCATATGTAAATACATTAAAAGAAGTGTGTAATAAATATCTTAATACAGACTGTGAAATGAAAGACATAGAAAAACACATAGAAGAATTATTAAGAGAAGAACCAAGTGAAGTATATGAAGCTTAAAAAAATATGCAAGTGTGGTAAGACAATAGATTATAGTGAAAAGGCATGTAGTGAGTGTGCTAAAAAACATATTAAAAGTAGGAAACAGAGCAATAAAGTATATAATTCTAAGAATAGAAATAAAGAAAGAGATAAATTCTACAATGGAAAAGAATGGAGAGAAACCAGAGAGTATATATTAGAAAAAAATATATATTTAGATTTGTGGGATTATTATATTAATAAAAAAATAACTATAGCTAATACAGTGCATCATATCATTGAGTTGTCAGAAGATGAAGAACTTTCATTAGAAGAAAATAATCTTGTACCATTATCATCTAAAACACATAAAAAAATACATACATTATATGAGAAAAATGAGATAACAAAGAAAGAAACTCAATCAAAATTAAAAGAGATATTGAGACTTCATAAAATATATAATGAATAAGGCTATCCCCCCTACCTATGAAAAAAAGAAAAGGGGATTGGGACAGCGAACAGGGGTATATATATACAGAGCTTTTCCCTTTTTAAGATTTTTTTGTAAAAAAATATGCAGGATGTCTTGCAAGAAAGTAAATCATTTTTAGAAAATAGCTGATAGCTATTATTTTTTTGCACAAATTTAAAAAGATTGGAGGTGTAAAAATGGGAAGAAAAAAACAAATGACATCTACAACTAAAAAACATTTAACTAAAAAAGAAAAACAGACTCGGCAAAATGTAGAAAAACAAATAAAACTTGATAGAGATGATTTAGTAACAGTTCCAGAGCATTTAAATAGTGATATTTTAGCATATAAAGAGTTTTCAAGAGTAGTAGAAGAAGCTGGAAAAATTGACTTGTGGGATAACTTAGACCTAGCAATGGTTTTAATGTACAGTGATGCATATAGTAATTATATTAAATTGAAAGAGTATATAGAAAAAACAGGTCATGTTGTTTCTGGAAAAGATACAGAAAAAATAAGTCCTTACGTAACCGCGAAATTTAAATATGCTGAATTGATATTAAAATGTTCTACTAAATTAGGCTTAGCAACTACAGACAGATTAAAGTTAGTTGTTCCGGAAAATGAAAAACAAAAAGAAAATAAATTTGCTAAATTCATAAAAGTAGGAACATAATGGCAAAAAGAAAAAAGGATAGAGTAACAGAATATGCAAAAAAAGTAGTTGCTAAAAAAATAATAGCTGGTGAAAGTGTTATTCTAGCATGTAAAAGACATTTAGAAGATTTGAAAAGAAGTAAAACAAAAGAATTTAAATATAAATGGGATGTTGAAGCATCAGAGGAAGCACTTGACCTTTACAATGAACTTACTATTCTGGAAGGTGACGAAGTACAAACTTTAAAAACTAGAGGGTTTCAAGATTTTATCTTAGGTAGCTTAGAAGGCTGGGTTGAAAAAAAGACTGGTTATGTAAGATTTAGAGAAGCATATATCCAATTGGCACGTCAAAATAGTAAGTCTTTTCTATCTGGTGCTAAAAGTATAAAAACAAGCAATTTCTCAACATATAAAAAAGGAAAAATTATTTGTGCAGCAACTAAGATGGAGCAAGCTAAAATAGTATGGGAAGAAGTAGAAAAATTTATACTGGCTGATGACGATTTAAATGAAATGTATAAAATAAAACGTTCTGACTATGAGATAACAGCAGGAGCAACAGGAACAATAATAAAGCCTATTGGACGTGATACAAAAAGTTTAGATGGATTCCGTTCTATATTAGCGATACCAGATGAACTACATGCTCATAGAACAAACCAAGTTTATAAGCTTTTACAAGGTGGGCAAAGAAAGGTTAATAATGCTTTGATATTAGCAATAACTACAGCAGGGTTTGATTTAAATAGTTTTTGCTATGAACATTATTCTTTTTGTAAAAAAGTATTATCTGGGACTATTGAAAAAGAAAGTTTATTTATATATATTGCTGAAATGGACAAAGAAGATGATATTTGGGATTATCATAACTGGGTAAAATCTAATCCATTATTACTTTTAAATGAAGATGATACTATAAACATGCACGAAGTTGCTAAAATGAGTGAGGTTGCATTAGAAGCTAAAGAAAAAGGTGGAAGCGACTTAATGGACTTCATGACAAAATGGTTAAATATATGGGTAACTTACAAAGATGGAAGGTATCTTGATGCAAACTGGCTTGAAACGTGTGCGTGTGACTTAACTCTTGAAGATATGAGAGGTAAAGAATGTTATTTAGGTATAGATTTGTCAAGTGGTGGAGATTTAACTTCTATAGCATTAATATTCCCTATTGAAGATGGAAAAGTTTATATTTATAGTCATTCATTTATGCCAGAACTAAGAATTATCGAACATGAACAAACAGATGAAGCACCGTACCGAATGTGGATTAATGAAGGGCTTTTAACGCTAACTACAGGAGCTTTTGCTATTAAAACAGACTATAAATTTATAATAAAACATTTAGAAGATATATTAACAGAATATGAAATAAATGTAATAAAATGTGCATATGATAACCACAACGCAAGTGCTTTTATATCAGACTTAGATTTTCTAGGTTGCGATTTGATAGATGTACCGCAAAGTGCTAGGTCACTAAATGATGCAACAGTAGACTTTAAACTATCTATGAAAGCAGGTCAAGTTTTATATAATAGAAAAAATAAGTTGTTTAAATGGAGTGCTATAAATGCAACTACAACAAAAAACAGTTTTGGAGAAATAAAAGTTGATAAATTAGAACAAGAAAATAGAATAGACCCAATAGATTCGATTATTGATGGTTGGAAAATGTACTTTGAAGATGTAAAACAAAATGCAGATATTGCATATGTACCAGATTAATTAAAGGAGAATAAGAAAAAGTGGGAATAATGAACTGGTTAAGGAATCTAAGATTCGGAACACCAAGCATAAAAATAGGGCAAAAAAATAAAAGTAGTCCATTTTCATTTTGCAATGATACTCTGGCAAGTAATGAAACTATATTTGCAGCAATTACAATGTTAGCTAATTCAATTGCTAGTGTTCCGATTAGTCTTAGGGATGGCTATGAAAAAGTTAAACCAAGCGAACATTATATTGCTGGTATGCTTAGAGATGGATTTAACAAAAATGATACCATGTTTGAATTTATAAGGTTAATGGAAGTGATAAGAAATACAAAAGGCAGTGCTTATGCAATCAAAGAATATGATTATTATGATAACATAACTGATATTTGGGTATTAGATTCTGATTTTGTAACACCTATTCTTGATACAGACACAAAAGAATTATGGTATAGAATATCGACAAAAGATGGAGATAACTATTTTCATAATAGTCATATAATATCTGTTAATCATATAAAAGAAGGTTCAGAACGTGGAATAAGTCCAATTGGTGTCTTAAAAAATACTTTGAATTATGATAGAGAAGTAAAAGAATTAAGCTTAGCACAACTTTCTAATAATATAGATGCTAAATATGCTTTCAAAATTTCTGGTAATTTAAGTAAAGAAAAATTAACTGAATATCATGAAATGATTAAAAGCTACATGGACAAAGGAATTATATATTTAGACAATGGGAAATCACTTGAAGAGTTAAAAAATAAATCTTTTATCGACCCTAAAATTTTTGAAGTTGAAGAAATAACTGTAAGTAGGGTGGCAAGAGTTTTTACCATGCCAGCACACAAGTTATATGCTGGGAAACAAACATATTCAAGTTCTGAACAGGCAGACTTAGAGTACTTAGTTGATACAATATTACCAATTGTACGAATGTATGAACAAGAATTTAATAAAAAATGCTTAACTACTATTGATAGAAATAGATATGAAATCAAATTCAATTTAAGCGGATTTGCTAGAGCAGATATGAAAACTCGTGGCGAGTTTTACCAAAAAATGGTTAGGTGTGGAGGATTAACACCTAACGAAATACGAGAACTAGAAGATAGACCTCCAAAACAAGGTGGTGATGATTTGATGGTAAGTAGAGATTTAATAAAAATTAAAGATTTACATTTACTATTGTCTAATAAAAATAACTTGAGGGGAGGTGATTAAATGAAAAATAAAATATTAGAATTAAAAAATAAAGATTCACAATCTAATGATTTAAAGAATGTTGGAAGCATAGAGATAAAAAATCAAAATGAGAATAGTGCAGAATTATTTTTTTATGGTGATATTGTTTCTGAAAGCTGGTTAAGTGAATGGTATGAAGATGATAAATGTCCTAGTGATGTCAGTAAGTTTTTAGAAGAATTAGAAGGAGTAAAAAATATAAATGTACATGTAAATTCTGGTGGTGGGTCTGCGTTCGCTGGACTTGCTATATATAATCAATTAAAAAGATACAATGCAAATATAACTACATATATAGATGGATTAGCAGCAAGTATAGCGAGTGTAATTGCCATGGCTGGTAATCGTATTGTTATGCCAGAAAATGCATTATTAATGATACATAAACCTTTGAGTTGGTGTGGAGGTAATGCAGATGATTTTAAAAAAGAAATTGAGGTACTAGACACATGTCAGAAATCAATTTTAAATGTATATATGACAAAAGCAAAATCAAATATTAAAGAAGAAGAAATAAATGATTTAATAAATAATGAAACTTGGTTAACTGGAGAAGAAGCAGCTAGATATTTTGAAATAGAATTAGAAGGAACTGTAAATACAGTCGCATGTTCTTCTGACTATTTTAATAAGTACAGAAATATACCGAATCAAATAAATGAGATTAATAATAATTCAATGTTACCAGTCATGAGTAAAGAAACTAAATTATTAATAGAAAGAATAAAAAATAAAACAAAATAAGGAGTGATTTTATAATGGAAATGAATAGATTTAAGTTACAACAGATGAAAGAAGGGGTAAAAGCCCAATTAAAAACTGAAAGTGATAAATTAGCAAATATGTATATGGATGTAAAAACAACAGCACCAGAAAGGAAGGAACAAGAAACTGCGGTAAGAGATTTGGAAGAAAGATTCGAAGGTATAAAAAATAAAATAAAAGAAATAGATGAAAAAGAAGCTCAAAAAATTGCTGTTCAAAATAAAAATAAAAATCTTGGTAACAATGAAAAAGACAAGAAAATAAAAGCAAAAGCAGAATTGATAAGAAATGTAATGGCTGGCAAAGAAGTAACAAAAGAGATAAAAAATGTACTTGGGGATGGGGAAGCACTTGGAGGAGGTAATAAAATGCTCCCTGTTACAATGACAAATGAATTGTTATATGAACCACTGGCAAAAAATCCATTGCGAGGAATTTCAACAATGACAAATATAACTAATTTAGAAATACCCAAAATTACATTCTCTTTAGATGATGATGATTACTTAGATTCAGATACAGCATCAGCGAAAGAATTAAAAGCAGATGGAGCGAATGTATCTTTTGGTAGAAATAAATTTAAAGTTTTTTGCGATATAACAGAAACAATTCTAAAAGGCACAGAAACAAATTTAGTTCAAGTTGTGGATGCAGGTTTACAAAGTGGTTTAGCTAAAAAAGAAAAAAAGGTAGCTTTTGAAATAAGTAATCCAACAGAAGCCTCTTTTTATAAAAAATCAACAGAAAGTGGAAACCCATTTCTAATAAAAGCAATAGAGGAAGACACAATGTTCGAGTCGATAATAAGTTGTCTTGCAGATTTAGAAGACGATTATTCAGAAAATGCTAGTATTGTTATGAGAAAAATTGATTATTTTAAAATAATCAAGAATTTAGCTAATGGAAACTCAAGCTTGTATACAACTCAACCAGAACTAGTATTAGGAGCACCAGTAATTTATTGCGATTTAGCTACAATACCAGTAGTAGGAGATTTTAGATATTCTCATTTCAATTATGATTTAGAAATGTATTATGATAGAGATAAAAATGTTAAAACTGGTATAGAAAGCTTTGTTTTAACTGCATATTTAGACCATAAAATTAAAATGAAATCTGCTTTTAGACTAGCGACAGTAAAAAGCAATACACCCTAGACCAGACCTTCCAGAAGGAGAAGGTCAGCCAGAAGTTACTAAGATGTTAAAAGCTAGAAGCATGAAAAAAACACAAGAAGTAAAGTAGGTGGGCATGTTGGAAGAAAGTGAAATACTAGATTCTATAAAATTATATTGTAGGCTAGATGATTGTTCAGAACAGGAAATAAGAGAATTGAAAGAAGCTTGCGAAGAATATTTGAAAAATGCAGGAGTTAGAAAAGATTATGAAAATAAATTATATTTTTTAGCTATAAAGAAACTAGTTTTACATTTTTATGATAATAGAGGTATAGTAAGTAATAAAAATTCAGAAATTGTATATGGTATAACCCCTATAATAAATCAATTGCAATTAGAAAAGAGAGCAGAAGAAAATGTTAGAATGTAGAATAACTATAGAAAAAATTTCTGAGAATGATACAGATGAAATGGGATTCCCACTTGAAGATTGGCAAGTGTATTACAACTGTTGGTCAGATTTTAAAGCTATAAGTGGTAAAGAATATATATCTGCAAAAGCTACATCTAGCGAAAATATAGTAACTTTTACTATAAGATATTCAGAAAAAGTAAAGTTTATAATAGAAGACGCAGAAAGTACTAAAAAATATAGAATTAAATATAAAAATAAAAATTATGATATAATTTATATTTCTGATTTTGAAAATAAACATACGTTTGTTGATTTTAAATGTAAACTTGTATCTTAGTAGGATGTGAATAAAATGAGTATGGAATGGAACGGTTTTTCAACATTACAACAGAAATTAGAAAACTTAGAGAAAAAAGTAAGTAATGAAGTAGTGGACAAAGCATTAGGTGAAGGTTCAGAGGTGCTTCTAAATGGTCAGAAAGAGACTGTATCTGTTTTAACAGGGAATCTGTTGCAAAGTTTGGGTACTTTTGATAAAAAAGGCTCTGGTGCTAATAAAAAAGTAAATATAGGTATAGCACATAATCAAGATAGAGCTGCCACTTATGGATATTATCAAGAATATGGAACTACTAAGATGGCGGGAACTAGCTGGATGCGAAGGGCTTGGAATATGAAAATAGGAGAAGCTAGTACAAAAATAAAAGAAATACTTAGAGAATCATTAAAAGGTTAAATGTGGAGTAAAAAATGCTAAATGAATTGATTTGTAAAATAATGAAAGGTATGAATATAGATTGTTATTATTTAGAAGCTAATTGCAAGAAAGATAAGTATGTTATTTTTTCTATTTACAATGAAAATAGACTTGACCAAAATTTGTATGATGATGATTATATAGCTACTACATATAGCATACAAATGTCATTTTGGTATAAAAGACCTAGTGATATTACTTTGTATGAAGATATAAAGAATGAAATGAAAAAAAATGGTTTTTATCTTAAATCAGTAGCAGATAGAAAAGAAGGCGAATTTTATGGTAAAACATTCGACTTTTTATATGAAAAAGATGAATAATAATAAAATTGTTGAGGTGTCCAAATTGGACACATTTTTTATGCAAAAATAAAAAAAGGAAGAAGGTAATAGGATATGCCAAATGCAGAAAAAAATTATAAAAGTAAAATAATATCTGGTCTTAAAAACATACATGTTGCAAAAGTAAATGATGATGGAACTTTTGCTGTTCCAGTGCCTATACTAGGAGGGAAAAAAGTAGAATCATCATATGAGATAAGCGAAGATATAACTTATGCAGATGATATGGCGGTTGATAACGATATGACTGTCTCAAATGGTTCTGGGAAAGTGACAGTTTTAGGATTATTAATGGATGAAAAAGCACTAATTTATGGTGGAGATAATATGTCTGGAGGTTGGGGACTATCTACTAATATGCAAGTACCTAACCTAGCGATTTTATTTGAACAGCAAAAAAGAGATGGTGGGAAAATATTAAGTGTAATATATAATGCACAATTTAAACCAGCTGGAATTAATGCAACTACAGTAGAAGAAAAGAAAGAAAAAGAAACTGTTGAATTAGAATTTACTTCATTGCCAGCTATAACGAGTGTTGATGATAAGAACTATTTTTATTACACAGTAGACACAAAAGATAAAAATGTAAGTCAAGAAATGATTGAAAATTGGTATAAAACAGTTCAAGTTCCAAAAAAAACAGTAGAGAATACTCCAGAATCATAAAAATAATATGGAGGGCTTATAAGCCCTCTATATTTAATTAAAGGTGAAAAAAATGAGTTATAATTATAAAGAAAAAATTATACATGGTTTTGATAACATACATTTATGTGAAATAGATGAAAATTCTGTTCCTAGAAAAATATTAGGTGGAATTTCTGTAAGTATAGAATTAAAACAATCTTACAAAATTATGAAATGTGGTGGAAATGAAAACATAATTTTTTATGGTAAAGTAACTGGCACAGGGAAATTGAATTTATTGGGATTAACAGCAGATGAAGAAGAATTAATCTGGAATTTTAAAAGATATAAAAATGGAATAGTTGTTGAAGATAGTATAAAACCAAACAATTTAAGATTACTATTTACAAGAAAAAGACGTGATGGAGCAATTATTTATTACTGTATATATAATGTTATTTTTGATATAGATAGTATTTTAGCTGAAACAGATACAGCAAAAAGAAGTAGTAGTAAAAGAGAATTAAATTTTAATGTGTTTGTTGACAAGAAGTTGAAATTAACTTTTTTTTCAATGGACACAAAAAATGGAGAAAAAGAAATTTTAGATAAGTGGTTCAAAAAAATACAAATTCCAGAAAGGTAAAAATATGATAGATGATAAGATAACAATTAAGTTAAATGAAGAAAGTGTTGTGTATGATGCTAGGTTGGACATGGGAGCAATAGCAGAAACACAGCATTTTTTCAAGTTAAGAAATGATTTTATGACAGTACCAGAAGTTTTGAAATGGGTTGGTAAAGGCGATTTTATGGTGGTAAATGAATTAATTATACAGTCTATATTAAGGTGTCACAAACAATTGAATAGAGAAGATATAATAACAAATTTAAAGTTTAGAGAAATGCCCAAAATACATGAATATTTAAATTTGTTACTTGATAAAGCTATGCCAGCAAAAGAAAAAAATAATGGTGAAGATGAAATTGAGGATATAGAAGAAAAACAAGATGATTGAGACTTTGAGTACTTAGAATATTTGTGGACTACAGTATTAAAAAGACCAGTTCGAGATTTTTTAAAAACTACACCAAAAAAATTATTTTCACAACTTGATGCACATGGAAAATTCAAAGGTGTAGATAAAGAAAAAAAGAATGTTGAGATTGTTAATTCTACAGAATTTATGTAAAAAAGGTGGTGGTTAAATGTCAGAGGAGATAGAGAAGCTATCGGTCACATTAGCATTAGAAGCAAATAACTTTACTAAACAAATCAGTGCAATAAATAAAGAAATAGGTAATTTAGATAGAGAATTTAAAACAGCAGCACAAGGTAATAAACAATTTGAAAATAGCTTCAATGGTCTTGGTGCTAAGATGCAAAAGCTTACAAAACAGATTGATTTGTATAATAAAAAGTTAGAGAGTCAAAAAAATCAGTATAAAAGTTTGCAATCTACTTTAACCACACAAAAAGCCAAGCTGGATAGTTTAGAAAGCACACTAGGTAAAAATTCTAATGAATGGAAAAAACAAGCTCAACTTGTACAAAAAAACGCTGAAAAGTTAAGTAGATTAGGAAGTAATATAAACCAAACTAAAAGTACAATTAGTAGACTCAGAACAGAATTAACACAAACAGGTCAAAAATTTCAAGAACTTGGAAATAAAACATTAACTATTGACCAAAAACTGAGTAGATTGAATAGTCAAGCGAGATTAACAGAATCAGAGTTTAATCGACTTGGGGCAGAGCTTGCACAAAGTGGGTCATATTTTCAAAGACTTGGAAATGAAATGAATCAGCTGGGAAGTAAAATACAATCAAATAAAGCTAGATTAGCAATATATCAAGCTGAATTTAACAAATTAAATAATGAATTAAATCAAAATAAACAAAAACATGCACAACTTGGTGCTGAGATTAGGAAAACTGAAAGTATTTTAAGCCAAGTAGCAGCGTATTATGGTAAAAATTCACATGAAGCACAACAACTCACACAAGAATTATATAGATTAAAAGATGCTTATAATAAACAAGAAATAGAAATAAAACAAGCTGAAACTGCTTTGAATGGTTATCAAGCAGAACTCAACCAGACTAGTGCAAATATAACAAGATTATCAGCACAACTTAGACAAATGCCTTTCACAACGTTAAGCCGTTCGTTACTAACGGCTGGACAAAACTTGAAAAGCGTTGGAATGAGTCTAGGTATGTATGTATCTATGCCACTCGGGATGTTAGGGATAGCAGCAGCAAAAGCAGGCGTTAACTTTGATACAAGCATGTCTAAACTACAAGCAACAGCAGGAATTGCAGATAAAAGTAGTGTTTCATTTCAAAAACTACAAGAAAAGGCACAAGACCTTGGAGCTAGAACTTCATTTTCAGCAGCACAAGCAGCGGATGGTTTAACATATTTAAGCCTTGCTGGTTGGGATGTAGAAACATCTTTGTCAAGGATAGAACCTGTTCTAAGGGCGGCAGAAGCTGGTGGTATGGACTTAGCATTATGTTCTGATTTGGTTACAGATAGTATGGCAAGTGCTGGAATTGCAAGTCAAGATTTTACTAAATATTTAGATATAACAGCACAAGCACAAAGAAAATCTAATACTAATATGCAACAAATGCTAGAAGCATATGTTGTTGCAGGGGGTATATTTAAAAATCTGAATATGCCATTGGAACAGTCTGGAGCATTAATTGGAATATTAGCTAATAGAGGAACAAAAGCAAGTGAAGCTGGAAATGCGTTAATAAGTGTATTTTCAAATATAATAGGAGAAAATGGACGAGCAGGAAAAGCGTTAGATGCATTAAATATATCTTTATTTGATTCAGAGGGCAAACAAAAAGATACAGTTAAAGTTTTAAAAGAAATGAGTAATGCACTAGGTGTAACATCTGATGAAACAACAAAATTAACAGAAGAAGAAAGAACACGTTTTGCAACTATGATAGGTGGTAAGACACAATATGATACATTAATGAAGTTGCTGGCAGGTGTAAATGATGAATATGACGATTTAGAAAAAAGTTTGAAAAATTCTAAAGGTGCATTGATGGAAGTTGCTACAACTATGAAAGATAATCTAGGTGGTTCAATTATAAATATGAAATCAGCTTTAGAAGGTGCTGGAATAAAAGCATTTAAAGCAATGGAACCAGTTTTAGCAAGTCTCATACAAAAAATTACTGAGTTAGCTAATTGGTTTACTAATCTTGGAGAATCTTCGCAACAAAACATAGTCAAAATGGCAGCTATAGCTGTAGCACTTGCACCTGTTTTAATGATTTTTGGTCAACTTATAATTGTTAGTAGTCATTTAACTAATCTGATGGGGAACATTAAGAAAGCTACAACAGCATTAGGAGCTAGTGGTTTTGGGAAATTAGCAGCAAAGGTTGGAGCTTTAATTCCGAAATTATTTACTCTACAAGGTGCTTTTGCACTGTTAGCAGCAGGTGGGATTGTATTAGCTACAAAAGCCTTGCATGACTATAGTGTTGCAGATGGCAAAGCATATGAACAAAGAAAAAAGAATATTGAAACATTAGATAGAGAAAAGAAAAGTTATGAAGAATCACGACAAAAAATTGGATATATAGCTCAAGAATATGACAAGTTAAAAGGTAAATCGAAACTAAGTTCAGAAGAAGCTGAAAGACTGAAAACATTAACTAAAGAAATCGCTGAAATAATGCCAGAATTAGTATCTGGATATGATGAAGAAGGCAATCCGATACTAAAAATGAAGGGTTCAGCCACAGAATTATGTTCTGAATTAGATAGAGCAATAGAGAAAAAAGAACGTCTTATAAATTTTGATAAAATGGACAATGCTGAAATTGCTGTTGATAAGCAGTCTGGTAAAAGAGGTAAGGATGGTAACAAGCTTACAGGAAAGGCAGCAGATTCATACCAAACAGACGGCGAAAAAATTATAACCATACAAAAAAAGTACAATGATGATATTGCAAAGTTAGAAAAAGATGGTGTAATTCTACGTGGTAAAATAAGAAATTCAGAAGGCAAAGACAGAGAAAAATATATACAAAAATATAATGAACATTTAAGAAAAAGAGAAAAATTAACACAAGATGCACAAAAAGAGAATGAAAGAAGTTTAGAAGAAGCTAAGAAAGTAGCACAAGAAGTTGAAGAAGGTGTATTTGCTACTGTAAAGTCTAGTAGTAGTTTTAAGTCTAGCGAAAATAATGATGCTAAAAAACAGTTTGATGACCTAAAAGGTATTTTAGATTTTAGTGGAATAAAGACACAAGAACAATTATCTAATGCAGAAAATGCTATGAATAAATTGTTTAAGTCAGCCTCAGCTGGGAAAATAAATTTATCTGATGTAAAAAAAGAAATTGAAGGAGCTAATGATGCATTAGCTAAAGATGGAAATTTAAATTCTTATAATAAAAAAATGCAAGATTTGGCTAAAACAATTGCTAATAAAACAGGAACAAAAGCCAGCGACTGGGTAAGCTTATTAACTACTTTAGATAAAGAATTTTTAAAAACTAGTGATTCAACAGATGTTTTTCTTAAAAAGTTTAATAGAACTAGACAACAATTAGAAGCTGGTGACAGTTTAGCTGTTGCAGTACAACAACAATATGAAGCATTAAATGCTGCTCTTGAAGGTCTACAGATAACAGGAAAAGAAGAGGTAGACATACAGACTGTTATTGATTTTACTAATGACCAGAACATACCAGAAGATGTTAGAAATTTTGTAAATAGCTTAATAAAAAAAGATGCAAATGGAAATATAACTAATTCAAAAGAAGTTATAAAATTTACAGCAGATTTATTATTTGAACTACAACAAGAAAATCCTAACTTTGATAATTTACAGGCAGAAGCAGATAAGCTGTTCAAAGGTGACAAAGTAAAAGTAACAGAAGATTTAGAAATTACAGAAGGTGAAATTGACACATCAAATGTCAAAACAGATGATGTTGAACAAAAAATAAAAGATAAATTTGCACAAGATAAAGTATCAGCTAAAATTAATGTTGCAATTGAAAATGGAGATATAAATTCTGATAAAGTTAAACTAGTTGGAGAAATATTTGATAAAATACCAGAAGATGTTAGAACGAAATTTATATTAGATAATACAGAAGCGATTAATAAAGCAAAAAATTATGATGATATAATTAAATATTTAAAAGATAATCCAGAAATTGCACAGAAATATAATATAAAAATAGAAGGTTTAGAAAAAGCAAAAGAAACCAATAAAGAAACTAACAAAAATAAAGGTCAAACCTCTACGCAAAAAATGAAAGTTGAAGGTGCTGAGGAAAGTAAAGAAAAAGCTGAGGGTACTAATCAAGAAGTAGATAAAAATAAAGGTCAGACCTCTACGCAAAAAATGAAAGTTGAAGGTGCTGAAAAAAGTGAAGAGGATGTTAAAAAAACAAATGAAGAAGCATCAAAAAATGATGGAAAGAAGCATATACAGACGGTAGAAGCTAAAGGGGTCGAAGGTACAGCTGAACAACTGAATCAATTAGCAACTAAAGCAAAAGAAGTAGGAAGTGGTAAATATGAAATAAGTATAACAGCAAAGACGGCACAAGCAGCTAAAAATGTAAGTGGGTTAATAACAAAGATAAATCAATTTAGTAAAGTAAAAGTTAAACAATTAGTATTTAAAACAGAAACAGCACAAGCAGCTAAAAATGTTACTGGTTTAGATAAAAAAGTAGCTAGTTACAAAAGTAAATATGGTGGAAAAACTATAACAACAACATTTAGAGCAGAAACAGCACAAGCAGCTAAAAATATATCGGGCTTGATGCGTAAGATAGATTCATATAAGGCTAGTTACGCAAGGTCATTTACAACATCAATGACAGCAAATGTACAAGTTAATAAGAATGTTACAACAACAGAAAAAACAGAAAAAAATGAGACTGGGAAACCTGCATCATTACTAATAGAAAAAGCGATACCTGCACCTGCATTATTAAATGATTCGCCAATGCCAGCTACAAGAGAAAATATAATACCTCAATTGAGGGGATTTACTAATTCAACAACAATTGCAATAACTGGGAAAGATATAGCAGAAGCATTAAAATATGATGTTAATTTATTGCAAGAATTAGAAAATAGACTACAAAAAATAAATAATGAATTAACTAGACTAGATAAGTTAGCAGAAAATGCAACTGATGCAGATAAAATAAAATATCTACAAAAACAAAATGAATTGTACAAAGAGCAGGCAGAGGTACAAAAAGATTTAGAAGATAAATTAATAAGACAAAAAAATTATTATAAATCTGCACTTGAACAAAAAGGACTAAAATTTAATAGTGACGGAAATTCAACAAATTATGAAGAGGAAATATTAAAGAAAAAGAAAATAGTTGCAGACTTAGAAGAAAAAGCTGAAAAAGCAAAAGATAAGAATAGTGATTCATTGCAAAAAAAAGCTGAAAAAGAAAAGAATAGTCTGGAAGAAATACAAAAACTTTATGATGAATATATAAAGGTTACTTTAACCAGTTTACCAGAATGCATAGGTCAGTGGAATGAACTTAATCAAAAGATTAAAGAGAATGAACAAAGTATAAAAAATGTAAAAAGAGAGCAAGAAAAATTATTCATGGAATCGACATGGACATCTATGTACAAAGATGTTCAGCAAGTGAAAAATGAATTAGATATGTTAGATGTAAAATTAAAAAATGCATCTACAGAAGAAAAAGAAGAAATAATTAAGAAAAAAATAGAGTTACAAAAAAAGTATAATAAAGAATTAACTGAAACAACTGAGTACATGAAACAAGTTCAAAATCAGCTTAAAGGCAAGCTACAAAAATTAGGATTTGAATTTAGAGACAATGGAGATATTTCTAATTATATACAACAATTACAAAAGTTGAAAGAAGAAAACAAAGATTTTGAAGAAGCGGAAGAACTTGCAAAAGGATATTTAGATTTATTATTAGAAAAAATACCATCTGCACAACGAGAGCTTGAAGGAATAACTGGAGCAATAGCAGATTTAAAAGAAGAACAAAAAAAGCTATATGAAGAACAATTAAACACTATCACAGATGTAGAAAAAGAAATAACAGACATATATAAAAAGCAAGTTGAAGAAAGAAAAAAATTAATTGATTGAAAAATAGCTACGCACACTTGTGACTTTAGTCATGAGTTAGTAGCTAAAATAGTCAGCATATAGGGAAACTTATATGTAGAGATAGGATAGAACCTATCCAATACTACTTGAATTGCTGGAAATCCCTAAAGCTAACCAAACTAAAACATAAGGATGAAATAAACCTAAGTGTGAAAGTTACGAAAGTAGAAAAAATTGGTTAGATGGTATAAGGTTAAACCCTAAGTACTTTAAAATGGGCAATCAGCAGGTAAACTCCGAATAGGAGAAACTTCAACGACTATTCCTCTTGAGGGAAGTACACTACAAGTTATTGGTAGTGGAAGTGGGTAGACCTTAACGGATAATGCCGAAGGATAAGATATAGTCTGTGCTTACATGAAAGTGTAAGAAGTTCATAAGAGAACTGCATAGGTAGTAGCGAACTTGTGTGAACGACAACCTCAAAAATGATAAAAGTTAAGGGCTTATGGTTCTTATATATGTTATTTAAAAATAAATATAAAAACCTTCAAAATACTTGTTTTAAGTAAATTATATATGTTAATGTTATGATGAGTAACGAAATATATTAATAAAAACAAGTAAAGTGAGGTGATAGTAGTGGAAAAAGCTTATAAGTTTAGAATGTATCCAAATAAAAAACAGCAAGAGTTAATTAACAAAACTTTTGGATGTTGTAGATTTGTATATAATAAATATCTTGCTAAAAGAATAGAAGTTTATGAAAACGATAAAGAAACTTTTACTTATAAACAGTGTAGTTCTGATTTGACCCATTTAAAAAAAGAATTAGAGTGGCTTAAAGAGCCTGATAAATTTTCACTACAAAACACCTTAAAAGATTTAGAAAACGCATATAAAAAATTCTTTAAAGAAAATGCAGGATTTCCTAAATTTAAATCAAAGAAAACTAATAGATTTTCATATAAAACGAATTTTACAAATGGAAATATTATGTACCTTGGTCAATATATAAAATTACCTAAACTTGGTATGGTTAAAGTAAGGGATAAACAAGTACCTCAAGGGAGAATACTTAATGCTACTATATCCAAAGAACCAAGTGGTAAATATTATGTATCATTATGTTGTACTGATATAGATATTGAAGCATTTGAAAATACTAATAATCAGATCGGTTTAGATTTAGGAATTAAAGAATTTTGTATCTCAAGTTGTGGACAATTTATAGAAAATCCTAAGTATCTTCTAAAGTCATTAAACAAACTTGCTAAATTACAAAGAGAATTATCAAGAAAAACAATTGGTAGTTCAAATAGAAATAAAGCAAGATTAAAAGTTGCAAGACTTCAAGAACATATAGCTAATAGTCGAAAGGATTTTCTACAAAAACTATCTACTAAATTAATAAAAGAGAATGATATTATTTGCATAGAAGATTTACAAGTAAAGAATATGGCTAGAAATCGTAAACTATCTCGCTTAATTTCTGATGTGTCATGGTCAGAATTTGTTCGCCAATTAGAATATAAAGCTAATTGGTATGGTAGACAAATTGTAAAGGTAGGTAAATTCTTTGCAAGTTCACAAATATGTAATAAATGTGGGTATAAAAACGAGGAAATAAAGAATTTAAATATAAGAGAATGGATTTGTCCTTGTTGTAATGTAACTCACGATAGAGACATAAATGCGAGTATAAATATACTAAAAGAAGGATTAAGACTAATAACAGTTTAAAATAGATAACGTATGTAAGAACCGTAGGAACTACGGGGATAGCCTGTGGAGAATTGGTAAGACATATTTTAGTATGCGAAATTCTATGAAGCAGGAACCCTGTGACTTCAGTCATGGGAGGTTCAGGAAGAATTAAAGAAAAGAACAGATGCTCTTAATAAAGAGAAAAAAGCTTATAATGATGCAAGAGAAGAAATGAATTATAAGAATGATGAAAAAGAGCAAAAAGATGCTATTGCAAAAATAGAAAAAGACTTAGAAAAAGCTAGAAAAGATACAAGTTTATCTGGTCAAAAAAGAGTACAAGATTTAGAAAAAAAATTGCAAGAAGAGCAGAAAAAGCTAGAAAAATTAGTACAAGATAATCTTGATAAACAAGTAAATAATATGTTTGACAAAGAAAGCGAAAGATTAGAAAATGAAGCAGAAGAAACAGTCAAAAATCTTGAAGAAAAATTTTCTGATACAAAGCTTGCGGAGATAGTAAAAAAGGTATTGGATAGTGGAATTTTTACAGATATAGATGGTAATGTAAAAGATTTACAGGATACCATGATTGAATTTATAAACAAATACCAAGATGGTCTAACTATCGCAGGTGATAAAATAAAAACTGAATGGCTAGACAAACTGGATGAAGCTCTTGAAAAAATGGAAAATATAGCAGAAATAAATGAAAAATTAGGAGTAAAAGAATTTAATACAAATTTAAAATCTTTAGACTATAATTCTCAAAGATATAGTCAACCGACTAGTCGCATGCTAAACAATAATACTACTAATAATAATCAAATTATTTTTAATCCTAGTAAACCACTGATTGTGATAGAAAATGCTACAAAAGATTCCATACCAGATTTACAAAAAATTATTGATAAAACTATAAAAGAAGCACTAAATGATTTTGCAAAAGAAATTGTTAAATAAAAAAGGAGATAAAAATTGTTTATTTCAGAAAAATTTATTTTAAATAAAAGAACTAGTGATTCAATGAGTGTAATTTTAATTACAGAATCAAATAATGATATATTTAATGACTATGGATTTGTGTACTCTGAAACAATAGAAAAAGTAAAAAGCTATAATGATAATCCAACTTTCTTTAAAGGGGAAAAAGATACTAATGAAATAGTATTAAAAATATGCTTAGTAGATGAAAATTATGTCCCTAAAATGTGGTCTGATTATGATATAGAAGAAATCTACACATGGATTAAAACAGATGATTTTGTAGAATTTATCAGTGAAGATAATGTTGAACTTACTTATTATGTAAGAGTAACTAAAATAACAAAAAAATTTACTGATAATATGGAAGGTTATCTTGAAGTTACATTCCAGCCGTTTACAAATTTTGCTTATAAATCAGATGTTAAATCAATTACAATAAAAGAAAATATTGAAAGAAAAATAATTATAAATAATAAAAGTAATATGCAAGAAGATTATATGCCTATATTTGAAATAACTAATCTAGGGGATGAATCTACTGTAAATATAATAAAAAATACTAGTATAGAAGATGGACAATTTGAAATTGCAGGGATAGAAAAAAATGAAAAAGTAACAATAGATAATTTATATTGTACAGTAATTAATACAGAAGGTAAAAGTAGATTTGAAAAATGTAATAGAAATTGGTTAAGATTAAAAATAGGAGAAAATAAATTAAAAATTATAGGTAATTGTAAACTAACAATAAAGTCAAAATATCCTGTTTTAACTTAATCAATAATGAGGTGATACTTATTTTAAGAGAGAAAATTAATTTAAAAGAAATTAAAAAAGATTATAATATAACACTACATAAAGTTAATAAAAATATAATTGGACAAATACCAAGATATTGTTTAAATTCTCTGACTAGGAAAATTGATGGTATTGACGAGTTAGAATTTACAATACCAAAATATGTTTTTGATAGAGATACATTGAAAAGAAAAATAAATATTATATATGATATGACTAAAAACGAAAGATTTATATGTATTAATAATAAAGAGTATTTTGTTATAAAAGAAATAAAAGAAGATAATTATAAAAGTAAAGTAGTTAAAGCATATTCAAGAGAAATTAAATTATCAAAAGTAGATATAAACATAGAAAATATAAATATACAGCTATTTACAGCAGAGGAAGAAAACGAAATATTTTCATTGAATGATTACATGAAAAATGAAACAGGATGGCAGCTAGGTCATGTAGATGAAGATATAGCATATGATGTATTAGAAGATGGAAGTAAACAAGAAAAAATCAGATGGCAAGAAAGTGTAAGCACGAATTGGTATGACTTTATTACAAAAAATATAAAAGAAGAATTTAATTGTGTTATTGAATTTGATACCTTCAATAAACTAGTTAATTTATATAATATAGATAGTTTTGGAGATGAAGTAAAAATAACATTAACAGAGGATAATTACATAAAATCTATTGAAAAAACTTTGAATACAAATGATATAGTAACAAGGTTGAAACTTGAAGGAAATGAAGAAATGGACATAATAGATGCTACTGAAACAGGGTATCCCTACATTGAAAATTATTCTTACTTTATAGAAAATGGAGAAATGAGTTCAGAACTAATGAAAGCAATAAATGTATATGAAGAAATGGTAAAAAAAAGAAAAGCACAATGGAGAGAATTAGCAGATTTAAAAAGTAGTAAAAGCAATGAATTGACAGATAAAAAAAATGAATTACAACTTGTTTATGCATTTATAACAGGTTTACAAGGTGAAAAGAGAGCATATGAAGCATCAAAAGATGATATTAATTTAGCTAGAATTATAGCAGAGATAACTAAAAAAAATGATGAAAAAGTAATACTAGAAGTTGCTGTAAGAAATTTAGAAGAAGAAATTGAAAATCTAAGAAAAAGTATAGATAATGTAAATTTACTTTGTAAGCGTGAAACTGCAACAGATGAAGATGGAAAATTAATATTTAATGATGAATTATTAGAAGAGCTGAAAGAGTTTGTGTATTATGATACATATACTAATTCAGCTTTTATTAAAGTTGAAGATTTAATAAAAGCTGGTGAAAGAATTTTAGAATTAAAATGTAAGCCAACAAGTGAATGGTCGATAGATATAATAAATTTTTTAGATAGAATTTTAGATAATGGCAGGCAACATTGGGATGGCATATTAGGACTTGGTGATGTAATAGAACTTTATAGTTATAAAGAGAGTATAAAAAAACTAATATATTTTGTAGGCTACTGTCAAAAATTTAATCCTAATAGTTTGACAATAGAATTATCAAATAAAAAATTGAAAAATGATGATATAAAAACTATCTCAGATTATCTAAAAATGGCAAAAGAGTCACTTCAAGTTTTAGAGTCTAAAAAATACTTATTGATACAACAGAAATACAATAAAATAAGAAAAAATAGAAATATCTAAAGGGGTGAAAGTCATTGGCTGTATTAGATAATAGCCCTACTTTTTCATATGTTCGTATAACTGGAATAATAGTACATTACCATAATGAAGTTTACAATGTTGCAGAAAAATATTCTTGCATGAAATACATCTACTGGAATAGAAAGAACCCTTATCAATTAGAAGATTCAAATATTTTATTTGATAATTCGGATGAAAAATTTCTTGTAATAACTAATACAAATGGTATGCATAATATAGTTCCACAAAGTGAAGATTCAAATTTCAGTATATCTTTTGATGGGGATTCTATAAAGTCTATTGAAAAACACATTCATGGATTATATGAAAAAAATGAGGAAAATGACAAAAGATTTGTTTCTATAGAAACAGATATAACAGGAGTAAAAACGACGATAGGAGATTTAAAAGAAGAAGATACAAAGATAAAAGAAAATATAACAAAATTAGAATTAAAATCTGATGAAATAGACGCTAGTGTTAAAAGTGTTAGAAAAGATTTTACAGATAATAAAGAAATAAATGAACTAAGAGAAAATGTTAATAAAAATATCATAGAATTAAATGCAGCGATTGGCTTATATAGCTCTAAGATAACAGAATATTTCAAAGATGATAAAGTAACAAATGAGGAAAAAACAGAAATAAATATACAAAATACTATTATTGATGATAAGAAAAAATTGCTATATGTGCAAATTGAAAAAGTAATTTTAATATGTGATAAAAATGTTGATACAACTGGAAAATTAAATATAAATAATGCTAAAAATGCTTTAAATGAAGCTCATGACAATTTGAAAACTGTAATAAATTCAGCTATAGCAGATGGTGTCGCAACTCCTAGTGACAAGGTTTTAGTTATAAATACTTTTTCTAAATATAATATAAAAATAAATGAATTGAAAAATGTTCTGGACAATATAATTTTACTTGGTGCAGGTGGAAGTATATCAGAAGAATTAGCGAATTTTAATATTAAATCTAATCAAATGACTATGAGTGTACAAGAAACAGAAAAAAATATAAAATCTGAAATTAAACTATTATCTGATGAAATAGCACTAAAGGTTAGTAAAGGAGAATTTAGTTCTTTAATAGAACAAAAATATGATAGTGTAAGGATAGCTTTTAATAAAATAAGTTCAGCTTCTGTGACTATTAACTATGATGGGATAACAATTTTGAATGGCTCTATAGCATGTGATTGTTTAACTACTCCAAGAGGTCACGACCCTATTATTAGATTGTTTGAAGATAGTAGTGCATCTATATGCTTAGATGCACAAGAAAGCAATGGTTCTGTAAAAGGAAGTGCAGTAAGATTAAAGTATAATGAAAACTATCTATTTATAAATAGATATGGAGCAAACATATTTGTTGATGGAGAGGTAAGACTACAAGTAAAACAAGATGATGCTTTTGTAAAATGTGGAAATGCAAGATTTTGTTTTACTAATGACCCATATTCATTCTTCCCAGACCAAAGCAGAACTGACTTAGGACAAAGCTATAACACATGGAGAAATGTTTACTGCGATACATTAAGGTGTGATGATGTTAGAAGTACATCAGATAACAGGTTCAAAGAAAATATTAATTATATAAGTATGACAAAAAGAAGGTCTTTCTCAATGAATATAGAAACACCTTTTTTAAATTTTTTAACAGATGATTTGAAAATAGCTACATTTAATTATAAAAATTTTAGTGAAGAAGAAAATAATCAACAAATCGGATTTATAGCAAATGATATAAAAGATACAGAAGTTGGAAAAATGTTTGTTTATGATTATAACGATGAAGGGCTAAAATTTAGTGTATCTGGATATACAACTATTATAGCAGCAGCGTTAAAAGAAGAAGTATTAAAAAGAGAAGAATTAGAAAATAAAATAAAAGAATTAGAAAAAAATATACAAGGATTACAAAGTAAAGGAGAATAAAAATGGATGTAGATTTTAAAATTCTGTATGAGAATGTACAAGAAGAATTGAATAAGAGTATGTCTAATATGTTGCTCTATAAGAGTATAGCAATGCAAAAAGATATAGAGATAAAAGACAAAGATAAAAAAATAAAAGAATTAGAAGAAAATATTATATCGCTTAAAAAACTATCTGAAAATGTAGAGGGTGTTGAACAATGCGAAACAGAGACTATGAAGTAAAACAATATTTTTTAGAAATAGATTTTTCAGAGTATGAAAATAGAAAAAATATAGTAAAAAAAATAATATATAGTGAAAATGATATTAATACAGCTTTTATTAAAGCACAACTAAAAAATGATGGAAAGATAATGGATTTAAGTAACTATGATGTCATAGTCAACATATGGAAGAATGTAGGTAATAAGGTGAACTCTCCATGTGTCATATTGGATGCAGAAAATGGAGAAGTAGAGATTCCAATTACTAGGGAAGCTTTGAAGGGTGCAGGTATAAACCCATTTACAATCATGGCTATAAATAGTGAGGGGTCTTTAGAATCTCCAAGATTTTATTATAGAGTAGAAGAAGGGCTTGTAAATGATGATGATATTGAAAATGCAGATGAATTTGGTGTTTTAGTATTATTAATAAGTCAAGTCAAAGAAGTCTTGAAAGATAATGATATTCTGGTTACTAGAGTTGAAAATTTAGAAAATTTGATAGAGGAACAGGAAGAAATAAGAGAAGCTAATGAACTGGTAAGAAAAGAAAATGAAGAAGTAAGAAAAACCAGTGAAGAAACAAGAGAAGCTAATGAACTGGTAAGAAAAGAAAATGAAGAAGTAAGAAAAACCAGTGAAGAAACAAGAGAAGCTAATGAACTGGTAAGAAAAGAAAATGAAGAAATAAGAAAAACCAGTGAAGAGACAAGAGAAGCTAATGAACTGGTAAGAAAAGAAAATGAAGAAATAAGAAAAACCAGTGAAGAGACAAGAGAAGCTAATGAACTGGTAAGAAAAGAAAGTGAAGAAGTAAGAAAAACCAGTGAAGAAACAAGAGAAGCTAATGAGTTAGTAAGAAAAGAAAATGAAGAAATAAGAAAAACACAAGAAATAGATAGGCAAAATTCTATAAAAAGAATGGAAAAAGAATTAATTGATAAAACTGATGAAAAATTTAATGAGGTTGATATAACGCTAGATAATAAATTAAAAGAACAACAAAAACAAATTGATGATAAAATAGTTGAAACTAATAATAAGATAAATGAAGTAGATACTAAAATAGTTGAAGTTGACAACAAGATTGTTGAAGTGGATACTGCTAAAACAGATATGACAACAACTGTATCTAATAAATTAACTGAATTTGAACAAAGATTTGAAGAGTTGGAAAGTACAAATACAACAGGAGAAATAATACAAACAAGAGAAGCTTACGATGGAACTCAAAAAAATACATTGAAAGAAAGATTTACATATGATTTTGATAAAGTATATGAAAAAATAGCTGAAATGAGTTCGGCTGCAACTAATGTAGCCTTTAGTAAGTCTTATGTTGAATCTGATTGGTTATCTGATGGAGAATACTTTAAACTTACAGTTAACCATAATCTTGTTACGGAGAATATATTTGTTGCCATATTGGATGAAGCAACTAAGAAAAGTATGACTAATTCTTATACTGTAGTTGATTCTAATACAATAGAAATTTTTAATGAAAGTAATATAGATGTAAAAGTGACTGTTGTAAATGGTAATACAAATAAAGAAGTTATAACAGCTACAATAAACGATAATATAACAGCACTAGATAGTACTTATTCTAGCGTTAAAATTGATGCAAAAATAGGTGTAAACGAATTAAGCACAAATGCTAAAAACCTAACAGATGCAGTTAATGAACTTTTTCAATCTGTCAGTAATGGAAAGGAATTAATCGCTACTGCTATTACTGACAAAAAAGTACCAACTAATAGTAGTGATACATTTCAAACTATGGCAAGTAATATTAGTAGTATAAAACAAATGCCAGATATGCCTGATGATGTTGAAGAAATTTGGAGTTTTAAAGAACATATTAATACAGTACATTCAGTCTGTGTAGATTCACAGGATAATATTTATAGTGGCAGTAGTGATAAAACTTTAAGAAAAATATCATCAAATGGAGTAGAAGTATGGAAGTTTACTGGGCATACAGGTATTATATATTCAATATGTGTAGATTACCAAGACAATATTTACAGTGGTGGTAGTGATAATACAGTAAGAAAAATATCAATAAATGGAGCAGAAGTATGGAAATTTACAGGACATACGAGTTATATTAGAAGTGTATGTGTAGATTCTCAAAATAATATTTATAGCTGTGGTTATGATAAAACAGTAAGAAAAATTTCTTCTGAAGGTACTGAAATGTGGAAATTTATAGAACATACAGATATTGTGTACTCAGTCTGTGTAGATTCGCAAGATAATATTTATAGTGGCAGTAGCGATAATACAGTGAGAAAAATATCATCAAATGGAGTAGAAGTATGGAAGTTTACTGGGCATACAAATAGTTCGTACTCAGTCTGTGTAGATTCGCAAGATAATATTTATAGTGGCAGTAGCGATAAAACTGTAAGAAAAATATCATCAAGCGGTACTGAAATGTGGAAATTTACAGGACATACAAATTATGTGTATTCAGTCTGTTCGGACTCACAAGATAATATTTATAGTGGAAGTATTGATAATACAGTGAGAAAAATATCATCAAGCGGTACTGAAATGTGGAAATTTACAGGACATACAAATTATGTAAATTCAGTATATGCGGACTCACAAAATAATATTTATAGTGGAAGTAATGATACTACTGTAAGAAAACTACAACAAAATTTAGGTATTTTAGTTACAAAAGACAATCAAAGTGAAATACACAAAATAACTAAACTAGATACTATTGTGAAAGAGGTGTTACCTGCTCCTATTGAAATATGGAGTTTTACTGATAATGCTTCTCCTGTAAGTTCAGTATGTGTAGATTCACAAGATAATATATATGGTGGTAGTTGGGATAAAACTGTAAGAAAAATATCAAAAGATGGAACAGAAGAATGGAAATTTACAGGACATACAAATAATGTTAATAGTGTATGTTCAGATTCACAAAACAATATATATAGTGGTAGTTATGATAATACTGTAAGAAAAATATCTGTTGATGGTACTGAAATATGGAAATTTACAGGTCATACAAATACTGTATATTCAGTATGTGTAGATTCACAAGATAATATATATAGTGGTGGAGCAGATAATACAGTGAGAAAAATATCAAAAGATGGAACAGAAATATGGAGTTTTATTGGGCATACAAATAATGTTAATAGTGTATGTTCAGATTCACAAAACAATATATATAGTGGCAGTATTGATAATACTGTAAGAAAAATATCTGTTGATGGTACTGAAATATGGAAATTTACAGGTCATACAAATACTGTATATTCAGTATGTGCAGACTCACAAAACAATATATATAGTGGTAGTTATGATAATACTGTAAGAAAAATATCTGTTGATGGTACTGAAATATGGAAATTTACAGGTCATACAAGTAGTGTGTATTCAGTATTTGTAGATTCTCAAGATAATATTTATAGTGGCAGTAGCGATAATACAGTGAGAAAATTATCAGCAGATGGAGAAGAAATATGGAGTTTTATTGGGCATACACATACTGTGTATTCAGTATGTTTAGACTCACAAAATAATATTATTAGTGGTGGTTACGATAAAACTGTAAGAAAAATACAAAATACACATACAGTACAGAAAGTAGCTTATTATAATTAAAAAATTTGGAGGAAATAAAAATGAGTAATCAAAAATATTTAACAGGTTTAAAACATAAAGAAGGTAATATGTATAAAGTAAATTTAATACACAATATGCCTTTTGATAAAGTAAATGGATTGGGTAAATCAGCTCAAGAATTAGAATTAAATGGAGTATTAGTTAATGAAATAGTAGAAGCAGAACAAAGAGAAGGTTTTGCATCTGTTATGTATGTAGATAAGGCAACAAAAGAGATTACATATGAGTATGTAGAAATACCTTTAACACCAGAACAAGAAGTATTAAAAAAGATTAAAGAGTTAGAACAGGAAAATGCAAACATAAATTACAGTTTAATGATGGGAGGATTAATATAATGTTAAATTACGATAAAATAAAATATTATTATGATAATAAAATGTGGACTAAAGAAATGGTTAAAAATTCAGTAGGTAAGAATAAAATAACTGAAGTAGAATATAAGCAAATAATAGATGAGGACTATACTGAATAGTTCTTTTTTATGTTCAAAATGGAGAGTTACTTTTGTAGCTCTCTAAATAAAAAAGAAGGTGATAAATTGTTAAATGAAGATGTGGTAAAAAATATTAATAAATTAAATAATGAACAGGATAATATTAATTTAGAACTTAGTAAAAAAGCGAATAAAGAACATAAACATAATGTTAGTGATATAGAAGGAATAGTTGCAAATGCAGAAGATATAAATTATACAAATATAAAAAATGAAGAAATTTCAAACTCGAAACAAGCTTTAGACATATTATTTACAGACACAGAAACTAGTAAAAAAAGTATTTTAGATATAGAAAATTTAGTTGAGGCTGAAAATATAAAATGTACTACCAATACAGGAGAATATACTATAGAAAACAGTAAGAAAGGTTATTTAACTAACTTAAATATAGAAGGAAAAACACTAGTTAATTTAGCTAATCCAAACAACATAGCTATAACAGAAGGTTTGCGATATTTAAATCCATTTAAGTACATTGAAAAAGGAAAAGAATATACATTTATTAATTTAAGTAATAAAGAAATATACTATTTTCACAATAATGTAATTAAATTTAAAATGAATCCAGATAGTAAAACTCTATATACTATAGACATAGATATAACTGATACTAGCTGTCTTTGTGTAGCCCACAGTGAAAAGGGCTGGGGAGAAACTGATACAGATAAACAAGAGTTTACTAAGTCAGTGATAATTTTAGAAGGTGATTATACAAGTGTAGATATTAATTATTTTGAAGGGCTACAAAGTGTTGGTCAAGGAGATAATATAGAAATTATATCTTGTAAAGAAGATATGAGTTTGTTTGATAAAAAAGTAATTCAATATACACTTAGAGGATTACCAGATGGTACAAGAGATGGAATAGTTTATAAAGATGGTTGTTATAAGTTAATACAAAGATGCGAAGAAATCACATTAGATGGTCAAAGTTTTTGGTCTGAATTTACAGCTAATTCAAATGATGCAACCTTGCTATTTAAAAATCCTATAGGTAAAAGTGTATCTAATAATACAAACTTATATTGTGATATGTTTAAACCAATAGTAATATTTGATGCAACTAATACTGTTGAGGGAGTTTATGAGACGTCTAGTAATATTTGGGTAAGGATTTTTAAAGATAGATTAGCAACCCCAAATTTAGAGGGTTTTAATTCATGGTTAAACAATAACAAAGTTACTTTAGTAAGACCTTTGAAAGAGCATAAAGAGATAGATATTTCTTCAATAAATTTATATCAATATGACAATAAAACTAAATTTATTTGTAATTCTAATATTGTCACTAATATTAGTTTTGAATGTACTAGAAATTTAGGAAGTCAAATAGATGTTATTAAAAGCAGTATAAAAAATATAAATCATATACAGTCTAGTCCTAGAATTATGGATTTATCTAATAAACTTCTAAATGGATGGAAGAGAACTGTTTCAGATAATGGAGGATTTATAATAAGTAAAAATGGTAATCAAGTTAGTTTTCATATGCGAATAACAGGTGGAGCAACAACAGATGGTACGACCTTATTAAAATTACCAAATGGATTTATACCTAAAACCTTTTATGTTTTTCCCGTTTTTACAACTCAAAGCAATCAATTAGTTCAAGGTTTTATATTTTTTAATTTTGGAAATGGATATCTTCAAACTACACAATTAGGAAGTAATGTAGATGTGTATAGTTATGGAACTTATTTTATTGAATAAGAAAGGAATCGAGGTATGTTAAACCTAGAAAAAAAGAAAGAATTTTTAATAGAATATGGGTTTGAAAATGATTTAAATAATATAGATAATTATTTTGTTACAGAAGATAAACAATTATTTACTCCAGTAATAGAAAATGGAGGGCTAATTAAGACAGGAGAAGAAGTCTACAATGGATGGTTGGAATTACAAAAGAATCCACCTAAATCAGAACTACCAATTGAAGAAATAAATGCAAATAAAATTACAACTTTAATAGAAAATCAAAAGCAGCAGGATAATTTACTAATAGATAATGCTTATAGAATAGCTATGTTGGAACTTAACACAAACAATGTGTTATAAAAAATATATAAGACTAGGAGGTAGTAACATGTATAATATTTTAAAAAGAATGATTGAACAAAAAAATTATGAAACTAAAGAAGAGTTACAAACTAAGCTAGATGTATTCTATGCAATGAATAGAATAAAAGAAAGTGAATACACAGAGTTAACAAATTTATTAATTAAAGAAGAAACACCAGTAGAACCAAGTGAAATAGTATAGGTTCTTTTTTTATGTGTATGTTTATTAATTAGTTATTTAAAATTTAATAATAAAAAGAGAGGAAAGAAAAAAATGAATATTTATGATGGAAAATTAAACACTATTACAGCACTGATAGGAACGTATTTTACGTGGTTATTTGGAACTTGGGAGGAAGTACTGGCTATCCTATTAACTCTTATGCTAATAGACTATCTGTTTGGAGTGATTAAAGGGTTTGTGCTTAAGAAACTTTCTAGTAGTGTAGGATTCAAAGGAATTGCAAAAAAAAGTGGAATACTTGTAATTGTGGCAGTAGCAGCATTATTAGACAGACTAATAAATAATGGAGACTGGATATTTAAGACATTAGTTTGTTATTTTTACATAGCAAATGAAGCATTAAGTATAACAGAAAATTGTGCAGCAATAGGTTTGCCAGTACCAGCTAGAATAAAAGAAGCACTAGAACAACTTAGAAAGGGGAATAAATAAGATGAAAATAGGTGTAAATTGTGGACATACAAAGGCAGGGGCAGGAAGTGGAGCAGTAGGAATAATAAACGAATCTGTAGAGACAAGAAATGTAGGATATAAAGTAATAGATAAATTAAAAGCTTTAGGTAACAATGTAGTCGATTGTACTATAGATAAAGCGTCTACTCAATCAGAATGTTTATCTAAGATAACAGCACAGGCAAATAGACAAGACCTTGACTGGTTTATAAGCATTCACTTTAATGCTGGAAAAGGGAGAGGGTGCGAAGTTTACACATATAAAGGTAAACAGTATCAAGATGCTATAGACGTTTGCAAAAAAATATCTGCTCTAGGATTTACAAATAGAGGGGTAAAAGATGGAAGTGGCTTATATGTAGTAAAGAAAACAAAAGCTAAAAGTATGTTAATAGAAGTATGCTTTGTTGATACAGAAGATGCAAATAAATATTTAAATTTAGGAGCTGATAAGTTAGCTAATGCAATTGTAGAAGCTATAACTAAACATGTAAGTTCAGCAGAAGAAAACAATTACAATAGATATAAACACACAATTGTTTATGCTGGAGATGATAAAGTAGCAGCAGATTTATTGGGGTTATATTACAAGAGAGAAAAAGAAAGTTATCTAGTCACAGACATAGAAAATTATAAACCACATCGAACACAAAATTTATATGTTGTTGGTGGTGGAGCTAGTAAAAAAATGGTGGAAATAGCTAAAAATACAGGTGAAAAGTTTACACAAATATACGATATTGATGTTTGGGAAACAATTAAAAAAGCATTGCTATTTATAAAAAAGTAAGATATTAAGCATAACAATAAATACTATATCCAGATTCAACTCGAATATAATACATAATATTAGGAGGGTTACAATATGTTAGACATACAAAAATATCAGCTTTTCAATGGGGAATGTATTGAGGTAATGGAAACTATAAAAGACAAATCAATAGACTTAATTTTATGCGACCTTCCTTATGGAATGACTAATTGCAAATGGGATAGTATTATAAACTTAGAAGAGATGTGGAAACAATATAATAGAATAATAAAAAATAATGGAGCTATGGTTTTATTTTCAGCTCAACCATTTACAACTAAATTAATTGCATCTAATTTAAAAAATTATAAATATAGTTGGTACTGGATTAAAAATACAAAAACAGGATTTGCATTTTGTAAATATCAGCCTTTACGATGTGTAGAGGATATAAATGTTTTTTATAAAAATGCACCATTATACACTCCTCAAGGTCTGAAAAAATTAGATAAACCAATTAAAAAAATAAGAAAAGATGGAGAACGAGAGAATATATATCGTGGTGGATTAACTGGCAAAGAATATATACAAGAATACACAAATTATCCTAGTAACACATTATATTTTAATAAAGAAACTAATTGTATTCATCCAACTCAAAAACCAATTAACCTATTAGAATATTTAATAAAAACATATACTAAAGAAGAAAATGTTGTACTAGATAATTGTTTTGGAAGTGGTGCGACTGGTGTTGCATGTGCAAATACTAAAAGAAAGTTTATAGGTATAGAGCTAGACAATAGTTATTTTAAACAAGGTAAAAATAGAATAGAAAGAGCATACAAAGACAATTTATAAATAAAAAAAGAAGGTGATAGTTAAAAGCTATTGCCTTCTTTTTTATGCTTAAATTTATAATTAAGATGCTAAGGGTTAGCTATATAAAAGTATCGAAGAAAGTTTCTAAGTGTCTTAAAAACGATTTTAAAAGGTTGTTTTCTAGTAATTTTTTTGTACTAATATATTATTACCATCTGGAGCAGGTAAATCAACATTACAAAAAATTCTAATTGGTATGATAACCAATTATGAAGGAAGTGTATTTGTAAATGGAATAGAAAGCAAAAAACATTCAAATAAATTTTATGAGAATATAGGCGTTGATTTTGAATTTCCTAGTTTATATGAAAAATTAACTGCAATAGAAAATTTAAAATACTTTGGATCTTTATATTCTAAAAAATTATTACCAATTGATGAACTACTAAAATCAGTAGGATTAGAAAGTGAAGCAAATAAAAAAATATCAGAATATTCAAAGGGTATGAAATCAAGACTAAATTTTATAAAAGCTTTATTACATAATCCAGATATATTGTTTTTAGATGAACCAACAAGTGGACTTGACCCATCAAATAGTAAGATTATGAAAAATATGATTTTGTCAGAAAAATCTAAAGGTAAAACTATTATTTTAACAACTCATAATATGTTGGATGCAACAGAACTTTGTGATAGGGTAGCATTCATTGTAAATGGGAAAATATCTGCATTAGATACACCACATAATCTTATTATGTCAAAAGGTGCTGTTAAAATTAGATATACATATTTTGATAATGAAGATTTTGATAATGAAGAAAAAACTTCTGAATGTTTTTTAAATGATACTAGTAATGACAAAAAATTAAATATGCTTATTAAGGAAAATAAGCTCTTATCAATACATAGCAGTGAACCGACATTAAATGATATTTTTATTGAGATAACAGGGAGGAATTTACAATGAGATTAAAAAATCTTATCTTAGGAGATGTAAAGTTTCAATTTAAATATGGATTTTATTTTTTATATGTTACTTTAAGTATTGTATATATTTGTTTGCTTAATGCCTTTCCACCATTATTGAGAGAAAAGGTAGCTATAATTATGATTTATTCTGACCCAGCGGCAATGGGACTATTTTTTATGGGAGCAATTGTACTTCTTGAGAAGAGTCAAAGAGTTTTAAATTCCCTAGCTGTATCTCCCATAAAAATATCAGAATATATTTTATCAAAGGTGATTTCATTGTCAATAATATCTAGTATTGTATCTATGGTAATTGCAATTACAGCAAATTTAAATAATATTTTGATAGTAATTATGGGAACTTTCTTTGCATCCATAATATTTTCATTACTTGGGCTTATACTTGCAAGTAGAGCATCAAGTTTAAATCAATTTATTGTTTTAACTATTCCTATTGAGATTGTCTGCTTTGTGCCACCAATAATTAATGTATTGATGGATTTAAGTGTATTCACCAACTTGTATCCTTTTAATATATGTATTTCTCTTATTAGTGGAGATAAAAATTCTTTAGTAACTAATATATTAATTTTAATATTGATGACTATAATAGTTTACTTTATAACATATTATTTTGTTTGTAGTATTTGGAAAAAGGTAGGTGGTATAAAGTTATGATAAAAATTATTAATGCTTTTAGACAAGAATTTGAGCAAATAAAAGGTGATGCTATGCTTTTTGTAGTATGTATTTCTCCAATATTATGTGGAGGACTTATAAAATTTGGAATACCATTAATTCAAAATATATTAATTGATAGTTCTTATTATAAATTAACTTTAGAACCATATTTTTTAGTATTTGACTTGCTTTTAGCTTTTATAACACCTTTTATGTTCTTTTTTGCTTCTACTATGGTTATGTTAGGAGAAATTGATGATAATATTTCAAAGTATTTGATAATCACTCCTATTGGAAAAAGTGGTTATCTTATTTCAAGACTTGGAATACCAGCTATATTAGCCTTTGCCATTACAGTAATTTTATTATTAACTTTTTCGATAACTAAAATTTCTTTTTTATTAAATTTGGCAATTTCTTTAGTATCTTTGACTCAGGGAATTATTATATCAATATTAATAATTTCTTTATCATCAAATAAATTAGAAGGTATGGCACTTACAAAGTTATCAGGACTTTTTATGTTAGGTATTACAGCACCATTTTTTATTTTAAATAAAATACAATATATTTTACTTTTCTTACCATCATTTTGGTTAGCAAAGGCATTTAAAGATAGTAACTACATATATATTTTTATCTCATTTATTGTATCATTAATTTGGATTGTTTTATTACTTAAAAAATTCAATAAAAAAATATCTAGTTAAATAGATTATCAAAATAAATGTAAGGTTGACTTGACATAAAAATTAGAAAATGTTACAGTTTAAATGTAAGGTTAACATTACATGAATGGAGTATATATGAAAAATAAAATCAAGGTATTAAGAGAAAAATTGGGGTTAACACAAGAACAACTAGGAGAATTAGTTGGAACATCTAGGCAGGCTATAAATGCTATAGAGACTGGAAAAAATGAACCTTCAATATGGTTAGCATATGATATTTCAAGAGTTTTTAATGAACCAATAGAAAGTATATTTTTATTTGAACAAAGTGAGAGAAAATCAAGAGCTCAGATAAGTAGGGGGGAATATTATGGCTCTAAGAGAGATTAGAACTTTTGACGATGAAATTTTAAGAAAAAAGAGTAAGAATGTAGAAAAAGTAGATAATAAGATAAGAGACCTATTAAATGATATGGCAGAAACCATGTACAATACACCAAATGGTGGGGGTTTAGCTGGATGCCAAGTGGGAATATTAAAACGTTTAGTTGTTATAGATTTAGGAGAGGGACTTATTAAACTTGTCAATCCTGAAATTATTAAAGAAGAAGGAGAGCAAATTGTTGTTGAAGGTTGTTTAAGTTTTCCTGATGTATGGGGAAAATTAAAAAGACCTAAAAAAGTTACAGTTCAAGCTTTAAATGAGAATGGTGAGAAAATAATAATTAAAGGTTCAGGACTTATGGCAAAATGTCTTTGTCATGAGATAGACCATTTGGATGGCATAGTTTTTACAGATAAAATTATTGAACGTGTAAAACTATAAGGTAATTTAAGTACTAAATTTAGATAATATTTTATAGTGAGGAGTTAGATTATGAGATTATGGCATAAAGATTTGATTGATGTATTACCAAAAAATCAATTAGTAAGTCAATGGAGAGAACTATTCGCTATAAAAGGTTCTATAGAGAAAAAAGGTACTCCAAATCATCTATTAGTAAATAAAGTATTAAATTATAGTATTGATGAATTTAAGTTTTATGCTAAAGTTGTACATGATGAAATGGTAAAAAGGGCTTATAGACCTAATGAAACTAAGTTTATAGAAATGCTAAAATGGAACAATAACAATTTCTCAATGGATGTATCTGTAGTATATAATCTAAATTTAGAAAATTTATATAGAGATTGGCATAATGAAATATATTTAAAGCAATGTCTATATAATTTAGAAGAAAAAGCAGTGTGTGGAGGAATATCCATGAATGAATGGGATATATTACTTTGTAAATACGGTGATGACTATGAATTATGGCATGGTAATAACTTACTTTAATTACTATAATTTAATATTATGATATTATTAGATGTAAAGAGGTGATTGTTTGTATAATAAAGTAAAATATATTCCAATAAATTGTGAAACTGCTTGCAATAAACTAAAAAGAAGTATTCCATATAAATGGGATTTAAATATTTATCGTGGATGTGAACATGCATGTAAATATTGTTATGCTATCTATTCACATAAGTATATTAATTCTAATAATTATTTTGAAGATATCTATGTAAAAACAAATATAGTAGAAATGCTTGAGAAACAATTGAGTAGCAATAAGTGGAAGCGAGAAGTAATTAATATAGGTGGAGTGACAGATAGTTATCAACCTATAGAAGCTGAGTATAAAATTATGCCAGAAATATTGAATCTATTAATCAAATATAAAACCCCAGCAATTATTTCTACAAAATCGGATTTAATTTTAAGAGATTATGATTTGGTTGATAAATTATCTAGAATTACATATATTAACATAGCATCTACAATTACGACTGTAGATGAAAAGACACAAAAGCTCATTGAGCCAAATGGAGTAGATTCAATGAGAAGATTTGAAATGTTAAAAGAATTTAGAAAAACTAACGCTTCAGTTGGTCTTCATATTATGCCAATCATACCTTATATTACAGATAATTTTGATAACATAAATTCATTATTTAGATATGCAAAAGAAAGTAATGTACACTATGTGCTACCTGGAACTCTGTATTTAAGAGGTATAACTAGAGGTGTTTTTTTTGAATTCATTAAAAAAGAATTTCCTGATTTATTTGATAAATTATCAGTATTGTACAGTACAGGTTCAGCTAATAAAGAGTATAAAAACCAACTTTATAAAATGGTCAATCAACTTAGAAATAAGTATTCTTTATCAAGTAGTTATGACAAAGTAATGAAAGAAAAATTAAAACATTCAAGCGATATTCAGTTGTCTTTTTTTGATTAATTTTAGATACAATAGTGTACTTTTTAATTTAATATTATAAATTATTTAAACTGAAATTTATTGACAAATAGAGATAGTAAGTATACAATACATCTATAAAATAAAAATATGAAAGGATGATGTTGTTCGGGGTACTTGATATCATAAAATCGTTGATGTAAGTATTGCTGGAAAAGAGTAAATAAAATCAAATTTAATAAGTAAACAAAATAAAGCGATAGTTTTATTGTTGTGCTTAAAAATATTTGATTCTATTTTACTCTTATTTAAACTCATCTTTTTGAAGTTAAACCACAGAGTAAAATCTGTGGTTTTTTTATTTTATAAATAAATTTTAAGGAGTGGTATGTTTTGTTAAACAAATTATGCATGTATTTAGAAAAACCAGAACTTTATAAGGAAAGTAAAGTTAATTTTTGGGATGATGAATATATCTCAAAACAGTTATTAAAAGCACATTTAGATGTTGATTTTGAAGGAGCAAGTAGAAGTCTAGACTTTATTAATGATTCTGTAGATTGGATAGTTAAAGTTGCATCTCCAGATAAGTATCCAAATTTAATCGATTTAGGATGTGGTCCAGGATTATACTCAGAAAGATTTGCACAGAAAGGTTATAAAGTAACTGGAATTGATTTTTCAAAACGTTCTATTAATTATGCACAAAGTAGAAATGAAAAGAAAAATCTAAATATAACATATTTATTTCAAAGTTATTTAAATATGAATTACAGTGAAGAATTTGATATAGCTACTTTAATTTATTGTGATTATGGAGCTTTATCAACTAAAAACAGAAGTCTATTGATGGAGAATATTTACAAGAGTTTAAAACCTGGAGGAAAGTTGATATTAGATGTATTTACAATAAATAAATACGATGATTTTAAAGAAGTTAAAACATGGGAAATAAATGAAAATGGAGGATTTTGGAGTAGTGAAAGATATATGTGTATACAAGATAATTGCAAATATAGTGATTACAATACATTAGAACAAACTCTTGTTATAACAGAAGGAAGTGAAAATGTATTTTATATTTGGAATAAATACTTTTCAAAAGAGAGTTTTTTTAGAGAAATTAAAGATATTGGCTTTAAATCTATTGAAATTTTTAATAATGTCAAAGGTGAAGCATATTCTGATGATAGTATGACTATGGGATTGGTTTTACAAAAATAGTAAAAAAATAATGAATATATTTAAATGAATAAAAATTTGAAATCTACAATGATATCACATAAGAAAAGTATATATATTGAAAGATGGACATTTTTATGTTATTTTTAATACATTATAAATTTGATTATATAAAAATAAAAGCAATATTTTTGTTATTATTTTTTATATAAAATTTATTTGAATATATTTTTTTAACAGAATATGATATTAAAATTAATATATAGTTTAGAAGGATGTGGTATTAGTGCTAGAGATTCAAGGAAAATACAATAAAGCAAAAATATTTACAGATAATGTAGATAGTACAACAATAAGTCAAATAATAGAATTATGTAATCAGGAATTTACAACAAAATCTAAGATAAGAATAATGCCAGATTGTCATGCAGGTTCTGGCTGTGTAATAGGTACTGTAATGACAATACAAGATAAAATAGTCCCAAATCTTGTTGGAGTAGATATAGGGTGTGGGGTTATATGTGTAAATCTGGGTAAAGTTGATTTGAATTTGAAACAGATAGATGATTTTATAAGAAAAAAAATACCTCATGGATTTAATATAAATAAATATAGTAAAGCAAACTATAAAAAAGAGATAGAATCATTATATTGTATAAAAGGTATAGGAAAAGCTACAGAGGAATATAATCGAGCTATTGGAAGCCTTGGAGGGGGAAATCATTTTATTGAGTTAAATGAAGATAGTGAAAAAAATAAATATTTAATAATACACTCTGGTAGTAGAAATCTTGGCAATAGGGTAGCAAAATACTACCAAAAAAAAGCTTATGATTACTATGTCAGAATTAGCAATAGCTTTGATGAAGACAGTAAAAGACTTGTTGAGCAGTACAAAAAGGAAAATAGAGAAGAAGAAATTCAGGATGCATTGATAACGCTTAAAGAAGAACATAATTTTACCCCTAAAATACCAAAAGATTTATGCTATTTAGAAGGAAAATTGATGGAAGATTATCTTCATGATATGGATATTATACAAAAATATGCTGAACTAAACAGAAATACAATGGCTAAAAGAATAATTGAAGAATGTATAGGTCTTAAGTTCAATGATTTAGACCATTTTCAAACTATACATAATTATATAGAAATTGAAAACAGAATACTAAGAAAAGGAGCTATAGCATCATATGAAGGAAGAAAGTTATTGATTCCTATAAATATGAGAGATGGTGTTATCTTGGGAGTAGGAAAAGGAAATTTAGATTGGGTTAATTCTGCACCTCATGGAGCAGGACGTATACTTTCAAGAGGAGAAGCCAAAAGAAGTATAAATATGAAAGATTATGAAGATTCTATGAAAAATGTATTTACAACGAGTGTAAATATTAAAACCATTGATGAAGCACCTCAAGCGTATAAGCCAATTGATGAGATTGTAGAAAATATAAGAGAAACAGTTGACATAATTAATATATTGAAACCAATTTATAATTTTAAGTCAAATTAACAATTTGGAAGATTAAGATAATATAGTAATCTTAATCTATATAAAAAATAAAATTTATAAAAAAGGAGTACAAAAAATAGTACTCCTTTTTTATATGGAGGTTCAGAAATAAGGATTCATTCAATTATGAAAATAAATCCTTGGATATTTCTTAAAGAGAAACTTGACAATTGATAAGTAAAGATATAATATGTATAGTAACTAAACAGTAATGAAACTAAACAAATAGAGGTGAAAGTATGAGAGATTATTCTAAACTAATTACATTGATGGAACGTATTATTCACAAATACAATCAGTGGGAAGATAAAAAGCGAACTTATGGAACAGAGATTCTATTATCAAAATCAGAAATTCATACAATATCAGCTGTTGGTGATAATCCTGGAATAAACATTACATCTCTTGCAGATGTTTTGGGTATTACAAAAGGAGCAGCTTCTCAGATGATTTATAAACTAGTAGATAAAGGAACTGTAGTAAAAAAAGTATCTCCTGATTCTGATACAGAAGTAGTTTTGAGCCTTACAGATGATGGAATGAAAAATTATAAAGCTCATCAAGAATATCATAAGCAAACTAATGATGAATCACTAAAACTGTTAGATGATATGCCAGAGCCTTTTTATGAGTATATGTTGAGTTATTTTTCTGCTTTTGAAGAAAGTATTGATAAAAAATTAGAAGAAAAGTAATAGCTGTGTGTGAAAAAATTGCTATCGTAGAGGGTAGCAATTATTTTTGAAAATATGTTTAGTAACTATACTGTATTGAAACAAAACATTTGAAAGGATGATTGATATGAATGGAAATCAAAAAAGAATCTATCTTTTAGAAAAAGAAGATGTAAGGAAATCACTGTTAAAATTAGGAATGCCTACTATGATGGGGATGATAGTATCAGCATTATATAATATTGTTGATGCTTTCTTTGTAGGTCGTTTGGGGACACTGCAAACTGCTGCAGTATCCTTAGTATATCCATTAACTATGGTTGGTACTGGAATAGGATTGCTTTTTGGAAGTGGTGCAGGTTCTTATATTTCAAGGCTTCTTGGTAAAAAAGAATATGAGGAAGTAAAGGCTTGTAGTAGTATAGCTTTCTTTTCAGGTATATTTTTAATCACTGTTTTGGTTACAATTATGCTATTATTTTTTAATCCTCTTATGAATATTTTAGGGGCAACAGATAGCACACTTTATTATGTAAGAGAATATGGTTTGATATATATTTTGGGGCTTATATTCAATGTTTTAAATATAATGATGAATAATATGATAGTTGCAGAAGGGAGTTCTTCATTTAGTATGACTGCTATGTTGCTTGGTGGATTAACAAACTTCATATTAGACCCAGTTTTAATATTTGGATGTCATATGGGAGTTTCTGGTGCAGCTATTGCAACATTAATTTCACAACTTGTCTCTACCTCATTTTATGGATTTTATATTTTAAAAGGGCATACATTTTTGAAAATTTCTTTTAGTTATTTTAAAATCAAGCGTACTATTTACACAGAGATTTTCAAAATCGGTCTACCAGTTTGCTTCTTCCAATTTTTGACTGGTGGGGCAGTGAGTTTAACTAATATTGTTGCTAAACCATTTGGAGAAGCTGCTATTGCAGCTATGGGAATTGTTAATCGCCTTATGTCTTTGGAATCAAATGCTTTATATGGTTTTTTAAAAGGTTATTCTCCTCTGATTGGATATAACTATGGTGCAGGAAAAATAGATAGAGTTGAAAGAGCTACTAAGACAGCAATATATTGGAGTACTGTTGTAAATGTATTGTTTGGAACTTTGTGCATTTTATTTTCAAAGCAATTTATTTATATATTTAATCAAGAATCAGTTAAAGTATTGGAAATTGGAAGAACTGCTTTAATTGTTGATGCTATTTCATTTATGACATTAGGGGTTCAAATTGTCATAGGAAATTACTTTTTAGCAATTGGAAAGGCAAAACAAGGTGGTATGCTAAGTATATGTCGTCAAGGTTTGCTGTTCATTCCATTTCTGTTGATCTTCACAAATTTATGGGGGATGAAAGGTCTTATTGCAACTAAATTGGTAGCAGATGTATGTGCAACAATTATTACTGTCATAATGTGGTTTAAAGAAAAGTCACTACAATTAGTATAGAAGAGATTTATAGAAGAGATTTTATCAGAAAAGAAAATATTATTGAAATATTGATAAAGAAGTATTCTAGTTTTGTATTTCAATAAATACTTGTCGAGAGTAAGATATTGAATTATATAAATTCATAAGAAATAGTAATTTGTTTTGATTATTTAAATATGGGATAATATAATATGAATGTATTCCTAACTTTAAATTAGAAAGAAGGTGTGAATAATGAAATATTATGTAGTTGATTCATTTACAAATAGATTATTTAAAGGAAATCCTGCTGGTGTTTGTGTTCTTGAAAAGAGGTTATCACTAGAATTAATGCAGAAAATAGCAACAGAGAATAATCTTCCAGAAACAGCTTTTGTAGTTAAAAATAATGGAAATTATGACTTACGATGGTTTACACCTAAAGAAGAAATTGATTTATGTGGTCATGCAACTTTAGCTGCAGCTTATGTTATATCCAATTTTATTGATATAGATATTAAGAAAATTTGTTTTTTTACTCAAAGTGGAACTCTTGAAGTTACACGAAATGGGAATCTATATGAAATGATATTTCCAAACAGAGAACCTATTGAAATTGAATTATCAGTACAACAACGTAGTTTACTGGGTTGTACACCAGTGGCTATCTACTCTTCAAGAGATTTAATATTGTTACTAAGTAATGAACAAGAAGTTATAGACTATACACCTAATTATCAAGATTTACGTAAATTAACAGGTTGGCTAGGTGTTATAATTACATCACAAGGAACTGATACAGATTTTGTATCTCGATATTTTTGTCCAGAATTAGACTCAGAAGATTCTGTTACAGGTTCATCTCATTGTAGTCTTATACCATATTGGGCTGAAAAGTTGGGAAAAGATAAAATGATAGCATCACAACTTTCTAATCGTGGTGGCATTATTCAGTGTGAATTATTAAAAGATAATGATGTAAAAATTTCTGGAGAAGCAGCTTTGTTTATGCATGGAGAAATAATGGATAATATTTAAAGTTGTTAATAGCAATAGTAAGGAAGATAAATTTATATCAACATTGACAAATTAAAATAAAAAAGTTAATATTTAACTGATGAAGATAAAAACACAGTCTGGTTGGTAGTCCAGACGCAGCAATTGCTGTCAGTAACCTGCCTCCTTGGTTGTCCATTCTTTAGAAATAAAGCAAATAAATAGGAGGAACTAGCAATGGATAATGTTAGTGGAAAATTAACAGTCTTATTTGAAGAACCGTTTTGGATAGGTATATTCGAAAGACAAGATGGTAAAAAATATGAGGTGTGTAGGGTAGTTTTTGGAGCAGAACCTAAGGATGTAGAAGTATATGAATTCATACTTGAAAAGTTCTTTTCATTAAATTTTGGAAGTATCAAATTGGATAAAAATGTATCTAAAGACAACATTGGATACAAAAGGATGCAGAGAAAAGTAAAAAAAGAACAGTCTAAAGAAACTATAGGAACTAAAGCGCAAAATGCTCTTAAGCTTCAACATGAAGAAAGAAAACAAGATAAAAAAATACTAGCTAAGTCTAGAAAAGAAGAAGAAAAAGAAAGACTTTTTACTTTGAAACAAGAAAAAAGAAAAGCCAAACATAAAGGTCATTAATTTAATTGGTTAGATTTTTATGAATTGCTAGATAAGAGGTGTATAAAATTAAAAAATTTATACACCTTAAATTATTAATAAAAATAGAATTATTATATTTAAAAATCACTTTAAAGCATATAAAAATAGAATAATAACAATTGTAGTAATATTATAAATGGTATCCCAAGTGTAAATTTAATATGCTTAGTTTTATGTCTAAAAGAATACATTCCAATGATAGAACCGATGCTACCTCCAATTATTGCTATGGCAAGAAGGGTAGTTTCTTTTATTCTCCATTTATTTTTTATTGCTTTTTTCTTATCAATATACATTGAAGATAAACCAATAATATTAATAATTATAAAATATATAGAAATCAAATTTTTCACAATATTACCTCCATAAGACGTATAATAAAAATATATTATACATTATAAAGCAAGAATATTTTTTTTAAAAGCTTAATCTATAATTACTATATATAAAATATTTCATAAGAACTAATATTGTATTAATTGGAAAATTTAAAAAAATTAAACAATTGCTAAAATAGGGGGTATATTTATAAGACATAAAGTGATAAAATTTACTTAGAAAATAATGTAAAATAACAGGAGGACAAGGCAAAATGAAATTCATAGTAGAAAAAGAAGTATTTGATAAATTAGAAAATGTATGTTTTGGTGTAGTAGTTGCAAAAGGAATAGACAATACTAAAGAAATTGAAAGAATAAATAATCTTTTAGATATAAGCATAGACAGAGTAGAAGAGTACTTTAAAGATAAAAAGGTAAAAGAAGCAGAAGAAATTATACCGTATAGAGAAGCATTTAGAAGTTTAGGGATGAATCCAAATAAATTTATGAGTTCGATAGAAGCAATGACAACAAGAGTTGCTAAAAATAAAAAGCTTCCACATATAAATCCTATTGTAGACTTAGGAAACTCTATTTCTTTAAAATATCTACTTCCAATGGGTGCACATGATATGGATTTTAGAGATGATGATGTATTTGTTAGATTTTCAAAAAAAGGGGATAAATTTATTCCGTTTGGAGAAACTGAAGTTGAGTTGATGGAAGAAGGAGAATTAATTTATTCTGTTGGAGATATGGTAAAAACTAGAAGATGGATATGGAGACAAGGTGAAGAAGGAAAAATTACAAGTAGTTCAAAAAATATATTTTTCCCTATAGATGGTTTTACTAATGCAAATTTAGATCAAGTAATGAGTGCAAGAGAAGAGTTAGCAAAATTATTAAAAGAAATATTTGATTGTGAAATTAAAGTAGGGTTCATAGATAAAGATAACTTAGAAATGGAGATATAAGAAACTGTATCCAATACTTATTTTAAAGTATTATGTCTATAATTACTTAAGGATATTTAAATAAAGAGAGGTCGTAGTAAATTTGAAAAAAACTATAATAAAGAATATAAATCCATTGGTTGAAAGTAAGTTTATGGGACTTTTTGAAATTGAGTATAAAAATAAGCTAGATGAAGATAAGATATGGATGGTAGCATCAAGAAAAAGCAGTGAACAACTAAAAAGTATTTATCTTGAAAATAAAGAAGATAGTGCAGATGCAGTTGCAATAGTAGGTCTTCATAAAAGTAGTAAAAAATTAATTTTAATAAAACAATTTAGAGTACCCATTAATGGATATATATACGAATTGCCAGCAGGTCTTATCGATAAGGGTGAATCTATAGATATTTCTGTTGAAAGAGAACTTAGAGAAGAAACTGGGCTTACTCTTTTAGAAATTCAAAAAAATAAGAGTAATGAGAAAGTATATCTATCTCCTGGTATGAGTGATGAATCGATTGCATTTGTTTACTGTATATGCGATGGTAATATAACTGATGAATTCTTAGAACCAGATGAAGATATTGAAGCTATTTTAGTTTCACAAGATGAAGCAAAAGAAATTTTACAGAGTAATCATAAGATAGATACAAAAGCATTTTTAATTTTACAAATGTTTGTAAGTTTAGGAACTAAATTATTTGAATAATTATACAAAAAAGAGATTGTATTATGTAAGTGAGTAAAGTATAAAAATTTATTTTATTCATATAATGATATAATCTCTTTTTTGTTTTATTTTTTAAGATGTAAAGTAATCAATACAAAAATTTAAGGGTTATTTTTAGGTAATCTTTAGATGTTTTTGTATTGAGAGATAATCTTTTAATACATATTGTATTTTCAAATATAGATATAGTTTAAAAATTCAAAAAAATGGTGGTGAAATATGTCCCAAGGGACATTGGGTAAAATACATCCCTCCAGCCTCTTTATATTAAAAAGTATATACTAAATAAGGGTTAAAAGAGATAAAAATGATACACTAATTGTCTTTTGACAATAAAAAAACACAGAATTTAATTATTTAATCTAGAAAAAGTATTGAACAAATGAATTATTTAGTGTACAATAATCATGTAAAAACATAGTAATGGAGGGAGACATTTCATAATGAAAATTAAGGTAGCAATGAACGGATTTGGAAGAATAGGAAGAGCTGTGTTGAGAATAGCTCAAGAAGAATTAGGAGATAATATAGAAATTGTAGCCATAAATGCAAGAGCAACAACAGAGTCTTTGGCACATTTATTTACATATGATTCATGTTACGGAACTTTTAGAGGTGAGGTAGAAGCAAAGGATGAAGATACACTAATAGTAAACTCTAAAGAAATAAAAATACTGAGATACAATGACCCGGAAGAATTACCATGGAAAGAGTTAGGGGTTGATATAGTTATAGAATCAACAGGATTATTTACACAAAGAGAAAAGGCAGAAAAACACATTAAAGCAGGTGCAAAAAAAGTAATAATAACAGCTCCAGGAAAAAATGAAGATATAACTATAGTTGTTGGAGTTAATGAAGAACAATATGATAATGAAAAGCATAATATAATCTCAAATGCATCTTGTACTACAAATTGCCTAGCACCATTTGCTAAAGTATTGGACGAAAAATTTGGTATAGTAAAAGGTTTAATGACTACTGTACATTCATATACTAACGATCAAAGAATATTAGATAAGAGCCACAAAGACCTGAGAAGAGCGAGAGCAGCGGCTGAATCTATAATACCTACCACTACAGGAGCAGCAAAAGCTGTGTCAAGAGTATTACCACAATTAGAAGGAAAATTAAATGGTTTTTCACTTAGAGTGCCAACACCAACAGTTTCACTTGTTGATTTAGTATGTGAACTTAAAGAAAACGTTACAGTTGAGCAAGTGAATTCTGTATTAAAAGAAGCTGCTGAAGGAGAATTAAAGGGTGTTTTAGGATACTGTGACAAACCACTTGTTTCTATAGATTATAGAGGCGATTCAAGATCATCTATCATAGATGCTCTGTCCACAATGGTTATAGAGGATAATATGGTCAAAGTAGTTTCATGGTATGACAATGAATGGGGATATTCCTCAAGAACTGTTGATTTAGTAAAATATATAGCTGAAAAATTAAAATAATACATAACTAAAAAAAAATTTTTGAAAAAAATTTATAAAAATAGAAAAAAAGATTATGAAAAATATTGAAGGAAAAAATTTTTCATAATCTTTTTTGATTAATATAAAAGTTATAAGTTACAACTTGTTATTAGATATTAGGTCGTTAGAGGAGGTTATATCTATTTAGTAAGAAATTGTATCATTTTATATATGAAAGATAATATGTCGAAAACTTGCAGAAATCTGAAAAATTTTTATTATTGGAATACTGGTTTTCATTTTATTTATGATAAAAAAATGACAAATAAAGTTGCAAAGAGTAATATTTATAAGTATAATTAAAAAAGAGAAAAGGTTTTGTTAAGCTTTACAACAAAAGAAAAGAAGGGATGATTCAAAATGGAGAAGTTAACAGACAGGAGACAGGTTAAGGCAGTAAGCATGGAGACATTCGTTTTCATAATATTACTAATAGTTGGATTTGGCTATGTTGGTAGTATTATGGGCGCAGGAATGATGTTTAAAGTAATAATGAGTACAGCACATGCTTTACTATTAGAGACAGTTTTCTTAATTATGGCTATGGCAGTTCTTGCAGGCGCATTAAGCGCACTACTTTCAGAGTTTGGAGTAATAGCATTAATTAATAAAATTTTCGCTATATTTATGAAGCCTTTATACGGATTACCTGGTGCTAGTATAGCAGGGGCTATAACAACTTATTTATCAGATAATCCAGCTATTATACCTTTTGCTAAAGATAAAACATTCACACAGTATTTTAAACAATATCAAGTTCCAGCACTATGTAATTTAGGAACAGCTTTTGGTATGGGACTTATCTTAACAACGTTTATGATATCTCAAGGTACAGAATATGTATTGCCAGCATTGATTGGTAACTTAGGTGCAGTAATAGGTAGTGTTGTAAGTGTTAGAATAATGTTGACATTTACTAAGAAGTTCTATAACTATAATCCAGAAGAAGATAAAGCAGCAGGAACATTAGAGAAAAAAGCTGAATTTAGAGAAATAAGAGAAGGAAATGTGTTCCAAAGAGGCCTAGATGCTATTCTTGAAGGTGGTAAGATGGGTGTAGATATGGGAATGGCTATAATCCCTGGTGTCCTAGTAGTATGTACATTAGTTATGCTATTAACTTTTGGACCATCTACAGACCCTGCTACAGGTCAAGAGGTTTATACAGGAGCTGCATATGAAGGAATAAAATTACTTCCAGTTCTTGGGGATAAGCTTGGATTTATATTAGAGCCATTATTTGGATTTACATCACCAGAAGCAATAGCATTCCCTATAACTTCATTAGGAGCTGTTGGAGCAGCAATGTCTTTAGTTCCAGAATTTATAAAATCAGGAGCTATAACTCCTAATGATATAGCAGTATTTACAGCAATGGGTATGTGTTGGAGTGGATATTTAAGTACACATATTGGTATGATGGATGCATTAAATGCTAGACAATTAGCTGGAAAAGCAATTCTTTCTCATACAATAGGTGGTTTATGTGCAGGAGCAGCAGCTCACTTTATATTTATGCTCGTATCATAAATATGATAAATAGAAGTAATTAAAATAAAAATAATATACAAAAAAATGGTTGTCTATATGCAATAAGGAATTGTGTACTGACAACCATTTTTTTTGAATGAAGATATTTTATAATATATGAACATTAAATTGGTATTAGAGTTAAGTTATATTTATGTAAAAAGTAACAAAAATCTGTAGAAATTTATGACAAAATTTAGTACACTAACTATATGTTCTTATTTAAAATTTAAAGGTATTATTAGAAATTACCTAGTAGAGTAAGCTTGATTAATAAAAGAATCATAAAATAAAAATATTAATCATAAAAATTATAAAATAACTTACTTAAAATAAAGCCATAGAACTTACAAAAATTAAAAAAGCATATAAGTATGGAGGGGTACAATGGATGAATTATTTCATATAGGAATTGATGTAGGTTCTACAACAGTAAAGGTTGTGGTACTTAATAATAACAATATAGTTCATAAAGAATATAAAAGACATTATTCTGATGTGAAGAAATCAGTTAAAGAAGTACTAAATGGAATATACGAAAAATTGGGAGATATAAATGCAACCATTATAATAACTGGTTCAGGAGGAATTGGAATCTCAAAAAAACTTGGGGTAAAATTTGTCCAAGAAGTTATATCTAGTACAAAATCAATAGAATATTTCCATCCGGAAACTGATGTTGTTATAGAACTTGGAGGAGAAGATGCAAAAATAACCTATTTAAGTGGAGGAATAGATCAAAGAATGAATGGTATATGTGCAGGTGGCACTGGAGCATTCATAGACCAAATGGCTTCCCTTTTAAAGACAGATGCTAGTGGTTTAAATGAATTAGCTAAAGGCTACAATGTTATTTACCCAATAGCCTCAAGATGTGGTGTTTTTGCTAAAACAGATATTCAACCTCTTATAAATGATGGAGCTAAGCAGACTGATATAGCAATGAGTATTTTTAATGCAGTTGTCGTACAAACAGTGAGTGTTCTTTCTTGTGGAAGAAAAATAGAAGGCAATGTTGCATTTTTAGGTGGACCATTGTATTTTTTATCTGAACTTAGAGAAGCTTTTAAAAGAGTACTAAATTTAAAAGATGAAAATGTAATTTTCCCAGAAGATGCACAGCTTTATATTGCTATTGGAGCAGGATTATTATCAGTAGATGAAGATAGTATAAAACTTAAATCTCTAATAGAAAAACTAGACAATATAAAAAATATTGAAGATGGAGAAGTAAATTTATTAGAACCTTTATTCAAAGATAAAAACGAGTATGAAGAATTTTTAAGAAGACATGAAAAAGAAAAAATAGATTATGTAGATATAAATTCAATTAAGAAAAATTGTTATCTAGGAATTGATGCAGGTTCTACTACTACTAAGGCTGCGCTTATTGATGAAGATGGGAATCTAGTATATTCTTACTATAATAGTAATGAAGGGAATCCACTAAAAACAACAATCAAGGTCATAAATGAAATATATGATATATTACCAAAAGACGTTAAAATCTTAAGTTCAACTGTAACTGGATATGGAGAGGGACTTATTAAAAAAGCATTAAAAATAGATAATGGAGAAATAGAGACTATAGCACATTATAAAGCTGCTAAATTTTTTAATAAAGATGTAGACTTTATACTTGATATTGGTGGTCAAGATATGAAGTGTTTAAAAATAAAAGAGGGTGTAATTGATAATATAATATTAAATGAAGCTTGTTCATCAGGTTGTGGTTCATTTTTAGAGACATTTGCAAGTTCTTTATCTATGACAATCGAAGAATTTGCACATGAAGGTATCTATTCTCAAAGCCCTGTCGATTTAGGTTCAAGATGTACTGTGTTTATGAATTCGAGAGTAAAACAATCTCAAAAAGAAGGGGCAAGTGTTGGAGATATATCAGCAGGCTTATCTTATTCTGTAATAAAGAATGCTTTATTTAAAGTAATAAAAATCAGAGATTTAAATGAGATTGGAAATAATATTGTTGTACAAGGTGGAACATTTTATAATGATTTAGTACTTAGAAGTTTTGAAAGGTTAATTGGCAAAAATGTAATTAGACCTAATATTTCTGGAATTATGGGTGCTTTTGGTTCAGCTCTTATAGCTAGAGAGAAGTATGAAAGTGGATATCAAACATCTTTATTATCTAAAGAAGAATTGAATAGTATAAAATTAGAATCAAGTGTAATTAGATGTAAAGGATGCTCAAATCATTGTCTTCTTACAATAAACAAATTTTCTGATAATGAAATTTTTATTTCAGGAAACAGATGTGAGAAGGGAGAAGCCATTTATGGCGATAAAAAGATAGGTTTAGAAAAGAAAAACCCCATAAATCTATTTAAGTATAAATATGATAGGATTTTTAAATACAAACCATTAGAAAAAGATAAAGCAAAAAAAGGAGAGATAGGAATACCAAGAGTATTAAATATGTATGAAGATTATCCATTTTGGTTTACATTTTTCAATGATATGGGATTTAGAGTTGTACTTTCAGATAGGTCATCAAAACAATTATATGAAACTGGTATAACTAGCATTGCTTCTGAAACAGTGTGTTATCCTGGGAAATTAGTTCATGGTCATATAGAAAATTTAATTTCAAAAGGAATAAAGAATATATTTTATCCTAGTGTAACCAATGAAAATAAAGAAGATTTAAGTGCAGATAATTATTATAATTGTCCCGTTGTAATATCCTATTCTGAAGTAATAAAAAATAATGTGGAAAATATAAGAAACAAAAATATAAATTACATAAATCCATTTATAAGTCTAAATGATAAGGAAAAGTTGAAAAAGAGACTTCATGAGGAATTATCAAGACGTTTTAATGGTATAAATATAACTAAGGAAGAAATTAATCATGCAGTTGATAAAGCGACTGATGAACAAAATTCATTTAAGATGGAGATGCAAGCAGCAGGTGAAAGAGCACTTAAGGAGATAAAAGAGAGAAACTTAAAGGGAATTGTATTATGTGGTAGACCATATCATATAGATCCAGAAATAAATCATGGAATGCCAGAGCTTATAAATTCTTTAGATATGGCAGTACTTACTGAAGATTCTATATGTCACTTAGCAAATATGCAAAGACCACTTAGAGTTGTAGACCAATGGGTCTATCATTCAAGATTATACAAAGCAGCTAGTTTTGTAAGAGATAAAAATTATTTAGAATTGGTTCAACTTAATTCATTTGGGTGTGGTTTGGATGCAGTAACTACAGACCAAGTTCAAGAAATACTTAATGAAAAATCTAAAATATATACTATTATAAAAATTGACGAAGGTAATAATTTGGGAGCTGCAAAGATAAGAATGAGGTCTTTAAAAGCAGCTATGTTTGAGAGAGAAAGTAAAAATATAGATGTAAAAAATATGAAAGTAGATAGAATACAGTATGCAAAGAATAATCAAATAACGAACAAACATACTATATTAGCACCACAAATGTCACCTATACATTTTCAATTCCTTGAAGAAGCTGTAAATCTGAGTGGATATAAGATAGAAATTTTAAAAGATACAGATAGTAGTGTTATTGAGGAAGGTTTGAGGTATGTAAATAATGATGCTTGTTATCCAGCTATAATAGTAGTAGGTCAATTAATAACAGCATTAAAGTCTGGAAAATATGATTTAAATAATACATCTGTTGCAATAACTCAAACTGGTGGCGGTTGTAGAGCTACAAATTATATTGGATTTTTAAGAAAAGCTATGTATGATGCAGGGTTTAAAGATGTTCCAGTTATTGCACTTAGTGTAAATGGAATAGAAGATAGTGGGATAATGGATAATGTATCTCTAAAATTAATCAATAGACTTTTTATGTCTGTTGTATATGGAGATTTATTGATGAAAGTACTATATAGAGTGAGACCATATGAGAAAGTTATTGGAAGTACAAATACTCTATATGAAAAATGGGTTGATATATGTAAAAAATCTCTAGTCAAAGCTAAAATTTCTGTATTTACTAAAAACATAAAAGAGATAGTAAATGAGTTTGATAACCTAGAGATATTAGATATTAAAAAACCTAAAGTAGGTTTAGTTGGAGAAATATTAGTTAAATTTCATCCAATTGCAAACAATAATCTAGTGAATATATTAGAGCGAGAAGGTGCTGAAGCAGTTGTACCAGACCTTACAAATTTCTTTTTAAGTTGTGCGTTTAATACTATTTATAAACACACTCATTTAGAAGGAAGTAGAAAAAGTAGAATGATAGGAGAAGCCTTTATATACATAACAAGTATATACCAAAGAGTATATAAAAAAGCACTTGATAAAAGTAAAAGATTTTACGCTCCAGGAAATATAAAAACAGTTGCGAAAAATACAGAACCAGTAGTATCATTAGGAAATCAAACTGGAGAAGGATGGCTTTTAACAGGTGAGATGGTTGAATTGTTGAATGAAGGTGTGGAAAATATCATTTGTATGCAACCTTTTGGATGTTTACCTAATCATATAATTGGTAAAGGTTCTATAAAAGAATTAAAAAGATTATATAAGAATGCAAATATAATTCCTATTGATTATGACCCTTCTGCAAGCGAGGTGAATCAGCTTAACAGGATAAAACTTATGCTTTCTAAAGCTTTTAAAAATATAGAAGATTAATGTTTCACATATTGAAAATTTATAGCTATCTAAATAAATTACTATTGTATAACAATTATAAAAAGAGTTACTCTATTTTTTAGGGTAACTCTTTATTACTTGAAAAATTATATGTATACTAATATAAAAGGGGGGACGTTATATGAATTTAGTATATGATGTTTATGAGTCTAAAATAGGAAATTTGTACATATTGAGTGAAGATGGTTTTGTAGTTAGTTTAGATATAGGAGATGAAAAATTTAATAATTTAAAAGAAGAATATATTAAAAAAGGAACAGATATAAAAAGAAGTGAAGAAGATTTAAAAGAGGCAATAAATCAGATAGATGATTATTTTAATGGAAAAAGAAAAACATTTGATTTGAAAATACGTGTTGATGGTACTGAATTTCAAAAGTCTGTCTATGAAGAAATGTTAAAAATACCTTATGGAAAAACACTCTCATACTCAGAAATAGCAAAAAATATAAATAATCCAAAGTCTGTTAGAGCAATTGGACAAGCAAGTAAAAGCAACAAAATTCCAATAATAATACCTTGTCACAGAGTTGTTGGTAAAAATAATATTGGTGGATATATGGGGAATCATTCTGACTTAAAAAAAATACTATTAGATTTAGAAGAAAATAGTTAAAATGGTTAAAAGTGATTTTTTTGTTAATATTTGATATAATTATGTTAGAAGAGATTTTTAATTTACATTGATAAGGGGGAGTTTTAATGTGCAATAAAGTTATAGCATCAAAATACCATGAAAAAGGGTTTAATTGTGCAGAGTCAGTTATAAAAGCATATAATGAAGAGTTTAATACAGATATACCAGTTTGTTTGGGTAGTGGATTAGGTTCAGGTTGTGGAGTTGCTAGTTTATGTGGTGCAGTAAATGCCTCAAATATAATAATTGGATATGTAAGAGGTAGAAACCATGAGGGTGAAAGCACTAAAGCTAAAGCATATGCTAAAGATTTGACAACAACAGTAAGAAATGAGTATGGTTCAGAGTTATGTATAGACTTAAAGAAAGATTTAGTTGCTTGTAGAGAGATAATGGATTTTGCATATGATACTTTAAAAGAAACTTTAAAAAAGGAACTATAATAAATATAAGTTATATAATATATTTATTAAGTCTATTTATTATATAACTTATTAGTTACAAATAAAACGCAATGAACTTTAAAAGAATATTAGATTTTTATATTATGAAGACGCTCAGAAAGGAGCGTCTTTTTACTAGTATAATTTAGAAAAAAATTATATTACTTATTAACAGAATTTAAATGACAATTGAGTATTAACATGCATTGATGTAAATCAGATTGATTAACAGATAATATTTATATAGGTATCGCAATTATTTCTATTTATTTTTTGTTATGTTATACTCAGCTTAAATAAATATTTGTTACAAAGGAGATGAAAATATTGGAAAATATTGATTTACTTATTAAAGAATTATGTTCAAAAAATCATACTGAAGCATATAAAACTTTTTTATTTCTAGAAAATGAAAGTAAAAAATCAAACATTACATACTGTTTTTTTGATTATTTTCTAGAAATGATTAATAATGAAAGTTCATATATTCGTACAAGAGGATTGTTGTTAATAGTTGCAAATGCTAAGTGGGATACTGATAATAAAATTGAAATGAATATAGATAGTATACTAAGTCACATTGTGGATAAAAAGCCTTCTGTATCGAGAAATTTTATTCAGTCATTACCTAATATCATAAAGTATAAGAAACAACTTATTCATCGTATAAGAGCGGAATTAAGTAATGCAGATATAAATATTTATAATGATAATATGAAGTCATTAGTAGAAAAGGACATAAGAAATACATTATCTAACCTTGAGTAATGATATATTATCCAAATTTTACGGGTTGCCATCATTATTAGTGATTAATTTTTTTTGACAATAGCAAGAAATGTGAAAATAGCTAAGACAGAATTAGGTACAATCATACTAGAAGGTTACTAATTTTTACAGATAAGTCAATTATGGAAATTTCACTATTTGCTGGATATGAAACACAACAATCATTTACAATTGGATTTAAGGCTATGTTTAAATGTAGCCCACAATCATTTAGAAAAAAAGGAGATTTTCATCCTGTACAATTAAAGTTTAGTGTTGATGGAAAAGAAACTTTGAGAGGTGATAGAATAATGGAAGTTAAAATGGTTGAAAATGACAAAATTCTTTTAGTAGGCTATAAAGGAAATACACGACTAGGTTTTTCTGTTATAGGTGAATGTGCAAAATATAGTTTTTACCTTTAAAGCAAAGAGAGAAGATAGCTTACAACTTGTTGTAGATTATGCTTATAAAGAATGGTTACCTCAGTCAACATGCCAGTTAAATGAAAATGCTAAATATGATTTTGCGAGATATGGAGAATTAGTTGATAAGGATGGTAAAAGTTTGATTGAATTTTGGGTTCCAATTTTATGAGTGCCATAATATTTTGAATATATAGACTAAATAAACGTAGTAAAAATCGTTGTAATGAGTAAAAGCTTTATATGTTAAAAGAAAATATACATAATCTAATGGTAGTTTTGAAATAACAAATTAAAGCTACCATTTTTATTTTGAAAAATCATTTAATGAAATAGATTCAGTTTATTAAATATATTATTTATAAGATTATAATAATATATTGTTAAAGAAAATATTTAATAAATTAAATGTTTTCTTTGACAATGTACATATATGAATGATAATATCTAAATGAATAAAAGCTATGGTAATAAAATGATTTCTTAAAATCTATTTTAGGTATTATTAATAAATAAAAAATTATAAAATACATAATGTCTCTAACAAACGATGATACTAGAATGATACTGTTTTTATAAGAAATTATAAAATACATAATTAATAAAAATAATATATTGAATTATATAATAGATTGGGTTTTACTAAATAAAAAAGAAATGAAATCCCCATGTTATTATACAAAAGCAAAGGTGGGAATAAAAATGAAAGAAATTGATGATTCTATAACATCAGAATATTTAAGCTATGGTATCAATGAAGATATTAGTATCTATGAAGGTAGATTTTGTATATATTTAGATAAGAAATATAGATGTAATGGAAAAATTTATTATAAAATGACACCTCCAATATCCATAAGTTTTAAAGCAGATATAGGTTGCATTGAAGATATAGAAAATGAAGATGAGAACTTAGTTTTGGACTATGATAATGCTATTCTTGAAGTCTATGGTTATAAGATTATTTCTATAACAATAAACACTCTAAGTGATTTTGTGATAGAAGGATATATCAATGATGATTGTATAAAATCTAAAAACTCTTATGTTGAACATGTAGATTTTAATATAATAAACTTAGATAAAATACCTGGAAAACTTATAAAATACAATGATAAGGTATATGCAGGTAGAATTGAATTTGATATAAATGATTATGTTGTTACTATAGATAAACGGTATGATTATAGAAAAGAATTGAAGTCAGATTTAAAGTCTAAATCTGGTGCAATAATAACTCATATAGGTAGGATTAGAAGAAAAGATGGTAGAATTTTTAGAACTAATAATACAATAAATCTTTTAGATAGAATAGCAACAGCCTTGAGTTTTATGTGTGGCAGATATGTTGGATTTTGTTTGGCAAAAGGATATAGAAATGGTAATGAAGTTTATAGAATTTGGAATGAAAATCAAATAACACCTTTTAGATATGTACCAACATGGTCAGATACGCTGTCGAATTATCATAATATAGAAAAATATATAAGTCTCATGTGCAAAAAATTAGAAGATTTTTATTATGGTTCTGCGATAAAGAGTGTCGTTGATTGGTATATAGAGTCTCTTGGAAGTGTGACTATGGAAAATAATATAATATCTGTACAGATTGCACTTGAAACTTTGTCATATGTAGTGCTGGTAGAGCAAAATAAGGTGCTTACAGATGAAACTTTTGACCATAATTTGGCATCTAAAAATATCAGACTTCTACTTGATATATGTAAGATACCATATGGTAAATATGAGTTAGACATATTTGATAGCATGATAAAAAAGAAGTTTGATGATGGAATAGATTTAGTTATTTATTTAAGAAATAGTATAGTTCATCCAAGTAGAAAAGCTCATAGAGCTACATTAGAAGTTGAAGACATTTGGAATATCATTTCAATAGGAACAAGATATATTGAGCTTGTTTTGCTTTTTATTTTGGGATATAAAGGAGAGTATTCTAATAGATTGGTAGAACGATGCTATGGTGAGGTAGAAGTTGTACCTTGGAATTAGATTTTTATATTTATTTTAAAATATATATTGACAGATATTGCCTTATGATATAAAATCAATATCATAAATAAGAATTCAAAACAACATTAAATGCGATGAAAAGAAATAGTAAAAGTAGGTAATCTTAAACAGAGAGTTTCCGATTGGTGAGAGGAGCAATAGATTTTACTTTGAACACATCTTTGAGCAGGACTCTGAAAGAGTAAAAATACTTTACTAGGAGTTTCCCGGTATCCTTGCATCCGTTATAGTGCTAGAGTATAATTTTTATTGTACTTAAAGAGGTTAGTGTCGTGAGGCATTAATGAACAGAGGTGGAACCACGAGATTTAACTCCCGTCCTCTAGCAATAGCTAGAGACGGGAGTTTTTTAATATAATTTTTTAAGCGCGCAGAGAATTATATTGCAATAGATACATTTTTTCTGAAATAATCAAAATATTTAAAATTTAAAAGACGAGGGAGAATATTATGAAAAATATATTAAAAAAATTAGGATTATTTACAATTATGTTAGGTTTAGTAAGTGGAATGGCAGGTTGCTCAAAATCAGATAATGAAAAGGATAAAGATGCTTCAAATGCATCAAAAAAAGAGGTAATTGTAGGATTTGATAATACATTTGTACCAATGGGATTTTTAGATGAAAAAGGAGAAACAGTGGGATTTGATGTTGATTTAGCAAAAGAGACATTTAAGAGACTTGGAATGGAAGTTAAATTTCAACCAATAGATTGGTCAATGAAAGAAACAGAGTTAAATGATTCAAAAACTGTAGATGTATTATGGAATGGATATTCTATAACAGATGAGAGAAAGAAAATAGTATCATATACAGAACCTTATTTACAAAATAAACAAATAATAGTTACTTTAAGTGATTCAAAAGTAAATACAAAAGCTGATTTAAAAGATAAAGAAGTTGGAACTCAACAAGGTTCAACAGCTCTTGATGCAGTAGAAAAAGATAAAGATTTTATGAATAGCTTAAAGGGTGGAGCACCAGTTCTTTATGATACTTATGATAAAGCACTTAGAGACTTAGAGATAGGTAGAACTAGCGCAGTTGTTGGTGATGAAGTTTTAATTAGATACTATATGGGACAAAAAGGTGAAGATAAATATAAAGTATTAAAAGAAGATTTTGGATTAGAAGATTATGTTGTAGCAACATCTAAGGAAAATCCAGAACTTTGTAAAAAAATAAATGAAACATTAAAAGAAATGAAAAAAGATGGAGCTTTTGACAAAATTTATGATAAGTGGTTTAAATAAGAGATAAGTTAGCTGTTAAGAAGGGGGCACTAAAGGCATGTTACAAGGTTTAGAAATAGTTATAGCAATGTTTTGTATAACATTAATAGTATCAATTCCATTGGGGATTGGAGTTGCATTTTTAAGATTATCAAAAAATAAATTAATAAGTGGTATTACACAATGTTATATATTAATAATGAGAGGAACACCTTTACTTTTACAAATGATAGTTATATTTTATGGTTTACCTCTTATAGGAATTGTATTTGACAGGTTTACAGCTGGAATAGTAGCTTTCTTCTTAAATTATGCAGCATACTTTGCAGAAATATTTAGAGGTGGAATACAATCAATAGATAGAGGTCAATATGAAGCTTCAAAAGTACTAGGGTTTGACAAATTTACGATGTACAAGAGAATAATCTTTCCACAAGTTTTTAAAAGAATACTAGCACCTATTTCAAATGAAGTAATTACATTAGTAAAAGATACATCTTTAGTATATATATTAGGATTAAATGATATTTTAAGAATATCTCAAATAGCAATGAATAGAGAAGCAAGTTTGTTACCACTATTTGAGGCAGGAGCAATATATCTTATATTTGTAGCTATACTTACTAAGGGATTTGAATTACTTGAAAAAAAATATTCTTATTACAGATAAAGCTACAATAATTATAGGAGGAGGTTTTTTATATGTTGAAAATCAGGAATTTAAATAAATCATTTAAAAAAAATAAAGTGCTTAAAGATATTTCTTTTGAACTAGAAGAAGGTCAGATTGGAGTTTTGCTTGGTAAATCTGGTGCAGGGAAGACCACAATATTAAGATGTATAAATGGTCTTGAAGAATTTGATAGTGGAGAAATTATAATAGATAATGAAATAATAAAAAGCAAGAAAGACATGGCAAAAATACGTGGTAAAATAGGTATGGTTTTTCAAAACTTTAATCTATTTCCTCATATGACTGTCCTTGAAAATATAATTGAATCTCCAGTTAATGTTTTTAAAGTCCCTAGAGAGGAAGCTGAAAATAGAGCTAAAGAACTTTTGAGACTAGTTGATTTGGAAGAAAAATTGAACTCATATCCATTTGAGTTGTCAGGAGGACAGCAACAAAGAGTTGCAATAGCTAGGTCTTGTGCATTAATGCCAAAAGTTCTTTGTTTTGATGAACCTACTTCTGCACTTGATATTGATACTATTCAAAAAGTAGTAAATATAATGAATAGGCTTAAAGATAAAGGCATGACTATACTGATAATTACACATGATGTTGTATTTTCAAATAGTGTTGCTGATAAGATTATAAGTATAAAAGATGGTATAGTTGAGGATATTCAAATAAAAGAAAAAATTGTTTAAATTTTTAAAAACGAAATTTATATTGAAATTTTATAAAAAAATAAGAATTGTTTGTCTGACTTTTACAATGAAAAATATAAATTTTGATATATTAGAGCAGTTAAAATTTAATTTAACTGTGTGGCAAAAAAGTCGTGATATCAAACTGTCACGGCTTTTACATGTATACAAATTCAAAAAATGTATAATGTAAGATTAAAATTATAAAAATGCCATACTTCACACCAAAATAGCTAAAGAAAAAGTATGAGGAGGAAGAATTTATCATCAACAGTAGCAATTATAAATTTAATGAAAGCAAATATGGAGATTTTAATATAACTAAGACTGTATCTATTGATGCTAGAAAATTTGAACTGTTCTATCGTATTTATGATAAAACTTGATTATAATATACATATTATGGGTATAAAAATGTAAATATAGAGATAAAAAATTAGAAAGGAAGTTTTACTATAATGATTAAATTATATGGATATACAAAATGTTCTACAGTTAAAAAAGCAAAAAAATGGCTTAAAGAAAATAATTTGGAATTTGAGGATATAGATATGGTTCAAAATCCACCAACTAAAAATGAATTAGAATTAATTTATAATATTAGTGGATATGATATAAAAAAGTTTTTTAACACAAGTGGAATGAAATATAGAGAATTAGGTCTTAAAGATGTAGTAAAGACTGAGTCAGATGATAAACTGCTAGAAATATTAGTAAGTGATGGTATGCTTATTAAAAGACCACTACTATTTGATGGTAAAAATGTACTATTAGGGTTTAAAGAAGATGTATGGAAAGATATTTTATTAAAGGAAGAATAGAAATCAATGGGTGTATTAGTTAAAATTTTTAATTGGTACACCTATAAATTTATGTATTAAATTTACTTTTGTTATACATAAATAATAAGAAATACACGTGAATATACAACTCTAATAAATTTTACAGGTATATTATTCTACTATTTTCTCAATGCAGTTAAAATTTATACATAGTAATTACTGTTAATTACAAGTTAGAAAAGTACATTTCTAGTCTCTATGTAAGTGTTTTTAGTATTGGTATTAAAAGCACATCAATAGAATTATTAGCTATTAGATAGTAGAATCTTGTACTTTCTGAGTTTAATATATTAAATAAATACATATCTTTTCACATAAAAGTACTATTAAATCTAAATCTTGATTTTAATCTATTAATTCTTGCAAACATGCATGTGATTTATTAGAATTTATACTATACATAAAGTCTAATATTATTTATTATTTTGGGGATATTTGTTACTATTAAAAAAATTCACATTGACCTTGTCTCAAATAAATTTAATGTGAATAAATATACCCTTTCTTATACAAATTATATCATTTATTTTATTTAAAATAACATAATATTACAACGAATTATTACAAAATTACTTATTATTAACCATGAACATTTGTTTTGTGATATTATATTTATATGAGGATATTGTCATAAAAACGTTATATTTATACAAAAAATTAAATGAAAATTTATTTAATATGAATGTTTTTTATAAATTATACCTCTACTTATAGTTTTACAAATAATAATAGTATTTAAAAATTTGACAACAAAAAAAGAAAACTTTCAAAAGAATTAAATCTAAAAAGAATAGGAGATAAATATGGGTATTGAAGATTTATATGGTTTTGAATGTGTTCCTGTGAACAATGAGATTGATATTGACAATTTATTGGAGACAATGATAGAAGATGGAAAAGAAAAAGGATATACACCAATTATAATTATCGATGAAAAGGTAGGATTGCTAAAAGAAAACATTGATATTGTCAATAAAGAGTATGGTTCTCTTGAGAACTACAAAGAGCATTGTCTGAAAAAATATAATGAAATTGATGTAAATGAATTTTTCAAGTGTAGGAAGAGTGAAATTTCAGAGGTGGTAAAGGAACTCATAGAGTCAGAAGATATTTTTTGTGATTATAAAAGTTTTAACCCAATTACAAATATAGATATATTTCAAGAAAATAACAAAGTTTACATAGCTAAAGTTCCAACAACTAAACCTTATGAAGTATTTGCATATATACCAATTGGTGGATTTAACGATTGTCCTAGTGATGAAGAGCATATAGCAGTTGCAAAATATTGGTACGAAAACTATGGAGCATACCCAATAGCAATTGGATGTGACACAGTCCAATATTTTTCAAAAAATATACCTAGTGACAATACAATGTTCAATAACCTATGCATAGAGTTAATCTTGTACTGTGAAGATATTATTGTACAAGGATATGAGACATTAAGAGCTCTAAAAGAGGTAATACAAGATTCTACCATATGGCTTTTTTGGTGGGATTGATATAGGGCTCTGTAAACTATAAGTATTAAGTTTTTAAAACATTTTTAATGATAGTATCTTTTTGTAATTTACAATTATATCGATAAGAAGAGTAATTATATGAGAATAAAATCGTGAACTTAGCCATGAAGATAGGCTATTTAGGCTTCATGGCTTTTAAGTATATTACTGTATTACACTGTTTTGTTTTTATATAGTGTAATACAGCAATATGCTTAAATTGTAAAGATATAAATAAAAGTACTTTAATATTATAATTAATATATTTAAAAGTCATTCTAATTTTTTAAATATATACTTTATATGTTATAATCATTAAGTATGTAAAAAATAAGAATAGTTTTAGAGTTCATATTTTATTGATATGGAGGTAGATTTAGTGAAGGAAAGAGAAAAGTTAGAAAAATTAAGAGAAAAATTGATTGGATTAGAAAGTGTGGCAGTTGCTTATTCAGGTGGAGTTGACAGTAATTTCTTACTTAAAGTAGCAAGAGATACATTAGGAGATAATGTTATAGCTGTAACTATTCATGCAATGATGCACTCAAATAGAGAAATAGAAGAAGCAAAACAATATACTAAAAATTTTGGAGTTAAACATATTATATTAAGAATAGAAGATTTTGATTTAAAGGAATTCAAAGAAAATGGTGTTGAAAGATGTTATTATTGTAAAAAATATATATTTACTAAAATAAAAGAGGTCGCAAAGGAACATAATATAAAGTACATAGTAGATGGAACCAATGTAGATGATTTAGGAGACTATAGACCAGGTCTTAAAGCACTAAATGAACTAGAAGTAATTAGTCCATTGAAAGAAAGTGGATTAAAGAAAAATGAAATTAGGTTACTTTCAAGAGATATGAAGTTAGAAACTTTTAACAAACCATCATTTGCATGTCTGGCAAGCAGAATTCCTTATGGTGTTGAAATTACAGATGAAAAGCTTAGGATAATAGAAAAAAGTGAAGAATATTTATCTGATTTGGGCTTTTCTCAATTTAGAGTAAGAATGCATGGAGATATAGCTAGAATAGAAGTTAATCAGGAAGAATTAGGTAAATTTTTTGAAAATAACAATTTTAGTAAAGTTGACACTAAATTAAAAAAATTTGGCTTTAAATATGTTACACTAGATATGTCAGGATATCAAATGGGAAGTATGAATTTAAACATGTAAATAGGTTAAAAAATAAATAATCGTTGTAATTAATATAGGAAACAGGAGGTTTTATGAAAAACTATACATTAATATCGCCATGTTTTTTTGGAATGGAAAAAATGTTGGCTAGAGAAATTACTAATTTGGGATATGAAATAATAAAAACAGAAGATGGAAGAATAACATATAAGACTGATGAATTTGGGATAGCAAAATCAAACATGTGGTTAAGATGTGCAGAAAGAGTACATCTTAAGATTGCTGAGTTTGAAGCAAAAAGCTTTGATGAATTATTTGAAAATACAAAAAGGATAAATTGGTCTAAATATATACCTTATGGAGCTCAATTTCCTATTTCAAAAGCTTCTTCTATAAAATCAAAATTATACAGTACACCAGATGTACAAGCTATAGTAAAAAAAGCTATTGTAGAAAGCTTGAAGAAAAGTTATTTAGAGGATGGTTTGCTTAAAGAAGATAAAGAAAAATACCCTATATTTGTATTTATACACAAAGATAAAGTAACTCTTTCAATAGACACAACAGGAGATGCTTTACATAAAAGAGGATATAGAGAAAAAGCAAATAAAGCTCCGATAAGAGAAACTTTAGCTTCTGGACTTATCTACTTAACTCCTTGGAAAGCAGGTAGGACTTTAGTAGACCCTATGTGTGGTTCTGGTACTATATTAATTGAAGCAGCTATGATAGGTATAAATATGGCACCTGGATTAAATAGAGAATTTATATCAGAAAAATGGAGAACGCTTGATAAAAAGATTTGGTGGGATGTAAGAAAAGATGCTTTTAATAAAATAGACAATGAATCTAAATTTAAAATTTATGGATATGATATAGATGCAGAATGTATAGATATAGCTCGAGAAAATGCAGAAATAGCAGGTGTAGATGAATATATAGAATTCAATGTAGGAGATGCAACTGAGTTTGAGAGTGAAGAAGAATTTGGATTTATAGTTACCAATCCTCCTTATGGAGAACGATTGGAAGATAAGGATAGTGTTAAACAATTATATAAAGAGCTTGGTTATGCATTTAGAAAGTTAAAAAATTGGTCATATTATCTGATAACTTCCTATGAAGAATTTGAATATGAATTTGGACAAAAAGCAGCTAAAAAGAGAAAATTATATAATGGTATGCTAAAAACTAACTTTTTCCAATATCCAGGGCCTAAACCTCCTAGAAATAATAATTAGATTTTATATTTATCATAAGTTTTATCAAAATATAAAGTTTTGTTAAAATAAGTAAAACCTTATGAGGATTTGAAACGTCTAACTATTGTGAGGAGATTTTTGCGAGAAAAAAGAAAAATTTAAGATTGTAGGATTAGGAGGGGTTAAATGAAGTTATTAAAGCTTATTATTGTATCAGGCTTAATGATGTTATTTGTTACTGGATGTAATGTTAAAACTGAATCTCCAGAACAATTGGCAAAGATACCTAACTATGATGATACAAAAAAAGTATTGTACGATGGTATAGATCAGCTACTAAAACCAGACTCGTCTATGATATTGCCTTCTAATACAAAAGAGGTAGGAAAAATAAATAAGGTAGATTTAAATAGTGATGGAGTTGATGAATTAGTAGTATTTGAGCAAAAAGAAGATTTAAGTAATAATGTTAATAAAGTAGGTTTTGTAACTTTAAGTTACAATGGTGAAAAATATGTACTAGGAGACCATTATTTAGAAAATGGAGAATCAATAGAATATGCTAATTTCTATGATTTGGATTCAGATGGATATAAGGAAGTTATTTTACTTGTTAAATCCAAAGATAAAACTAATATGCATATATACAAAGTAAGGGATAATGAAATCACAAAAGTATACGATTTAGATGCTTCTTGGATTCAAAATAAAGAAGATTTTAACGATATGAAGGTAAAGATTGGTTATATAGATGGAGATGACAAGATAGATATATTAATGCTTCATTTGAATAATAAAACTAATGAGATGTTTGCAACTGTTGCAAATTTTGATGGAACTATGAAGGTTAAGGATTATGTCAAATTTGAAAATGTAAAAAATCTAAATGAGTTATATATAACTCTAGGTAATGTTGCTTCATCTGTTGGAAATTCAGCTGCATCCATCAAAGGTGTTGTACTAGATATTCCCATGTTAAAAGAAAATAATTATATCACACAGATATTATATATGAAAAATGATAAAATTCAAAAAGTGTTTAGTGATTATGATAAAACTATTACTAAACCTTATTACATACCTGTTGATGATGTTGATAAAGATAAAATTATAGAGATACCTATAGTTGCTGGAGGGAATAGAAATACTTATACCTCTAAAGCATCTGCTAATATAAGTTGGTACAGATGGAATGGGAAAGAAGATTCTAATTCAAAATTAATATTTATAAGCCAGATATACTATAATTATAAATACAATTTTAGATTATTTATGCAAAATAATTTAGTAGATAAAATAATTGTTGAACAAGAATTTGTTGGGGAAAAAGCTGTATTTAAATTTTACTATTTTGATTATTCAGAACGTAAGAATTTATTTAATATAATAGTAGAGAGTAAAAATAAACTTGAAGATAGAAAAAGTGCAAATACACAAAATTCTATTGTACTTCAAGAAAGCGATGAATATACTTTTTTACTAACTATAAATGATGCAAATGAAATGGATAAGTTAGATATTACGATAGACGCATTAAAAGAGTATTTCTCATTAATATATGGTTAATATTACACTCAATTGGAGGTTTTATTTTATGAAGGAAAAAATACTTATACTAGAAGATGAAATTGGAATTAGAAGTTTTGTCAGTATAAACTTAAAAAGAGAAGGCTATGAAATAGTTGAAGCAGGTACTGGTAGAGAAGCTATAGAAAAAATGACAACAGAAAGTGATATTACAATAGCTCTTTTAGATGTAATGCTTCCAGATATAAGTGGGATAGAGGTTTGTAAGTTTATAAGGGAAAATTTTGATCAAGTTGGGATAATAATGCTTACTGCAAAAGCTCAAGAAGATGATAAAATAGAAGGATTTATTTCAGGAGCAGATGATTACATCATAAAACCATTTAGTATAAAGGAACTTTTAGTTAGGGTTTCTGCTCTTATCAGAAGAGTTGCAAAAGATGATTCAAATGTTAAGTCAAGTGAGATAGTCTCGCCACCATTTATACTTGATATAGATAAAAGAAAATTATTTAAGAATGGTAAAGAGATTGAACTTACTCCAACAGAATTTTCAATAGTAAAATATTTGATATCAAATGCTAAACAATCATTAAGTAGAGATCAGATATTAGATGAGGTATGGGGAACTAATTATTTGTATGATTTTAAAATAGTAGATGTAAATATAAGAAGGATAAGAAATAAAATAGAAGATGACCCATCAAAACCAAAATATATACAAACTATTTGGGGTTATGGATACTGTTTTAGAAAGGAAGAATAATAGTGTTACATTTTGAAGGTCTGAGAAAAAAAGTAATAAAAAACTATTTTATAATAATTATTATAATGGTAACTCTGTTTGAAGGGCTATTCATGTTTTATATACAAAACTATTACTATGATTCTGTTAAACAGTTACTTGAATCTGAAATAAAATACGCTGATGAATATAATGCTATTACAATGGAAACTACAAGCTTTGAGAAAAAAGTTAAAAATATTTTTGATAAACAGCCATTAACAAAGAATTCAGAATTTGGGATTTCGATAATAGATAAGAATAAAAATGTTATATTGGACCAATATGGATTTAAAAGTAAAGAAAAAGCAAATTATGAAGATGTAGATAATGCATTAAGAGATGTAAAGACTAAAAATTTAACACCATATACTTATAAAATACCAGATACAGGAGAGCATGTCATGAGCATCTCCTTACCACTCAAAGTAAATAATATTATAGAAGGTGTTGTTAGATATACTGTTTCATTAGATGGAATTGATAACGCCATATTAAAGCAAGCTACATGGCTTATATTGGCGGGAATATTCATACTTATTATAGCTATATTAATAAGTCTCAAATTTGCTGAGACTCTTATAAAACCATTGAGAGAGCTAAAGAAGTTTGCAAACGAATTAGCTGTAGGAAACTACAATATAAAATTGGAAAATATGAAGATTGTAGATGATGAAATTGGTGATTTAGCACAGACATTTGAACATATGGCACATGAAATTGATAAGAGTGAAAAATTGAAAGAAGAATTTATATCTTCTGTATCTCATGAGTTGAGAACCCCTCTTACATCTATAAAGGGATGGAGTGAAACATTAGGATATGAAAGTATAACTAGAGAAGAGTTAGATTTAGGTCTAGGTATTATACAAGATGAGACAGAAAGACTTATAAAGTTGGTAGAAGAATTATTGGATTTCTCAAGGCTTTCTTCTGATAGGATAAAGCTTCATATTGATATAGTTGATGTTGAAGGATTAGTTGTTGGGGTTGTAAATCAGTTGAAAGTTAAAGCAGCCGAAAAAGATATATCACTTTTATTTGAATTTGAAAATGAATTCATAGAAAATATCCAAGGAGATAAAAATAGACTAAGACAAGTTCTTATAAATTTAATACAAAATTCATTTAAATTCACTAGTCAGGGTGGTTACATAAAAGTTGTAGCTTCTCAGGATGAAGATATAACAACTATATCAGTTGAAGATAATGGTTCAGGTATAGAAAAGCAAAATTTAAATAAAGTTTTAGATAAATTTTTCCAAGAGGATTACAACAAGGCTGGCAGTGGATTAGGTCTTGCAATTAGTAATGAAATTGTAAAACTTCATGGTGGAGTAATGAAAATAGAAAGTGAAAAGAATGTTGGAACAAAAATAACTTTTAATATAAAAAATAAATTTGCTAAACAGGCATAAATTCTTAGAAAGAGGATTAAGATGAGAAATATAAAAATGATAGTAGCATATGATGGTTCAAGATACAAAGGTTATCAAAAATTAGGCGATAATGACATGACTATACAAGAAAAGCTTGAGTCTGTCTTAAGTAAAATGGCCAATGAAACTATTGAGATAATTGGTTCTGGGAGAACTGATATGGGAGCACATGCAAGAGGCCAAGTTATAAACTTTAAAACAAATTGTATGGATTCAGTAGATAAAATTCAAAAATATCTATATGAATATTTGCCAGAGGATATAGTTGTAAAAACTGTTGAGGAAGTTGATGAAAGATTTCATTCAAGATACAATGTAAAATCAAAAACTTATTTATATAAGATTGATAATAACAAATATCACAGTCCTTTTATGAGAAAGTATGCTGCACACATAAGTAAAAAATTAGATTTAGATAGGATGAGAAAAGCAAGTGAGTATTTAATAGGAGAACATGATTTTACTAGCTTTGCTTCTTCTAAGTCTAAGAAAAAATCTAATGTAAGAGAAATTTACTCAATAAATATAAAAGAAAATGATGATATTGTAGAAATATATATAGAGGGAAATGGATTTTTATATAATATGGTAAGAATAATAGTAGGAGCATTAATAGATGTTGGCCTTAAAAGAAAAGCACCACAAGATGTTAAGCATATGCTTGAGTCGAAAGACAGAAGCAAGTCATCAGACACCGCACCAGCTAAAGGACTATGCCTTTGGAAAGTAAAATATGAGTAAGCTTAAAGAGAAAATATTTTAAAAAGAAAATAAATTATATAGTTGACATAAATGGAAAAATAAACTATTATATATTCTATAAGAGATGTCTAAAAAATTTGATATTTAAATCCGATGAAAAAGAGAGTAACTTTTATGTATTTTATAGAGAGCTGAGGATGGTGGAAGCTTAGCAAATAAGTATTAGTGAAAAGAACTTTGGAGGATGCTAATTGAATTTAGTATGTTAGTAGGTAATCTCGCCTTAAGAGAAAGAGTGGATAAGTTTATCTTATCAATTAGAGTGGTAACGCGGATATATTTCGTCTCTTGGTTTTTCCAAGAGGCGTTTTTTAATATATTTATTTACTAATATGTATTTAGTAGTTATACATTTACTGATTGATTAGCTAAGTTTATCAATAAGAGTGGTACCGCGGATATTTCGCCTCTTAGTATTTAAAAATACTGAGGGGTTTTTTTAGTATTAAAATGATTTTATAAGAATCTATATTTTTAAAGTCATTCAATATTAAGAGTTTCTATTAAAAAATAAAAAATATAAAATTATAATTTAAAATTGGGAGGAATTAACAATGAAGGAAAAAGTAGTATTAGCATATTCAGGAGGACTTGATACATCAATTATAATACCTTGGTTAAAGGAAAATTATGAAGATATAGAAGTTATAGCTGTTTGTGGAAATGTAGGTCAAGAAGATAAAATGGAAGATGTTTATGAAAAAGCTTTACAAAGTGGAGCATCAAAAGCCTATGTAGATGATATAAGTGAAGAGTTTGTGACGGAAACTATATTTAAAGCTGTAAAAGCAGAAGCAAAATATGAAGGAAAATACTTATTAGGAACTTCTTTAGCAAGACCTATAATAGCTAAAAAATTAGTTGAAGTTGCTCATAAAGAAGGAGCAAAATATATATGCCATGGATGTACAGGAAAAGGTAATGACCAAGTTAGATTTGAAGCTACAATTGCAGCCCTTGACCCAACTATAAAAGTTATAGCTCCTTGGAGAATATGGGATATAAAATCAAGAGAAGATGCTATAGATTATGCTGAGAAACACAACATAAAAGTAACAGCAACTAAAGCTAAAATATATTCAGTAGATGCTAACCTTTGGCATGTATCAACAGAAGGTGGAGACATAGAACATTTACAAAATGAACATAAAAAGGATGTATATAAACAATGTGTAGACCCTGAGGATGCATGTGATGTAGCTGAATATGTAGAGGTTTATTTTGAAAAAGGTGAGCCTAAAAAGATAAATGGTGAAGAATTATCTCCAGTGGCATTAATTCATAAATTAAATGAGTTAGGTTGTAAGCATGGAATTGGAGTTATAGATATAGTTGAGAATAGACTTGTTGGTATGAAATCAAGAGGTATATATGAAACTCCAGGAGGAACAATTCTTTATGAAGCACACAATATTTTAGAAAGTGCTACTTTAGATAAAGACACACTACACTTTAAGCAAATGATATCTTACAAATATGGAGAGCTTATTTATAATGGATTATGGTACTGTAAATTAAGAGAATCTATAGATGCATTTATGGAACAAACTCAAGATAATGTTACAGGGACAGTAAAAGTTAAACTTTACAAAGGTAATATAAAACCTGCTGGAATATTTACTGAAAATGCACTTTATGATGAAGGAATATCTTCTTTTGGAGATAGTGAACTTTATGACCATAAAGATGCAGAAGGATTTATTAATTTATTTACTTTACCACTAAAAATTAGAGCTATGAAGGCTGGGAAATAATAGAATATAGTAAATTAAAATTATTAGAGTATATAAGAAACGTTTTTTAGTTTTTTATATACTCTTTTTTATATAAAATTATTATATTATTTGTAATAATTTATTTGATTACAATACAAGAAATTTTAAAACTTATTTTTCTCAAGATTTTCTACTTATTTACAAGCATTAAAAGTCTAATTTTATTATAAGTTACACAATATGAATACTTATTTTTGAATTTTGCCATTGACTCTCACATTATAGGAGGGTTTATACTGGGTTTAATTAAAAATATACATGAAAAAGCTACTAATCGTAGAAGGCAATAACCATATCATTTAAAATTATAAAGATATAATTTATGAAAACACTATTAATTCCATAATGAAATTATTTATAAATGGAGGTAAATTAAATGAGGAAAATAATTGAAATAAAGCACCATTTACATGATTATGAATGTATGTGGAATGGTATAGAAGATATATATATGAATAAAATGGGTGAATCTCTGCCAAATGATTTTTTCTTTTTATTATCAGGTTTTGGCTCGTTTTGTTATCTAAAAACAAATAAAAAAGAATTAAAGAGAATGGTTGCTTTGGGGGATGGAAGAACCAAAAAAATGTATGAATTTTTAGCACCTATTGTTGGTTTTGAATATAAACACTATGAGTTTAAAAAGTATGAACAAGCTTTAAAAAAAGCAAAATCAGAAATTGATTCTGGTTATCCAGTTGTTTTAGGAGCCTTAGATATGTATTATCTGCCATATTATGAAAAATTATATCATAAAGAGCATATTCCTTTTCATTATGTGCTTATGGTAGGGTATGATGATATAGAAGAAAGAATATATTTATATGATTGTGGGATAACTGATTTAATCTCTATTTCTTATGATGAACTATGTGAATGTATGAATTGTAGTTATCCTGGATTAAGCAAAGCGAATACAATTTGTACAGTTAGAATGAATAGTTCAAAGAATAAATATCATATTGCTCAAGAAGCACTCGCTATAAAGCGTGATATGTTTTTAAATCCACCTACAGGGTTTTTAGGATATAAAGGTTTTGAAAAGTTTATCAAAGAATTGTCACAATGGAAACATGAACTGGAAAAAGATGACTATGATAGGATTTTAGCTAATATGGTTATGTTTTTTGGAACAGTACCAACTATTCCAAATGCAATCAAAGGAATTGAAGAACCAGATAGTGTCGAATTTAAAGGTGGTTTTGATAAAATGAGCAAGATGCTTAAATCTATTGGAACTGAATACAAAAATGACTGTTGGGTACAAGTAGCAGAGATTTTTGAAGAAAGCGCAATTATAATTGAAAAAATATCTAATATAATAATAGATTATTTATTGAATAAGGATGATGAAACTGAAAAACTTCCTTTACTATTTTCCGAAATTTTGAAACAAATGAAATCTGGATACTTAATGTTAGGTATATGAATATAGAACAAGATTTCTTTTTAATAATGTTAGGAAAAAGTATATTAACTAGATAATCAAAATTTAAATATGAAATGAGTTCAAAAAATCAAATTATATATTTATAAAGTGTTGACTCTAACACCACGTTATATTGTAATATGAAAACATAGTTTGAAAATATTAATAAATACTGATAGATATATAAATATTTATTAATATTCGTAGCTGTAAAATAAAATTTTGAGGTGAGGCAATGAGAACAGTAAAACAAGTTTCAGATTTGACAGGAATAAGTGTGCGCACATTACATTACTATGACGAGATAGGTTTATTAAAACCAAGTGAAATTACAGAAGCAGGGTACAGGTTTTATGATGATGAAGCTATTAAAACGCTTCAACAAATTTTATTTTTTAAAGAGCTTGAGATACCTTTAAAAGAAGTTAAAGATATAATGTTAAGCCCATACTTTGATAAAATGCATGCTCTAGAAAGTCAAAGAAAGCTACTTATTATAAAACGTAAAAGATTGGATAGTCTAATAGAAATTATAGACAAAACGTTAAAAGGAGAAAATGTAGTAAACTTCAAAGAATTTGATATGAGTGAATATTTTAAAGTATTAGAGGAATTTAAAATAGAGCATGAAGATAAAGTAATTAAAATTTATGGTAGTGTAGAGAAATATAATGAACATATTGAGAAGTTTAAATCTAAAGAAGATGAAATTGCTAAAATGGCTATAAAAATATATGGAAGTATTGAGAAATATTCTGAGGCTATAAAGAAAAATTTTAATAGTGATATATTGACTTTAGCAGAACAATTTGATGAATTTAAAAAAGACTGTTTGGAAGATAATCATCCAAAATTAAGTGAACTATATAAAATACTTGTAGCAGATTTAAATAAAAATCCTTTATCAAAGGAACTTCAAAAAATTGCTAAAGAGATAACAGATACATCTAAGAAAGATTATGAACTTTTTAATATGGAGTATGGAGATGATAATTGGTATAGCATGGTGCAAAATTATTTACTAAATCCTATATGGATAAAAGAAGTTGATAAAAAGTATGGTAATGGAGCGTGTAAATTTATTGGAGAAGTTTTGAAGAGTTATTTAGGTAATAAACAACCCAAAATAAACATATTATATGAAAAGCTTGTGGCAGACTTAAGTAAAAATCCTTCTTCAGAAGAGATTCAAGATATTGTTGGAGATATAGTATATGAAACTAACCGAATGAATGAATTTTACAAGATAGATGAAGGAGAGAATTATTTAGATTATTTGTCAGAACTTTATTTACAAAATTCTAGCTATATACAGGTGACTGATAAGAAATATGGTAAAGGAGCATCCAAATTCATTGGAGAAGCTCTAAAAATTTATTCTGATAGTAGTAAATTGTAAATAAACAAATAAGGATATAGAATCATTACTTTATCTATATCCTTACTTGTGACTGTTAAAATATATAATTTATATCAAACTTAACACTTTCAACAATATTTCCTAAATATGTTTTTATGCTTTCAACTTCTTCTAAGGATTTTAATTTATTTTCAGTATAAATTGCTTTATCAAGAATATTAAATTTTAGACCTATTTCGTCAAAGTATTCATGATTTAAAACTTTATACCAATGATTTCTTTCTTTAGACCATCTAGTAGATATAGAATCAGCTTCTTTTTGAGCTTTTTCCCATTCTTCATTTTCTATAGATTTCTCTAATATAGACATATTGTTTTTGTAATCTTCCGTAAAATCATATAGTTTATTATTAACATAAAATCCAAATAGCATAAATAAAACAGCCCATAGTATAACAAATGTTGTAGATTTCAATATTAATCACCCTTCTTATTTTGAATAAATATTTTGTCATTTTCATCTAAAACACAAATAAGAACATCTTTAAAAGTTTCTATGTGGTTAGACTTTAAGATACCCATTAACCAGTTAGTATCTTTTTCAGCCATATCAAGATTTTTATTTATTATTTTACCATCCAAAATAAGTGGAATTGGTAAATGGTTAAAAGCTCTTGGAGGAGTACTATTATAACTTGATGCTGGAACCACACTTAAATTACCATCAGTCTCTAAAATAGCATATTGTACATCTTTTATGTTGAAGTAACCTTGAATTCTCAATTGTTCTAACAACTCATCTATACTAACTCTTTCTTTTTTAAGTTCATTATATACAATCTTTCCTTTGTCAATTAAGACAGAAGGTTTACCTGATAAAAATGAACTTAATTTTCTGCTTTTTAAGGATAAAAATGAAATTAGAGTCTGCATAATTACAAGGCCAGTTATTGCTGCAACACCATTTATAATTGGTATATTATTATTTTCCATTGGGACGGATGCAACTTCTGCAATTAAAAGTGTTATGACCAAATCAAAACAGTTCATTTCAGCGATTTCACCTTTTCCCATGACTCTAAGTGCAATCAACACTGTTATGTATAATATAATACTTCTTATTAATACCACTGTCATATCTATCAATTACTCCTTTAAAAAATATTTATACTAAGTTAGTATATCCTATATAAAAAAAATAATTCAGATTATAAAAAATACCTTAAACAATTGAATTCAATCATTTAAGGTACTCTTGATAATCTCAATATTAAATTTTTTATGGATTTTCTATTACTTTTATTTATCTTAACTACAGATTCAACAAAATTCTTTTTATCACCTAATTTCAATACAAAATCAGGATATTCTTCAAATTCATTGAGCTTTATTAATTTAAAAGAAGAAGATAAGTTTTTGAAGTTGATAATTTTAGAATTATTTACTAATACACTTCTTTTTTTAAAATAAATATCTTTTTTACTTATATTTAATATATTGAATATTTGTTTAAGATACATTATTATATCTTCTGGAGTCTTATCAAATTTAAGTTCAAAATTTTCATCCTCAAAATAGGGAATATAATATAAAGGATTTTTAATAGGAGGCAGTTTATTGTATAATTCTTCAAGTGTATTAGTATCTTTAGGATAGTTAAGGTAAAAGCATTTACATACATTCATTAAATCCAGAGCATCTGAAAGTGAATTATGTTTAATTTCTCCCTCTACAGAAAAAATCTTTTTCATATTTAGTAAAGATAGTTGCTTAGATAAGACTCTATTTTTATATGTAATATGCTGAGATATAAAAGGTTGAATATCAATCATCATATTGAATAACTCTAAGCAGGTACCCGCATATTTATATACTCTAAAGGAATTTAGAAGACCAGCAATATCAAAATCACCCCAATTATATATTGTAACATCGCTAAATTTTTTAAACCATTTGAAAAAATCATCCATAACATATAAAAGATTAGGAGCATTATTAATTTCTAACTGGTTTAATTTAGTGAGTTTTTTACACTTAAATGAAAGTATTTCATTGTATTTTGGTTTAACTAAAGAATAATAATCATCAACTATATTAAAGTCATTATCTACCAAAACACAACCTATTGAAATCAATTCAGCTCCACTATATTCTAGCTTGTATTTATTATCATCTAATATATTAAATTCAAAGTCTATAAATAACTTGTATTTCATAAATTAAAAGCACATCCTCATAGATATTTATTTAATGAGATTAAGCGTCATAAGAATCAATTGATATAATGATTCTGAACATCAAAGGCTCATTACAACTTTTATTTATTTCGTAATTTAAATCAAAGGAATCTTTTAAGATAGAATTTATAAGTATTCTTTCCCAACCTATTTTTAGATTAACCTTAGCTTCTAACAATTTAGTTTCTATCTTTTTAAATATTTCTATATTCGCGGGTATTATACTGAGTTCAATATTACTTTTAAATGGGTTAGATTTTAAATCAGTTATAAGAATGATCTTTAATTCTTCTGTAAGTTCAGAGATTAAATTATTGCCTATATATTCTTTAATTATTTCTTCTCTAATTTCTCTTAAATTTAGCAACATTAACACCTACTACTTGTATTATAATATGCAAAGTATAGTAAAATTTGATTAAGTTTTTTTATTATACTTGCAATAGTAGCTTTTTCCTTTCTGTTTATTTTTATATGATTAATCCATATTAGAAAACTACTAATATGCTTATAAAGAATAGTTTGTTGTATGTTAAAAATAAAAACTGTTAGTCTTTCAGAGAATAAAAGCTATGTAAAAGTGAAGATTATAAAATAGAATCATAAATATAAGATGTTTTATTCTCTGAATTTTTTGGTACTAAATTCTTAATTTGTTATTTGCCAATTCCTTTTTCTGATAATTTTTCTAGCATATCCTTAGTCATTTTATCTAAATCATAATTAGCTTTAAAACTCCATTCATTTACAGCACTGCTACTATCTAATGAATTAGGCCAAGAATCAGCTATACTTTGTCTTACAGGGTCTACATCATACTCTATTGTAAAATCGGGTATGTATTTTTTTATAGAATCAGCTATTTCTTCAGGAGCAAAACTCATAGCAGTGATATTAAAAGCATTTCTATGAATAAGTTTTTCAGCTGGAGTTTCTATTAAATCTACTATAGATTGAAGAGCATCAGGCATGTACATCATATCCATTTTTGTACCTTCTGCTATGTAAGACTTATATTTTTTATTTTTTAATGCTTCATAATATATGTCAACTGCATAGTCTGTAGTTCCACCACCAGGAGGAGTAACGTAAGAAATAAGACCAGGAAATCTAACTCCTCTAGTATCCACTCCAAATTTTGAATGATAATAATCACATAGTAATTCACCAGATACTTTAGTTACACCATACATAGTATTAGGTCTTTGTAGTGTATCTTGAGGAGTCATGTTTTTTGGAGAATTTTCACCAAATGCAGCTATTGAACTAGGTGTAAAAAACTTACAATTCAATTCTCTAGCTATTTCAAGACCATTTATCAATCCATCCATATTTAAATTCCAAGCTTCTAAAGGTTTACTTTCTGCAACTGCTGAAAGCAGAGAAGCTAGATGAATTATAGTATCCACATCATATTTTTTTGCGATTTCAAAGAATCGATTTTTATCTGTGACGTCTAATATTTCAAATATACCAGATTCACATACAGGATTTCCTTCTTTTGTTCTTCTTGAGCTAGCAATTACATTTTGTTCTCCATATTCATTTCTTAGCTTGAGTGTTAATTCTGAGCCTATTTGTCCTAATGCACCTGTTATAAGTATTTTTTTCAATTTGCTAACCTCCTTAGAGTTTAATTTGTGTATTATTGCTTATTTTTATTTTAGCAAATCTTTTGTTTAAATACAAAGAATTAAACTACTTAATGCATTACTTAATTTAATAAATTATAATAAATGTTTCAGAGTTTAATGTAATAAATATCAAAATTAAGTATATAGCATATAGGTAAGACATAGTAATAGTAACGTTTATATATTATTTATGAAATTGTTTTTAAAGATAGGTAAAGTACAAAGAGAGTCAAAGTGGACAGTGGATTAAGTTTAAAAAGTAATATTTATAAGATTACTTTTGTTTAAATTCTAAATTTATTCTAATGTACTTCACATATATTACATATATAAAGTTTAAAATTACTACAAAGATAAGCATTAAGTAAGATTAAAAATTAAATTAATTTGTATAAAAGTTTAAAGGAGATAAATTTATATGTTATATAGAGTTGATAGAGATAAAATATCTAATATTGGAATACTGGAATGTGCTACATTAATAAGAAAATTAGCACAAAAAATAGCTAAGGAAAAGGGCATAAAGGAACAAGAAGCATGGAATGATGCTGTTAGTGTATATAAACAAAAGTATAGGTATTTAGTTTAAAGAATAACTTTGATATATCCTTCCCATAAAATCTGAGAATAAAAATTATATGTTTTTATAAGCGTATTTCTTATTAAATTAAATCTTAATGAGGTATAAATATAGAGTATGTGACTAAGTCACAGAAATCAAAGTAAATTTAGGATATAATATTAAGATATAACAAAGATGTTTCTACAAATAAAAAAGTATCATAAGTATTGAACTGAGTATAAATGTTGTTTTTAGTTTAGTTGTAACTTATTGTAGTTTTTTGTTAAACATTGTTTTGTAATATTTGAAGTATTAGACAATCAAATGAATAAAATTATGAATTTTTTGAAGTAAATACAATTCTAAGTTTATAGTCATAATAAATATTATATAAAAAGGTTAATAATATTTTATTTAGACACTATGAGAACACGTAAACTTAAAATAAAAATTGAAAGGAAGTATAAAAATGACAAGACCATCAATATATCATAGCCAAGGATACACTTGTGCAGAAGCATTAATAAAATCTTATAATGAAGAACATGAGACAGACATACCAATTTCAATAGGAAGTGGTATGGGAGTTGGAATTACTGTAGGGAGTGTCTGTGGAGCTGTAAATGCAGCAGTTGTTATAATAGGATATTTAAATGGACGAAATAATAACTTAGATGAAAATATGGCAAGAAAGTATTCAAGAGAATTAATGAATAAAGTAAGGGCTAAATACAGTACAGAAATATGTGCTTCATTGAAAAAAAATAAAGTAAGCTGTGGTGAAATAATAAATTTCACATATGATGCCTTAAATGATATACTAGAAGATCAAAAATAATCTTGAAAAATGAGCATTTCCCATTTAGGGGAGTGCTATTTTTTATTAGATAAATAGTATTTTCTTTTAATATAATTTTTAAATCAATTTGATTATATTTTGGCCAATATAATTTAATATAGAAAATATTAATTGACAAGAAAAAATATACTATGCTAAATAAAAATAAATTATTTAACATAAAGAGAGTAGATATAATTATGTCTATAAGATTGTAGAAACTAATAAAAAAATATATTAATTATAAAGAAATATATAAGAAAATAAAAGAATTAATGAATATAATATAAAGTAAAAAAGTATAAAATTATATAATACTTTTATAAAATAAAGAAAAAATAGAAATTTCCTATAAAATACATAGATTATGACATAATATGGTATAATTAGTAAAAATATAGAGATTGGAGGAATTAATTTGTTTATAGAGGAAGAATTAGAAGGATATATAATAAAATGTAAAATATCTGAAGACTTTAAAGATAGACCTGAATATAGTGATGAAGAATTTTATGTTACAATCTATAAAGATGAAAGTTCTGACTCTGGGTATTATGCTTTGTTAGAAAATAAGGATGAAAAAGTAACATGGGATGGAAAAGTTGTTGCTAATAATATTTTAAATAGACTTTGGGTTGTAGTAGATAAGGTTAGAGCTGGTTAATCATGTAATTATATAGTATTTATGATATTTTAAATAAATTTTCAGATATAGAGGACTAATATGTAATAAATAAGAAAAGTTATTCAATTGTGGAGGGTTAATTAAATGGAATATAGTTATAGTAAGATGCATCTGCAAAAAGGGGATATTGTAGAAGTAAACTTGGAGAAACAAGCTAATGTGATATTATTAGATCATATAAATTATGTTAAATTTAAAAATCAAAGAAACTATGATTATTATGGTGGATTTGCTAAGAAAACTCTATGTAGAATGAAAGTTCCTAATACAGGAACTTGGTATTTGGTTGTAAATGAAAATGGAAATAGTGGTATAGTAAACTTTTCAATTAATACAATTCAAAATTAATTTAATACTAAAAGGCTTGGATTAATATCTAGGTCTTTTTATTGTATCATGGTTTATATATAAAATTATCTTAATAAATATTAAAAAGAGTGTTGATATATAATTAGAATAAAATAAGTATACAGTTTTGATAAAGAAAGGATTTATAAAGATGCATTAAAAATTTATCTTTATAAATCCTTTGTGTCTATATCTATCTGGTATATAATTACTATATTATTTTTATATAGATTATTTATATACGCTAAATATACTCTTAAAATTTAAATTAAAAATACTCTTATTAACACTGAGCTCCACCTTTAAGATGTAAAGGAGCATCAAGTATAGCTTGCTTTCTTTCCAATACAGAATCTGATAAAAGCATTTCTATAAATTTATCAACACCAATTCGATCAATCGTAATTCCAAAGCGTTCACCTGTTTTACCTTGTTCTCTAAATAAAAGAAGAGTTTTTTCAATTAAAGTCATAAGTTCTTCTTTTGAAAATAGTTTATCAATTTGTGTTCCAGGGCGAACAGATTTGCCCCATTTTCCTCCTATGTATATTTTGTAGCCAGATTCTTTTTCTTCAATACTATCAAAATTACAACTTTCTATACATTTACCACAGTTATTGCACAAATTATTATCTATTTCAAGCTTTCCTTTATTTGTTAATTTAGCGGCTTTGACAGGACAGACTTCCATAACAGAACATTTTTTGCATCCAACACATATTTCAGGGTCATAATCAGGTACACGTTGACCAACAATTCCAAGGTCATTTAAGTCAGGTTTAATACAATTATTAGGGCATCCACCAACACCGATTTTAAATTTATGAGGTAACTTTACATCGTACCATCCTTTATAAAATTCTTGATGAATTTCAGCAGCTAGTGCTTGTGTATCAATCAATCCATGAACACAAACAGTTCCCTTACATGCTACAACAGGACGAACTCTTGAACCTGTTCCACCTGTGATTAAATTTTCACTGGCAATGAATTCACTTAAAGCTTCAATATCTTCAAATTTTACACCAGGTAATTCTACTGTTAATCTAGTAGTAAATGCTACTTGACCATTTCCAAATTTTTCAGCAGCCTCAGCAATCTTTTTCGTTTGTGAGGTATTGATTACTCCATTTACAGTTATTATACGTGCAGCAAAATGTTCTCCATCTCTACTTGGTAAAAAGCCTCTACCTTTTAATTCCTTTTTTTGTTCTGTTGTAATCTTATTCATAATTAATCCTCCATTGCTTTAAGATTTGGATAAAATAGTATTCCACCTTCAAGGACTTTTGTATTTGTATAACCAAATCGTCTTAAACGATTTTGAGCCATGTAGCTGTTTTTACCTTTTGCACATAGAAGAAGAATCTTTTCATCTTTAGAAAGACCTTCAATTTCTCCATTAATTTCACCAACAGGTAAATAACGTAGGTTAGGAATAGAAGGGGCTTTTGAAACATCAAGTTTAGTCCAGCTATCAAAATCTTCAATTTCATCAAGTAAAACACTATCGAGTTCTCCATCAAGTTTATTTTGTAACACGTTTACTGCCACTACAAAAGGATGAATAGCTGTTGAGAAAGGTGGTGCATATGCAAGGTCCATACTTTCTAATGAATAAAGGTCTGCTCCCAAAGTTATTGCAGTGGCAGCTATATCTACTATCTTATCAGTTGCACCAGGGCCCATAACTTGAACACCTAATAACTTTCTAGTATGTTTTTCAGCAACCATTCTTATTATAAAATTAGATGCATCAGGATAATAGTGAGCCTTATCATCAGTAGCTATAGTAACAGAACAAACATCATAACCTTCTTTTTTAGCTGACTCTTTACTTAAACCTGTTTTTCCTACATTAAGTTCTGGCAATTTGACTACAGTTGTTCCAAGAACTCCTTTATAAGTTTTAGATTTTCCAGCTATATTTTGAGCACAAATTCTACCTTCATGATTTGCAGATGAACCCATAGGTGACCATGTAGGTTTATTTGTCAAAGCATTTTTTACACAAGCACAATCTCCAACTACATATATATTTTCATCAGCTGTAAGCATAAATTCATCAGCTATAAGTGTTTTGTTTGGAGCAAATTCTAAATCTGTATCATTTAAAAAGGCTGTATTAGGATGAATTCCAACTGACATAACCACTAAATCTGTTTTAATAACTCTATTTTTGGTACGAAGTTTTTCTACTTTATTTTCACCTTCAATTCCTATAACTTGGTCGCCTGTGAAAATCATAATACCTTTATCAGCTAGGTGATTTTCAACATATTCAGCGAAATCGGTATCAAATCCAGGCATAACATGTTCGGCCATGTCAATAACACTTACACGTATACCCATAGCAGAAAGATTTTCAGCAATTTCAAGACCAATAAAGCCTCCACCAATGACAACAGCTCTCTTGACTCCATTTTCGACAGTATCTCTTAATGCTATTGCATCATTTGGAGTACGCATGAAGAATACTCCAGATAAATCGATTCCAGGTATTGGTGGTTTTATTGGGTCTGCTCCTGTGGCAATTACAAGTTTATCATAACTAATAGTTTCTTCTTCTCCTGTTGAAATTCTTTTCAAAACTACTTGTTTTGATTTTCTATCAATAGATGTAACTTCAACTCCACATCGAACTTCTGCTCCTGTTAGTTTAGAAAAGCTCTCAGGTGTATTTACAATTAGAGATGATTTATCTTCAATAACCTTACCAACATAATATGGTAAGCCACAGCCTGCATAAGAAATATGTTCGCCTTTATTGAGGATTGTAACAGAACAATTGTCACCCATTTCACGTTTTATTTTTGCAGCAGTTTTTGTTCCAGCAGCAACTCCACCTATAATTAATACTTTCACAATATCACACTCCAATCCTTTTTATAACTCTATGCTAAAATTATAGTTCTTGACAATGTATTTGTAAAATACTAAAATGTTAATAAAATCATAAGTATTTACTAATATTTGGTAAGGTCGTGATAATATGACTATTCGTAGCCTTGAGATATTTGTAAGGGTTGCTGAATGTGGCAAAATGAGTGAAGTTGCAAGAAATATGTATATTACACAGTCGTCAGTTAGTCAAGCTATTTCGGAAATAGAAAGAGAGTATGGAGTTAAATTATTTGATAGAATTTCAAAAAAACTATACCTAACTGAAGCAGGAAAAAAGCTTCTAGGATATGGAAAGCATCTTTTATCTATAAATGAAGAGATGATTGATTGTATGAAACATTGTGCTAAAAATATTAGAATAAGAGTTGGAGCAACAGTAACTGTTGGTACTTGTGTGATAAGCCCAATAATATTAGAGTTATATAAAAGAAACCCTTTAGTGGAACCTGAAGTGTTTGTTGAAGATACAAGTCTAATTGTAAAAAAATTACTTAATAGTGAATTAGATATTGCAATTGTAGAAGGAAAGATTAATCATCCAGATATTGTGATAAAAAGCATTATTAAGGACCACCTTGTACTTGTATGTTCCAATAAGCATAAATTTTACAATCGAGATTCAGTAAAAGTTTCAGAACTTTCAAACCAGCCATTAATTATGCGTGAACTGGGAAGTGGAACAAGAGCGCAATTAGAAAATCAATTGAAAGAATTAAAAATACCAATGAATATTAGATGGTCATGTTATAACTCTGAAGCTATTCTAAGAGCAGTTACAGATAATTTTGGTATTGCTGTTATATCTGAACTTCTTGTTGAAGATTACGTAAAGAAAAATCTTTTATGGTCTTGTGATATTGAAGGCATTGACTTATGCAGGACATTTGATATTGCATATCATAAAAATAAGTTTTTTACTGAGAATATAGCATCATTTTTTGATATTTCAGTAGAGTTTGGGAAAAAAGAAATGAGAAAAAAGATTAGGAGGTAGCAACTAAGTATAGTTGTTACCTTCTTTTTCATATCTAAAGTATATTCATAACTACAAAGTTTTGAATTTAGAAGTTGAGTGGTTATTATGTCATATTTATTGTTTTACTATTTTTAATTTGCAGCAACTAACTAAATAAATAACTGCATAAGAGGGCTAATCCATTTATTTTTGTGATGTGCACAGACAGCTGTGATAGTTTTACTACTTAAATCTGTTTTAATTTCACATAAATCTCCTGATTTAATTTCACTTTCTATTGTAAATGTGGGGAGATAAGATATACCCATATCATTTTTTACTAAATTTTTAATTGTTGGTATACTCCAAAGTTCAATTGTATGGTCTAAAGTAATATCCTTTTCTCGTAAATATGTCTCAAATATCTGTCTAAAAATGCAGTTTTTCTCATCTATTATAAATGGTATTTTTAATTGTTGATTGTGTGTAATTCAGTTTGTCTGCCGTTTTTGAAAAGCTACCTTCTTCAACAATAGTCTTAAAAGTTTGCAGATATTTAAGATACATGTTTTCCTCCTAGATAGTTAAATAATTTTAAAGTATAACTTTAAATATTTAATTTAAAGAATTATAATATAAAAGAATTGTAATTACAAGTGTTGAGAGAAATTTTATTATATTTTTTACCTTCTAAAAATAAGAAACTTAATTGTTAAGATATTTGTGAGGTTTGTGTATCCAAAATAATAATATTATTGCAAATAGAGGACTAAACCAAAATGCTAGTAAAGTGTAAAGACTAGTATTTAAAGTATTTTTAGTCGAAACTCTATTACAAGCGATTAATAGTATTATAGACAAAATATGAGCAATAATTTCTAATATGTTTGAACTAAAGTCTTTAAAAAAGACTAAAAAAGAAAAAATATAAGAGATACTCATACATATAAAAAAACAATAATTCAGTATTTTAAATTTTAATAGTTGTTTTTTATTATCATTGATTGTCATAAGTATTCCTAAAATTATAGACAGAATGATAAATGTGTTTGATTCTTGCAAATAAGAAAAGACAGTCATAAATTTATTCTCCTAATATTAACTATAAATTGTAAAAAAATAATCTAAATACCTAATAATTGAATAACCAATGAAATATGTAAATAAATAAAAAAGAAACTTTTTAAATCCATTTAATTTGAAACTTTTTTCTATCTTTTGACAAATGGAATTTATCAGAATGAAAACAAAAATCGCAATTAAAAAAGTTATTAAATACTTTAACATAGGATAATAGTCCATAAATAATTACCTCATAAATTAGTATAACTCTAGAGTAATATGAGTTGTTAATAATAGCAATCAATTTTGCAGAACTGTAAATAAATTGAAATAAATTATTCAAAAGGAAAAGGAGATATGGATTATGGATGAAAATTTAAGTAAAGAAATCAAAATGCTATGAACTATAGAAGTAGAAAAAATAAGATTATTAAATAATTCAGTTATCAATAGTAAGATTATTAATATGTTATATCTCAAAATAAAGGAATTTGAATTACCCATTTTTTCATGAAAAGCTTGAAAATGAGACTATTTAGAAACTATCCTGAGATTTTTTATTGATAATTATGTAAGATAATAATATTGTGGAAATGAAGAATTTTACTATCAAAACTAAATATATACTAGGCTAGAATTAAGAGATTACTCTAGCTTATTGAACTGACTAGGCAGGGTGTGAGGATGCTGTTATTTATTAAAAGAAGCAATGAAGTTAAAGTTAATACCACATAATAAAATTGTATCATTTGAAGATAATTTATCAATAGGTAATATTTCAGATGTAAATAATCAGGAATTAAGAGAAAATAATCCTAAATTATTATTTAACCTAAATTTACTAGAAGATAGAAAATTAGTAAAACATAGAGATATAATAATATGGTATGCAAATAATCCAAGATTTTTCTCTAAAGTCTCAAAGAAATGTTCTGATTTATGTTTAGGTTGTTGTGAAATATTTAGAACTTACATAAAAGATGATACCAATAAGAAGTGGTGTAAAGGTAAAAAATAGATTAAGTCAAAAGGTCATCTTGATAGATGGTCTTTTTTATATAATAAATTAAAAGAAGATGTTAGGGGGATTAAGTTTTTGAACTTATGAAACGAGCAACAAAACTTAATAGGAATTAGCTTTATTCCTTATTGTATGGTATAATATAAAATAGAGATAAGGAAGTGGTTAGTATAGGAATATTAAAAAATGCTGAATTAGTTAGAAAGATAGCACAGAGAATTGCTAGAGAAAAGGGAATAAGAGAGCAAGAGGCATGAAATGATGCTGTTACAGAGTATAAACAAAAACATAGATACTTAGTCTAGAGAATCATCTTGATAGATGGTCTTTTTTTATATAAGAAGTTTGTGTAATAAATTAAAAGTAAATGTAAAAAATATTATACAACTATAATAAGATAAAGTAATGTTTTTAAGGAGAAAAAGATATGCTCAATCAGTTTAATGAATTTCTTGGTAATTATGTAAATATAATTTCTGTAATTGCATCATTTGCAGCAATAGCAGCCTTAATTATATCAATTATGGCTTTTATGGAATCTAATAAACAAGCCAAATTGATATTAAAATATAGAAGAAATAATGAGAATAATATGGCGGGTGATTATTATGAGAATGGTAATGGATATATTAGACTTGATTCAAATAAGTTAGATGATAAAGCTAATATTTATGCTGAAATTCATAGTAATAACTTAGTTGATTTTGTAATAGAAAATAAAAGTACTATTGTTGCAAAAAGCCCCATATTAAGTTTGAAATTTATTAATATGGAAGTAGATATTGGAGAAAATAACAATTTTGAACAGATAAATAAAGAACTTAGATGGCACCCAAAAGATAATACTACAATTCATAAAGGAATAAATTTTAGAATAGAACAATTTAATTTTAAAAATTGTATTATGCTTAAAAAAGAAGCTTATATAGAAGTAGTATTATCAGCTGATAACATGGAAACAAAAGAATTTAGGATACCAATAAAGGCGTATTAAAGAACTCAATAACAGGAGTTCTTTTTTTAATTTAATTAATCTTAGTGGTTCTTATAGAGTTATATATTTCTTCCTAACTAAATAATAAGATACTAGTGTTATAATAGATACTAATATCACTGATATTATTGCAGTATCAAATTTTTTTATTAATAAACCCATTATTATGTATTCTAAACTTATTAAATAGTTAAAAAATAGTTCTAGTTTAATAGCTTTTTCTCTGTCTATATTTCCATATTTCAATTCTAACTTATCTAAATATTTTTTCTTGCAATAATTAGCTTTACCTTTAATTAAGTATCTTATTGTAGTTCCTATTGAGAATATTACTCCTATACTTAAAAGTGTATTGTTCCAAAAATCCATATATCATTATCTCCTTTATAATATACTCTATTAATGCTTTCTGTTTTGTCTTAAATATAAAAATATTATACGTATTAGAGTACCTATAAGCACTCCAGCAAGTAAAAAAATAAATAGTCTAATTGTATAAAAGCTTATTTCTTTTTTAGAAATAAATTCATAAGATATACATATTAACGCACCAATACAAAACCCTAGTATAGTACGAAAAGAATTCTTTAAAATATCTTTCATAAATAATCACCAACTCATATTATATTTACTTTTCTTAATCAAAGTATATCAGTAACATAAGTATAAAGAGTGTCTAAAATATTACAAATATTAACAAAGCACATAAAACTATAGTATAAATTGTAATAAAATGAATGAAAATTATCATCCTAAAACATAAGATATTTTATGGTGGTATTAGAATGAGAGAAAATTGAGTTGTATTTGTTTGGCTTAGCCGAACAATGCACACAGTAGATTATTTATATTTTCCAATATATGAAAGGTAGGCAATATGGAAACAAACCAATACAATAGACCACTATAACAATTACAATAGGGATAGTTGGCTTGTATTAAAGTATGGTTCAGTGAGTTTCTAACTACAATGCATTATATTGAGAAGCATATAATATTCAGGAAATAAGATATATATTTATTATTATCTTTCAAAACTATAGGAGAAAGAATAATTTAAGGGCGATAAAATGGAAGCATTAGAAGAATGAATAAAAAGTCAGCAAGAATAAGAGGAGTAGATTGAAAGGTAGCACTTAAAATAGTAGCTACCTTTTTATTTTAAACTACTTATTAACCTATATTAACACCAAAATTTCCACATAATCCTGCAAGCCCATCTTCAAAACCAGAACCTAAGGCATTGAATTTCCATTCTTCATTATGTTTATATAACTCTGCAACCACTATTGCTGTTTCTATACTAAAATCTTCACCTAACTCATATTTGATAAGCTCTTCACTAGTTTCTTCATTATAAATTCTTATATATGAATTTTCAACTTGTCCAAAGTTTTGTCTTCTTGTAACAGCTTCATTTATAGTAACAGTGAATGATATCTTTGCAATGTTTTGTGGTATTTTAGATAAGTCAACGCTTATTTGCTCATCATCACCATCTCCAACTCCTGTTCTATTATCTCCCATGTATTCAACTGCTCCAGAAGCATGTTTTAAATTATTGTAGAATATGAAATCCCCATCATTTGTTACCTTACCATCAGCTCCAGTTAAAAATGCAGAAGCATCTAAATCAAAATCAAAACCACCATCATATTTATTAGTATCCCATCCTAATCCTACCATTACTTTCTTAAGACCTGGGTTAGTTTTTGTTAAACTTACTTTTTGTCCTTTTGCTAAAGTTATACCCATTTAAAACAACTCCTTTTATAATTTTTTTGTTATAGTTAGTATTAACGATATATATCAGTTAATTCATGAAGCTCTTCATTTTGACCAATTCCTAGGGCATTAAATTTCCATTCGTTATTTCTACGATAAATTTCGCCAGCCAAAACGGTTACTTTACCAGAAAAGTCTTCTTGAAGGTTATATTTAAATAATTCTTGTCTAGAATTTGAATCAACTAGCCTTATAAAAGAATTATTCATCTGGCCAAAATCTTGATTTCTTTTTTTAGCTCTGTATATAGAAACTCCAAAAACTATTTTATGTACATATTCAGGTATATCACATAAATTGACATTTATTTGTTCATCGTCTCCTTCACCTCTTCCAGTTAAGTTATCACCAGTATGTATGATAGATTTAGAAGGATGTTTAAGGTGTCCAAAATAAACTAAATCTTTTGATGATTTCATTTTATCTTCACTAGTTAATGCTATTGCAAATGCATCTAAATCATAGTTTTTTTTACCTAATTTGTTCATATCCCATCCTAATCCTACAATTAAATTTTTTACAGGATTAGCATCTTTTACTAAACTTACTCTTTGTCCTTTTTGTAAATTAACACTCATTTTAAGTTCTCCTTTTAATATTTTTAGTTTTATTGACAGTGTTAAATATAATCATCATATTATTTTTATTATATACATATTTAGAGCAATTTGGCTATATTTATGAATCATTTTTATATAAATATCTTATAATCTATAAATATAGGTCTTGTGTAATTTTAAAACACTTTATAGTTAGTAATTACATAGGTGTTTAAGTTTATATTTGCTTTAATTGTTAAAAAAATCAATAAATGATATAATGGAGAATAATAATTATAAAAACTTCTAGTTTGCAGATAAGATTATATGCATAGGAATTTATACAAAGTTGGGAGATAATTATAATGTAATTATAGATATTAAACTAATAAATAATGTGAACTTAGAATAATGAGATAAATCTTAAAATAAATCTAAGTAGTGTATTTTTTGACTGTTTATTGTATGAAAAACAGCAAGCACAATTTTCAAATATAAAAATATAAGTTTTTTATATTTGAAATTTATGCTTGCTGTTTGTTTTTGTGATTATTCTATTTTTTTAAATCCATTTCCTAAAGCTTCATGTATATCTGTAATTATTATAAACGCATTAGGGTCGACACTTTTCACTAATTTTTTTAGTTCGACAACTTCTTTTTTTTCAACTACAACTAAAAGCACATTTTTATTTTCTCCAGTATAAGCACCTTCACCTTTTAGAATAGTTGCGCCTCTATCTAAATCTTCCATTATTCTTCTACTTATATCTTTTGACAGGTCAGATATAATAGTAAATGATTTTGAATAATTAAATCCTTCAATAAGTAAGTCACTAATCTTTACTAAAATGTATAGTGCCACAGTTGAATAAAGTGCAATCTCAACTTGCTTATTTACTATTCCCGATAGTACTACTACAACACAGTCAACAATACCCATCAAAACAGGAATACTAAGTGTAGGGAAATATTTATTCAATAGGAGTGCCATCAAATCGGTTCCACCTGTAGAGCCATTTATTCTAAAAATAAGGCCTTGACCAACTCCCATTAAAATAGAACCAGATATAATTGCAAGATACATATCATTTGTAATATCTAGTGTAGTCATATTTGCAGTAACTTTAAGTGCTATAGTAAGAAAAATTATTCCTAAGACTGTTTTAAAACAATCTTTCTTTGAAAGTATTCTGTAAGCAAATATGAATAGAGGTATATTTAAAAGTAAATTGACAATCCAAAGTTGTACACCAAATAATGAATTTAAAACAACTCCAAGACCTGTTATACCACCAGCAGCAATTGCATGTGGATTAAAAAACATGTTAAGAGAAATTGCCATTAATATACAGCCTACAATTAATATTAAAATTTCTGAAAAAGTTATTCTATCTTTTTTCAATAACATCACTCCTTATATATAGATTATAATATATATTATATAGTTTTTCCAATTTTTAATAAAAAAAATAAAAACATATTATAAAAATAATTTGATTGGAATTTTCTGAAAATTAATGCTATAATTAAAAATAAATTTAAAGGGAGGTTATAAAATGGCTAAACTGACTTTAGAGAAGATAAAAGGAAATACATATTATATTCCACTTCCTACAATAGTAGGTGTATATGTAGATGGAAATAATGCAATTTTAATTGACAGTGGAAATAACAAAGATACTGCTAGACAAATTCTTAGACTATTAGAGGAGCATAATTTAAATCCTAAATTAATAATAAACACTCATTCAAATGCAGACCATATAGGAGGGAATGCATATTTGAAAAATCAAACAAAATGTAAGATTGCTACAACTAAAATAGAAGGATACTTTACAGAAAATCCAATATTAGAATCGGCATTTTTGTATGGAGGGTATCCAAGTAAAGCACTAAAAAATAAATTTTTATTAGCAAAAGAGAGTGAAGTTGATTATATTATACCTTCAAATGGAAAAATTTTAGATACAGAACTTGAAGCGATTTCTCTTCCTGGTCATTATTTTGAAATGATTGGTGTTAGAACTCCAGATAATGTTTTGTTTGTTGCAGACAGTCTTACACCAGAAAATATAATTAGTAAATATCATTTCTTCTTTTTGTTAGATATAGATTCACAATTTAAAACGTTAGAAAAAATGAAAACTCTTAATGCAGATTTTTTTGTTCCAAGTCACTCTGTCAAGACTACAAGTATACAAGATTTAATTGATGTAAATAAAGACAAGATGGAAGAAATAATATCTAATATTAAAAAGGTTTGCTGTGAACCAATTATGATTGATGAAGTCATTGAAAAAATGTGTGATGTGTACAATGTTAAATTAGATGCTAATCAATACGTTCTAGTTGGTAGTACAATACGTTCTTATATAACATATTTATATGAACATAATATGGTTGAGTATGTATTTGATGGTGGCAAGATGATGATAAAAGCTGTATAAATATTGAAAAATATCAAACTATGCAATAAAAATATTTTAATATAAGTATATTCTAAAAAATGGGATAGAAATAAAATTTGCTACCAAATTGCCACAATAACAAACAATGGTAGCAAATAATTTTATAATATATTTAAAAGTCTAAGGAACTTAATTTTTTATTAACTTATAATTGTTTTCTATATTTATCTTAATTTATCTTACATATAGTTTATTGCTTTTATAGAAAAAAGCTGTGCTGGAGGTTTTAAATGCAAGAAAAAATAAAATCTTTATACATTTTAGCAAGTGTATCTGTTATTGCTTTTATATTAGTTTTAGCATGCTTAATTTTTGGTTTAACTGGTACAATTGATTTTTGGCAAGGATGGATATTTCTGACTGCCTTTTGTATTCCAACTTGTATAATTACAATTTACCTGATGATTAATGACCCAGTATTACTTGAACGTCGCATCAAATCAAAGGAAACACGTCCACAACAAATACTTGGTCAAAGTATCGCTGGATTTCTTTTCTTATTTGGATTGCTAGGAGTACCAGCTCTAGACAACCGCTTTGCTTGGTCTAGTATTCCAATTATTTTGACAATAATATCAGATGTACTTATTTTAATTGGATTTATAATTGTATTCTTTGTTTTTCGCTACAATTCTTTTACATCAAAAGTTATAGTTGTTATGAGTAATCAAAAAGTAATTACTGATGGACCATATTCAGTTGTGCGACACCCTATGTATCTAGGTGCTATATTAATTATACTTTTTACACCTCTAGCACTGAATTCATGGTGGGGAATGATTGCTGTAATTCCTTTATGCATAATAGTTGTGTTTCGTATATTAGATGAAGAAAAGTTGCTTAGTGCTGAACTTGATGGGTATAAAGAATATTGTCAAAAAACAAAATATCGTATTATACCTTATATTTGGTAGAGTGCAAATTTTTAGTTTATTAATCGGATTAAATAACTTTGGTAAAAAGTCGAACATTTTAAGCTGTATTTCTATTTATTAATTAATAGTCAAGTAATTAATAAATAGAAATACAGCTTTTTTATATTAAATAATTTTAGGTGAATAGATATTTAATTATAAAATTATGCTATAATTTGTAAGTAAAGAGGTAAATTTATAAAAATTAAAAAAATAATTAATTATAATAAGGGGGAAATATTAGGAATTATGAATAAAAAGTTCAAAAAATTCAGTAAAAAAATAGGTATATCAACTTTGGCTTTGACTCTAATTCTTTTTAATAGTTTAACTGCAAGTGCACAAATCAAAGAAGATTCTATAATAGGAACTGATAGATATGAAACAGCAGGGCTTATAGCAGATAGGCAGACTTATGACACTGTAATATTGGTTAATGGAGATAAAAATTTATCTGATGGACTTTCATCAAGTGGACTAGCTGGGGCTATTAACGCGCCAATACTTTTGACTAAAAAGGATGAAATACCAAAGGCCACTTCAAATAGACTAGATAACAAGAATTTGAACGTTGTAAAAAAAGTGTACATAATTGGTGGTTATAATACTATTGAAAGTTCCGTGGAAAAAGATATAAAAAGAAAAGGTATTGAAGTAGAAAGGATAAGTGGAAATAATAGAATTGAAACTAGTTACAATGTAGCAAAAAAAATAAATGAAGTTAGTAAGGTAAAAGATGTCATGTTGACAAATGGGTTTGTAGGAGAGGCTGATGCTATGAGCATAGCACCTGTAGCTGCAAAAAACAAAGGAGCTATAATACTTACAGATGGTAAATCAATTCCATTTAAGATTGAAGGATTAAATATTTATGCTATAGGTGGCAAATCTGCAATAAATGAGGATTTGGTAAGGGAGACTAATGCAACTAGAGTTGGTGGAAATGATAGATTTGAAACCAATAAAAAAGTAATAGAAAAGTTTTATAATGAATCAACTGACTTTTACATAACAAGAGGATATCAATTAGTAGATGCATTAACACTATCTCCTCTAGCAAAAGAAAAGCCAATTGTTTTAGTTGCTGATGGAAGTAATAAAAGTATTTTAAAAGGAGCTAAAAGTATAACAAAAGTTGGAGGAATTGATGCCAATATATATAAACAATGTTTAGATATGGTGGAATATAATAATATGAATATAACTCCAAATATTGTAAAACACTTAACTTCAATTGAAGGAAATGAAGTTTCTGAAGTATATATAGAAACTGATAATTTAGGTGTAGTTGTTGAAAAGACGAATACTGATAAATTTGAGTTTGATTATGTAAGTGTAACTAATGAAAAAAATTGTACTTTTTCTGTGAATGAAGAGACTGCTTCTAATAATGGAAAAAATGGAAAGTTGGTTGTAAGTGCTAAGAAAACAATAGAGAAGAAAGATGGTCACTTGCAAGATATGAATGGCGATAATATGATAAATGCAAATAAAGATAAGAGAGTAAATGTAATAAAGATTGGAATTCCAGATAAAGTGTATTCTAATTTTAAAGTAGATGTTGAACGAGGCTCAGTAGAACTTTATAATATTAAGGGGGGAGCTACAGTTGATGTCAATGATGGAATTGCGAAAGTTATCGACAAAAGTGTAACATATCCTTTTAATATAAATACTAATAGTGGGATTTCAGGTGTAACAGCCGAAACTATATCATCTGAGATAAAGTTTAGAGGAAACAATGGAATTGTAAATGTAACAGCTACAAATATAAGTGGCAATATAAGTTTGTTTGGAAAGGACAGCAAAGATACCTTTGATGGCATATTCAAATTAAACTTGAAAAAAGAACCATCAAATTTACACTTGAAGTTGATTGGAAATGGTCTGAATAAATTACCAGAAGGTTGGTCTAAAGATTATATCTTAGGAAATGGACAACCAATTGTCGAAGTTAAAAACAGTGGCATAAATAATATATCAATTGGAGAATAAAAACATATAAAAATAGAGCTTATATAATTTTAAAATTATTATAAGCTCTATTTATATTACCAATACTTTCCATGTAGCATTATGTACTTAACAGTTATCTGCTTTAAATGAATTCTCTAAAATATCATAAATTTGTTTTGCAAATTGACGAGAATGTTCTTCTTTTTCTGTATCCATAAAATTAGGCTTACCTAAATCACGTTCAACAAGCATTCCTATATATTTTAACTGTGAATGTTTGCAATAACGCTTTATACCATCTTCCCAGATATCAGCTCCTTTTTCAGGTCTATATCCACAAGTTGTAATAAGTGCTACTGATTTTCCTGACCATAGTGCTGGTCCTTTTTCATCACCATAGTATTTATTCATACCATATACCAATCTATCGAGCAATGCTTTCATTGGAGAAGTGCAATACCAAGAATAAATTGGAGTTGCAAGAATAATTAAATCACACATAAGAACCTTTTTGAAAATTTTATGAACATCATCTTGACGACAACATCCAAAAGAAGATAAATTTTCTTGACATTTTTTACAGGCAATACAAGGTTCTATTTGATAATCATACAACCATAACATTTCAAGATTTGCATTATAGTTTTCTAGTTCTTCTATAAATGGTTCTAAAATAGAAGCAGTATTACCATTTTTCTTAGGGCTTCCCATAAGAATACATACTTTCATATTAACACCTCCATATTATTTTAAAATAATGTTTAATGATATAGTAATATTTAAATTTTATAAAAACTTTTTAAATATATATTCTATAAAATGAGTTTCATTTCATTTAGTAGTTTAAAACCAACAGCCTAAAGAAGTGATTTTAGAAAACTAGCAATATTAGTAACTATGTAGAATGCTAATAAAATTAAAATCATCCATGTAAAAATATGATTTTTGTATGGATATATCTTATTAATTCTTTTTCCAATACGTACCAGTAAAATATACATTAAAAAATATGCTAAAAAGACCATTAAAAATTTCATATATAACCTCACAATTTTAAAGTTTCATATAAATTTAGGATACTACGAGAATACATTAACAACAATACACTTTTTTAATCTGTAATAAAGTTGAAATAAATCATTCAAAAAATTAGGCAAAAACAATTAAGATTGGATATAAAATATATTCAATATAATAATTTTAAGTTATATTTTTTTATTAGATAGATGAATTTATGGCATAAAAACTTATAAATATTACTATTGAATGTTTACTATATAAAATACTTGAAATGCATACTTTAAGCATATGTATATAGTTAACTATACCAATCTATAGTAAAATATATTATAAACAGTATAGGAACTTAATTAATAAAATCATCTATAACTTTGGAGGTATAAAATATGTATTTAAATCAAGAATATAGTTTTATAAAAGAACATGCACCATGTTATATATATGATGAGATTAATATAATCGAAAGGTGTATGGAGTTAAAAAATAGTATTTTAGGTTTTGATTTTTTATATTCCATCAAAACAAATCCATATAATAAAATTGTAAAAAGCATTGCTAAACAAGGGTTTGGAACAGATGCAGCATCCATGAAAGAAGTATTGATTTCAAAAGAATGTGGAGTGGATAGAGATAATATTTACTATTCTGCACCAGGAAAGCTAGAAGAGGAGCTAGAAGCTGTTTTAGATAAGTGTATAATTATTGCAGATAGTATAACAGAAATAGAACTTATAAATAAAATATCAGAAAAACAAAATAAAAAAATTAAAATAGGCATAAGAATAAATCCTGCTTTTACTATGGATGATGATAGCTCTATATCAAGCAAGTTTGGTATTGATATAGAAGATATAGATAATGTTTTTAAAATACTAAATCTTTGTAACTATATATCTGTGGTTGGAATTCATATACATATTAAATCTCAAGTGTTAGATTTTGAAAAGTTAGGATGTTATTATGAAAAATGTTTTCTCATAGCACTAAATTTAAATAAAAGTGAACATATAAATATTGAATTTATAAATTTTGGTAGTGGTATTGGAGTAGTATATGACAATCTTAAAGAAAGTCCAGTTAATCTTAAAAAGCTTTCAATATTAACTGAAAAGATTGTTTCTACTAATGCAAATACATTAAAGGCTAGACTCTTTATTGAATCAGGTCGTTTTGTAGTTTGCACATCAGGTAATTACTATACTAAAATTGTCGATATTAAGGTATCAAGAGGGATAAAGTATCTTGTTGTAAGAAATGGTCTTAATGGATTTATGAGACCTATTATTTCTAATTTAATTGAGAAAGTAACTTGTGGTGTAGAATTAGAAGGGCAAGAACCATTATATACATCAAATCATGCATTTTATTTTTCAGTATTAAGTAGTTCAGAAGAAGAAGAATATGTAACAATAGTTGGAAATCTTTGTACATCATTAGATGTGTTAGCTAATAATGTTAAATTAAAAAAGGCAGTTATAGGAGATGTGATTTCAATTAATAATGCAGGTAGTTACTCATATTCTCTATCTCCATTAATGTTTTCAAGCTATGAATTTCCTAAACAATACTATAGAAGAAAAGATGGATGGATTGAGTAAATTTTTATGATATATTAAAACTGGAATACTTTACATTTACTGACTTTTGATAAGTAAAAGTTGAAATATCCTTTGATGGTTAAAAAAGAGATAAATGTAAATTTTATAAAATGTTAGCAAAAGAAATATCAAAAATTTGAAATAAAAAGATTTATAAAGAACATACATAAAATTTAACTTAAGATTTTAATTTCAGTTTTAATAAATAGAAAAGATGAAAAATTAGATGTAAATAAATTAAATGAATTTGAATAGTATTTCATAAATCTAAAATACGATTAAGAATAAATTTGCTGGCAAAATAAATTTGGTAATAAATTTATTTTGCCATTAATTAAAAATTATTGTATAGTGTAGTAGTTTGCTTTAGGATAAACATACTTATAGTATAAAGTTTTATGTAGTTTTGTGAATTATAAACAGTCTACAATTGTTCCTTCAGGAAATAATCTCCTAAAAACAAATCTCACTAAAGGGCCTGCAATTAGTAGTTGCAACGGCAATGCAATGATAAAGTTGTTGAGTATATTAACAGCCCATACAAATAAGGTTGTGCTAGGGAAACCAACTGATTCAATGGCTCCAAATAAAGACATACATATAACCATCCCACATACCATACAACTTGATATAACAATGGCCTTTGCAATTTGTTTACTTTGTGGATTTACAATGCAAAATGCAATTTTTTTAGCAATTTTAGAAACAATAAACCAATCAAAAATCATACCTACTACATAGGCTAGCGGAAACCCCATCCAAGCATTTTTTACAGTTTCTGATGAAAGACCTTCATGTAAAGAGATATTATAGATACTCATAAAAAATACCATAAAAGCACACATAAGCACTGTGAATATCAAACTTTCTTTTTTATTTTGTGGCATACTTATTTACCTCCCAATTTAATTTATTTATATTAGGATTATACATTAAGAAAAATTTTAGTGTAAGTAATTTTTTTTATTTTTCATTTTTTTATTTAATTGAAAATTATTTTGATATAATGAAAAATTAAATTTAAATATAGGATATGATTTTAAGAGGATAAGTAATTAGAATAGTTATTATAAATTAAGTTACAGTTTATGAAAATTACTATTTTATATTGTCTAAAATAAGATAGAATAAATCAAAGATTTAAAAAAAACTTTAACTTAAAAATAGACATATTATTGAAATCTAAATTAATCTTAAGAAGAATATTCCAAAAAATTAAATACAAATACACTTTTAGTTTTTTGAAATCATTTCTCTACAAAAATAGGAAATATAAACATGTCTATGATATATATGGTCTCTAATATATGAATCAATAAGAAAATTTAAATTTTTATTTCTTTGATAATCTATATCTTATTTATGTACTTAAATTTATTATGTAGAATAATCATTACTTATGTAATTTGTTATAGAATTATAGCAAGAAATAAATTATGGAAAAAATTGGAAAATATTATTATCGACAAAATCTTTGACTTAAAAACTATATTGCGATAGTATTAATTTAATAAAAGTTTGAGAGGGGCGTAAGGCTATGACAATTTCAAAAATACCACAAGCAGAGTTAAAAGTTATGAAGTTTATTTGGGAGAAAAATGATACAGTAACATCAAAAGAAACTATTGAAGCTATGGAACAAAAATATGGATGGAAACAAACAACAACATTGACACTTTTATCAAGACTTGTTAAAAAGCATTTCTTGAATGCAGAAAAAATAGATAGATATACTCATTATACGATAGTTGTTGGTCACAAAGAATATTTGAATGTTGAGACAAAAGATTTTTTAAGTAATATACATGATAATTCTTTACAAAGTTTACTTTCAGCATTACATGAAGATGAAGTGATTGACAAAGATGCATTAGATTTATTTGAAAATCATTTTAAAAATTTAAAGGATGAATAAATATATGTATTTATATGTTTAAGTTTTTAATAGATAGATATATACAAAAATCTATATTGGTATTATTTAATAAGTTACCAACTATTTATAAATTGATGATTAATAGGCGTAAATTCAATAAAATACCTATTAATAATTAAAGTAAGTGGTATCAAGTTAAATGATACCACCTATTTTAGTTCTCCATGCTTTTAGCTTTAAAAATAATTTTTTAATTCATTACTTTTCCTTAATTCAAGCCGTTATTTTATTTAATCATATCAAACTTCCTTAATTGTTTCTAATTGTTCTTAGAGTCAACTTATATTTTTGAGCATAATTAAAATAAAATGAGGAAATAATTTTTATATTTTCTAATTGTAATGTTAACAATTTAGTGGTTAATATTTCGTTAGTTGATTTTATACTATTATTAAAATCATTAAGTGATAATATCAAATTTAAGTGCCATTTTATGTTATAATTAGTATGTATTTTTAATGGTATATTTTATTGTGAAGATATAAATTAATTATTTTTGGGGAGTTATTATGTTAGACACGTTTATAACAATTGTTTCTTCTATTATAGAGATATGGGCATGCAAGAAAGTTTTTGATTATACAAGTAAAGTAAAAACTAATTTAATGAAACTAAATATATCTTTCTTATTTTCTATTTTTCTTATTATCGGTTCTTTTTATATAAATGTAGGAGCTAATGATAGAATATGGATATGTATTCTTATAACTTTTATTTTTTATAAGTCTAATTATAAGGTCAATATATATAAATGTTTAGTGGTTTTGTTTTTTTATTGGATGGTGTTAATAGGTATAAATGCATTGAGTATGCTATTAGTAGTTTCAATGAACAATTTAGATAATATGAATATTTTACTTAGTGGAAATTTATACAGGTATGAAGCTATCTTTTTTGGCAAATTGATTTTAATTATATTATTGTACATTTATAAAATTTCTTGTACTAATTTTAAAATTAGTAAAAAAGAATTGTATATATGTGTTCCAATGATAGCAAATTTATTATCATTTTTTATACTTTACGATTATATTATTAATCTTATAAAGATTTCTCCTGAAAGAAGAGTTGTCTTTCTAGCAATAGTTTTACTATTGATATTATCCAATATCTCAATATTTGCATTAATACGTATAATACTTAAAATTAAAGAGAAAAAAGATAATATAATAAATTAATTAATACATATAAAAATAGCTTAGTATATATTTCTAATTGATATATTATAGCGTATTTGTTTTAAAAGATTGAAAATTGAATTATCTGGTGAAGTAGATAAAGTTGATTATGCTAAGACTTTCTAAAATGAGCGTATTAGTGACATAAGTAAGATTACATAAATGTATTCTCAAGTTGTATGGTAGAAGAACTGATAGTAGCAACATATTCTGCAGATTTGCAAATAAATTAAAACAAGTTATTCAGAATAAAAACGATTATTAATGCATTAGCTTTGATTGGAACAATTCTTACGATAGGATTTTTAGGATTGCTTGTTATTACGAACCTATAGATATAATTAGATAGATTCAATTTAAAAAAATATCAAGTTTTAGTTTATAGAGCAGTTTATTTTAACATATAGACTGTTTTTTTATGTCTATAACTATACCATGTAACATTTGTAAAATTACTTATAGATTTTTTAATAACTTCAAGAAATGCCTATTTTGTAAGGAGAGATATTAGTAAATATAAAAAAATGTAATATTAACATCCTAGCTATGTATCAACCAAAATCACTTTTATGCGTTTTTTATATCTAGACATATGTGTAACAACTATATTGCAACACATGTACTCAAGTGAAAAACACTCTGAACAGACTCCAGTTACTCTGCAAGGTGTTTTACGTTTTCCATTTGCTTCTAGTTCAGAACAAGCAAATGTTCGAATTCTTTCAACAGAAATTAAAAAAATTTACAAATATGAACTTCATTGTTTTTTTGAAAAAATGAAATGTATGTGTAAAATATATGGGAACACTTTTATCAAGTTTTTATAGTAAAAAGATTATATTATTAAATTTGCTTAGATATAACTTGAGGGAGTAACAGAATATCAAAAAAGAAATACATAAATATACATATATATTTATAATATGTCTATTGAGATTTTAATTGATAATTAAGAAGTATAAAATTATTTTAACAAATTCATAATTAAATCTTAATTTTTTAAATTATACATATAAAAGTCAATATTTACTTTTATATGTATAATTTTACACAATTTTATTGAAAAGTTATTTTATTAAAGAAATATGTATTTATAATTACTGATGTTATTTATAATAAGCTATTTTAACTTTAAAAATTAATGTTAAAAAAAGAGTCTGTAGGTCAGTATCAAAAATAACTTTATAAATATCTCAAATAGACTAATCTTACATATATTTCCGATAGATTATATTGATAAAAAACACTAAAATTAAATTAATAAGAATACTTGGAGGGATGGTAATGAAAGAGGAATGTTTTATTAATATTGAATACGAAGATAAACGTTTTTCAATTAACATTAAAGAAATTTTGTACATAGAAAAGCAAGAGTATGAATCAAAAATTTATACAGAAAATGGAACTTATTATATTGGAGAAAATTCTTCTAGTGTAAGAAAACTACTGAAAGAAGAAAATTTTTTCAAATGCAGTAACAGTTATATTGTAAATTTAGATAAGTGTGAATTTTATCTCAGCAATAATTGTATTTTTGTAGGAAATAATTTTATAAGAGTTTTAGGTTTAGATAGAAAAAAGAAATTAGAAAAGAAGTTAGAAAAATTATATGATTATAAATATTAACTTTGAGAGGCTGTATTTTATACAGCCTCTTTATTTATTTTATTGTATTATTAATAAACTTTAAATTATGATAAAATATAAGACAAGTATTGCTTTTAATAAATAAAATATAGGATAAGTTTTATATAACTACATAATAAGAAAAGTAGAATATATTTATATAAATAAAAATTAAATTCATAAACAACTAAATATATTATATGATGTGTAAAAATATTAGACAAATTATAATATATAATTTGAATATTAAAAATTGCTGTATTTTGAAAAAGTTTAAATAACTTAGTTTGTAAATTTATTTTAAAATAAAAAATAATAAGATAAAGCATATTTTTTAAAAAATACATATAGGAGAGGATAGTAAAATGGATAAACCAAAAAATAGTCTAAACATTGATGAAAGAAAATTAAAATGTCCTTGTATTTATAAGCATTTTAAAGGAAAATATTATGCTACAATGGGATTGAGCAAAGCCATTGATAATAATGATATAGAAAAAATCTGTGAAACATACAATGAAAAAGGTTCAACTAAAAACAAAATTAGGTATAAGCTAGATGTTAAGCATACTGAGCTAGATGAAAATATTTATATATATATAGACATGAATGGAAGTTTTTATCATAAAAAAGAAAAAGATAATAATAATTTGGTTTTATATAAAACTCTATATGATGATACAGGGATATTTGCAAGGCCATTAGATATGTTTTTATCAAAAGTAGATAGAGATAGGTATTTTAATCCAATTCAAGAATATAGATTTGAAGAATTTTATAAATAAAATATGATGATTATTTTTTATAAGTTGAGAAAAAACCTGTTATTATATAATAAATTGTGGTAAATATAAATAGTATGAGCTAAGAAGGATATATTAGATTAAGTTATAAAATAGAAACATAGTAAACTATTATATGGTATAATTAAAGTTTGAGAAGTGACAATTTATATTTAATAAAAAATAGACAGATATATTAGGAGGAAATATGGGAAATACTTTTTATATAGTAAGACATGGACAAACAGACTGGAACTTATTAGGAAAAACACAAGGTCATGGTAACTCTGACCTTACACCACAAGGGATAGAACAAGCAAGAGAACTTTCTGAAGACATTGGTAAGTATTCGATTGATTATATTTTTAGTAGTGATTTAGGAAGAGCAATGCAAACAGCTCAAATTTTAGGTGATAAGCTCAATATTGAAGTACAAAAAACTGAAGCACTTAGAGAAATGGGATTTGGAGTTTGGGAAGGTCTTTTAATAAAAGAAATTCAAAAAGACTATTCAGATATATATTCAACATGGAGAAATGAGCCACATTTAGTAAATATACCAGAAGGAGAAACTCTTAAAATTATAAAAGAAAGAGTGGATACTTTTATAAAGGAATTAAATGAAAAATACAATGATAAAAATATAGTTCTTGTTACACATTCAATTACATTGAGGGTTATGTTAGTATCATTCTTAGAGTCAGGTATGGAAAATATATACAGAATTAAGCAAGATAATACTGCTTTAAATATAGTAGAGTTTAAAGATTATGGTCCAGTAGTAATAAAGATGAATGATACAAGTCATATAAAAAATCATGTAAAAATAAATAATTCTGCACTTGAGTAAGTATCAAATTATAAGGAGAAGTTTATGAGTAAAGTTATAGTGGTTGGTGGAGGTCCATCTGGCATGATGGCAGCCTTGTCAGCTTCGAAAAATAATAATGAAGTAATATTGATTGAAAGAAATGGAGAGTTAGGGAGAAAGTTAAGAGCAACTGGTGGAGGTAGATGTAACTTTACCAACAATAGAGAGATAGAAGATTTTTTTGATAAGGTTGTGAACAATAAAAAATTTCTATACAGTAGCTTTTATACATTTACAAATAAAAATCTTATATCGTACTTTGAAAGTAAAAATTTAGAATATAAGATTGAAGAAGAAAATGACCACAAGGTCTATACTAAGAATGATAAGTCTATAGAAGTAATAGAATTATTAAATAAGGACTTAATTAATCATAATGTAAAGATAATGTATAATAAAAAAGTTGTGGATATTATAACTGAAGAAATTACTGAACAAGGTGACCATAACAATAATAAAGCAAATTATTCAATAAAAGGTGTCATTTTAGATAATGGAGATAAGATATTAGGAGATAAAGTCATTATATCAACTGGAGGAGTTAGTTATTCAAAAACAGGTTCAGATGGTTCAATGTATAAGGTTCTTCAAAATCATGGACATACATTAAATAAACTATATCCTGCTTTAGCGCCACTTACAATAGAAGAAAAATGGATTAAAGCTTTGCAAGGAATATCTATGAGAAATGTAGAAATATCTTGTAAGATTAAGAAAAAGAAAATATCAAAATCAGGAGACATGTTATTTGCACATTTTGGGATAACAGGTCCTTGTGTACTTATAATCTCTTCTTATATCAACAAGATTATTGAAAAAGATAAGATAGAATTAAATATAGATTTTTTACCAAACTTAGATGTCAATGAAATTTCTAATATAATTAGAGAATTTCCAAATAAAAATATCTTAAATAATCTTAAACACATATTACCTCAAAACTTCTTAAAAGAAATTCTTTCTATATTATCTTTAAGTGATAAAAAAGCAAATGATTTATCTAAGGCTGATGAGATTAAAATTATTGAGTATATAAAAAATATGAAACTAACTTGTAATGGAACTACAGGGATAAACACTGGAATGGTTACTTCTGGTGGTATTTCAGTTAAAGAAATTAATTCTTCTACAATGGAGTCTAAGTTAATAAAGGATTTATTTTTTACAGGTGAGGTGATAGATGTAGATGCAGAAACTGGTGGATATAATTTACAAATAGCATTTTCAACTGGATATCTTGCAGGGATTAGTGTATAAGTTTTTGATAAGTCGATTATTAAATATAAATAAAATAGAGGTGTAGATATGAGTAATTTGATTATAGCTGTGGATGGACCAGCAGGGGCTGGTAAAAGTACAATAGCTAAGATAGTATCAGAAAAACTAAATATAAATTATATAGATACAGGTGCTATGTATAGAGCTGTTACTTATAAGTGTTTAAAAAATAATATTGATGTTAATAATGAAAAAGAGGTTATTAAAATAGCTAAAAATTCAGATATAGATTTTGAAAATAATAACATATACTTAGACCAAAAAATTATAAATAATGAAATAAGAACAATAGAAGTAAGCAATAATGTTTCCAATGTAGCTAAGATAAAAGAAGTAAGAAAGTTGATGGTTGAAGTTCAACGAAAAATTGGAACAAAAAGTTCAGTAATATTAGATGGTAGAGATATAGGTTCATATGTTTTTCCAAATGCAGATTATAAATTCTTTTTAGTAGCTACACCAGAAGAAAGAGGAAATAGACGTTATAAAGAACTTTGCAATAAAGGATATAATACTACTTTAAAAGAAGTAATTGAGGATATAGTAAAGAGAGATGAAATTGATTCAAATAGAGAATTTGCACCACTAGTAAAAGCTGAGGATGCACTAGAAATAGATACAACAGGAAAGACTATAGATCAGGTTGTACAAGAAGTTGTATCTAAGATAAGTTTTTAAGCTTAATGTATCTAAAATGAAAATATAATGTAGTATTGAAGGGAGATAAACGTGAATTTTTATAGATTTGCAATAAATATTTTTAGATGTTTTTCTAAAGTGTTTTTTAAATATGAAGTTATAGGTGCCGAAAATATACCAGACAGAGGAAATATAGTGGTGGCTTCAAATCATAAATCAAATCTTGACCCTGTATTTTTAGCTGCAGCTATAAAGAATAGAGAGATAGCAGCTATTGCAAAACAAGAATTATTTAAAGTGAAGCCACTAGGTTTTATATTAAAAAAATTGCATGTTATGCCTATAAATAGAGAAAAGCCAGATGTATCCACTATAAAAACTATTTTAAGGTCAATTAGAGATGGTTATATATTAGGAATATTTCCAGAAGGAACAAGAATTAAAGGAGACAACTTTGGCAAAGCTAAGGCAGGTCTTTCTCTATTTACAATAAAGAGTAAATCTAAGGTTGTACCAGTATCGATAATATCTAAGTATAAACCTTTTAGTAAAGTAATTGTGTACTTTGGAGAGCCAATATCATTTGAAGAACATTTTAAAGAAAAGTTAAGTAATGATGACCATGAAAGAATGTCGCAAGAAGTTTTAGAAATAATAAAACAGAATTACTTTAAATATTCAAAATAAGGGGGGGATTTTGTGAATGTTAAAATAGCAAAAAATGCAGGATTTTGCTTTGGAGTAAAGAGAGCAATGAAAATGGCATGGGATGAAGTAGAGAAAAATGATTCTGGAATATATGCTTTAGGACCTCTTATTCATAACAAGCAAGCAGTAGCAAGATATGAACAAAAAGGTCTTAAAACTGTAGATGAAATCGATATAATACCAGATTATGAAAATATGATAATAAGATCTCATGGAGTTCCTGAGAAAGTATACAAAGAAGCTAAAAATAAAAAACTTAAAATTGTAGATACTACATGTCCATTTGTAAAGAAAATACATACAGTAGTGAGTGAGTATCATAATAAGGGTTATGAAATAATAGTTATTGGAGATATGAAACATCCAGAAGTGATAGGTATAAATGGATGGTGCGAAAACTCAGCAATAATAATAAAAGCTGTAGAGCAAATGGAGAATATGGAATTTGATAATTCAAAACAATATTGTGTTGTTGCACAGACAACAATAAATCCAGATTTATATTCAAATATAGTTAATAAATTAGCTGATAAACTAGAAAATATAGTATTTAATGATACAATCTGTTCAGCCACAAAAACTAGACAAGAAGCAGCTAAAGCATTAGCAGGAGAAGTTGATTGTATGATAGTTATAGGTGGAAAACACAGCTCTAATACTCAAAAGTTAGTAAAAGTTTGTGAAGATTTAGTTCCAACTTTTGCAATAGAAACTAAAGACGAATTGGATGTAAATATGCTTAAGAAGTATAAAACTTTAGGAGTGACAGCAGGAGCATCTACACCAGATTGGATAATAGAGGAAGTAATAACATTTATTGAAAATTTATAAATATAGTAAACGATGAAAAAATGTGTAATATCGGTATAATATATAAAATTTGTTGTAATATCTATATGTAATTTTATATTATAATATAAAATTACATATGGCAACTAGATAACCTAATATCAGAAAGTGTGTATCTTAATATGCAAGAAATTAACAATATAAGATATGCACTTTTTAATATTAGAAATTTAAAAGATATAATGATATTGATTATCAATAATAAATGAAATATAATATAATTATTGCGAAATTAATATAGGAGGTAAATTAATGGAAATGTTAATATCTGCTTCTGAAGAAGCATTTTTACATGTGGGTTCTATGATTGGATTTTTTATTTTGCTATTTGGATATATAAACTATAAAACTAGTGGTAATTTTACTAATATTATATCAAAAAATAGAAAATATCAACCTTTAATAGGAGCTTTGATAGGAGCTATACCAGGTTGTGGTGGGAGTTTGGCAATAATGCCATTATATATAAGTGGAAAACTAAGCTTTGGAGCAATCATTGCAAGCTTAATAGCAAGTATGGGAGATGCTGCATTTATACTTATTTCATCAAATATTAAAATGTATTTTTTTGTGACTATAGTTAGTACAATTACAGGAGTAATAACAGGACAACTAGTAGATTATTTTAAGTTAGAAGAAAAATTGAAATTAAATAAATATGGAAAATCAGAAAAACATAATACAGATAAAAATTACCATAAAGATAATGAAGAATCGCATAATCATGATGATATAATTTTGGATAATTTAGCTAAATCTCATGGAAATACAAATAGACTTGCATTTATAATAACACATGGTAAAGGGTACAAAATTTATATAGGAATTGTATTAATAGGTTTTATATTTATGTCTCTTGCTCATTCTGGAATAAATCTTCCTATTATTGAAAAATTACATTCACTAGAAGAAGCAATAGCAGTTATAGGAATACTATTCTCAATAGTTTATATGTGGTGTTTTAAAAAGGTATTTAAAAATTCTAATCAAAAAGAGGAAGAAAATAAGAAAATTTCCCTAAGAGAAATGCTTATACATTCTGTAGGTGAAATTTCATTTGTTATTACATGGATTTTTATTGCATATCTTATTTACGATTTGATAATATTGGTTTTAGGTGGAGATGAATACTTAGTTAATTTAGTTTTATCAACAGGTGTAATTAGTGTATTTATAGGTGCAGGTCTTGGACTTATTCCAGGGTGCGGTATACAAATTGTACTTATGTCATTTTACTTGAAAGGAACTATACCACTTGGTGCAGTAATAGCTAATTCAATATCTCAAGATGGAGATGCACTTTTTCCGCTTTTAGCAATGGATAAAAAATCTTCCTTATGGGCTATGATTATTACTACTATACCAGCTATAATCGTAGGAATTATAGTTTATGCTTTTTTAGGTTAATTGAAAGTAGATTTTAATATAAATGATAAAAATACATAAATCTATACTATGGATATAGTAACAAGTATTAAAAATATAAAAAATAAAATTTAATATAATTAAAATATTTATAAATAACATGAGAAATAATATTATTGTTTCTTATGTTATTTTTATTTAATTTAATAAGCTATGGAATAAATTTCAATCAATACTTTTTATTGAAACTCATATATAATATATATTAATAAATCAAACTATAATATATGATACAACAAGTATATTGATATAAAAAATTTAAGAGGAGTTGTAAAAATGAGCAATTTGAAAAAAAAGTGTGATGTTGCAAGTGGAAGAGATAAAGCTGATATTGTACTTAAAAATGGAACAATTATAAATGTATTCACAGAAGAATTAATAGTAGGAGATGTAGCAATAGTAGATGATACAATTGTTGGAATCGGCGAATATAGTGGTAAAATAGAGATTGATTGTAGTGGTAAATACTTATCACCTGGTTTTATTGATGCACATATGCATATTGAATCTACAATGGTAATGCCAATTGAATTATCAAAAAAATTACTAAAGTCAGGTACAACAACTGTTATAGCTGACCCTCATGAACTAGTCAATGTAAAAGGAGCAAGTGCAATAGACTTTTTACTAGAATCAACAAAAGAAATACCCTTAAATGTATATATTATGCTACCATCATCTGTCCCTGCAACAAGATTTGAAACTAATGGAATAGGAACTTTTAGTGCAAAAGATATGGATGCTTACATAAATAATCCTAGAATCTTAGGATTAGGAGAGGTAATGTGTTTTAATGATGTTATATCTGCGGAAGAGGAAATTTTAGATAAATTAGAGGCTTTTAAAGATAAAATTGCAGATGGACATGCACCAAATATAAGTGGGAAGTCACTTCAAGCATATGTATGTGCAGGAATAAAAAATGACCATGAATGTATAACTTTTAATGAAGTGTATGAAAAATTAAGAGCAGGTTTAAAAATTTTTATAAGAGAAGGAAGTGCAGCAAAAAACTTAGAAGCCATAATAAAGGGATTATTGAAACACAACTTACCAATTGAAGAATTTATGTTTTGTACAGATGATAAACATTTGGATGATATAGAAAAACAAGGTCATATAAGATGGAATATAAAGTGTGCAATCGATTTGGGTATGGAGCCAATTAAAGCTATTAAAATTGCAACTTACAATTCAGCAAGAGCATATGGTCTAAATAGAATTGGAGCAATAGGTGCTGGGTATAAAGCGGATGTTGTTGTTTTAAACAATTTAGAAAACATGGAGGTAGGTAGTGTTTATAAAGATGGTAAATTGATAGATGAGGGAATTTTTTCTGATTATAATTATGAAATTAAGGATAAAGATTTACTCAATACAGTCAAATTTAAAGACGTTGATAGAGAAAAAATACAATTAAAGTCAAATGAAAAAAATTATGTAATGGAAATTGTACCATATCAAATTCTGACAAATAAATTATTTGAATCTATACCAAACAAAAATGGATATTTCAATCCAAATGAAGAATATTCAAAGCTTTGTGTTGTTGAGAGACACAGAATGACTGGAAACATATCAGTTGCACCATTAAAAGGGTTTGGCATAAAAAATGGAGCAATAGCAACTACTGTAGCTCATGATTCACATAATATCATAGTTGCAGGAGATAATGATGATGATATTATAGTTGCAGTAAATTACTTGAGAGATATACAGGGTGGCTATGTAATTGTATCAAATGGAAAAGTACTTGCTCACTTAAGTCTTAAAGTAGCTGGATTAATTAGTACTCTTCCAGCAGATGAAGTGCAAGAAACAACTGATAATATGTTAAAAATAGCAAGAAAAATGGGAGTTCCAAAGTATGTAGACCCTTTTATTACACTTTCATTTATGGCTCTTCCTGTTATTCCAAAAATAAGACTTACTGATTTAGGTCTGTTTGATGTAGAAGAATTTAAATTTATATAGATTAGAGTATTAGAAGAATAAAAATAAATAGGCAGGATTTAATACATAAATTAAATCCTGCTTATTTTAATTACTTAACATAAATTCCAGTTTAAATGTTCTAATCAAATAAAGCTTGAAATTTTCAGTATATAAGATTTACATATTCATGAAAATTTCTATATAAAAAGTAAAATATTTTATTTATATACAGAAATATAGGGTAGTAATATAAATATAGTATAAATTATTGATTAAAAACAAAAGGAGAGATATTTATGTTAAGTATAGGTACAAAAGCACCAGAATTTACATTAGAAGATAAAGATGGAAATAAAGTCAGTATGTCTGATTTTAAGGGGAAAAAAGTGGTAATATATTTTTATCCTAAAGATAATACACCAGGATGCACACGTCAGGCATGTGCATTTAGGAACGCATATGAAGGATTTAGAAATAATGATATACCAGTTATTGGGATAAGTAAAGATAGTATTAAATCACATCAAAAATTTGCAGAAAAGCATGAGCTTCCTTTTATTTTACTTTCTGACCCAGATTTAACTACTATTAAGGCTTTTGATGTGTGGAAAGAGAAAAAAATGTATGGGAAAACTGCTTTAGGAGTTGTTCGTGCAACTTATATTGTAGATGAAAGTGGAATTATTGAAAAAGTTTTTGAAAAAGCAAAACCAGATACAAATGCACAAGAGATTCTTGAATATTTGGAAAAATAGGAGTAGTAGAAATTCATGATCATAATGTTATCACCAGCTAAAAATATGAAGAATGTACAAGAATTTGATAGAGATTTAAGCTTGCCCTGTTTCATAGATAAAGCAAAAGAAATATCAAAGAATATAAAAACCTTTAGTGTAGAGGATTTCAAAAGTAAAATGAAAATCAACGAAAAATTAGCTATATTAAACAAGAGTAGATTTGATAATTTTAAATTTGACAGTTTAGGTACTCCTGCAATCTTAACTTATGCTGGAATACAATATAAAAATATAGAAGCAGAGAATTTTACAAAGCAAGATGAGGAATTTGCAAATAGTTGTATTAGAATCATAAGTGGATTGTATGGGGTCGTAAAACCCTATGATAGTATATATGAATACAGATTAGAAATGCAGACAAAGTTACAGATAAGAGAATTTAAAAATTTATATGAATATTGGGGAGACAGTATATATAACGAATTAAACAAAGAAAATACAGCTATTGTCAATCTTGCATCAAGTGAATACAGCAAAACTGTGGAAAAATTTATTGATGACAATCATACATATGTAACATGTAATTTTAAAATAAATAAAAATAATATGTTAAAAGTCGAATCTACACAAGCAAAGAAAGCTAGAGGAATGATGGTAAAATATATTGTTAAAAATAAAATAGAAGATATTAACGACTTAAAAAAGTTTAACTTAGAAGGGTATAAATATCAAGAAGATTTATCTAATAATAAGGAGTATGTGTTTGTAAAAGAGTAGATATTTTTATATAGACTTTAAATTGAATTGTTAAATTTAGGTAAAATATAATTACTGAGTATTGAATTGAATTGGATTTTAAAATATAATTATTCTTAAATCAAAAAAAGAAAGGAGTGATCTTCCAAAATGGAAAATCACAAACAGATGCCTTGGCATTCGATGGCAACACATGAAGTATTAGAGAGTTTAGACTCATCAGAGGAGGGGCTCACCGATACCGAGGCGGAAAACAGGATTAAAGAGTATGGTTTAAATGAACTGAGAAAAAGACCACCTAGAACAGTTTTACAAATGCTTTGGACCCAAGTTACAGATGCTATGGTATTGATACTAATAGGTGCATCAGTATTATCTTTAGCATTTGGAGAATTTACAGAAGCTTTTGTAATTCTAATAATTGTAACAGTAAATGCAGTTATTGGTATTGTTCAAGAAAAAAAAGCAGAATCATCATTGGAAGCACTAAAAAATATGAATTCACCTACAGCACGTGTTATACGTGATGGTGAAGAAAATGTTATTCAAGCAAGTAATCTTGTAATAGGAGATATTGTTTTTTTAGAAGATGGAGCGATGATTCCAGCAGACATTCGTTTAATAGATACATCTAGTTTAAAAATTCAAGAAGCTTCTTTAACAGGAGAGTCTGTCCCATCAGAAAAAGATTCAGATGGCATTTTACCTGAAGAATGTGTATTAGGAGACCGTAGTAATATGGCCTATACGTCTTCAATTGTCACATATGGTAGAGGTGTAGGTGTTGTAGTTGCAACTGGGATGGACACAGAAGTAGGTAATATAGCACATCTTTTAGATTCACAAAATGATTTTGATACTCCTATAAAACGTAAACTTAATACTGTTGGAAAAACATTAAGTGTTATAGGTATTATTGTATGCGTTATTATATTTGCAATAGGTGCATTTTATCAGAGACCTCTCTTACCAATGTTTATGATTGCAATTTCACTTGCTATATCAATCATTCCAGAGGGATTACCTGCAACAGCAACCATTGTAATGGCTCTAGGTGTGCAACGTATGGCTAAAAGAAACGCTTTGATTAGAAAGTTGCCAGCAGTTGAAACATTAGGAGGAGCTACAGTAATATGTTGTGATAAAACTGGTACATTAACCTTAAATAAAATGACTGTTACACATATTGCTGTAAATGGCGATTTTGAATCTGGAAAAGTAACATCAATAGATACTGCGTCTGAGAAACATCCACTAGTATATAAAGAGCTTGTTTATGCTGGTGCACTTTGTAACGATGCATGTATAAATCCAGATAAAAAAGATGAAATATTAGGTGATCCAACAGAAGGTTCATTGATTTTTATGGCTAATAAATTTGGAATAGATCAAGAAGCTCTTGAAGAGAAATATCCACGTGTATTTGAGCAACCTTTTGATTCTGACAGAAAATGTATGACAACTGTTCATGATATAGATGGAAAAATCACAGCATATACTAAAGGTGCAGTGGATGAACTTCTCCATTTATGTACCAAAATATTAACATCAAAAGGTGAAAGAAACATTACAGAGATGGACAAAAAAAACATACACGAATTATGTCTTACTATGTCTAAAGATGCATTACGTGTACTTGGTTTTGCTAAGCGTGAAATTCTATCGATACCAAAGGAAGATAGTGAAAACATAGAATATGATTTGACATTTATTGGTATGGTTGGTATGATTGACCCACCAAGAACCGAGGTAACTGATGCAGTAAAAACTTGTAAAGAAGCGGGCATAAGAACCATAATGATAACAGGTGACCATAAAGTCACTGCCACAACAATAGCTCATGAACTTGGAATTTGGAATGAAGGAAATACTGTTATATCTGGTGATGAACTTGATAATTTAAGTGATGATGAACTTGATAAAGCTGTTAAAAATGTGACAGTATTTGCTCGTGTATCACCATTTGATAAACTTAGAATTATACAGTCTCTAAAAAGAATTGGAGAAGTACCAGCAATGACTGGAGATGGGGTAAATGACTCCCCTGCATTAAAGTCTGCTGATATTGGTATAGCTATGGGTATAAGTGGTACAGATGTGGCAAAAGATTCTTCAGATATGATTTTAATGGATGATAGTTTTACCACAATTGCATATGCAATAAAAGAAGGTAGACGTGTATATAGAAATATACAAAAGGTTATACAATTCTTGCTTGTTGGAAATATAGCAGAGATACTTACACTATTTGTTGCAATATTGTTAAACTGGGATACTCCACTTCTTGCTGTGCATATTCTATGGGTAAACCTTGCAACAGCAACTCTTCCAGCTCTTGCTCTTGGAGTTGACCCACCAAGTAGAAATATAATGAAGCATCAGCCTGTTAAATCAGAAAGTTTGTTTGAAAAAAACCTTGTACAAAGAGTTATTACTCAGGGGATATTTGTAGCAATAATGACCATTTTAGCATATAAAATTGGTCTTAATATAGGAAACCATACTGTAGGTCAAACAATGGCATTCTGTGTATTAGCATTTTCACAAATGTTGCGTGCATTTAGCCAGCGTTCAAATACAGATTCTATGTTTACTAGAAATAGTGGTAAAAACCCATTTCTTTTAATCTCATTTTTAACTTCTGCTTTGCTTATGGCAGTTATATTATTTGTCCCTAATTTTAGAGATGCATTTAATTTAACTGTTTTAAATAGTTCACAGTGGCTTGTAACAGTTATTTTAGCTATAATGTCTGTAGTTCAAGTAGAGGTTGGAAAATTTCTTAAAAGAAAATTATATAAAAAATAGTTGACAAAATTAGGAAAAAAATATAAGATATAAAACATAGAAAAATTAAATAAATCTTATCCAGAGAGGTGGAGGGACTGGCCCTATGAAACCCGGCAACCAGTATATTTATATACATTGGTGCTAAATCCTGCGGCGAAAGCTGAGAGATGAGTATAATTAAGCTTATACAGAGCCTGAGTTATATACTCAGGCTTTATTTATTTTAAATCTCATCTGACAAATAGTTTAATTTTCTTAATTAAAATCTAAGGGGGATACAAAAATGTATAACAAAGAAACAATATGTGTGCAAGGAAATTATAAGCCAGGAAATGGAGAACCAAGAGTTTTACCTTTATATCAAAGTACAACTTTTAAATATAGTAGTATAGACCAACTTGCTGACTTATTTGATTTAAAAGCTGATGGTCATATGTATTCCAGAATAAGTAATCCTACAGTTCAAGCTTTTGAAGAAAAGATAAGTTTGTTAGAGGGAGGAGTATCATCTGTTGCTGTATCATCAGGTCAATCTGCAAATATGTTAGCAGTTTTAAATATATGTAAATCTGGAGATAGTATACTTTGTTCTTCAAAAGTATATGGAGGAACATTTAATTTATTAGGGCCTAGTCTTAAAAAATTTGGAATAGATTTAATATCATTTGATTTAGATGCAAGTGAAGATGAAATAGTAGAACTTGCAAATGAAAATACTAAAGTTGTATTTGCAGAAACACTTGCAAATCCAACTCTTGAAGTTATAGATTTTGAAAAAATAGCAAATGTAGCTAAAAGAATTAATGTTCCATTTATAGTTGATAACTCATTAGCATCACCAGTACTTTGTAATCCGCTAAAATATGGAGCAAACATAGTCACTCATTCTACTACAAAATACTTAGATGGCCATGCTTCAAGTGTTGGTGGAATTATAGTAGATGGTGGAAATTTTAACTGGGACAATGGGAAATTTCCAGAATTAGTTGAGCCAGACCCAACATATCATGGAATAAGTTATACTGAGAAGTTTGGCAATGCTGCATATGCTACTAAAACAAGAGTTCAATTACTTAGAGACTATGGAAATTGCCTGAGTCCATTTAACGCATATCTTACTAATTTAAATATTGAAACACTACATCTTAGAATGGAGAGACATAGTGAAAATGCACTTAAGATAGCTGAGTTTTTAGAAAAACATAAAAATGTAGATTGGATTAACTATCCAGGGCTTGAAAATAATAAGTATTATGGAAATGCCAAGAAATATCTATCAAAAGGATGTAGTGGAGTTTTATCATTTGGAGTAAAAGGAGGACTTGAAAATGCTAAAAAATTTGTGGAAAAACTACAAATAGCAGCATTAGTAACTCATGTATCAGATGTAAGAACTTGTGTTATACATCCAGCTTCAACTACTCACAGACAATTAACAGAAGAACAATTAATTGCGTCTGGAGTATTACCTTCCCTAATAAGATTATCTGTTGGAATAGAAAATGTAGAGGATTTAATAGCTGATTTAAATCAAGCTTTAAATTTCTAATAGTATAAGAGAAAGAGAAGTGAAAAGATATGGCTTTAATACTACCAAAGGGACTACCTGTTATTAATAAATTATTAGATGAAGGAATAGATGTAATTTGTAAAGAAGACTTTAATAAAGATTTAGAATACAAAGAAAATATAGATACTAAAATAGCTATATTAAATCTAATGCCAATAAAAATAGATACAGAGTTAGATTTACTTAGAAGAATAGACAAGACAGGTTTTAATGTATCTGTAGAATTTATTAAAATCTCAACAAGAGAGAGTAAAAGAAGTTGTAATGAATATGTTAAGAATTTTTATAAAACATTTGATGAAGCAAAAAAAGAATCTTTTGATGGTTTTATAATAACAGGAGCTCCAGTTGAACAAATGGAGTTTGAAGAAGTTGATTATTGGGATGAACTAAAAGATATTATGGATTATTCTAAAAGAAAGGCTAAATCTACATTATATATATGTTGGGCAGCTCAAGCAGGTCTTTACAAATACTACAATGTAAAAAAACTTCCATTAAGTCAAAAATGTTTTGGAGTATTTAAGCATGAAGTGGATAAAAATAGTAAGATAGTAGATGGATTTGAAAAAGAGTTTTTTGCTCCACATTCAAGACACACTACTGTAAATATTGAAACTTTGAAAAATAATGATGAATTGAGCATTGTAAGCCATTCTAAAGAAGCTGGTCCTTATATAATTACAAATTCAAGAGATGTATTTGTAATGGGTCACAGTGAGTATGATAAATACACTTTAGATAAAGAATATAAAAGAGATGTAGATAGAGGTGATAAAATCTCAATACCTAAAAATTATTATATAAATGATGATCCTTCAAAAGAACCAACTGTTAAATGGAAAAAGCATTCAGAACTTTTGTTTAGAAATTGGATAAAAAACTATCTAATAATATAAAACGCAACTAAAAAATATGAGAATCTATAAGGTATAAAAGTAATTATCATACTTCTTTATACCTTATTTTTATTTTATAAAATTGACATTATAAAAGTAGTTTTATATAATAAAACTAAACCGACTGTTGGTCTATTGAAAGGAGAAAGTATATGAGAATTATAAAAGACCCTGAAGAACGTAAAAATGAAATACTTGATACAGCTGAAATGCTTTTTTGTACTAAAGGTTATACAAAAACTACTGTAAATGATATTTTAAATGAGATTGGAATTGCAAAAGGAACATTTTATTACTATTTTAAATCTAAAGAAGAGGTAATGGATGAAATTATAACTAGAATTATAGATAATGATATAAAGATGTTGAAAGAAATTGCTTCAAATCCAGATATTCCAGTTATTGAAAAGTTCTTTCAGATATTAATATCTCAAAGACCTAAAGTTGGAGGAAGTAAAGAAAAAGTGATTAACCAATTTCAACAACCCAACAATGCTGAGATGCATCAAAAGACAATAGTCAAAACTATTTTAAATTTTACACCTATATTAACAGAGGTAGTAGAACAAGGTATAAGAGAAGGTGTATTCAATACAAAATATCCAAAAGAGACAATAGAGTTTTTACTTGTTTCTTCTGAGTGTATATTTGATAAAGGCATGTTTGATTGGGATAATGATGAAATACTGCAAAAAGCAAAGGCATTTGTTTGTATTATGGAAACGACCTTGGGAGCACATAAAGGAAGTTTTGATTTTGTATATAATATGTTAACAGAAGATTAAATTTATTGTAATAGTAAATAACTTTAGATTTTTATTTTTGAATAAGATTAAAATGAGAGGAATCGGTGTAAAATAAATACATCGATTTTTTATTAAAAATATCTTATTCAAAAATTTCAATAAGATAAGATAAACTATTTATAACTGAAGTTACAATATTGTTATTGACAATAAATCCTTAATACTATAATATTTAATACATTAAATATTTATAGTGTTAAGGATTATTTATAAAATATTTTTGAATTTAAAGTTAAAAATATTAGTAAAATAAAGTATTTTTACAGGGAGAATTTATATGGATGAGATAAGTTTTAAAAAAGCACTGCTAGAATTAACTAGAGATATAAATATCAAATTTACAACTTCATTAAGTCAGTTCTATCAACCACTTGGGATTACAGCAGTACAAGCTTTGATTTTATCAGAACTATGTGAACATGGAGAGAAAAAAATAAGTGATTTAGGTAAAAATTTGAATATGACAAATAGCAATGTGTCAGTAATATGTCAAAGACTCGAAAAAAATGGATTTTTAAATCGTATAAGAGATAAAGAAGACCAACGAATTGTAAAAGTTAAAGTTACAGAAAAATCGCTGGATATACAAGAAAATATTTCAAGTAGTATTTTTGATGACTATTTTGAAAATATGACTAGTGAAAAATTGCAAGATATGGAAGATATAATAGAGGGCTTAGAAAAATTAAATAGGCTTTTAACTCATATTGATTGCAAATAACATAAAATTAATTTAAAGGAGAACAAAATTATGGATGAACACAAACCACAAAAGAGGTCAATACTCTATTATTATACAATAATAATAATAGTAGTAATGTTTTTAAATGCTTTAATATTTCCAAGTCTAATGGATAAAAAAATGGTTGAGATTGATTATGGAAAATTTCTTACAATGTTAGATTCAGGAAAGGTTAAATCTGTTGAAATAGAAAGTAATAAAATTGCAATAAGCCCATCTAGTAGTAAGGATAAAAATATATACATAACTGGTAGAATGGATGACCCAGAACTAGTTGATAGATTAAAAGATGCAAAAGTAGAATTTACTAAGATTATTCCTAAAGAAAATTCACCTCTTTTGAGTATTTTACTTACATGGATAGTACCTATAGGTATTCTTATGCTATTTGGTAATTTAATGATGAAATCAATGCAAAAACGAATGGGTGGCAATAGTATGCAATTTGGAAAGAGTAATGCCAAAATGTATGTATCTGCTCAAAGTGGAAAAAGATTTAATGATGTAGCTGGTCAAGATGAGGCAAAAGAAGCTCTAAGCGAGATAGTAGATTTCTTACACAATCCAGAAAAATACAAAAAAATAGGAGCACAAATGCCAAAAGGTGCACTTTTAGTAGGGCCTCCAGGAACAGGAAAGACACTACTTGCAAAAGCTGTGGCAGGTGAAGCAGATGTACCATTTTTCTCAATATCTGGTTCTGAATTTGTTGAGATGTTTGTAGGTATGGGAGCATCTAGAATACGTGATTTATTTAAACAAGCTAAAGAAAAAGCTCCATGTATAGTGTTTATAGATGAAATTGATACTATAGGTAAAAAGCGTGATAATGGAAGTGGAATAGGCGGAAATGATGAACGTGAACAAACTTTAAATCAATTATTAAGTGAAATGGATGGATTTGATGGTGGAATAGGTGTAGTAATACTAGCTGCAACGAATAGACCTGATAGTCTTGATAAAGCATTACTTCGCCCAGGACGATTTGATAGACGTATACCAGTTGAACTTCCAGACCTTGGAGGACGAGAAGCTATCTTAAAGGTACATGCTAAAAATGTAAATGTAGACTCAAATATAGATTATAATGCAATTGCTAGGTCTACATCAGGTGCATCTGGAGCAGAACTTGCAAATATTGTAAATGAAGCAGCACTTTTAGCAGTTAAGTCTGGCAGAGATGTAGTAGAGCAACAAGATTTTGAGGAATCTGTTGAGACTGTAATTGCAGGATATCAACGTAAAGGAGCTGTGATTTCTGATAAAGAAAAGAAAATCATAGCTTACCATGAAATAGGTCATGCACTTGTTGCTGCAATGCAGAAACATTCTGCACCTGTCCATAAAATTACAATAATACCTAGGACTTCAGGTGCATTGGGTTATACTATGCAAGTTGCAGAAGATGAAAGTGTACTTATGTCCAAAGAGGAAGCCATTGATAAAATAACTACTTTTACAGGTGGTCGTGCTGCTGAAGAAGTTATTTTTGATACTTGTACATCAGGTGCATCAAATGATATAGAGCAAGCTACTAAGATTGCAAGAGCTATGGTTACTCGTCTTGGTATGAGTGAGGAATTTGATATGGTTGCTCTTGAAACAGTAAGTAATCAGTACCTAGGAGGAGACTCTTCTCTTGCTTGTTCTTCAGATACTGCAGCTAAAATTGATGAAGAAGTATTTAGAATAGTAAAGACTTGTCATAAAAAAGCAATTGAGATTTTAGAGAATAATATTGATAAGCTACATGAACTTGCTGAATATTTATTAGAAAAAGAGACAATTACAGGTGATGAGTTCATGGAAATACTGAATTTAAAGTAACCATGTTGAAATAAAGATTGTAGTAATAGTTTTATTTAAAGATATATTTTCATATTTAAAAATGTTAATGTATTTTCAATAAAATATAAATAAATATCTATATAAATCAAAACAAGAGAATCGATAAAAATGACTGTGTAAAAAATAAAAATGCCTAAATAATAGGCATTTTTATTTTACAATTAAACTACATACTTGTATCTTTACATAATCTTAATCATTAAAAATACATCTTAACTACATTTTTATACTAGAATTGATATTATAATAGTAATGAAATGTACAAGGAGGTTGTTTGATGGACAGACCAAATCCTGATATTCTATTAAAAAAAATAAAGAATGAAGAAAAAAAACTAAATAGAGGTCAGTTAAAAATATTTTTTGGGTATGCAGCAGGTGTAGGTAAAACTTATTCTATGTTGGAGTCTGCACAAAATTTAAAAAAAGTAGGGGTTGATGTAGTTGTTGGATATATTGAACCACATACTAGACCAGAAACATTAGCATTACTTGACGGATTAGAGACTCTTCCTGTAAAAGAAATAGAATATAAATCTATAAAATTAAAAGAGTTTGATTTAGATGCAGCATTAGCAAGAAAGCCAGAAGTTATATTAGTTGATGAGTTTGCTCACTCTAATGTCACTGGGTTAAGGCATACTAAAAGATGGCAGGATATAGAAGAATTATTACTAGCAGGTATAAATGTATATACTACTGTAAATGTACAACATCTAGAAAGTTTAAATGATATTGTGGAGATAATTACAAATGTATCAGTCAAAGAAACTATACCAGATAAATTTTTAGATACAAGTACACAATTAGAGCTTATAGATGTTGAACCTGACGTACTTCTTGAAAGATTTAATGAAGGTAAAATATATAAAAAGGAACAGGCAATTAGAGCAAAAGATAATTTTTTTATAAAAGACAATCTAGTTGCACTTAGGGAAATTGCACTTAGAAAAACAGCCGAAAGAGTAAATAAAGAAGTTCAAATGACTAGATTATCAAAGGGTGATGTAACAGTAATACCTACATCAGATACACTTCTTGCATGTATAAGCCCATCTCCATCTTCAGCCAAGGTTATTAGAACTGCATCTAGGATAGCAGATAGTACGTTTGCTAAGTGGATAGCTTTATATGTTGAAACTCCAAATACAGCAAAATTGCCTTTTGAGGAGCAAAAACAATTACAAAACAATTTAAAACTAGCTAAGAAGTTGGGTGCTGAGATAATTGTTTTACATGGTGAAAATGTAATAGAACAGATACTTAGAATTGCCAAGATAAGAAATGTAACAAAAATTGTAATAGGCAGAAATCATTCAAATACTAAAAAATTGAGTAAAAAACTGAAAAAAGATATAGTTGACAAATTAATAGATGAAGTTGATTATATAGATATACATATAATCCCTTATAAATTTGCTTCAGAGGTTAAATATAGACCTAAAAAAGATAACTCATCAATAAAATCAAAATTTAAAATTAGTAAAACTGATTTTATAAAACTTATAATTATTACTTCAGTGATAAGCATTTTGGCATATATAGTACAAAGTATGGGATTTATAAGAGAAAATATATTACTAATATATATGTTAGGTGTAGTTTTGGTTTCTATGTGGACTAAAGGGTATAGTACAGGTATAATAAGTTCTGTATTTAACATAGTACTGTTAAATTATTTTTTTACAGCACCTTTATATACACTGTCAATAGCTGATTCAAATTATATAGTAACATTAGTTGTATTCTCAATAGTTGGTATAATAACTAGTACTCTTACATCCAAGATACAACATGAAGCAGATACAGTTGCTAAAAGAGAAGAAAATACAAAAATGATATATCAAATCATTAAGGGATTTTTAAGATTGTCGAATAAAGATGATATAGTAAATAAGGGTATAGAACTTTTATGTCTTAGTCTAAGTAGAGATATAGTTTGTTATTTAAATGTGGATAAGGATAAGAAATCAAAGTTCTATAAAAAAAATACTGCTAATAAGGACAAAAATGATTTAGATATAGAAGATGAAAAGGCTGTTGCAAGTTGGGTATTGTCTAATTCAACAGTAGCAGGTAGTGATACAGATACACTTCCTGGTTCAAAAGGATATTATATACCAATTATAGGTATGAATTCAACTTTGGGAGTCATTGGTATATCATGTGTTGATTCAAAATTAGATACAGAAGATATAAGTTTAATTGAAACAATAACTGCTCAAATGGCAATAGCTCTTGATAGAGAAATTCTATCAGAAGCAAAAGAAAACACTAATCTTGAGATAGAAAGAGAGAGGCTTAGAAGCAATCTTTTAAGAGCAGTTTCACATGACCTCAGAACACCATTAGCAGGAATATCTGGAGCAGTTAGTACAATTATAAAAAATAAGGATACTATAGGTCAGGATATAATAGACGAATTACTTAGTGGTGTATATGAAGATACTCAGTGGTTAATAAGACTTGTTGAAAATTTGCTTAGCATGACTAAGATAGATGAAGGAAAGTTAGAAGTCAAAAAACGTTCTGAACTTGTTGAGGAAATTATATCAGAGTCATTGCAAAATATAAAAAAAAGAATTGAAAATGCAATTATAGATATTAATATACCAGAGCAAATATTATTTGTTCCTATGGATGCCAAATTAATAGAACAGGTTTTAATTAATCTAATAGATAATGCTTTAAAATATTCAAAAGAGGATTGTAAGATAAATATAATTGTATATGAAAAAGAAGATTATGTTTGGTTTGAAGTGTCTGACAATGGTCCTGGAATATCAAAAGAATTGAAAGAGCATATATTTGATCGATTTTTTACTGGAGAAGAAGGTACTAAGGATTCTAGAAAAGGTGTTGGACTTGGATTATCAATTTGTAAATCTATAATTCAAGCTCATAAAGGTGAAATTTTAGTAGTAAACAATAAAGATAAAGGTTCAACTTTTAAATTTAGTTTGCCAAAAGAAAATGAATAGTATGAAATTTTGAAATTTAGTTTTGGAGGAAGAAATGAGTAAAAAACTTATATTGTTAGTAGAGGATGATAAAACAATAAGAAAATTTATATCTACTGCACTTACAACTCAAGATTATGATGTTAAAGAGGCTATAACTGGTAAAGAAGGAATATCAATTGCTGTATCATATTCTCCAGATGTCGTTCTATTAGATTTAGGGTTAGAAGATATGGATGGAATAGAGGTAATAAAAGCTATTAGGCAGTTTTCAAATATACCAATAATTGTAGTTTCAGCGAGAGAACAAGACAGAGAAAAGGTAGAAGTGTTTGATGCAGGTGCAGATGATTACTTAACAAAACCATTTTCTATAGTAGAGTTATTAGCTAGGGTCAGAGTAGCGTTTAGACACTCACAAGTAGAATTACAACAAAAAGAAGAGATTAGGTCTACGTTTGAAGTAGGTGAATTATTTATTGATTTTGATAAAAGAAAAGTTATTGTTGACAATAATGAAGTACATTTGACACCAATTGAATATAATATTCTTTCATTACTTGCAAAGCATCATGGAAAAGTACTTACTCATAATTTTATAATAAAAGAAATATGGGGTAGTATTATAGGCAATGAAACTAAGTCTTTAAGGGTTTTTATGGCAACATTAAGACGAAAAATAGAGAAGCAACCTGCTGACCCTAGGTATATAATTACAGAAGTTGGTGTTGGATATAGACTAAATGATGAATAGGCAAAATGGATGCTAAAATTGTATAATTTAGATTAAGTTAAAATGAAGTGTGTATGCTATTATTAATTTAAGTATATGCATTTCATTTTTTAGTACTTTTTTAACATTGATAATATTAAACACATTTTAAAATAAAAGTATGGTATAATTTGTAAGAAAAGTCTAAGTTAAAAAATAAAAGATTTAATATTTATTTTCTAATAAATTTAATATAAATAAATATTAAATAATAATTACTGAAATAGTGAAAAATAATTACAGTAATAAATATATATAATTTTAAAAATGTAAATTGAGGTTTAGGAGTAGATTTATGTATATATTGAATTTAAATACAAGAGAGATTGCAAAAGATTTTAGAACAAAATTTTATATACCAGAAAATTCATATCTTATATTAAGTGCTCCAAAAAATTTAAAATTACTCAAGGAAACTTTGGATATAGATGAAATAACATTTAATGATTGTCTTAAATTTGATGAAATAACAAAGCTTGATTTATTTGATAATTATGATTTTTTGAGCCTAAATACTTTTGAATTGAGAAATGGAGAAGCTGTTATAGAAGAAGTAAATATGTATTTATCAGATAATTTTATATTAGTTGTTGTAAATGAAGAGCATTTTCTATTTGAATTTGTAAAGAATCTTATTTTAAAAAACTCTCAACTTGAAAAAAATCCTGTCATAAACCTTTTTAAGATAAATTATTTAATTTTTAGAGAAGTTATAAAAAATGGTTTTGAATCTTTAGAAAAAGTTGAAGAATTAATTCTTGAAATAGAAGATGAGATGATGGACAATATTCATAAAAATCATGTTTCTAGAATAAGTGATGTAAGAGGATTGACTAGAACTATAGTTAAAAACACCAGACCACTTTTATATATTGGAGATAGAATAGTTAAAGAAAATATACGATATTTAAAATACTCGAATGTAAAAAAATATAATCTTGAAAATTTTCAAGGGATAGATTTTGGTATTGATAAATTATATAATTTTGCACTATCAACACGTGAGTTAGCAGATAAACTCCTAGATATTTATTCTTCTAGAGTAGGTGAAAAAACGAATCACTTAATTACAAAATTGACCCTACTTACGGCTATCTCTGCACCACTTACAATTATAACAGGAATATATGGAATGAACTTTAGGTATATGCCAGAACTAAACTGGCTTTATGGATATCCAGCAACATTACTTTTGATGTTAGGCATAGTTTTTGTTGGAATTATAATATTTAAAATAAAAAAATTATTGTAAAAATAAGATGCTTTTTAAACGATTTTAGAAAAATATATTAAAAGAAAAAGTGTATTAAGAAAATAAAAAAATATTTTAAATTGAAAATATTTATAGAAAATATTGACAATTATATTTTCTTTGCTATAATTATTAAACAAGAAGATTAATAAATTATAAAAATGGAGGATAATACTATGAAAGGGATTTTAAAAGAACTAGTGGCAAAACTTTATAGCTTTTTTTATTTTATGTTCTGGGGCTTTTATTTTAGCGCTGGCTATTTCTTTTACAAAAATACATGTAATTCCTTTCTGGTGAGGCCTTGATTTTAATAACCTTGGGCATAGGTCAATTTTATAAAAATGATTATTTTATATGGTCATGTAAGATTTGATGCTTAATAGATTATTTTAGAGAACTCATTAATGAGTTCTCTTTTTTATTTTAAACTCAAGTATAAAAATATAACATTAGGGGGTAGTAAAGATGATAGTGGTATTAAAAGTAGGAGCAGATAAGAGAGAAGTTAAGAAATTAATAGAAGCTATTTGTAAAGAAGGTGTAGAAGTGAATCCTATAGATGGAAAAGAATTAACTGTTTTGGGGTTAGTTGGAGATACTAGTAAAATAGATGCCAAAAGAATAGAAGCAAATAAGGTGGTTGAAAAAGTTATGCATGTAGTAGAACCTTTTAAAAAAGCAAATAGAAAATTTCATCCAGAACCTTCAATTATAAATGTAGATGGTATGGAAATTGGGTCAAAAAAACTTACTATGATAGCTGGTCCTTGTTCTGTTGAAACAGAGGAACAAATAGTTTCTATAGCTGAAGATGTAAAAAAATCAGGAGCAGGATTTTTAAGAGGAGGAGCATTCAAGCCAAGAACATCTCCATACGCTTTCCAAGGATTAAGATATGATGGATTAGATTTATTAAAAAAAGCAAAAGAAAAAACAGGTCTTCCTATAGTTACAGAAATAATGTCAACACAAGATATAGATGTATTTGAAGAAAATGTAGATGTAATTCAAGTTGGAGCAAGAAACATGCAAAACTTCGATTTATTGAAAGAATTAGGAAAAACAAATAAAACAATACTTTTAAAAAGAGGATTATCTGCTACAATTGAAGAGTGGCTAATGTCAGCTGAATATATAATGGCTGGAGGAAACGAAAGTGTGGTTCTTTGTGAAAGAGGTATAAGAACTTTTGAAACATACACTAGAAATACTTTGGATTTAAGTGCAATCTTAGCTGTAAAAAAACTTAGCCATTTACCAGTTATAGTTGACCCAAGTCATGCAGCAGGAAAATCATGGATGGTTGACTCTCTATCTAAAGCAGCAATTGCGGTTGGAGCAGATGGTTTAATAATAGAAGTTCATAATGACCCAGCTCATGCACTTTGTGATGGTAAACAATCAATTAAACCAGATGAGTATGAAGGATTAATAAATGAACTAAAAACTATCGCATCAGCAGTTGGAAGAGAAATATAATCTATAGAAGGATGGTTAAACGTGGAAGAAAAATTATTAGTTAATCTAAAAGAGAATAGTTACAATATATTTATAAAAAAAAGTATATTAAAAAATATAGGTAAAGAAATTAAAAAAATATATTCTGGAAATAAGATTTTTATTGTTACAGATGAAAATGTAGCAAAATTATATTTATATGAAGTTAAAAATAATTTGATTGAATCTGGATTTGAAACTAAAGCTATAATATTAGAAGCTGGTGAAGAGACAAAGTCATTTAATACTCTACCTAAAATATATGAAAGTTTACTTGACTTTAAGTTAACTAGAAAAGATTTGATTATCACATTGGGAGGTGGGGTAATTGGAGATTTAGGAGGATTTACGGCAGCAACTTTTTTAAGAGGTGTAAATTTTATTCAAATTCCAACATCTCTATTAGCTCAAGTGGACAGTTCTGTAGGTGGAAAAGTTGGAGTTGACCTTGAAAGGGGAAAAAACTTAGTAGGGAGTTTTTATCAGCCGAAAGCAGTATTTATTGACCCAGATGTATTATCATCTCTTCCAGAAAAATTTTATAGAGATGGAATGGCAGAGGTTATAAAGTATGGATGTATAAAAGATAAAACTTTTTTTTATAAGCTTGCAAACTTAAAAAATAGGGAAGAAGTGATGCAACATATAGAATACATTATACACAAATGTTGCCTTATCAAAAAAACTGTAGTTGAAGCTGATGAGAGAGATTTAGGAGATAGGATGCTTTTAAATTTTGGACACACACTAGGTCATGCTATTGAGAAACACTATAACTTTACAGGTTATACTCATGGAGAAGCTGTTGGTGTAGGCATGTATAAGATAACATTAGAGAGTGAAAAAAAAGGGATTACAAAACAAGGTACATCAGAGCTTATAAAATCAATTTTAATAAATTATGATTTACCTTATGATGTTGAATTAGGAGATAATAAATCCATAATAGATACTATATCTCTTGATAAAAAAAATCTAGGTGATACACTAAAAATAATACTTTTAAAGGATATTGGAGAAAGTATTATATATGATACTACTTCTAAATTTTTTCAGGAGGTAAAATGATGGGAAGCTTAAAAATATATCCAAGCAAATTATCAGGAGATGTGAAAATTCCTCCATCAAAAAGTATGGCACATAGAGCAGTTATTTGTGCAGCTTTAAGTGATGGAAAAAGTAGAATTTCTAATATAGATTTTTCTGATGATATTATAGCTACTATAAGAGCAATGATATCATTAGGAGCAACCATAGAAAAAAAAGAAGACATTTTAGAAATTACAGGAATCTACTCTAAAGAAGCAATTTTAAATAAAGAGAATCAATTGAATCAACCTAAATTGACTATAGATTGTAATGAATCAGGTTCTACTTTAAGGTTTCTGGTACCTATATCTTTATCCTTTGATGGAGTAAAAAGATTTATAGGAAGAGGTAATCTTGGAAAAAGACCACTTAATACTTATTATGAGATATTTGACAGACAAGGCATAGAATACAACTACAAAGAAAATAAACTGGATTTAATTGTATCAGGAAAACTTAAACCAGACGAATTTAGAGTAAAAGGAAATATAAGTTCTCAATTTATAACAGGATTATTATTTATATTACCTACATTAGATAGTGACTCAAAGATAATAATTACCACTGAACTGGAATCTAAAGGGTATTTAGATTTAACTATTTCAACTATGAAAGATTTTGGAGTAGAAATTGTAAATAATAATTATAAAGAATTTATCATAAAAGGAAATCAAACTTATAAATCTATAGATTATAAAGTTGAAGGAGATTATTCTCAAGGTGCATTTTATTTATCAGCAGATGCTATTGGAGAAGATATTAACATACTTGACCTTAAAGAAAATTCTCTTCAAGGAGATAGTGAAGTTATTGAGATTTTATCAAGGATGGGTGTGGAAATTTTAAGAGAAGACAACAAAATTAAAGGAATAACAAATTGTCTAAATAGTACTTTGATAGATGCATCTCAATGCCCAGATATAATACCCGTTTTATCTGTGGTAGCAGCTTTAAGTATAGGGAAGACGACTATAATCAATGCTGGAAGACTTAGAATTAAGGAGTGTGATAGACTTCATGCAATAAATGTTGAGTTAAGTAAGCTTGGGGCAAATATAGAAGAAAAAGAGGATAGTTTGATAATTGAGGGAGTAAGCAAATTAAATGGAGGTGTAGAGGTATGGAGTCACAAAGACCACAGGATTGCCATGACACTTGCAATTGCTTCTTGTAGATGTGATAAACCAATCATATTGAAAGATTTTGAGTGTGTATCAAAGTCTTATCCACATTTTTTTAAAGATTTTGAGATGTTAGGAGGAAGAATTGATGAGTGGAATATGGGGAAATAATTTAAAAATATCCATCTTTGGAGAATCTCATGGAAATGCTATAGGTATAAATATAGATGGTCTTCCAGCTGGCATTGAGTTAGACCTTGATAAGATTGATAAAGAAATGAAGAGAAGAGCACCAGGAAAAAATTCTATATCAACTTCAAGAAATGAAAGTGATATACCAGAAATTTTAAGTGGATATTTTGATGGAAAAACTACAGGAACTCCATTATGTGCAATTATAAGAAATAGTGATACTCGCTCAAAAGATTATGGAGAAGTTAAAAACTTGATGAGACCAGGTCATGCAGACTATACAGGTCATATAAAATATTCTGGGTTTAATGACTATAGAGGAGGAGGACATTTCTCAGGAAGAATAACTGCTCCATTAGTATTTTGTGGTTCTATATGTAAACAAATTTTATCACAAGAAGGTATAGAGATAGGAGCCCACATAAAAAAAATCAAGAATATAGAGGATAAGGGTTTTAATTATATAGACATCTCAATACAAGAATTATTAAATTTACAAAATTTAGAATTACCTTTGCTTGATTTATCAAAAGAAGAAGCTATAAAAAATACTATTCTAGATGCAAAAAATCAGGGAGATTCAGTTGGTGGTATAATTGAATGTGCAGTGGTAGGTGTTAATGTAGGTGTTGGAAATCCGTTTTTTGATTCTGTTGAATCTACTCTATCACATTTACTATTTTCTGTTCCATCTATAAAAGGTGTAGAATTTGGATTAGGATTTGATATTACAGACATGTATGGTTCTCAAAGTAATGATGAAATGTACTATGATGGAGATACAGTAAAAAGTAAAACTAATAATAATGGTGGGATTGTTGGAGGGATTACAACTGGAATGCCAATAGTTTTTAAAGTAGCAATTAAGCCAACTCCATCAATTAGTAAACAACAAAATACTGTTAATATAAAAGATAAAAAAGATGATGTTTTAGCTATTAAAGGTAGACACGACCCTTGTATAGTTCAAAGAGCTGTACCTGTAATAGAAGCAGTAACAGCTATTGGAATTTTTGATTTGATGAAAGGACGATAATAATGGAGGATTTAACGAGATATAGAAATAAAATTGATGATATAGATAAGGAACTTGTTCAACTATTTGAAAAAAGGATGAATATAGTTCTCGAAATTGCTAGATATAAAATGAAAAATAATACTACTATACTTCAAAAAGATAGAGAAGAAAAAGTATTGAGTAAAGCAGTAGATAATCTAGAAGATAAAAAATATTCACAAGAGACTGTACAATTTTTCAATTCAGTAATGGAAGTTAGTAGAAATTTGCAAAAAAGATTAATAGATAATGATGTAGAGGAAAAAAATGAAAACAGTTCAAATTCATCAAATGAAAATTTTGATTTGTTAAATCTATATAAATATAAATCATTAAAAAGTGAACTTAATAAAAAAAATCTCCTAGTAGGATTTCCTGGTATATCAGGTTCATTCACAGAAGAAGCACTAACAAAATTTTTTAATACTCAAATCACAAAAAAACAATTTAAAGAATTTGAAGATGTCTTTATAGCACTTCAAAATAAAGACATAAATTATGGAATAATACCTATAGAAAACTCCTCTACAGGAGCAATTTCTGAAACTTACGACCTTTTAGGAAAATATGGATTCTATATAGTTGGGGAAGAGTGTATAAAAATAAATCAAAATTTAATTGGAATAAAGGGCACAAACCTTGAAGATATTAAAGAAATATATTCACATCCACAAGGAATAGGTCAGAGTAGTGAATTTTTAAAACAAAATAGTCAATGGAAATTGATACCTTTTAATAATACAGCAACTAGTGCTGAACTTGTTAAAAGGCTTCAAGATAAAACAAAGGCAGCAATTGCTAGTAAAAAAGCCGCAACGATTTATGGATTAGAAATAATAAGTCCTTGTATAAATGATATAACAGATAATTATACTAGATTTGTGGTAATTAGTAATGAGATACACATTGAAGAAGAGTCAAATAAGATGAGTATTGTATTTTCTGTTGAGCATGAAGCTGGAAAGCTTTATAAAATACTTGGATACTTTGCTGAAAACAATATAAATATGACAAAAATAGAATCAAGACCAATGAAAAATGCTTCTTGGAGATATTTCTTTTATATAGATTTTGAATGTTCTATATATGATTCAAAAGTATGTAGCTTATTAGACATGATAGAACGTAATACAGCATACTTCAAATTTATCGGTGTATATAGAAATAAAATTGAATAGATAAATGTAATTTTTTCTTTAAACAGAATGATTGGAGGTGTAAAGATGAATTTTTTTGGTCTAATAGGTGAAAAGCTATCTCATAGCGTTTCACCTCAAATTCATAAGAGGTTATTTGAAGTATTGAATATTGAAGGTGCTTATAAGAACTTTGAGATTTCAAAAGAAAATATACCAATGTTGGATGATGCTATAAAATTATTAAGAATCAAAGGTGTAAATGTTACTGTCCCATATAAAGAAAGAGTCATGGAGTTTTTAGATTTTATATCTCCAGAAGCAAAGCGTATAGGGGCAGTTAACACCATTTTACTTAAAGAGAATAAATTATATGGCTATAATACAGATTATTTTGGACTTGACATTATGTTCAAAATAGCTAATATTGATATTCAAGGAAAGACAGCTGTTATATTAGGTACTGGAGGTGCATCTAAAGCAGCCATAACATACCTTCTTGATTCTGGAATAGATAAAGTTTATGTTTCAAGTAGAAAAAAAGATAATAAAAAGCTATCAAATAATTCAGCTATATTAATAGATTATGAAGAGCTTAAGAATATAAAAGGAGATATAATATTAAATGCAACTCCAGTAGGAATGTACCCTAATATAGGATTATCACCTGTCTCAAAATCTATTATACAAAATTTTGATATATTAGTAGATTTGATTTACAATCCTAAAAAAACTTCTTTTCTAGAAATTGGTCAGAATCTAGGTAAAAAAACGTGTAATGGATTATATATGTTGGTTGGGCAAGCAATAAAATCTCAAGAAATATGGCAGAATACTAAAATAGATAATGGTGTTTTAAATATTATATATGAAGAAATAAAATTAAACTTTTTATAGGGGGATTGATTATGATAAACAAAGAAAAAGTAATATTAATAGGTATGCCAGGTAGTGGAAAAACTACAATTGGAAAACTTTTAGCACAGGAATATAATTGTAGTTTTTGTGATATGGATGATTATATAAATAAAATATCTCAAAAAAGTATAGCAGAATTATTTTTAGAAGGAGAAGAGGTTTTTAGAAATTATGAAACTCAAGCATGTAGAGAACTTTCTACTAGCGATAAAACAGTAGTCTCTACTGGTGGTGGTGTAATAAAAAAAGATATTAATATAGAAATACTCAAAGAAGCAGGAATAATACTTTTTATTAATAGACCTATAGAAAAAATTTTAGAAGATATAAATATTAATTCAAGACCCTTATTACAAGATGGAAAAGAGAAATTATACAATCTTTATAATGAAAGAATAAATCTTTATAAAAATGCTGCGGATATAGAAATTTTAAATGATAAATCATTAAATGATGCTGTATATAATATCAAAAATGCAATTAATAAAAATTTTAAATTTGAATTTAATGAAAAAATAATCTAGGGGGAAATAAGAATAATGAATATTGTTGTTGTAGGATTAGGAGTTATAGGAGGTTCTTTTGCTAAGGCATTGAAAAAAGCTGGATATGAAGATGTGTTTGGAGTAGATATAGATTCTGAAACTCTGAAAAAAGCAGAAGAGTTAGAAATCATCAAAAAAGGATGTACTACAGGGAAGGAATTTTTCAAACAAGCTGATTTGATTATATTATCTATATATCCTAGATTAATTGTAACTTTTTTAGAAAATAATAAAGAGTATTTTAAAAGAGGAACTATAATTACTGATACCACAGGAATAAAAGAAGTTCTTATAAATGATGTCTTAAAAATTATTCCAGATGATATAGATTTTATATTTGGTCATCCAATGGCAGGTAGAGAAAAAAAGGGAATTGATTTTGCGAGTGATGAGGTATTTAAAGAAGCAAATTATATAATTACTCCAACTGGCAGAAATAATATAAAAAACTTGGAGTTTGTTGAGAATTTAATTTTAGAGATAGGATTTAAAAGAGTAAAAAAATTAACTGCACAAAAACATGATGAAATGATAGCTTTTACATCTCAATTACCTCATGTAATGGCAGTTGCTCTTATAAATAGTGATGAAGAAGGTAGAGATACAGGCAAATTTATTGGAGATAGCTATAGGGATTTAACTCGTATTGCAAATATGAATGAAGACCTATGGAGTGAACTTTTTTTAGGAAATAGAGATAATTTATTAAAATCTATAGAAAATTTTGAGATGGAAGTGAATTTAATAAAAGATGCTATCTTTAATAATGATAAAAATAAACTTGTTGAATATTTTAAAACATCTTCAGTCAGAAGAGAGTATTTAGAAAAATAGACTCTTATTTAAATTATATAAATTTAAAATTACATGTAAGTGGGTATAAATATAAACAATAACATATTTAATCATATTAGTTTTATTGTTACTAATGTAATTAAATATGCTATTGCTGTATTTATACCCTTAATTTTATTATCCTATAAATAATACTTATTTAATATGTTCTTTATTAACAATTTATAAAACTCAATTGTAAAAAAGAGTTTTTAATAGTAAAATAAAGTGAATCAACTAAATATAACTAGTGGAGAGGGTGAGGTGTAGCTACTTGAAATATAGTAGGCAAATATTAAAAAGTATATTAATAGCATTTATGGTACTATTCTTTTTTAGTGTATTTGCGTTTTTTTATATAAGTAATATGGATAATGTATTAGAATATGAGACAAAGAATTATTTATCAGAAATTAGTGAAGAGAGTAAGATTGCAATTAATAGTAAGTTGAAAAGTAATTTAAATGAATTAGAAAGTATTTCTAAGTTTTTAGAAATAGAAGATAATTTTAATTTAGAAAAAACTTTAAAAATCTTGGAATCATATAATAAAAATAGTAACTATAATAATATTGGTATGATTTTACCTAATGGCAAAGGCTATGCTAAAGGTATTTTTGGAACAGATTTTTCAGATAGGGATTATTTTAAGTTGGCCATTAAAGGTACAGCTAATATATCAAAGCCTTTAATAGATAAAGATACTGGAAAATTGACGAAAACATATGCAGTCCCATTATACAATAATGGTAAAATTGTTGCTGTTATTGCAGCTGATTATGATGTTGAGTTTGTATCTGAGTTTTTGTCTATTTCAACTTTTAATGGTGAAAGTTTTTCACTTATATGTGATAGTAATGGTGAAATAATTATACCATCTTATCACAAAAATTCAAATTCAAATATTACAAATCTTTCACAAGTTAATTTTAAAAAAACATTTACTTTTAAAAATATGAAAATATCAGATAAAGGAGTAGTAGAGGCTAAAGAATCAGGAAAAGAAATTTATATGGCATATACTTCTTTAGGAATAAATGACTGGTTTATAATATCAATCGTTCCAAAGATAGTTGTATCTAAAAAGCTAAACAATTTAATGATGATTACAATTATTGGATGGATTATACTTTCATTTTTGTTTTTAGGTGTTATACTGTACATATTATATTCAAAAGCAAAGAATCAAAAGACTATAGAAAAAATAGCATATACAGATCTTGTAACTGGTTATTCAAATTGGCGAAAATTTGAATCAGATGCTATAAATTTACTAAAGAAAGCATCACAAAATGATAAACATGCAATGGTAACATTTGATATTGATAAATTCAAAGCAATTAATGATATATATGGCCATAAAAAAGGCAACTCAATTTTAAAAGATATTGCAGATACATTAAATAATATGACTCATGATAATGAGACTTTTGCTCGTGTTAGTTCTGATAATTTTAATATCTTATTAAAATATAATACAAAAGAAGATATAGTAAATACTATTAAAAAAATCATTATTAGTAATGACTTTGTAAATTTGTCTTTTGGAATCTATGAAATTAAGGATAAGAACTTATCTATAAGTGCATATAGTGATAGAGCTTCACTTGCGAAATTATCAATAAAAAACAATAGAGATATAAATTTTGCTTTTTTTAACGATAAGTTAAGGGATAAGTTATTACTTGAAGATAAAATAGAGAAAGAGATGGAATATGCACTTGAAAATAATCAATTTATAATGTATTTACAACCAAAATACAATATTAAATCAGATAAATTTTGTGGAAGTGAGGCACTGGTTAGATGGCAATACACAGAAAAAGAATTTATATATCCAAGTGATTTTATTCCTATATTTGAAAAGAATGGTTTTATTACAAAAATTGATATGTACATACTAGAACAAGCTTGCAAAGAAATTAGAACTTTATTTGACAAAGGTATTTTACCTTTACCTATATCTGTGAACTTTTCAAGAGTTGATTTTTTAAAAAAAGATTTTATCACAAAAATAGTTAATATATGTGATAAATATAAAATACCATATAGTTTAATAGAAATTGAAATTACTGAATCTAGTATGTTTGGTGATACGGACACTCTATTTGATGTAAGTAGAAGACTTCAAGATATTGGATTTATAATTTCAATGGATGATTTTGGGTCAGGATATTCTTCTGTAAATATGCTTAAAAATATACCTTTAAATGTAATCAAATTAGATAGAGGCTTTTTTATTGATGATAAGAATATTGATAAAAGTCAAATTGTTATAAAAAGTATAGTTTCGCTTATTAAACAATTGGGAATAAGAGTCGTTGCTGAAGGAATTGAAACAAAAAGTCAGGTGGAAATGTTAAGGGAAGCAAATTGTGACATTATTCAGGGTTATTATTTTTCAAAACCATTACCAGTTAAAGAGTTTGAGAAATTAGTCTATAAAATATAGGTCAATAAATTTTAATTTGGAGGTGGTAAGTAAGTGATAAGAGCAAAATCGTTGAAAAGCGTAATGAGTATTATATTAATATTTTTATTCACAATAATTTCTTTTTCTGATTTTGCATTTAAAACTAATGTTCAAGAAGAAGAAAACAATAAAGTTAGTTTAAAAGAAATATCTTTACAAAGTTCTAATGCTATAAAAATAAAGCTAGACAGTTCATTATCATTTGTTAAGAGTATAGCGAATATGGTTTCATATTTTGATACTATAGATAATCCTGAGATAATCCCGTTATTAGCTAAAATATCAAAAGAATCTGATTTTCAAAGAATATCAATTGCTTCTCCTAATGGAATAAGTCGTACTAGCGATGGGAAAGTTGTTGATATATCAAATTACCAATATTTTAAGAAAGCTGTTAATGGAGACAGTAACATATCTGAAGTAGTAAAATCTCCTATTGATGGAAAAGATACTTTTGTTATAGCTACACCTGTATACAAAGAAAATAAAGTGATTGGTGTTTTATATGGTTCATACTATAATGATAAATTAGCTGAATTCATTGACATAACAAGTTTTAACAGTGAAGGATATATAGATATATTTGAATCTAGCGGACAATTTGTTTTGAAATCTTCACATACAAATGCTATAGTTGGAGCAAGTAGTAATATATACGATATATTCAAGGAAGCTTCTTTTGATGCTGGTTATAGCTATAAAAAAGTATATGAAGATACAAAACATAAAAAGAGTGGATTTATTTCATATAAATACAAAGGTAAAGAACGTTATGCAACATACACACCAATAGGTGTAAATGACTGGTATGTTCTCTCAGTAATACCACAATATACTGTAAGAAAAAATATTGATAAAATAAATCAATTAGCATTTTCTTTAATTTGTAAGGTGTTCTTATTATTTATTGCACTAATAATATATATCTTCTATAAAAATAATAAATCACAAAAGCATATTCTAAAAGCCAATAAGGAAATATCATCTATTACAAATAGCATTCCTGGAGGAGTTCAAAAATGTACTGTTGATGAAAAATTTGAGTTTGAATTTTTAAGTGATGGATTTGTTGATTTGTTTGGTTACACAAGAGAAGAAATAAAAATGCAATTTAATAATAGTTTTTATAAAATAATACACAAAGATGATGTTGAAAGAGTAAAAAAAGAAATCTCTGAACAACTTTATAAAAATAAAACTATTGAATTGGAATACAGAGTTAGAACTAAAAGTGGTGATATAGTCTGGATATCTGATAAGGGGGAACTTATAGTAGAACCTGATGGTAAAAAATATCTTTATTGTGTTACAGTAGATATTACCAAAACAAAACAATTAGAAAAAGAAATGGAACAAAAGAATTTAGAACTTGAAATGGTATCAGAAAATATATTAGGCGGAATACTTATAACAGAATTTGATGAAGATTTTACTATACAATATGCTAACTCTGGTTATCTATCAATGATTGGATATACACGTAAACAGTTAGAAGATGAACTCCAATATAAATCATGTAATCTTGTTTTTTATGATGATAGAAAAAAGATTCTTGAAAATTTAAGACATCAGTTGATTATTGGAAATATTGCTGTAGGTGAATATAGAATAAAGAAATGTGATGGCAAGATGATATGGGTTTCTTTAAAAGGAAGGCTTATTACTGATAGTGATGATAGTAAAAAAGGAATTTGGATTTTAACTGATATAACTGATTTAAAAAATGCAGAACAAAAACTTAGAATTAATGAAGAAAGATTTAGAATTGCATTAAATCAAACATCAAATATTATATTTGAGTATGATATAAATACAAAATCTCTTGTAAATACTAATAAGAGTATGGAAAATTATAATATTGATAAAATAAATGAAAATGTTCCTTATTCCTTAGTTGAAGCAGGAATTATTTATAAAGACTTTAGTGAAGATTTTATAAAAATGTATGAGAAGATAATAAATGGAGAAAAAACTGCAAGTTGTGTTGTTAAAATAAGAATTCCAGATGAAGGCTACATATGGAACAAAATTACATTAACTACTATTTTTGATGAAGATGCTAAACCTATAAGAGCTATTGGGATACAAGAAGATATAAGTGAACAAAAAGAAGCAGAAATAAGATATAATCAAGCATACAAATATCATTCCGCTATATTATCAGAAGCAATAATAACCTATGAAATAAATGTATCAAAGGATATTTTTATAAGGGGTAATGAAAAATGGTATCTACAATTTGGAATTAAACCAAGCAATGACTACTCTGAAATGGTAAAATCTATATCAGAGACTGTTATTTATAAAGATGATAAAGAAGTCTTTTTAAATACATTTTTATGTAGACATTTATTAGAAGCCTATAAAAATAATATAAGTGAAATAAAGTTGGAATATAGAAGAATGAATCAAGATGATAAAATGATTTGGGTACTTTGTACAATGCATTTAATAAAAGACTCTATTACGAATGATATAAAAGCACTTGCTTATATTAAAGATATCGACGAACAGAAAAATGAAGAAATTAAATTAAAATTAAAAGCTGAAAGAGATACTTTAACAGGATTATATAATAAGGGTACTACAGAAAATCTTATTAATGATTTTCTAAATTCAGAAGAATCAAATTCAGGAATTCATGCCTTTTTAATTATTGATATAGATAATTTTAAATCAATAAATGATAATTTAGGACATGTTTTTGGAGATAAAGTTTTGTATGAAGTTTCTAAACAACTAAAGCCTATATTTAGAAATAATGATATAGTGGGGCGTATTGGTGGTGATGAATTTATAGTATTCTTAAAGAATATTCAATCTTTTGAAAATGCTAAAAGTAAAGCAGAAAAAATATGTAATATATTTAGAAATTCTTATACTGGAAATAAAAAAACGTATAAGATATCTGGTACAGTTGGAATTTCATTCGTACCAGAACATGGAGCTGTATTTGAAGAACTTTATAAAAAAGCAGACATGGCACTTTATTATGCAAAGAATAAAGGAAAAGATAAGTATTCACTTTATAATGATTGTATATGTGAAAATAAACTTGAAACCGATATAAGTAATGGTAGTGTGAAAGAAGAAAGTCTAAAAGGTGAAATTGAATATGAAGATTCTAATCTATCACTAAAAGAAGTTCTTGATTCTATTGATAATTATATATATATAGTAAATCCGAATACTTATGACCTTATTTTTATTAATAATAAGGTCTCAAATTTAGACTTAGAAATAAAAATAGGAGATAAATGTTATAAATCATTATTAAAATCTAATATTCCTTGTAATAACTGCCCGATTAATGGATTAAAAGAAAATAGAGATTCAAAATTTAAAACAGAGACAAATATATTTGGAGAAAATGTATCAATTGCAAGTTGGATTAATTGGATAGATGGAGAATATAACTGTCTTATAGAGTGCATAGATATTTCTTTATATAAAAACAAATAAAAAGGATTATAGAAATATGATTAATTTAATATTGGGTTTAATATTTATAATTTACTATTTTTATCTTAAAATAGTTTTTGGTGGTATTTCATTTAGTGGATTTTTCTTAGTTATAGGAATACTATTAATTGTTTATCGAATCTTAAAAAAGAAAATTAAAGAAAAGAAGGTTTTTTATAAAGTGCTAAAAATACTAATTAGTGTTTTCTTAATAGTATTCATGATTACTGAAAGCTTAATAATCTCTTATCCTAAAAATAGTTTTGAGACAAAAAGTGATTATCTTTTGATTTTAGGAGCTTCTGTAAAAAAGACTACACCAAGTACTACATTGAAGGGAAGATTAAACACTGCTTTAAAATATTTAAAAGTTAATAGTGAATGCTATGTAGTAGTATCAGGTGGTAAGGGTAATGGAGAAAATATAACTGAGGCAAAAGCTATGAAAGATTATCTTGTTAGAAATGGTATAGATAGCAATAGAATAATAGAAGAAGATAAATCTACAAATACTTATGAAAACTTTAAATATTCAAAGCTAAAGATAGAAGAGCATAGTAGAAAAAGAATAAAAAATATAAAAGTAAAAATTGTAACAACTGATTTTCATGTTCTTAGGAGTAAAATACTAGCATCTAGAAATGAATATAAAAATATTTCTTTTTACGCTAGTAAGTCAAAGCTTTCATTTGTTCCAACATATTATACAAGAGAATTTTTTGCAATATGGAAAACAATTGTTTTTGATAGGTGAAAGTGATATGTGACAAATAAAAATACTAGATATAAATCATAAATTTATATCTAGTATTTTTTATGTAAAAATCCAATGCAGATTTCACAGTATGAATTGACCTTGAAGAAAGGCGATAACTGGAAGATAGTAAGGTAAATCATAAAAGCGTGCATTTCTATATAAGATTTGCATACTTTTAATTTGACAATAAAACTTTGCAAAAGTTATTGACAAGTAAACTTGGCAGTGTTATATTATAATTGACAAGTAAACTTGGCAATAAAAGGAGAATATAGATGAATAAAGAAGAAATTTTAGAAAGAAGTAGACAAGAAAAATCAGATGAGGGATATTTATTCGTATTAAATAAAGGTCAACGATATGGAACTTTATTATTTGTAGGTATAATAGTACCGCTCATTATCTTAAATCTTATAAAATTAAGAACAACTGATTTATCCTTATTATTAACTATATTATGGGGCTGGTTAACTGGGAACTATTATGGGAGTTTTAAGGCATTAAATAAAAAGAGTGGCTTTATTATCCTTCTCTCTTCTATTATAACATTGAGTAGTTTTATCTATTACATTACACAAGTATTTTAAGAAAGGGGAATTGATATGAATAAAGAAGCTGTTTTAAACAAGGCAAAATTGGAAAAAAACGAAGAATTTGAAAACACAGTAAGTCAAAAAGCTACTGCAATTGGTTCAATTGCTTTAGCGATTATTTGTGGTGTTGTTTTCGCAGTCAAAGTAGTTGTATCTGACATGAGAGGTCTTGAAAAAGTAACACCATTCTATGATATTTTAGCTGTATTAACTGGCTATGTATCAGTTGTTTATTTTGTTGTTTACAGAAAGATAAATGAGAAAAAATATTTGCTGATAAGTATAGGGGCTTTAATTATTTTTGCACTATGTATTTTTAAATTCATTTATACGTTATAGGTAGAAGTGATATGGAAAAAGAAGAATTGATATTAAAAAATAGTTTGAAAGAAGCAAGGTCAGAAGCAAAATTATCTCAATCAGCATTAGCAAAAATGGTTGGAGTATCACGTAATACTATTAGTTCAATAGAAACAGGACAATTCAATCCTACTGCTAAACTTGCATTGATTTTATGCATTGCATTAGATAAAAAGTTTGAAGATTTATTTTTCTTTTAGGATGGATTAATTTATGAGAATAATAGTATGCCTATTCATAACTATAACTGCGAAAGTATTATTAACTCAACAAAGAAGAAAAGAAGTGAAAAGAGAAGCACTAATCTAAATAGATTGTAATGCTTCCCTTTTTTCTTTAAAGTACTATTGGCAAATATTCATAATATTAAGATAAATTACTATGAAAATAATTTCAAGTTTATCTTGATTATTTAAAAATATAAATGAAGCTTTCAAAAATCAATTTAGTTTACATAATATAAATATAGTTAACTTTTTAGATTCGCTTGTAGCTTAAACATCAAATTACACATTTAAATAGATTTTAAGGAAGTTTGTATGAAATATGTATAAAACATCGCGTGGTTTTATAGAGCGCATTTAAAATCCAAAGTGCGAAGAGATAAATTTTGGCTGAAATTTATAAAAATGAAATTTATGAATTTAATTAAAAAAAATAAAAGAAAAGTTTGCTAAAATAAAAAATAGAAACGCAAGTATTTTTAATGGAAATTTATGCGATACAACGAGTCTTTAATTTGAAAAGGATTTGAATGAAAATAAAATTCGATAAATTCTTTGTGGTAGAAATATGGTATAGCTAAAACAAAAAATATAAAGTTTAAATAATTTAATGTGAAAACTATTTAGAGTGGTAAATTAATATGCTTGATTTCTATAAATTTTAAAAATATAAATACAAATATAATGTTTATGAGAATCCTAAAAAGATGAAAAAATAATAAAAAAAACAAAAAAAATTACTGACATTTCACTGACAAATAAACGATTTATGTTTATAGAAGTATTGAAAAAACTATACTATTAAAAAAAGGCATAAAATAATATATTTTATGCCTTTTTTTAATAATATAGTTTTAAGTATAAATTATATTTAATATAATAAATTTTAATTAGCCTAAATAGCTTCGTGATAAACCTGATTTGGTAAGGAGAGAATTAAATAAGTTTATTGGTAAGTATAAGTAACAAAATAATACTGGTAAATTTTACTAATGACAATTATAATTACTTTATACATAAAATTAAATACAAAATACTAATATTGAACTGATTTTTAAAAATTGTTAAATAAACATATTGAAGAATAGATATAATAGGAGAGAAGAGTCTATGAGTTTGATTCTAAGTGATATTTTTAGAACGGTTTTAGTAAGTAATTTATTCCTAATTCTTTTATTAGTATTTAGAATAAGTGTATTTAAAAGATTTAGTAAAAGATTTAATTATTATATCTGGTTTATTGTAGTTATTAAACTCTTGCTACCATTTACATATTATACTTTTACATTTAATACATTGAAATATCAAGATAGTATTAAAAAGATAAACTTAGAAAACTTTAATAATATTTCTATTTCTAAAAGTGGCATTTTAATATTTATTTGGATTATTGGTGCAATAGTATATTTAATTTACAATATTTTGAAATATATAAAACTCAAAAATTTAATTAATGATTTATCTTATGAGATAGATGATAAAGATATAATCAAGCTTTATGAAAATTTATTAAAGGAACTAAAAATAAGTAAAGATATAAAACTTAAATACACTTATGAAGTTGAAACACCTGCATTTTTTGATTCATGTGTTCTTTTGCCGCCATGTGAATATACATTAAAAGAACTTGAATGGATATTTAGACATGAACTTATACATTTTAAGAATAAAGACCTTTATATTAAATATTTAGTGTTATTTTTAAAATGTGTTTATTGGTTTAATCCTTTTATGTATATTATGGATAAGATTATAGATTTAGATTGTGAACTTTATTGTGATGAAAGAGTTTTAAAAAATTGTAATATAGAAGAGAAAAAAGAGTATGCTTTAATTATCATAAATATGATGAGAAAAAAATTAAATTATTCAAATAAATTTGTAGCTGGTTTACATCAAAAATCAGATATTCAAAAACGTGTTTATTATATGTTTAGTGAAAAATATAAAGGAAGCACTGTTGTAGTATTGTTTTTATGTTTATTTTCATCAATAATGTATTTAAAATTAGAATTTATCTCTACAAACTTTTTGAATAACTCTATTTCAAATTCAACATATATTGAAAATAGAATCAAAAGTAAACCAACCTATGAAAAAAACATTAGAATAGAAAATCAAGATAATCATTAAATATATGTAATGAAATAATTTCTGTGTTAAAAGGTTAAGATGTAAGTTTAATAAAAACATTAAAAAATTTAATTTATATTAAGGAGTCATAGTTACAAGTAAAAGAATTTTATTCCTATTATGTATAAGGAGAATACTATTTTTTTATATTGGAATAATAATAGTAAATCTATAATATAGAAAAGAGGTATTTATAGTATGCATGAAAATAAAAAGAATCTATTAGATGGAAGCTTAGCTCAATATAATGATGCAGCAGTACCAAAAATACCAGTATTTGCTGGTAATGATATAACTTCAGAAGTTTATTATTTTAAACCTAATCAAGTTCTTAATGCCCATAGACATCCTAATGGTGAACAAATATTTGTGTTCTTAAAAGGAGAAGGGAAAATGAAACTTGGAGAACATGAGTGTGATGTAAAACAAGGTGATACTGTTTTTGTACCAACAGGAGAATGGCATGAAATTACTAATGGAAGCAATGAGGAAATGGTTGCTGTTCAAATTACAAAAATCAATGCTGGAGCAGAATACAGAGGATAGATATATAGGTATCTTTACGATACTTTAATTTCTATTTTTTAATATAAACTTTAATCTCAATTATAAAAAGAGTCTTTTAAAAGACTCTTTTTATAATTTTTGTAAGCTTTTAGTTAAAACTGATGCATATTTATTTTATATTTTTTATTGCATTATTTGCAAATTCAGTATTTACTATGTCTTTGTAAGGGGCTTCTTTGTCTAATTCCTTAGCTTCTTTCATAACATCCATTAGTTTATTTAAACCTTCCTCTTTTAATACAGGGTTTTGAGACCATGCATCTATTGACTTATATCTATCTACAACTGTTACTAAATCTTCTAGAGATATATCTTCAAAGAAAGGTTGCATAGCTTCGGCGATTTCTTTACTAGGAGCTTTTTGAACCCATAATTGACCTCTGTAAACAGCATTTGTAAATCTTTGAATTAAATCTTTATTATTTTTCATGTAAGATCTAGTAGTAGAGTAAGCTGTAAATGGTATTTCTCCAGAATCTTTTCCTATAGATGTTACTATATATCCGCTGCCTTCTTTTTCCATGGCAGTTGCTGTAGGTTCAAATGCTGTTGTAAAGTCACCTTCACCACCTGCAAAAGCCCCAGCCATTACTCCAAATTGGTAGTCAGTCTGTTTATAACATTGAAATATACAATTAATCTTTTGATATAATGGGGTATAGTATTAAAGAAAAATCATCGCATTTTTGATTAGGCTCTTTTTTATATACAACATGGTCAATTATAGTTTTAAGTAATATATTTTTCAGATAAGGCTCTTTCTCTTCTGTGTATTCTCTTAAAACTTTTTCAAGTTGAGGAATAATTTGCATTCTAACAGTGCTTTTTTCCTTTGCTATTTTAATATCTATATTTACTTTATTTATAGAATTTTTAACATCTTCTATACGTGATGTAAGTATATTTGAACGTTCTATAAATACATCTGAACTATATATTCCTTGTTCTAAAAAATCATGTAATCCTCCCTTTTGTTTCTCTAGGTTCTCAAGTTCTTTTTTTAAGGATGTTAGAGTACATTTTAAATTATCTTCAAATTTATCTTTAAAAACAAGTTCTTCTTTCAAAGATAGCTTATAATCTGTTAGCCATTTACTTAAAACCTCTAAAACTTTATTTTCTAATATGTATAATTTAGTAGATTTGTTTTTACAATTAGTGCAGACTATATATTTTTCATATCCTTTTGATGTTGTATTAGATTTTGCAACTAAAGTATGACCACAATATCCACATTTTATAATTCCAGCTAAAGGATTGGTTATTTTATTGTTTGGAGTAGGTGAGTTACTGCGTTTTTTTCTTATATCTTGCGCTTTATTCCATATTTCTTCGCTTATTATTGGTTCATGTTTTCCTTTTACTTCCATTTGTTCCTCGATGCCTCTAGTCCTACTAGAATTTCTTTTTCTCTCAACTTTATTCCATACTATGTAGCCACAATATACTTTATTTTTTATAATATCTCTTACACCTTTTTCATACCAAGTTCTACCTGTTGTGGTTTTATAACCAAGTTCATTTAGATACTTGGATATTTTACAGGCTCCAATTCCTTTTAAATACATATCAAATATCATTTTAATAACATTTGCTTTATCTTTATTTACTACAAGAATTCTTTCTTTATTGTTTAAGTATTTAATATCATATCCATAGGGAGGAGACTGAGCAATAAACTTACCTTCTTCAATACTTTTAATTTTACCTCTTTGCATACGCCTAGATATTAGTTTTAATTCTTTACGAGCCATAAAAGCTTCAAATTCAGAATATTCTTCATCAAATTCGTCATTCAAATCATAAGTTTTCCTAGGAGTAATAATTTTTGTTTGAGACTTTTTAAAAGTATCTAATATTAATCCTTGGTCTTGCATATTTCCACGTCCTAAACGGTCAATATCCATTACTAAAACAGCATCATAATTATTACTTTTAACTTCATCTAGTAGCTCTAACATCTTAGGCCTATATTCTATACTTTCTCCAGAAATAAGTTCCTCTTTAACATCAATTACATTTAAGTTTTGTTCTTTTGCTAGTTTTAGTAGTGTTGTTTTATGTCTACCTAAGGTTTCAAACTCACCTCTGTGTTCTGCTTCTTCATCAGCTCTGCTTTTTCGCAGATAAATAGAAACATTCATTAAATCACACTCCTTGAATATATTATATTCAGCAGTAAACTGATTATATTTAAAACATAAAAAATAAACATGTAAAAAATAGATTTTATTTTTTAACATGTTTATTTTCACATATATATTCAAGTCTTTGTTATTATAAATAGAACTTCACTTTTGCATAAATTCTATCTTTCTATTTCTATATATCTATATAAATTAAATTTATAGGCTATTTTTTTATAACAGGTATCCATACTTCAAACTTAGAATTTTGTGGGTCTGGATTTAAGTAAAGTTCAATATCAGGACCATTGTCATACTCATATCCGGAAGTAGGTAACCATTCTGTTACAATACGTTTTTCTAGTTCTTGTATAGCTTGTGGGCATTGTCCTTCTCCAGAAAATATTGCCCAAGTAAAAGGTGAAATAGTATATTCATCTAATTTATCATCTATGGATTCTGTGCTTGCAACAGAGATAAAGTATTTCCACTCTTCTGAATCATTACACACACTTACACCTAATACACCTTTTGGTTGGCTATTCATCATAGGTAACAGTTTTTGAATAGTTCCATCTAATGCAGATTGTTGCCACATTTTTGGAACAATCTCAAAGTTTTTTTCTAACTCAGTGTGAAGGCGTTGAGATACACCAACAATACGAAATTCTTCTTTCTTTTCAATTCTATAATTCATTTCTTCAGCTCCTTTTATAGTAATTTTAAAGCTAATTGGAGGAAAGGCCTTTAAATTTATTGTTTCTCCTTTTTGTATAATTGATGGTGCAATACCATGAATACTTTTAAAGGCACGATTGAATGCTGTTGGAGAAGTGTATCCATATTTCAAAGCTACATCAATTATTTTTTTATTATCATTTTGTAATTCTACAGCAGCCAAAGACATACGTCTACGTCGAATATACTCAGAAAGAGGTACATCTGCCATATAAGCAAACATCCTTTGAAAATGATATGTAGAACAACAAGCTATTTTTGACAGTTGTTCATATTCAATTTCTTTTGTTATGTTTTCTTCAATATAGTTAATTGCTTTGTTTAGTTTTTCAATCCATTCCATAAAATCAGCTCCTTGTACTTTTTATAATACCTATTTTAAAATAATTCTTCCTCTCTTTTTATGCACAAATTAACTAGCATAATAAAGTATAGATTTAGTATTGAAAATCAACTTAAATATTAAATCTTAAGTATTAAAGTTATTAATTATATAATTTTTTTATATTTAGTATATCATAGTTTAGCACTTAATTTTATTAGAGTATAATGGTTTTAATTTACTACATAAAGTATCTAATTAAGTGCTTAACTGTATGGAGTATTTTGGATATATATTGCTGTTTTTCATAAATTACACTACTTAAATACTTATAAATATTAATTAAGAATAGGACAATTTTTAATATACATAAAATATAAGAGAGGAGGGGATTTGCATGCCAAAGATAGAAAAAGATTTGGATGGTACAACTACTATAACATACTTTGATGATGATGTAGATGTTCCAACAGACGATAATGGTTATAAAATATCCATGACAGTACTACATGGAAATACTGTATGCCATGTAGTATCTCCTGAAACAACACTAGGAAGAAAGTTTACAATAGGAGAAAAACAGGATAAAGATGATAGAATATATAAAGCAATAGAAAAAATAATGATAGATAGACAATTAAAAGTACAAAACTCAAATAAGGAAGTTGCTAGTAATTAGCACTTCTTTATGATATAAAATAGGACAAATATATTTAAAAACTTAACATTAAAACTTCACTAGTTAATTTATAATAAATCTTTAACTAATAATATACTCATTAAAACTTAGATTACATATGATAATTTCTTATAAAATATTGTTAAGATTTGAAATATCAGTATTATTTTAAAATTTAATTTATTGTATAAAAGAAAACTGGTATACTCTTACTAAAGTAAGTTATATAATTTTTAAAATTTATTACTATAAAAGATTATAAAATAGAAAATAACTATCATAAATATTTTATGTTTAAGGAGGAGAAGATGGAAATTAGAAACGCTGTAATAGATGATGTAGAAAATATAAGTAAGATTTATGCTCAAAGTTGGAAAACAGCATATAAGGGAATTATACCACAGAGTTATTTAGACGATTTAAAGGACGATTTTTGGGTTGAAACTTTTAAAGATTTAATTGGAAACAATAAAATAACAGCTAAAATGATTTTTGATAATAATAAACCAATTGGTTGTATTGCTTATGGCAACTCAAGGGATGATACTTTAAAAGATTGGGGCGAGATAGTTTCATTGTATTTACTTCCTCAGTATTTTGGAAAAGGTGTTGGAAATGAAATATTTCAAAGTGCTCTAGATGATATGAGATTGTCAGGATTTAGTAATATTTATCTTTGGGTATTAGAAGAAAACCAGAGAGCGAGAAAATTTTATGAGAAACATGGATTTTATTGTAATAATGATGTATATACTATTGAGATTATGGATAAAAAAATTACTGATGTACGATACATTTATACTTTCAAATAAAATATAAACTTTATATAAACACTACCTTAGATTATCCAAATCAAATATAGTTATTAAAAATAAAAGCTACCTCTAAATATATAAAATATTTGGAGAGAGCTTTTATTTTTATTTTCAGATAGTATATAAGTTTCAAATTATTATTGATAAATATTAAAGAATATATTTTATAAAATAATTTTTTAATACTGACTTTTTGAAACTGTAAATCGTTATATAAGATGGTAGAAGTAATTTACACTAGATAAATCAATTTTATAAGGATAAAATTACTTAAAGTTTTCAAATTACAAATACTAAGGAGGTAGATCAAATACTAAGGAGGTAGATTATGAAATTTGATATAATGAAGTTATTTGTGTGTGGATTACCAATATGGGTAATAGTTAGGGTAATTGTACTTATAAATAAGTATAAGAATAAAGAGAAGTATATTTTTTTAAAAGAAATAATGGTCAACATATTTATACTTTATTTATTTATATTAATAAGTTTAGTCATTTTGCCAATAGATACAGATGAAAATTATTTCTCAGGATTTACGATTTATGAAAAAATGAATATAAATCTATTGCCATTTAGAGATTTCATAGAAAATAAGTATACAAATATAAATCTTATAAAAAATAATTTAATTGGCAACACTTTGTTGTTATTACCATTTACATTATATCTATGTTTAATAAAATCAAGTTTAAGAAATTTTAAAAAAACAATTATAGTTAGCTTTTTAATATCATTATCAATAGAAACTATTCAATTAATTATGAACTGCATGTCTATAGTTCCACAGTTAAGAGCTGTAGATATAGATGATTTGATAATGAATACTTTAGGTGGTTGTATTGCATACATTATATTCAAATTATCTTATAGAGGAAAGCTTAAACTTTTTATAGACAAGATATACATAAATAAGGAATTAAATAGTGACTCACAAGAAGCTCTTGAAGAGGATATTAAAATTTATAAACAGGATATTTTAAGAGAGGATAATTAAATTATAATCAATATTTAGTTTTATATATTATACTTAAATTTAAAATAGTTATCAATAAGAGTTTAGCGTTAAACAAAACAGCAAAACAAGGAATAAATAGGGCATTATCTAAAGGTATAAAGTCATTTGAAGATTATCTTTGTTTTAATCGTTATATAGAGTGATGGAGGTGATAATAGTGAATGATTCTAGGATTATAGCACAAATAAAAACAGGTAAAAAAGAATTGTTTGATACTTTAATAGAGAAATATTATAATAGCGTCTATTGTTATTGTTATCGCCATGTAGATAATCAAATGACTGCACAGGACTTAACTCAAGATGTATTTGTAACAGTTATAAAAAATATAAGTAATTATAAACACTATGGTAAATTTGAAAATTATTTATATGTTATTGCTAGAAATAGGTGTAAGGATTTTTGGAAGAAAAAACAACCCCTATATTTAGAGTCACTAGACAAAGAAGAATCTAAACAAGAATTAGTAGATGTAGAAAACAAAATATTTGTAAAAGAAGCTTTGACTAAATTGCCAGAAACAGAATTTGAAGTAGTAATTTTGCGGTATTATCATGATTTGAAATTTAAGGATATTGCTAAAATTATGGATTCCAGTGTATCTGTTACAAAGTATAGGATGAGTATGGCCTTAAAAAAATTAGAGGCATATATGGAAGGAGGCAAACTATGAATAAGAAAAAAATCAAAAAAAGTTTAATGGAGTATACAGTTCCTAAATATGAAGTTTCAGCTTTTGAAAAGACTATTAAAACAATACATAAAATGACGTTTAGTAACGCTGATAAAAGGATGAATAGTATAGATTTTTTTATCTCTCAAATTGGTTTTATACGAAAAAGAACCTGGATTATACAATTTCTAGTGTTATGTACAATATGTGCATTACTATTCAATACATCAAGAGATAATAACTCATTTTATGAAATATTATCCTTGGTTTCTGTAGCAGTTCCACTTTTTATATTGACTAATATAGAGGAGATAGCAAAAGTATATAACAATAGTGTATTGGAAATAGAATTTTCAACAAAAAATACATTACATAAAATTATTGCTACTAGAATGATTGTTTTTGGAGTAAGTGATTTATTATTTATGTGCGTTATTTTATTACTAGCAAAACAAATAATTGATATCAATACCTTGTATATAATAATTTATATATTAGTACCTTTTAACTTAATGTGTATTGGATGCTTAGAAATTATAAATAGAAATAGAGGTAAGTATACAAATTACTATTGTATGATTTATGGTACATCTCTTGTCTTGTTAATATTTATGCTTGGTACTTTTAAAAACAGTATATATCAATTTGAATCAATAGAGCAATGGTTAATTATTTTTTTAGTGACATCAGTAATATTAATACATGAAATAAAAAAAACATGGAAACATCTTTGTTCATTTGAAAACATTATTATCTAAATAATAAATAACAATATATAGTATTAGGAGGAATTGTATGGAACTAAGTTTAGAATGTCTAACAAAACAATATGATAACAAAATTATAGTAGATAGGATAGAATTCAAGCTAAATGAAGGTATATATGGATTCTTAGGAGAAAATGGAGCAGGAAAAACAACTCTTATAAGAATGATTTGCGGAGTATTAAGCCCAACCTCTGGAGAAGTGAAGATAGATGGTAAAAATAATTTGGATATGGGAGAAGATTTTAGAGATATGATTGGATATCTTCCTCAAGAATTTGGATATTATCCAGACTTTACTGCAAAAGAGTTTATGTTATATATAGCTTCATTGAAAGGTTTAACTCCTAGTTACGCAAAAGAAAAATCGCAAGAATTATTAGAGTTGGTTGGATTGTCAGGTGTCGTTAATAAAAAAATAAGAACATTTTCTGGTGGTATGAAACAAAGACTTGGGTTTGCTCAGACATTGCTTAATGACCCTAAAATTTTAATATTAGATGAGCCAACAGCTGGTTTAGACCCAAAAGAAAGAGTCCGTTTTCGTAATTTGATTTCAGAATTCTCCAAGGAAAAAATTGTAATTTTATCTACTCATATTGTATCTGATGTAGAACATATTGCAGATAAAATTTTAATACTGAAAAAAGGGAATCTAATTTTGGATGGTTCAGTGGAAGCAGTAACATCAAAAATAGAAGATAAAGTATGGAAATGTGTGGTTAATGAAAATGAAGTAGATTATATGGCTAGTAAATATTGTTTGGTAAATATTCATCACTCTGGAGGTGTTGCCACTCTTAGAATTATAAGTGATATAAAACCACATGATAATGCATGTAATCTAAGACCAACATTAGAAGATTTATATTTATATTGTTTTAATGAAGTACAATAAATATGTGTGAGGGGATAAATATGTCTACATTAATTAAGTTTGAATTAAAAAAGATAATAAAAAGAAAGTCTACAATAGCAGTTGTTTTAGGAAGCTTGATTTTAAGTATATTTCTTTTTGCCTTAATGCCACTCAAAGAAAAATCCTATGATGAGAATGGTAAAGAGTATAGAGGGCTACAAGCTATTGAACTTTCAAAACAACAATCTAAATTAAACGAGGGATACATAACAGATAAAAAAATAGAAAACTCAATCAGAGAATATCAAAAAAATTTTAATAATACAAATAATATTGTAAAAGATGAAAATGGATTTTCAAGTTTTAAGCAAGGCGTTTATTGGAGATTCTTTTATCCAAACAAAACATTTTATAACTTTATAACAGAATCATATAATGCACCAAATGATTTTAATTCTATGATACTTCAATCAATATCATTAAAAAATAGAACTAATTTTTATAAGTTTAGAAATGAAAAAGTAAATACAATATTAAACAGTGAATATTCAGATGGAAATTATGCACAAAAAGAAAAAGAGTTTTGGTTATCTAAGAATAAGAAAATAAATGAACCCTATTTAAATGGATATTATGAAGGCTGGAATTATTTTTTACTGGGTAGAGACTTACTAATTTTCACTATATTGGCTATCTGTATAAGTATAGCTTCTGTATTTTCAGGAGAATATCAATCAGGTACTGATTCAGTGATATTGTCTTCTAAATATGGAAAAACAAAAGTTATAACAGCTAAAATAATAAGTTCCTTTTTATTTGGGACAATTGTTTTTATAATAAATACAATTATATCTATTGGAATTCTTATATTGTCTTTTGGAGTAGATGGATGGAATTTACCATTACAACTTACAGTGAGCTCAACACCATACCCAGTTACATTTTTACAAGCAACCTTATTGAGTATTTTAGTTATCTATATGATATTAATAGCATTAATTGGATTTACACTTTTATTATCTTCTTGCATGAAATCGCCTTTTCCCGTTTTAATTACAGATATAGTGTTACTATTTATACCACTGTTCTTAAAATATAGTGAGACAAATTGGCTATATAATCAGATTCTTCGAATTTTACCATCAAATGCTATTTCATTCTCATTTTCTGAGTATGTAAACTACAGATTTGGAAACTTAATAATAGATTTACCTACAATGATTATTTTTACAGGTTTAATATTATCAATTATTTTTTTACCTTTTGTTAAGAATAACTTTAGAAAACATCAAGTTAATTAATATATCATATAGAAATATATGAAAAAAATAATAATACAAAAAAGACATAAATGAAGAGTGATGCATCTATGTCTTTTTATATTATCTTGACATTAAATTTAGTAATAATTATATTATATGTATTTTAGATGCTATAAATCACAGTTATAAACAGACTGATTTTTGTACATCAGTTCTTACGTTGACATTGCCTGCTTTTAAATTTTCTCCAATAGTAAGTCCTTTGTCTTTTAGAACATATTCAAAAGTCATTAGTGGAACGCCACCTTTTCTACCACCTAATATTTCTTTTCCTTTTAAATCATCATAGGAGAAATTAGGCATTTTTTCTCTGGCAACTAAAAAACTACCATCTCTTTTAGTTAATTGTGCAAAGTTTACAGCATAATCGTTTTTGTTTTGATTATATACATATATGGAAGCTTCAGGACCCATTAAGCCTACATTTGCTTCACCTGAAATTAAAGCTGCCATAGTTTTATCCGCACCTTGAGTATTTATAAGGTCAACCTTTATTCCTTCATCCTCGAAGAATCCTTTTGTAATAGCAGCATATTGTGGGGCATAAAAAACAGAATGAGTAACTTCTGCAATAGTTACTTTATCTAAGTCTTTAGATGAAGCAGACTTATCATTTTCATCATTAGAGTTAAAATCACATCCAGTTAAGCATATTGTGCTCATAACAATAGAACTTGCAATTGCGATTATTTTTTTAAACATAATAAATACCTCCCATAAGACATCCGAATAATATATAATATTAAATATTTGTTGTAGTTGTTACAAAAATATATACCTATAGAATTTATTTCTACAATAATTTAAAAATAATTTTTATATTTGAATTTTTCAAGTAATCGATTATATTAAATAGATTGTATTGATTATTTGTAAATTAAGATATAAAATTAAAACAGTAATGTTTTTATATAAATTATATAGGCACAAAATTTATTAATAATAGATATTAAATTAATTCATATAAATAATAATTTAATTTTATAAATTTAAAAAATGTTATTGTGTAAAGTAGTGAAGATTTGCATTTTATATTTTGGCAAATATAGTTAAACAAGTACAGTTAAAATGGAGGAAATTAAATGAAACAAAATAAATATGATAATGATGAATTTTTTTGTAAATACAGTGATATGGAACGCTCTAAAAAAGGTCTTGAAGGTGCTGGAGAATGGCATACTCTAAAAAAAATGTTACCTGATTTTGAGGGGAAACGAGTATTAGATTTAGGGTGCGGTTTTGGATGGCACTGTCAATATGCAGTTGAAAATGGTGCAGAGTCTGCTATTGGAATTGATATTTCAGAAAAGATGCTAAAAGAAGCAAGAAATAAAACCAAATTTGATAATATAAAATACATATGTATACCTATTGAAGATATAGACTTCCCAAAAGATTGCTTTGATGTAGTAATTAGTTCTTTGGCTTTTCATTATATTCAATCATTTGAAGATATATGTAAAAATATAAGCAATTGTCTTTCAAGCGGAGGAGATTTTGTATTTTCAGTTGAACATCCTATATTCACTGCATATGGAGCTCAAGAATGGTACTGTGATAAAGATGGAAACAATTTACACTGGCCAGTAGATAACTATTTTATAGAGGGACTTCGAAAATCAAATTTTTTAGGGGAAGAAGTTATAAAATATCATAAAACATTAACTACTTATCTAAATACTTTAGTTAAAACTGGATTTGAGATATTAGAAATAATCGAACCTCAACCAGAAGAGAAATTATTAAATACGATTCCTGAAATGAAAGATGAATTACGTAGACCTATGATGTTACTTGTTTCTGCAAGGAAAAAGTAATAAAAAATAGTGGAATTTTGATTGCAAGTGATTATGGGATTCTATTGGGTGACACAAGCTATATATTCAAAGAGGGTGAAAGCACTTGTTGCTTTCACCCTCTTTATTACACTATAAACATGTACATTTGACACTGTAAATATAGGTAAGGCATTTATCAAACCTGTATTTACAGGAATATGGTTACTTTCCATAACAATGCAAAATGAGAACTTTCGAAAATTGATTTCATTATGGAGAACTATTTTCAAATGTAAAGATGCTTGTTAAAGCAGTTTTACCCAGACCTCAACTTGTGTATTTCCATCAAAAGAAATATAATATAGCAATGGAGGTGTTACGCGTGAGCTATATAACAACAAAAGAATCCTTGAAAAATTGGGAAATTGCATACATAATAGTGATATGAAATTACTCTGCTGAGCGGGTTAAGTAAACAAAAAAATGAAGAATATGTGATTTGTTTCAGCTGATGGACGATATAGAAATAGTAAAGTAAAGGATGGTGAAAACAAATGAAACGAATATTTTTGGTTGAGGACGATAAAGCAATCGCTAAAAATCTTATGCTTTTGCTGCACTCAGAAGGATTTGAAGTCACTCACGCTCCTACACGAGGTGAAGCTATTGCCATGCTTTCCAGTAATAAATTTGACTTGGCGTTAATTGATATTTCCTTACCTGACGGAAATGGTTTTACAGTTTGCACAGAAATCAAAGAAATGCAAGATGTTCCTGTTATCTTTCTGACAGCTTCAGGCGATGAGGCGAGTGTTGTTACTGGGCTGAATATAGGCGCAGATGACTATATAACAAAACCTTTTCGTCCACGTGAATTGATTGCGCGAATTGGAACTGCCCTACGAAAAAACGGACGTTCAGAAGCGGCTTTTGAAATCTGTGGGCTTCATGTCGATATGGCAAGTGGCGTTGTGAAAAAAAACAGCAATGAGGTTTTTCTTTCAGCTTTAGAGTACCGCTTGTTGTTGGTGTTTATTAATAACCCCAAAAGTATTATCACGAGGAGCAGGCTCCTTGATGAATTATGGGACGCGGCGGGTGAGTTTGTCAATGATAATACATTAACTGTGTACATAAAGCGCTTGAGGGAGAAGATAGAGAGCGACCCAGCAAGCCCACAAATAATTCTGACTGTTCGTGGGACAGGGTATAGATTGGGGGACGATTATGCTTCGAAATAGAGAGTTTAAGCAGTTTGCTATTTTGTTCTCTTTAATGGCTGTCACCACTGTAACGCTTGGATTTACAATAAATATGGTGGCTGGAATCCTTTCTATTATTTCTGTTACTGCCTTTGGTTTAGCGTTTTTCTCTTTTACCAAAGCTCGATATAAAAATATTGCACAGATTTCTAATCAAATTGATCTTGTGCTTCATAATGCTGACCATCTGTATATTGGTGAATCGGACGAGGGCGAACTTTCCATTCTGCACAGCGAGATAACAAAAATGACACTATGTATTCGGGAACAAAACGATGCGCTAAAAAAAGAAAAAGAACATCTTGCTGATTCGTTGGCTGACATAGCCCACCAACTCCGCACACCTCTTACATCCGCGAATATTATTCTGTCATTGCTATCAAATAGCTCTGATGAAAATCAACGAAAGGCATTGGTGAGGGAAACAGAGGAATTATTTGTAAAGATGGATTGGTTGATTACTTCCCTATTGAAGTTATCTCGCTTAGACGCAGGTATTGTAGTTTTCCAAAGCGAGCAGATAGATGTGAACAACTTGATATACAACTCACTTCGACCATTTCTAATTCCAATTGAACTGCATAACATTGCTTTACAAATAGATGTGCCTAAAGGAATGATTATTCAGGGTGATTCGGGTTGGCTTTCAGAAGCAATTCAGAATATCCTCAAAAATTGTATGGAAAGTGCAGGCGATAATGGGAAGATTGAGATTGTTTGTGAGGATAATCCGCTATTTACTGAGATTACTATCCATGACAGTGGCACAGGATTTGAAAAAGAAGATTTACCTTATTTGTTTGATAGATTTTATCGTGGTAAAAACGCAGAAGCCACAGGATATGGGATTGGATTGGCACTCTGTAAAATAATTATAACACGACAGGGAGGGACGATTACTGCAAAAAATCACCAAAAAGGTGGCGCGATATTTGTAATTCGTTTCCCAAAGTGACTAATCTCTCACCTGAAAGTCACACAGATGTAAGTTGAAAGTTATATTATATGGTTAAACCATAAGAAAGGAGACTTACATAATGGAGTTCTTAAAAATTGAAAATCTATGCAAGGTCTACGGCAAGGGCGAGAACAAAGTTACCGCACTTGATAATGTTTCGCTTACAATAGAAAAGGGGGAGTTTACTGCAATCATTGGTTCATCTGGCTCAGGAAAATCCACATTACTTCATATCATCGGTGGAGTGGACGTACCAACAAGCGGAAAGGTGTATTTGGACGGTCAGGATGTATATGCCCAAAGCAATGAAAAGCTGGCCATTTTCCGTAGGCGACAAGTCGGACTGATTTACCAATTTCATAACCTTATTCCAACTCTGAATGTTGTGGAAAACATCACTTTACCTATACTGATGGACAAGCGAAAGGTCAATGAGGAACGCTTAAATGACTTGATGGACCTACTTGGGCTAAAAGACCGCAAAACGCATTTACCAAATCAGCTTTCTGGAGGTCAGCAACAGCGTGTTTCCATAGGACGTGCTTTAATGAATGCCCCAGCGGTAATGCTTGCTGATGAACCCACAGGTAGTTTAGATAGTCGAAATGGACATGAAATTATCAATCTATTGAAATTAAGCAATAAAAAATATCGTCAAACCCTTATCATTGTAACGCATGACGAAAATATAGCCCTGCAAGCAGACCGCATTATCTGCATATCAGATGGCAAAGTGACGCGAGATGAAAGGAGGTAGGTATATCCATGAACATTTTCAACAAAGTTGCACTGCAAAACATGAAAAAGAGACGCACACGAACGATTGTAACAGTTATCGGAGTTGTTCTGTCTGCTGCTATGATTACAGCAGTTGCTACACTTGCCATTTCCCTGCAAAACTATATGGTAAATGGTTCGATTGAGAAATATGGTGGTTGGCACGTTGAGTTTTTGGATGTTAATTCCTCTTTCGTACAGAAACAGATAGGAAATGATAAAGTTGCAAATACCGCAACATTTGAAAATATTGGCTATGCAAAGCTTGATGGTAACAAAAACCCAAACAAACCGTATCTTTTTATAGCTGGATTCAGCGAAAAAGCCTTTGATACTTTGCCTATAACTTTGATTTCTGGCAGATTACCTGAAAACAGTGGAGAGATTCTTGTTTCGGGTAAAGTTGCAACAGATGGCGGTGTCAAGTTCGCAGTGGGCGACACTATTTCTTTGCCTGTGGGAAACCGTATGAATGGAAATGAGAAGCTTAGTCAGAGTGACCAATATACTGCTGGAGATGAAACTCTTGTTCCACAAGGCGAGAGAAGCTACACAGTTGTTGGTACCTGCCAAAGGCCTGTCTTTGAGGAATCTTCCGCACCAGGATACACATTGATAACCAAAGCGGATGCACAAATCAAGGCTGACAGCCTTAGCCTGTTTGTCACGTTGAAAAATCCACGTCAGGTTCATTCATATACAAACAGTACTGGAGACCATGCTTACGTTTTAAATGATAATGTGTTGCGTTTCATGGGTATTTCCGACAATAACTTGTTCAATATGCTTTTGTACTCAGTTGGTGGTATTGTGGTCGCCATAATCATGCTCGGATCGATTTTTCTGATATATAATTCGTTTAACATGTCGTTGAACGAACGCACACAGCAGTTTGGAATCCTTTCATCTGTTGGAGCTACAGCAAAGCAGCTACGTAATTCAGTTTTATTTGAAGGTCTTTGCATTGGTGCTGTTGGCATACCAATTGGTGTTGCGGTTGGTATAGTTAGTATTGGACTTGTTATTTCTGTTATCTCCAAAAATTTCGCAAATGTTCTCTACACCAATGTACCTTTGACCTTGACGTTGTCCATCCCAGCAATCGTCGTTGCGGCAGTGGTCAGCATGGTTACCATCTTGATATCGGCTTATATTCCAGCTAGAAAGGCTGCCAGCAAACCAGTGATGGAGTGTATTCGCCAGACGAACGAGGTGAAAATTGAATCCAAAGCAGTAAGGATATCAAAGCTTGAACAGCGTATTTACGGTCTGGAGGGAACTCTGGCGCTGAAGAATTTTAAAAGAAACAAGAAACGCTATCGTAGTATTGTGCTATCGCTTGTTTTAAGTATAGTGCTGTTCATATCGACCAGTGCTTTGGTAGCTGATTTGAAACAAGTTTCAAATCAGGCATCAGAGGTTACTGACCAGGACATCATTTTTTCCACACAGGACATGAATGACAGTAAAATGCTACAGCTATACGATAAGCTGAAGACTACCAATGGTGTGTATGAAGGCTTGTATCAAGAACTTATGACCTATTCATGTGTTGTTAAAGTAAGTGAACTTACAGATGATTACTTGAACTATGAAGGTTCACATTCGCCATCTGAAACGGTTGATATGCCAGTAGATATGCAGTTTCTTGATGACAGTACGTATCTGAATATTATCAAAAGTCTGGGGTTGCCAACAGAAGAGTACACTGGGCAAAATGCAAAAATGATTGCCGTTTCAATGATGGTGGAGGATGACCATACTATTGATATCTTCACAAATTCTTCCATAAATCTTAAACTTACTCCTGAAGCTGATAGCAAGTCGAACACAGTCGATAGGCAAAATGTAAACATTTCATTTGTAAAAGTCGTGCCACCTGATTCTCCACCAGGTGTCAGAAACTCAAAGATGAGGAAAGCCTGCTTCAGGGTGTTGGCACCTTATTCGGTCAAAGATTCGTTTGAGACTCCAAGTATTTCTAAAGGAATTAAAAGCTTGAGTTTTAAATCAAAGAATCCCAATCAGTCAGTTGCAGAAATGGAGAAAATCATCGAGAGGGAAGGGATTACGGCTGAGTACAACCTGTACAATATGTATGGAATGATGGACGAAAACCGTAATTACATCTTTATTGCCAATGTGTTCGCATATACTTTTATAATTATGATCTCGCTGATTGCAGTAGCCAATGTATTCAACACAATTTCCACAAATATCAAGCTACGCCGTCGTGAACTTGCCATGCTTCGCTCTGTGGGAATGTCTGAACGTGATTTTCAGAAGATGATGAATTTTGAGTGTGCCTTTTATGGCATGAGGTCGCTGCTCTTTGGACTTCCTATAGCTGTAATTTCTTCCTGGCTAATTCATAAAGGAATGGTCAAAGATGATATAGATTTTGTACTTCCATGGACCAGTATCGGAATCAGCGTGTTTGTCGTTCTCTTTATAGTGTTCATTACAATGTTGTATGCCATTAGTAAAATAAAAAGAGAAAATATTATTGATGCGCTTAGGGATGATATGACTTAATAGAAAATAAAAGAGATACCTGCGTGATTGAGTTCAAATGATTCACAATTGTCCCAAAAGGCGATTTAAACATTGAAAATACAGAGTTCATCCTATGGAAGTAGTGTGAATTATACTAGGGGTTCTTATGAACCCCCCTTTCTATTTTTTGTATAAAAAAGTGGATGACTCAAATTTTTATTTTGAGGTACCCACTTTATCTATCATTTATTATATGTAAAATAATAAAACTATACTTCTACATAGTATATTTCATTTCCATTTTTTTCTATAATCCTTTTTAAATCTTCAAACTTTAAAAATACAGTGGCAGTATTGTCATTTGGATGTATACCTATTTTATCCATTTTCAATAAATCTTTATCAAATACAATTTTTACAATAGCATCAGTATCATTTAGTATACCAAAAGGTGTTACAGCTCCCTTAGTAAGTTTTAGATATTTTTCAAGTCTTTCTTCAGAAGCGAAACTAAGAGGTTTACTATCAATTTTTTTGCGTATATCCTTTAAATCTGCTTTTTTATCTTTACCTAAGACAACTAAAAAGTGCTCTTTACCCTTAGAATCACGAAGGAATAAATTTTTTACAACAAACTCCATTTGTAGTGTTTTTAATTGTTCCATTTCATCAATTGTATAGACTGCAGGATGATTTACAATTTCATAAGATATATTTAGTTCATCCAATTTTTTATATACTTCTTGTTGAGCGTTCATAATTTCCTCCTGTTGGTAATTTATTTGATATATAAAAATAATATTATCATAGAACACTTTAAAATAAAACATGCATTATTATTCTGTACAAACAAAAGTCTACTATACTTTCTCCATATCTAATCATAAAATCTTTCAACAGCCTTGCCTAATTTCATTTCAATTCTTACTATTATAATAATTCAGAATATATATATTTTCAAGTAAAAAATGATATATATATAATATAAGCTTAAAAAACTAAAAATTTTCCAAAAATAATTTGAAAATAGAGCCTTAGTTACCATTTATAAATCATATAAAAAGAGGTTATGTAAGGTCAGATATGAAAAAACTATATTATACTATCTTTTCTTTTTCGAATAAACTATACTTTAAATATAGATATTTAATTTTAATAATTTTAGCAATAAATTATCTTAGAAAGGAATGTGCTTTATATGTCTACAGACAAAGTTGTTGGAATCATAGATGAAGAATTAGCTGAACTCGCTGGAATTAAATATACTGGTAAAATTTATGCTTCTTCTGGCGGTATTAATAATTCTTCTTGGGATACTGATGCTAGAGGCGGATATTCTAAAGGCGAACTTACATTAAATAAACTAACTACATTGTATGTTTATGTTGGGGAAACTGGTTTTGCTTCTTC